>JBHGXS010000067.1:0-190535 GCA_041920565.1 Bacillus sp. (in: firmicutes) | reverse complement strand
CCGTGCAACGTCTGTCACAGGATATGAACTGGCTCTTGATAGTATTTTATTTGCGCATACTCTCTTAGTAAAATGGAGCCTAGAACAGACGGGAGAAGGCACACGTTGGAAAGAGTTCATTTGGAACTAGCACCACAGGTTAAATAAGTAAAAAATAATTGAAGAAAAATTTCAGAAAGCTACATGTAATTTGTAAAAAGATATATAAAAATACGTTAATTTTCTGTATAATTTATAATAATTCAGAACATTTTTAATTATTTAAATGAAAAAAACAAAAGAAAGAAAGTTACATCAAAAGGGGGGGAAATTATGTTTCGATATTTAATTCGTCGTACGTTGTCTACAATTGTTACTTTGTTCATCATCGTCGCTGTTACATTCGTACTCATGCACAGCGTTCCTGGTTCCCCATTCAACCAAGACCAAGGTAAAGGAACGAGCGAAGCCGTGATAGAGAATTTGAACGCACGCTACCACTTGGACGAGCCATTGCATGTTCAATTTTTCTATTATATTACTTCTCTTTTAAAAGGTGATTTAGGAATCAGTATGAAACAGTCTGATACTTCCGTAAATGAATTGCTCAGCCGCGGGTTTCCGGTCAGCGCTGAACTTGGGACATATGCCATCCTGTTGGCCGTTCTTGCCGGAATTACTTTAGGAGTAATCGCTGCGCTGCGTCATAACGGGATTATTGATTACATAGCGATGACCTTTGCAGTCATCGGTATTTCTGTACCAAGCTTTATTCTGGCAACCTTTTTAATTCAGCAAGTTGCTGTTAACTGGGGCATTCTGCCGGTGGCGACATGGCAAAGTTGGAAGCATATGATTTTGCCTACGATCGCTTTGGCAACCGGACCGACAGCGATCATTGCCCGTTTAACGCGAAGCAGCATGCTGGAAGTGTTAACGCAGGATTATATTCAAACCGCTCATGCAAAAGGATTGCATCCTATGCGCATTATCGTCGTGCATGCCTTAAAAAATGCATTGCTTCCGATTATCACTATTTTAGGTACGTTAGTAGCAGGTGTATTGACGGGAAGCTTTGTTATTGAAAAAATCTTTGCCATCCCGGGGATGGGCAAGTATTTCGTTGAGAGCATCAACAATCGCGATTACTCGGTTATTATGGGAACGACCATTTTCTATAGCGTATTTTTAATTTTGATGCTGCTTATAGTGGACTTACTCTATAGCTGGCTAGACCCTCGTATTAAACTGCATCATCAAAAGTGAGGTGAAACGAAGTGGAATCGATCGATACTTTATTTGTGAAACGAACGAAGCAAGGGAATGCAGAAGCGGTCGTGCGCCCGTCTTTATCATATTGGCAAGACGGCTGGCGCCGATTAAAGAAAAACAAACTGGCGATGACGGGGCTTATTTTTTTAATTCTTTTAATTGTAGGCGCTGTCATTGGACCGATCATCTCTCCGTACGATGTGTCGCAGCAAAACGTAGTGGAAGGGAGTCAGCCTCCAAGTGCCAAGCATTGGTTCGGAACGGACGAGCTTGGGCGTGACTTGTTTGCCCGCGTTTGGTACGGGGCGCGCATCAGCTTGTTTGTGGGAGTGGCAGCTGCTCTTATTGATATGACAATCGGGGTGTTATATGGCGGATTTTCTGGTTATAAAGGCGGAAAAATCGATAACTATATGATGCGTTTTGTAGAGCTTTTATATGGGATTCCGTACTTGCTCGTTGTAATCTTGCTTATGGTGGTTATGGGCCCGGGTTTACATACTATCCTCGTCGCTCTTACAATCACAGGTTGGGTGGGAATGGCTCGGATTGTACGGGGACAGGTGATGCAGCTGCGCTCTCATGAGTTCATCTTAGCTTCACAAACGTTGGGAGCCAGTACGTTTCGTATCATCTTAAAGGGGCTGCTTCCGAACACCGCTGGTCCTATTCTTGTAAATATGACACTTTCTGTACCATCGGCTGTTTTTGCCGAATCATTTCTAAGTTTTTTGGGGCTTGGCATTCAAGCTCCATTTGCGAGCTGGGGTGTGCTTGCGAATGATGGATTATCCGCTATTTTAACAGGAGATTGGTGGCGCCTTTTCTTCCCTGCCATTTTTATTTCCTTGACAATGTTTGCGTTTAACGTCTTGGGGGATGGATTGCAGGATGCTCTTGATCCGAAGCTGCGGAAAGGAGATTAACAGCTATGAGTTTCGTACAAGTAGATAACTTAGAAGTTTCGTTTCGTACATACGGGGGATTTGTACATGCGGTGCGCGGCGTTTCCTTTTCTATCGAAAGAGGAGAAACGGTGGCGCTTGTAGGGGAATCCGGTTCCGGGAAATCCGTAACGGCTAAAAGTATTTTCGGGATGATTCAGCCGGGTAAAGCCGTGCGGGTAGAAGGTTCTATTACCGTAGCGGACCAGCCTGTTTTGTCTTTGGCTCCTTCCGAACTGCGCACCTTGCGCGGACGCCGGATGGGGATGATTTTCCAAGATCCGATGACAAGCTTAAACCCGACGTTGAGCATTGAAACACAATTGGCAGAGGGAATGATGACGCATCTTGGAATTACAAAAAAACAGGCGAAAGACCGGGCATTGGAACTGCTGGATTTAGTAGGGATTCCTAACCCTCGTGCAAGGCTAAGTCAATATCCGCACCATTTCAGCGGCGGACAGCGGCAGCGTATCGTCATTGCTATGGCGTTAGCTTGTAACCCGTCTCTCTTGATTGCGGACGAGCCGACAACCGCCTTGGACGTTACCATTCAGGCTCAAATATTGGAGCTGCTGGAAGATTTGAAGCAAAAGCTGGATTTATCCATTTTGCTAATTACCCATGACCTGGGGGTCGTTGCGCAAGTAGCGGACCGAGTCATGGTCATGTATGCAGGTAAATTGGCCGAAACGGGGAGCTCCCATGAAATTTTCAAGGCACCGGCTCACCCGTATACGAAAGGATTGCTGGAAAGTATTCCAAGTCTTAATAGTAAACGCGAGGATATGTTGCGAAGCATTCCGGGAACGCCTCCTGATTTGTTCCAGTCTCCAAAGGGCTGCGGCTTCGTTGATCGTTGTCCGATGGCAATGGAGGTATGTGATGCGGTGCATCCGCCAATGACAGCCATTACAGGAGACCATCAAACGGCATGTTGGCTTCAGGACCCGAGGGCAAAGCAAGCATTTTCCTCAAGTTCTATACAATCATATAGTGGGAAAGGGGTAATTGTATGAAAAAGTGGTCGGCAATTTTAATGGCAGCGCTGCTTGTGCTAAGCGCATGTACAGCAAAGCAAGACTCATCCGCTTCACCTGAAAAAGGAAAAGAAGCAAAGAAAATTTTACGCTTAAACAACGGTAATGAACCAACAAGCTTTGACCCTCCGATTGGATTTGACGGGGTATCTTGGAATGCGTTGAACAACCTTGGAGAAGGGTTGACACGTCTTGGCAAAGATCATAAGCCGGAAGCTGCAGCGGCAGAGAAATGGGATGTTTCTTCAGACGGTAAAGTATACACATTCCATTTGCGAAAAGACGCGAAATGGTCTAACGGCAAACCGGTAACAGCTGAGGACTTTGAGTATGCATGGCAGCGTATGTTAAGCCCTGAGCTGGCATCTCCTGCTGCATTTTTAGCATATTTCATTGAAGGCGCCGAAGCTTACAATACAGGCAGCGGTTCTGCAGATGGTGTAAAAGTAAAAGCGGTGGACAAGTATACATTTGAAGTGAAGTTAATAAGTCCGCAAGCCTTTTTCTTAAGCGTGATTACAAACCCTTCTTTCTTCCCGGTTCCTAAGGAAGTAGCCGAAAAAAATCCAAACTGGGCGAAAGAAGCGTCTACATTTGTAGGCAATGGTCCGTTTAAGCTGACAAAATGGGAACATTCAAAGGAAATGGTATTTGAAAAGAACGAGCATTATTGGGATGCAAAATCTGTGAAGCTTGACGGCGTCAAGTGGGCGATGGTGAACGATCCGAACACAGAGTATCAAATGTATCAAACAGGAGAATTAGATTCCTCCAGCGTTCCATCTGAATTAGCAGAAAAGCTGATTAAAGAAGGAAAAGTAAAAATGGAAGACCAAGCAGGTTTAGAGTTTTACCGTTTCAATGTAAAAATGGAGCCGTTCCAAAATGCAAAAATCCGTAAAGCATTCTCTTTAGCGATTGACCAAGAGAAAATTGCAAAATACGTAAAACGTCAAGGACAAAAAGCGGCATACGGTATCGTATCCTACGGCTTTAAAGATGCAGATGGAAAAGACTTCCGTAAAACAAACGGTGATTTAATCAAGACAAATGCCGCAAAAGCAAAACAATTGCTAGAAGAAGGCATGAAAGAGGAAGGCTATAAGCAGCTTCCGGAAGTAACGCTGACTTACAGCACAAGCGAACCGAACAAAATGGTAGCGGAAGCTCTTCAACAAATGTTTAAAGAAACACTAGGTGTAGATGTTAAGCTTGCGAATATGGAGTGGAACGTGTTCTCTGCGGATCAAAAAGCAGGTAAGCTCCAATTCTCCCGCAGTTCTTTCCTTGCAGACTATGGGGATCCTGTAAACTTCTTGGAAAACTTTACAACAGGCAACTCCATGAACCGTACAGGATGGAGCAACGCGCGATATGACGAATTAATCAAGAAGTCCAAGCAAGAAAAGGACGAAAAGAAGCGCTTCGAATATTTATATGAAGCAGAGAAGTTATTGTTAACAGAACTTCCGGTAGTACCGATTTACTTTTATAACAAAACATACTTGCAAAAAGATAACGTAACAGGCGTTGTTTACCATCCTGTAGGCTACTTGGAATTAAAGTGGGCTGACAAGAAATAAAATAATACAAAAAGCAAAACCATCGCCGAAAGCGATGGTTTTGTCCGTAACAAAAGGAGGAGAAACGATGAAAGCAACAGTGCGCGTACCTGTCGCAAACGTATGGACGCATCCGGTAGAAGGAGAGTGGCTTGAGCTTGCGCTTTCTGCTTCAGGATGGATGAAATATTGGGTGGACAGCTTAACGCATAAAGAACGAATGAGACTATACGAAAACAACTTGATGCAAACTCAGGTGCTTCTTGGCGATGAAGTAGAAATCGTGAAAGAAGAAGGAGAGTGGGCAGAGGTACTGGTACTGCCGCAAGCATCATCCAAAAACGAGAAGGGGTACCCAGGCTGGATGCACAAATCCCAGTTAGGGAAGGGGACTTTTACACAAAAGCAGAACTTTATTGTTACAGTTCCGCAAACTCTTTTATTGGATGAAGAGGAGGAGAAAAAACAATTCATTGTATTTCAAACATCCCTTCCGTTTTTAAAAAAAGAGGGAGAGTGGGTATTTGTTGCGACACCGGATGGAACTCGAAAGGTGAAGGCAGAAGCCGGAATTGTTGTAGAGGGTATTATGCCCACTGAAAAGAAAACAGGAGAAGAGCTGCTGGCATACGGCATGCAATTTTTAGGACTGCCGTACCTGTGGGGCGGAATGAGCGCGTTTGGATATGATTGCTCCGGTCTTACTCATACGTTGGCGAGAGCATGCGGATATTTGATCCCGCGTGATGCTCATGATCAAGCCGAAGTTGGAGCCGAAATTCCGAAAGAAAAATGGCGGCCAGGCGATTTACTGTTCTTTGCACGCAACGGAAACATTCATCATGTAGGCGTATACGCAGGGGACGGGAAGATGCTGCATGCGCCGATGACAGGAGCTTCCATAGAGGTTCTGGATCTTGCAGGTACGTATTATGAAGGAGCGCTTTGTAATATTCGAAGAGTTGGGGATGTGTAAGATGTCATTTATACAAGATATTGAGCAGCTTCTTGGAAAAATGAACGGAACGGTCAGTCTTGCATTGGAAGGAGAAGTAACGTACCACTATCAAAGCGGCTTGGTTCATCGGCCAGCCAGCTTAATCAAGCTGCCGATTTTAGCAACAGCCTTACTGCAGGCGGAACAAGGGACGTTTGATTTGCAAGAACAGATTTCTTGCGCTTCTCTTGGCAAAGTAAAGGGAAGCGGAATCGCCGCTTCGTTTGCTAAGGAAACCGTTTTAACTGCTAAGGACCTGTTGACGCTTATGATCACGGTTTCGGATAATGATGCTACGAACTGGGCCATTGAAAAAGCGGGGATGGCCAGCATACAGCACACGATAAAAGAATTAGGGCTTGTGAACACAGAATTAAACCGATACATGATGCAAGACTAAAAAGAAGCAGGGGGTGACAACTTAACAACAGCCCGGGATATGGTAAAGCTGCTTCGCGATATGGACGCCTCACCTTTATGAGAGCCGTTTTACAAGCTGCTTCTCGAGCAGCAGTTTCGTGAAAAATTGCCTGGATTGCTGGAATATGAAACCCGGGTGACGATTGCAAACAAAACGGGCGGATTACAAGGCGTGGTGCATGACGCTGCTCGTTTTCAAGCTGACAACCGCGTCATTTATGCTGCACTTCTCTGCTCCGGTGTCAAAGATGATACTTACACAAATTATGTGCAAGCGCAGATCGGCAAGCGAATTGCAGAATATCTTGTTTCATAAGAAAAACCGAGCACGGGTATACCCCTGTGCCCCGCCCTTTTTCTCCGCAGGATTTTCAGTTGAATTGCATGGAAATAATAATAGTTGCACCAAAATCGTGTACAATTGCACGAAATTCACAATAATTGCGCTAAAACTGTGTGCAATTGCATGAAATTCACAATAATTGCACCAAAACCGTGTGCAATTGAACGAAATTAAAATAATTGCGCCAAAACCGTGTACAATTGCACCAAACACAAGATGCGCTTCAGAATATTTGTCTCCATATAAAAAAACTGCCATCATGCTGGGCACTGTGGCAAAGAGAAGAGTTTGTGATTTCTTAAAAAAGCATCCTTCATGGGAAGGATGCTTTTATTCATAATCAGCCAAAATCTCTTTGATGGTAAAGGTTAAGCCGTAGTAAGCAAACAATGCAGTCATAATGCTCGGGAAGCCATAGCGCGTTCCGTCCTCATCGGGAATGAGTCCTTTTGTTAACTTTGTATCGATATGGACATCCACATATTGGTCCAGCGATTCTTCCCCATCTTTTAAAGCAGATACGCCGACAATAGATATTCCTTCCTTCTGCAGCTGTTTGGCTAACGACACTGCCTCCTCATCTGTAGAAAAACGGCTGAATAAGAGAACGCGGTCAGCTGGTGTAATGTCAGCCATTTCCCCATTTGTGAACAGCGGTTTTGCTCCTTGAAGCGGTTCTTCCCCCATCGTTGCTTCAAAGACGACAGCTTGCATTTCTTTTGTTCCGTGTATGTAAACAGAGCCGTGGCCGATAAGCGCTTGCGCCAATAACCTTGCTCCGTCTTCTAAATTCAATTCTTCTTGCTCGGCAATCCGTTTGAAGTAGCCGGTTAATTGTGTGGAAAATATCTTTAACACGAGGTTCCCTCCTTTTCATTCTTCGACATCAATTATAAACATTTTTGAGAAAAAGGCGAAATTTTGCAGAAAGCAGGAAAAAAAACAACGTATAAAGAAATAATTTGGGTAGTATATTTGGGGAAACTACAAAAATAAAATAGAACAATGATGGGAAGGATGGGGCAAATGGCCGGAAAGATTTTGATTGTAGACGACCAATACGGCATTCGTATTTTGTTGAACGAAGTATTTCAAAAAGAGGGTTATCAAACATATCAAGCTGCAAATGGATTTCAAGCGATTGATATTGTAAAAAAGGATCGTCCGGATCTAGTGATTTTAGATATGAAGATTCCGGGAATGGACGGCATTGAAATTTTAAAGAGAGTCAAAGAAATTGATAAAGATATTAAAGTCATTTTAATGACGGCTTACGGTGAGCTGGACATGATTCAAGAAGCAAAGGAATTGGGGGCGTTATCTCACTTTGCGAAACCGTTTGATATTGATGAGATTCGTAAAGCGGTGCGCAATGAAGTAGCCGTAAATGCATAATGGTATGTGACAATTTTAGAAAAAATTTTTAGAAAAACGCTTTCATTTCAAGGTTTGCAAGTGAATTTGGTTGAGATTATTCGGCCAAGTTGGTATGCTATGAAATGTAGAAAATTGTCCGGTATGTTTTCGTTACATATCTTTTCTAGCGATGGTCATACTACCATTTGATAAGAACTTATCGGATAAAAAATGGTCTTGTTATAAGGAGGATTCACCATGCCTTTAGTTTCAATGAAAGAAATGCTGAATAAAGCATTGGAAGGTAAGTATGCGGTAGGTCAATTCAACATCAATAACTTAGAATGGACACAAGCGATTTTAGCTGCTGCAGAAGAAGAAAAATCTCCTGTTATCCTTGGCGTATCTGAAGGCGCTGCTCGTCATATGGGCGGTTTCAAAACTACTGTTATGATGGTTAAAGGATTAATGGAAGATATGAAGATTACAGTTCCTGTGGCAATCCACTTAGACCACGGTTCCAGCTTCGAAAAATGTAAAGAAGCAATCGATGCAGGCTTTACATCTGTTATGATTGACGCTTCTCACCATCCGTTTGAAGAAAACGTAGAAACTACTTCAAAAGTAGTACAATATGCTCATGAGCGCAACGTATCTGTTGAAGCGGAATTAGGTACAGTTGGCGGTCAAGAAGACGATGTAGTGGCTGAAGGTGTAATCTACGCTGATCCAAACGAGTGTGCAGAGCTTGTAAAACGCACTGGTGTTGATTGCTTAGCGCCGGCATTAGGTTCCGTTCACGGTCCTTACAAAGGTGAACCAAACTTAGGCTTCAAAGAAATGGAGCAAGTTCGCGACTTAACTGGTGTACCATTAGTATTGCACGGAGGCACTGGTATTCCGACTCATGATATCGAAAGAGCGATTTCTTTAGGTACGTCTAAAATCAACGTAAACACTGAAAACCAAATTGCGTTTACAAAAGCGGTTCGTGAAGTATTAAATAACGATCCAAAAGTTTACGATCCTCGTAAATACATCGGACCAGGCCGTGAAGCGATCAAGCAAACGGTAATTGGTAAAATCCGTGAGTTCGGTTCCAACGGAAAAGCATTTTAATTAGTAATATTCAAAAACTTAAATGAAACCGTCTAGACTTTTAGACGGTTTCATTTCGTTGTATAATGTAAACGTCACCATTTTACAAAAATAGACAAGGACATAGGAAAAGCCGCTATAAGCATCGAAAAAGGTTGAGGAGAACAAAATAATAGGGGATAGTATATAGACATTCATTTAAGGAGGATTTTATTATGAAGTTTTTCATCGACACCGCAAACCTGGAAGAGATTAAAGAAATTAACAGCATGGGAATCTTGGCAGGTGTAACAACGAACCCAAGTCTTGTTGCGAAGGAAAAGGGAGTTTCGTTTCATGATCGCTTACGTGAAATTGCGCAAGAGGTAAGCGGTTCTGTAAGTGCGGAAGTTATTGCAACAAAAGCGGAAGAAATGATTGAAGAAGGAAAAGAACTGGCTGCCATCGCTCCGAACATTACGGTAAAAGTTCCAATGACTCCAGACGGCTTGAAGGCGGTAAAAGCATTCAGCGAATTAGGAATTAAAACAAACGTTACGTTAATTTTCAATGCAAACCAAGCGTTATTAGCTGCGCGTGCAGGCGCTACTTATGTTTCACCGTTTTTAGGGCGTTTAGACGATATTGGACAAGATGGGCTTAATCTGATCGATACTATCGCTTCCATCTTTATTCAGCATAATATTAAAACAGAAATCATCGCTGCGTCTGTTCGTCACCCGATTCATGTGACAGAAGCAGCTTTGCGCGGAGCACACATTGCGACGATTCCATATAAAGTATTTTTGCAGCTTATGAAGCACCCGCTCACAGACAAAGGAATTGAGCAGTTCTTAAACGACTGGAACAATCGTGGTTAATCCATTAAAAGTGATTGTATAGTTTTTGCTGGAAGGGAGCATATAATGGAAAAGTTAATTATTGAGGGAGGACATGCCCTTAACGGTTCGATTCGAGTCAGCGGCGCAAAGAACAGCGCCGTGGCTCTCATTCCTGCAACTATCTTAGCAGAGACACCTGTGACAATCGGCGGGATTCCGAATATCTCTGATGTTAACATATTGGGGGATTTGCTTGAAGAAATCGGTGGGGCTGTTACATTTAATGGCCAAGAAATGACAGTCGATCCGTCGAAAATGGTGGCTATGCCATTACCGAACGGAAAAGTAAAAAAGCTTCGTGCATCCTATTATCTGATGGGAGCCATGCTCGGGCGTTTCAAAAAAGCGGTGATCGGTTTGCCGGGAGGCTGCCATTTAGGACCTCGTCCAATTGACCAGCATATTAAAGGATTTGAAGCGTTAGGAGCAACTATAACAAATGAGCAGGGGGCAATTTATCTTCGTGCAGATGAGCTGCGCGGTGCTCGTATTTATTTAGACGTCGTGAGTGTAGGAGCGACCATTAATATTATGCTCGCAGCAGTTCGTGCAAAAGGGAGAACCATTATCGAGAATGCGGCAAAAGAACCGGAAATCATCGATGTGGCTACGCTGCTTACAAGTATGGGAGCACGTATAAAAGGAGCGGGAACAGACGTCATTCGAATCGACGGGGTAGATTCTTTAAAAGGGTGTTATCACTCTATCATTCCTGACCGCATTGAAGCCGGAACGTTTATGATTATGGCAGCGGCGATAGGAAAAGAAATTACCATTGACAATGTTATCCCGCAGCATTTAGAGTCAGTCATTGCCAAGCTGCGCGAAATGAAGGTGCAGATTGAGACCTATGATGACCAAGTGGTAGTCAGAGGCGGCAATGAATTGAAAACAGTAGATGTCAAAACGCTCGTATATCCAGGATTTGCAACAGATTTACAGCAGCCGTTTACCGCCCTGCTGACGAAAGCTCATGGAACGGGTGTTGTAACAGATACCATTTATGGTGCGCGCTTTAAGCATATTGATGAGCTAAGAAGAATGAATGCGAAGATGAAGGTCGAAGGTCGTTCTGCCATTGTAACGGGACCTGTTTCGTTACAAGGAGCCAAAGTAAAAGCAAGTGACCTTCGTGCCGGCGCAGCCTTAGTGATAGCAGGCTTGATGGCAGACGGCATTACGGAAATTACCGGCTTGGAGCACATCGACCGCGGCTATGAAGATTTAGAAAATAAATTGCGCGGTTTAGGGGCCAAGATTTGGCGCGAGAGAATGACAGAGCAAGAAATTGAGCAAATGCAAAATTCGTAGTATTAATAGGGGGAGGAATTTTCATGGAAAGAAGTTTATCGATGGAATTGGTTCGTGTAACGGAAGCAGCCGCTTTATCCGCAGCGCGTTGGATGGGCCGGGGAAAAAAGGATGAAGCTGATGATGCAGCAACAACAGCAATGCGTGACGTGTTCGATACAGTTCCGATGAAGGGGACAGTTGTTATAGGAGAAGGGGAAATGGATGAAGCTCCGATGCTGTACATCGGTGAGAAGCTCGGCACGGGATATGGTCCGAGAGTCGATGTAGCCGTTGACCCGCTTGAAGGAACAAACATCGTGGCAACAGGCGGATGGAACGCACTTGCTGTGATTGCTGTAGCAGACCACGGCAATCTTCTTCATGCTCCGGATATGTATATGGACAAAATTGCAGTTGGTCCGGAGGCTGTGGGAGCCGTTGATATTAACGCGCCGATTATCGATAATCTTCGTGCAGTTGCAAAGGCAAAAGGAAAGGACATAGAAGATGTTGTCGCAACAATTCTGAATCGTCCTCGCCATGCTCACATCATTGAAGAAATCCGAAAAGCGGGGGCTCGAATTAAGCTCATTAATGATGGAGATGTGGCAGCAGCCATTAATACTGCGTTTGATCATACAGGGGTAGATATTTTATTTGGTTCCGGAGGAGCACCTGAGGGCGTGCTGGCTGCAGTGGCGCTCAAATGCTTAGGTGGAGAAATTCAAGGCAAGCTTCTTCCGCAAAACGAGGAAGAATTGATTCGTTGTAAAAATATGGGGATTGCTGATGTAAATCGCGTTCTTCGCATGGAAGATCTTGTACGCGGAGATGATGCTATTTTCGCTGCCACGGGAGTGACAGACGGAGAACTTCTTCGCGGCGTGCAATTTAAAGGTACAGTA
Organism: Bacillus sp. (in: firmicutes); assembly: GCA_041920565.1. Lineage (GTDB taxonomy): Bacteria > Bacillota > Bacilli > Bacillales > Bacillaceae_G > JAGHKQ01. The sequence continues at coordinate 178,445 of JBHGXS010000067.1, read as the reverse complement.
GGAACGACTCATTCTGTCGTTATGCGTGCAAAATCAGGAACGGTGCGTTTCATCGATGGAAGACACAGTCTTCATAAAAAACCGAATCTAGTAATGAAATAAGAAAAGAAGCAAGCGAAGGTGAATGCCTTCGCTGCTTCTTTGTTAAGCATTCATCTGCTTTTTTCTCATAGAAAAAGTTGATTAAAACTAGAAAAAGAGGTTACAATAGGGAATATTATGCTGCTTGTATAAAGAGAGAATTACCTTTCCTAACACAATACCTTCCGCTACTTCAAAATCAAAATCCAATCAATGAAAAAAGAGAATAAGTTAAAGTGTGGTGTATGAATGAGTTTAACAATATCAGCATTAGAAAATATGAAATTAAAGGAGCTTTACGAGCACGCAAAGGAATTTAAAATCTCGTATTACAGCAAATTAAACAAAAAAGAACTTATTTTTGCAATCTTAAAAGCTCAAGCTGAAAAAGACGGTCTATTTTTTATGGAAGGTGTACTTGAAATTATTCAATCTGAAGGTTTTGGCTTTTTACGTCCAATCAACTACTCGCCAAGCTCAGAAGATATTTATATTTCTGCCTCTCAAATTCGCCGCTTCGACCTGCGCAACGGAGATAAAGTTTCCGGAAAGGTTCGAAAGCCGAAGGAAAATGAGCGTTATTTTGGACTTTTGCAAGTAGAGGCTGTCAACGGGGATGACCCGGAATCTGCGAAAGAACGTGTTCACTTCCCTGGATTAACTCCGCTTTATCCAAATCGTCAAATGAAATTGGAAACAGAACCGAACAATCTTTCCACTCGTATCATCGATTTAATTTCGCCGATCGGATTCGGACAGCGCGGGTTGATTGTCGCTCCTCCAAAAGCGGGGAAAACCATGCTGTTAAAAGAAATCGCTCACAGCATTACGACAAATCATCCAGAAGCAGAATTGATTGTATTATTGATTGACGAACGTCCAGAAGAAGTAACAGACATCGAACGCTCTGTACAAGGGGACGTTGTAAGCTCAACGTTTGACGAAGTGCCAGAAAATCATATTAAGGTGGCGGAACTTGTATTAGAACGTGCGATGCGTCTTGTAGAGCACAAAAAAGACGTAATTATTCTTATGGATAGTATTACGCGTTTAGCACGTGCTTACAACCTTGTCATTCCGCCAAGCGGCCGTACATTATCCGGCGGTATCGACCCGGCTGCATTCCATCGCCCGAAGCGTTTCTTTGGGGCTGCACGTAATATTGAAGAAGGCGGCAGCTTAACTATCTTAGCGACAGCGCTTGTCGATACTGGCTCTCGTATGGATGATGTGATTTATGAAGAGTTTAAGGGAACAGGGAACATGGAGCTTCACTTAGATCGTTCCTTGGCTGAACGACGTATCTTCCCGGCAATCGACATTCGCCGTTCCGGTACGCGTAAAGAAGAGTTGTTAGTGCCAAAGGACAATTTAGACAAGCTGTGGGCTATCCGCAAAGCTATGACGGATACCCCTGATTTTACAGAGCGATTCTTGCGCACGTTGCGCACTACAAAATCAAACGATGAGTTTTTCCAAAAGATTAACGAAGAGAGAAAAGGTGTCGTAACGACGAAGTAAGGAAACCATAAATAGGCAGTTGCAAAAAAAATAAAGCCTTGTTATAATTTCATCATGTGTGTTTCATCACTACTAGAAATGATTCTAGCCAGTATGAAAACTCTGTTTCGAAAATGATTCAGGGCGGAAGGAGATGAAAAGAATGAGAGCAGGAATTCATCCAAACTACAAAAAGGTTGTATTCATGGATGTGAACACAGGCTTTAAATTCTTAAGCGGTTCTACAATGAACTCCAGCGAAACTATCGATTGGGAAGACGGAAACACTTATCCACTAATCAAAGTGGAAATCAGTTCTGATTCTCACCCGTTCTACACAGGACGTCAGAAGTTTGCTACAGCTGCTGGACGCGTAGATAAGTTTAACAAAAAATACGGCCTTAAGTAATATAAAAAAGCAGGCAAGTGCTTATCCGCTTGCCTGCTTTTTTTGCGGAATGATAAGAAAAGCTTTTTCATCCCGCCTGGCTCCCTCTGGAAAACGTCCCGTACACAAGCCGTGCGGTGCAGTTTACCCTGGAAGCGTTCTTCCACCAAAGCTGCTTTTTAGCAATGCGATGGGGAAGGTTATTTTTCAGATGGAAGCTGGATGAAAAAGTTAGACACCAACGAGAAAAAGCATTTCCGCACGCAGGCAGAAATGCTAGCCAATGAATCAAGGCATTCGTCCACAAGAGCGAATGCCCGTTTCTTTATCACATAGACCGAATATGAACATACTTAATATAGATGACTTTTCTTGGGAAGGGGGAGTGGTTCTCAATGTATTTGATGAATCAAAACGGATGGCTGGAAGTGATTTGCGGCAGCATGTTTTCAGGTAAATCGGAAGAGCTGATTCGCCGTGTACGCCGTACGCAGTTTGCAAAGCAAAAAGCTATTGTGTTTAAACCTTGCATTGATAATCGCTATAGCGAGGAAGATGTGGTGTCGCATAATGGTGCGAAAGTGAGAGCCATCCCGGTATCGTCGTCCTTGAAAATTTATGATTATGTAACAGAAGATATCGATGTTGTGGCAGTGGACGAAGTGCAGTTTTTTGATGACAATATTGTAGAAGTAGTGCAGGACCTGGCAAACCGCGGATATCGCGTTATTGTTGCGGGACTGGATCAAGATTTCAGAGGACTGCCGTTTGGAATGATGCCTCAGCTCATGGCGATTGCGGAATATGTGACGAAGCTGCAAGCAGTGTGTTCAGTGTGCGGAGCTCCAGCAAGCCGTACACAGCGTTTGATTAACGGTGAACCTGCATCGTTCGATGATCCTATAATTTTAGTCGGAGCATCGGAATCATACGAACCGCGCTGCCGTCATTGTCATACTGTACCAAAGTAAAGCGGATAGTCAGTGTTTCTCGGAATTTATTTGCTTTTATATAAATTTGTAGCCTATACTATATTATTAAGAGTACTTATGTTGAGGTGAATAACGTGTTAGATCGTTTACAGGCTGTTGAAGACCGTTACGAGAAGCTGAACGAGCTTTTGAGTGACCCTGAGGTCGTGAATGACCCGAAGAAGCTTCGTGAATATTCAAAAGAACAATCCGACATACAAGAAACAGTAGAAGTATATCGTGAATATAAAAGTGTTCGCACCCAATTAAAGGATGCGAAGGCGATGCTTGAGGAGAAGCTTGATGCCGATATGCGCGAAATGGTAAAAGAAGAAATTTCTGAACTTGAGGCGCAAGAAAAGGAGTTATCTGAACGTCTGAAAGTGTTGCTTCTTCCAAAAGACCCTAACGACGATAAGAACGTTATCATCGAGATTCGCGGCGCTGCCGGCGGAGATGAAGCGGCATTGTTTGCAGGCGATTTATACCGTATGTACAGCCGTTATGCGGAAATGCAGGGCTGGAAGACGGAAGTTATTGAAGCAAGCTATACAGAGCTTGGCGGCTTCAAGGAAATCATCTTCATGATCAATGGTAAGGGCGCATACTCTAAGATGAAGTTCGAGAACGGGGCACACCGTGTGCAGCGTGTGCCGGAAACAGAATCCGGCGGGCGCATCCATACATCAACTGCAACGGTAGCCGTACTTCCGGAAGCTGAAGAGGTGGAAGTAGAAATTCATGAAAAAGATATTCGCGTAGATACATTTGCATCCAGCGGGCCGGGCGGACAAAGCGTTAACACAACAATGTCTGCAGTTCGTTTGACGCACATTCCTACGGGCATTGTTGTATCATGTCAGGATGAAAAATCGCAAATTAAGAATAAAGAAAAAGCAATGAAAGTACTACGTGCACGTATTTATGATAAATTTCAACAAGAAGCACGAGCGGAATACGACCAAACTCGTAAGCAAGCAGTTGGTACAGGTGACCGTTCCGAGCGTATCCGTACGTATAACTTCCCGCAAAACCGCGTAACGGACCATCGTATTGGTTTGACCATTCAAAAGCTTGACCAAATTCTCCAAGGGAAGCTGGATGAATTTATCAACGCTTTGATTATGGAGGACCAAGCAAAGAAGATGGAGGCAAGCCTCTAATGCCTCAAAAAGTGTATGAAGCCCTAGAATGGGCTTCTTCTTTTTTAAAAGAACGAAACCGGGATGCCAATGCGGGTGAATTGCTGCTTTGCCACGTGCTGCAAACGAATCGGACAGGCCTTCTGATGAACATGAGAGAAGAACTGACCCCGGAACAAGAAACAACGCTTGCCAAGCTGGTAAAGCAACATGGAGAAGGCATTCCGCTCCAATATATAACCGGGTATGAGCATTTTTACGGACGAAAATTTCATGTGAATGAAGAAGTGCTGATTCCTCGTCCGGAAACAGAAGAGCTTGTTGTCGGAGTATTAGAACGAGTGAAAAAGAAATATGGCAACAAAGAAATTACGGTTGCTGACATCGGAACCGGAAGCGGAGCAATCGCCATTACATTGGCGCTAGAACATGAGAAGCTGAATGTGTATACAGTGGACATTGCCGATGAATCCATTGAGGTGGCAAAGAAGAACGCTCAAGAACTGGGGGCGCGTGTGACTTTTCTTCATGGAGATTTGCTTCAGCCGTTTATCTCAAGCGGAATTAAGCTTGATGTCGTTGTATCAAACCCTCCGTATATTCCGTATGAAGATTGGACGCAGCTTTCTTCTGTAGTGAAGGAGCATGAGCCAAAACGCGCCTTAGTCGGCGGCGAGGACGGCCTTGATTTTTATCGCCGTTTTATGGACGAATTGCCGAAAGTCCTTCAGCCAAGCGCCATTGTGGCATTTGAAGTCGGCGTCGGGCAAGGAGATATTGTGAAGCGAATGCTGGAGGCAACGTTTCCGCATGCAGCTGTTGAGGTTGTATTTGATATTAACGGCAAAGACCGAATGGTGTTTGCGGATATCGGATAGTACTCCCAAGGCGGGCGTGCTTTGTACATAATCAGGGATTTTATCGATATAATCGAAATTCCGTCGATATAATTAGGAGATTGATTGAAATAATCAGAAATTTGACTGAATAATCCCAAATCCCTATTTGTGTGCGGAGTGTTGACCGGAGGGAGCTTACCATGGTCGAGAAAGATTTTCTTCATAGAATACTAGATTTTTTCATTTGCTAGTTTAGAAACAACAAAAGCTGTCCACACTGTGTTAGTGAAGGGACGGTGTGGAGAAATGAAAAAACAAGTTATTATGTTCTTGATTTTAATGGTAATCGGTACACAATTTACTGTGTACTTTGGATATAAAAAAGCTGAAGCGAGCAATCCGATCGTGATTCCAAACGAAGCCATCCGCTTACGCATTCTGGCAAACAGTGATTCTGTTGAGGACCAAGCCTTAAAGCGAAAAGTAAGGGATAAAGTAAAGGAACAAATCGACGCCTGGGTACAAGATTTGACATCATTTCAAGAAGCTAGAGATGTAATTGAAAGCCATGTGCCGGAAATTGAACAAACAGTGGCGAAAACGTTAAAAGAAGAAGGAAGCAACCAAACGTTCACGGTGGAGTTTAGCAAACATATCAAGTTTCCGACAAAAATGTACGGCAATTTTATTTATCCGGCAGGCGAGTACGAAGCAGTTCTTGTCACGCTAGGTAAAGGAGAAGGAGCAAACTGGTGGTGTGTATTATTCCCGCCGCTATGCTTCTTGGATTTCTCTAACGGCGATGCTGTAAAAAAGGAGCAGCCGAAAGCGGTAAAAGCGAAAGAAATGAAAAAAGAAGCAGTAACGAAAGAAGAGATGAAGAAAGCGGAAGAAACTGCTGAAGTCAAAAAGGTAAAAGCATCTCCATCTGTTCAAGTGTCAGCCGCTAAAAAGAAAACAAAGAAGGATCAAGCTGTTCTTATGAAAGAGAAGAAGCTGGCTGAGGAGCTTACAGAAGAAACAGCAGGGAATCCTGTCAAAGAAAAGAAAAAGCAAAAGATACAGGTGACAGAAGAGGAAGAACCGGAAGTAAAGCTGTTATTTGTTGAAGTACTTTCCTCTCTGTTGCAAAAATAAGTTCTAAACTTGTCCCTCTTCTCATACATTACGTGTTAAGGAGTATGAGGAGAGGGGATATGTTTATGCCATGTACAAAAGCAGGAGGATGTAGAAAGGCTCATTCGTTTTTTAGGACAAGCTAATATGAAAGAAGAACAGATAGAGGAGATTTCCCATCAGTTTATGATTTTACAGGACGAGAAACAGGAGATTGCGGCTGCCATCGGATATGAGCAGGCAGGAGAAAACGGGCTTCTTCGTTCTCTTATTATGTCACCGGCTGTGGATAAGTCCTTGTTTGTGCAATTTTTTCAAACGTTTTTGCAGAAATTGCACAAGAAGCAGCTGAAGAAGCTCTATTTAATTACAAATAAACCAATTTCTCTTGAACTGTTTCATATGTTTGGTTTTGCCATTGTGGATAACGAAAACGTTCATCCGCTTATTCAAGAACTTGTCCACTATAAAAAGGCGAAGGAACAGCCAAATGCCCTTGTGATGGAGTGTGAACTATTCACAGAGTTATCCACCGATTAACAAGGTTTATCCACAAATTGTGGATAAACCTTGTTTGTATTTCGTAACTTATCCATAGTAAACTATAAATATTAAGGAATTATCGTATATAGAGGACGTGAGTAACAATGAACACAAAAGTATGGATTGTGGATAAAGTTGTTGAAAAAAAAGAAGATTATCCACAACTGCAAGAAGCAGCTTCTTTATTACAACAAGGGGAAGTTGTAGCCTTTCCAACGGAAACGGTTTACGGATTGGGAGCTGATGCAACTTCAAGTGAAGCGGTAGAAAAAATCTTCGTGGCAAAAGGAAGACCAAGTGATAACCCATTAATTGTGCATATAGCGACAAAAGAACAATTAGGTTCGATTGTTTCTGCCGTTCCTTCCATAGCGGAAACGTTAATGGAGCATTTTTGGCCGGGGCCATTAACGTTAGTACTGCCGAAAAAAGAAGGAATCTCCGAGCGGGTAACCGCAGGATTATCCACAGTTGCGGTAAGGATGCCAGACCATCCGATTGCACTGGCTCTGATAAAGCAAGCCAATGTACCTGTGGCAGCTCCTAGCGCAAACCGTTCAGGGCGTCCAAGCCCCACTTTGGCAGCCCATGTATATGAAGATTTAAATGGCAAGATTGCGGGAATTGTAGATGGAGGAGCAACGGGAGTAGGAGTTGAATCTACAGTATTGGATTGTACGGATACAGTTCCGGTCATTCTTCGTCCGGGAGGCGTTACAAAAGAGCAGTTAGAAGCAGTAATAGGAGAAGTTTTCATGGATGAGGCATTAAAAGACCAAACACAAACGCCAAAATCACCGGGGATGAAGTATACGCACTACGCGCCGAAAGCTCCGTTAACCATCGTTGAGGGAACGAGAGAGTTCTTGCAGAAGATTGTAAATGAAAAGAAAGCGGAAGGATTCAAGACTGGAATTCTTACTACAGAAGAAAACGAAGCATTTTATGATGGTGATGTAGTTATCACATGCGGAAACCGCAGCGATTTAACGACGGTAGCTGCGAAATTATATGATGTATTGCGGGCTTTCGATGCAGCAGGAGTCGATGTAATTTTCAGCGAATCATTCCCGAACGAGGGAATCGGGATTGCCATTATGAATCGTTTACTAAAAGCAAGCGGGCATACTGTAATCTTTCAGAATTAGCTTCTAAACTTCCTTGGACGTGCATATTGTTAAGTAGCAAGTCCGAGGAGGGGGAACATGGATATCCATTACATTGTTGGAGAATTGCTAACGCTTTTAATCATGGCATTTGCCTTAGGACTCGATGCTTTTTCTGTCAGCCTCGGCATGGGAATGGTTCAACTGAGGCTGAGGCAAATCTTTTACATAGGACTTACCATTGGAATTTTTCATATTGTTATGCCGCTCATCGGGATAGTAATCGGCAGGATGCTGACGGAGCAATTTGGCTCTATTGCCACCCTGGCAGGCGGGATACTTTTAATGGGCCTTGGCTTTCATATTATTTACTCTTCCTTCTTTGGAGAAGAAAAGGATCGTGTGCTTCCCATCGGCTTCGGGCTGTTTTTATTTTCATTTGGTGTGAGCGTTGACAGTTTTTCTGTCGGTTTAAGTCTTGGTATTTATGGTACTAGGACAGCGATAACGGTACTTATGTTTGGAATTGTCAGCACGATTTTAACATGGACGGGGCTTCTGATCGGACGTCATGCAAAACAATGGCTCGGCACGTACGGAGAGTTATTGGGCGGGAGTATTCTTGTCGGGTTTGGATTGAAGTTGTTATTTCCGATTTAAGATAGTTTCTGTTTTTGGATTGAATTAGAATTATGCGAAAAAGAAGGAGTTCATTTCTCTCCTTCTTTTTCATCGTGATGCTGTCAGTATTTAAATACCATTCAATATTGTGTTTGGTGCAATTATTGTGAATTTGGTGCAATTCGATGTCATTTTGGTGCAATTATTGTGAATTTGGTGCAATTATTATCATTTACGTGCAATTCGTACGAAGCTTGGATGTGCTGGAACCGAAAAAAGACTGAGAACGGAGTTACCCGTGCTCAGTCTTTCTTACGTCGGACGCACGATCTCAAATTGTTCCCCAAGCTTCGCATAACTGTTGCCGGCCAAGCGGCTTACAGGTTGTAACCCTTCTGCATCAATGCGTCCTTTTTCATATAAATGCTCTGCCACATGAAAGCGAACCACGCGGCCGATTAACAAATCGCAGGATGGCTGGTTTTCTGTTCCTCCAAGAGGAATGGACCGCTCTAACACACACTCCATGCGAATTTTGGCTTCTTGTACGCCCGGTACACCAATTACATGGCTGTCAACAGGTGTTAAACCGGCCAATTCGATTTCGCTTTGGTCAGGAGGAAGCGCTGCAGCTGTTTCATTGATGGCCTCCACATATGATTCATCGGAAATATGAACAACAAACTCTCCCTTTTCCATCGCATTGCGCGCTGTGTCTTTTTGTACTCCGTTTTTGCGCTGCACGGAAACGGAAATAAGCGGCGGATCCGCTGCCACAATATTAAAGTAGCTGAACGGTGCTCCGTTTAACACTCCTTCTTGAGATACAGTTGTTACAAAAGCAACAGGGCGGGGAATGATGCTTCCGGTCAGAAGCTTGTAGTTGTCTCGTTCGCTTTGCGTGTTAGGATCAATTGACAGCATTGCAGTCACTCCTTTTTATAAAAAGTTTGTTTCAAACCATCGTTTTGCTTGTTCGACTTCTGTGCGGGTCAACTGATGTCCAAAATTCTCCCAATGGACAGTGACATCAGCTTTGGCATCTAGTAAAAGCTTCTGCAAATCCTGTGTTTCTTCCTTCGGACAAATAGGATCATTTGTGCCGGCGCCGATAAAAATCGGGGTACCTTCTAAATTTGGTAAAGCAATCCCTCGTCTTGGCACCATCGGATGATGCAGCACAGCTCCTTTTAAAGGGGTGTCATAATGGAACAAAAGGCTTCCGGCAATGTTTGCCCCGTTTGAATAGCCGACTGCCACAATGTTATGGCGGTCAAACTCATATTTTTCAGCTGCTTCATCTAAAAACTCATACAGCTCTTTCGTACGAAAAACCAAATCTTCTTCGTCAAATACGCCTTCAGCCAAGCGGCGGAAAAAACGGGGCATCCCGTTTTCTAATACATTTCCGCGTACGCTCAGAACGTGAGACGAAGGCGAAATCATATCGGCAAGGGGGAGAAGGTCATGTTCCGTTCCCCCTGTACCGTGAAGTAAAAGCAGTGTTGGTACGAGTTCATTTGTGCCCTTTTGAAAAATATGGCGCATTATTTATCCCCCTCCAATACGCGAACCTCAGCCGGAAGCAAAATCGCTTCAATTTCCGCACGCTTTGGTTCTAACCAAGGCGGAAGCAGCAGTTTTTCACCAAGGTGTTCAAATGGTTCATTGTGTAAGAATCCAGGCGGATCGGTGGCGATTTCAAACAGTATGCCGCCTTCTTCGCGGAAGTAAATCGCATTAAAGTATTGACGGTCAATGATTGGTGTCACTTGATAACCATGTTGGCTCACGTGTTCTCTCCAGCTCTCGTGATCTTCATAGCCGTCAGCACGCCAAGCAATATGGTGAACGGTGCCGACGCCCATTTGCCCGAATGGAAGGGGAGTCTTTTTCATATCGACAATATTGCCGAGATCTCCTTTGGAGCGGAAGCGAATGAAGTCGCCTTCTTCTCCGACTTTTTCAAGTCCCATCACTGTTTCCAAAACCTTCGCTGTCTCAGCAGGAGCAGCAGTTAATAATACGGCGCCTCCAAAGCCTTTAATCGCATGTTGTGCCGGTACGCCGCCAAAGGACCATTCACTGTTTGGACCTTCTTCTCGTTCCACCAGCTCTAAATGAAGACCATGAGGATCGTCAAACTCCAAATAAGTTTCCCCAAAACGCGTTATTTTTTCAATTGCCACATTGAATTTAGCCAAGCGCTCTTCCCAGAAGGAAAGGGATCCCATTGGCACAACAAACGTTGTGACTCCGACTTGCCCGGAGCCGATGCGTCCTTTGTACGCATCAGGCCACGGGAAGAATGTCATAATCGTGCCGGGGCTTGCTTGCTCATTTCCGAAATATAAGTGGTATGTGCCCGGATCATCAAAGTTCACGGTTTTCTTTACGAGCCGCAGTGCCAAAACTCCTGCATAAAAGTCAACATTTTCTTGCGGATTTCCTACAATTGCCGTTATATGGTGAATGCCCGTTGTTTGCTTCATATTTTGTCACCTCTTAGGAGAATGTCTCGAATTTGAGATATTTCATTATAATAAAGTATAAGCGCCAGGTCCCACTAAAGCAACTCCGATAGCTACAGCGATTAACACAAGGTTATATTCATACCCGTTTTGAGTAACCCAGAATCCATTTTTGACATGCACTGTAAAGATAGCCACTAACATTGTTATCGTGATCAAAGCTGCCCCAACCCATGTGAAGATTCCGCTTGCGAATAAGAAGCCTCCTAGAAGCTCACCTGCACCTGCCGTAAATGCCATTGCCACTCCCGGCTTCATGCCAATTGACTCCATCCAGCCGCCGGTTCCTTTCAAGCCGTAGCCGCCGAACCAGCCGAATAATTTTTGAGCACCGTGTCCCATAAATGTAATCCCTACTACTAAACGAATAAGTAATAAACCTAAATCCATCATTTAAATGTCCCCCTTAGGAAAATTTTTATTAACTTACTTTATGTAAGTAATAATAAACTTGTTACTTACTTTTGTCAAGTTGCTGTATAAAATTTTGAAAACCAAAATACTGACAAATATAACGGAAATGTTAGGAATTATCGACAATGAGTTTAATAAAGAAGATATATGAGTTGTTGTACGCGTTCGGAAACGGAGAAACAAAGGCGTGAAAACTCAGACGTTATAAAATCGAGGCACATTTTTTACAAAAATTCATCAAAAATTGATAAATCATTCACATTTATATGCTAATATAATGTTTGTACTTGGAAACTTAGCTTCATATATAGTAACAAAAGGCATATCCTAATCAGGGTATGCTTTTTGTTTTTTTGCTGCAGCTATGTGACGAATTTATTTTTTGTATTTAAAATGTTTACCATTTAATCTTGATGAGCTAAAAAGAAAAATGAAATTCTAGGACTGCTGTTTTATACGGCAGCTCTTTCATTTGTAAAATTTGTCCCCAATTGCTTCTCAAAAAAATAATTTGTAATATGATAGGAAAAAGATAATACGTTTGCTGTGCTTGGAAACACATACACTAAGGAGGGAAACGCGGTGAAACGCATTTTATTTGTATGTACTGGAAATACATGCCGCAGCCCAATGGCAGAGGCGGTACTTCGCCATTACGGCAAAGAAGCATTTGAAGTGAAGTCTGCGGGAGTTTTTGCTTCTGCCGGAAGCAACGCCTCACTTCATGCCATAAAAGCTTTGGAGGAAAAAGGAATCAACATCAATCATACATCGCGACAGCTCACGGAAGATTTGCTTTCTTGGGCTGATACTGTACTGACTATGACAGAAAATCATAAAGCATTAATTATAGAGCATTTTCCGGATATGAAGGAAAAAGTTCATACTTTATATGAATTCGTAGAAGACCATTCTAAAGATATTTCAGACCCGTTCGGCGGGGATCTGCAGGTTTATCAAGCAACATTAAATGAGCTGGAAGATCTAATCCAACGATTGGTTCAAAAAGAAAACGATGGTGTATAATGACAGAGGACAAATGTTAAGGAGGAAGCAGCATGAAGGTAGTAGTAGCGTCTGACCACGGCGGCATAAATATTCGCAAAGAAATTACGAATTTATTGGAAGAGATGGGGATTGAATATATCGACTTAGGCTGCGAATGTGATGCGGGCTCTGTTGACTACCCTGATTTTGCGTTTCCGGCAGCGGAAATGGTAGCAAAAGGGGAAGTCGATAAAGGAATTCTCATTTGTGGGACGGGCATAGGGATGTCCATTGCGGCAAATAAAGTAAAAGGAATTCGCTGTGCTTTAGTTCACGATACATTCAGCGCCAGAGCAACTCGTGAGCATAATGACAGCAATATGCTGGCAATGGGAGAGCGCGTAATCGGACCGGGCTTAGCAAGAGATATCGCAAAAATTTGGCTGACAACGGAATTTCAGGGCGGGAGACACGAAAATCGCGTAGGCAAAATTAAAACATACGAAGGAACATAAAATTTCGTCGACCTTGTAGAAATTTTCCGCATATTTCTCACTTTTACGATGAAAACAAGCATGATATAATGTGTTGAATGAATCCATGAAAGGAAGAATCGTCAAATGGTTGATGAATTAGATCAATTGAAAGAGCAATTACGGACGTTGCTTTCCGACTTTCAGGAGCAAGCATCGCTTTCAGAAGGCGCTGTCTTCGTCGTAGGTTGCAGCACAAGCGAAGTCATTGGCGAAAGAATTGGAACAGCAGGAACGATGGAAGTGGCGGAAGCTATTTTCAATCAGCTGAAAGACTACGCGGAACAGCATCAAATTCGTCTTGCGTTCCAATGTTGCGAGCATCTGAACCGTGCTTTAGTAGTGGAAAGAGAGACGGCTTTTAAGCATAATTTAGAAATTGTGTCTGTCACGCCGGTTCGTTCGGCAGGCGGAGCGTTGGCAACGTATGCTTATCATAACATGAACGACCCGGTGGTGGTTGAATTCATCAAAGCGGATGGCGGAATCGACATCGGCGACACATTTATCGGCATGCATTTAAAGCACGTGGCTGTTCCTATGAGAAGCACAGTTAAGCAAATCGGTTATGCTCATGTGACGATGGCTAAGACAAGACCGAAGCTGATCGGCGGTGCACGTGCTGTTTATTCTATAAAGGAAGAAACATTTACTTGTAGTTAATAAAAAAGACCATCTCAAAATTTAGGCGAGATGGTCTTTTTTGAATAATAAGATTCCCTCTGCACAGGCGCAGCGCTGAGGCAAGGTTTTTAGTATGGAAACAAATATTTTGAAGCGTATCTTGTGTTTAGTGCAATTAGTATAAATTTACGTGCAATTCAACTGGACAATGTTTCAAGCTTTATCAATTTATAAGGAATCGAATGCTTTTTTTGCTTTCGTAACCCATGGCAGTCATGATAAAATGAAATTGATATAAATGTGAATGTTAAAACAAATTACACTTAAAACATTCGTATTTTTGTACATAAATACAGGAATATAAAGTTGTTGGTGTGGTTTGTTCAGGAAAAAAAGGGGGATTCGCATGGAACATTTAAAGCAGCAAGATGTGAAGGTGTTTGAAGCTATTCAAGCGGAATTAGGGAGACAGCGCTCTAAAATCGAATTAATTGCTTCTGAAAACTTTGTAAGCGAAGCTGTTATGGAAGCGCAGGGCTCTGTATTAACAAATAAATATGCAGAAGGTTACCCTGGCAAACGTTATTACGGCGGCTGTGAGTATGTGGACGTAGCAGAGGATATCGCAAGAGACCGCGCAAAGCAAATTTTTGGTGCTGAGCATGCCAACGTACAACCTCATTCCGGTGCGCAAGCGAATATGGCGGTTTATTTCACAATCCTTGAGCACGGCGATACGGTATTAGGAATGAATTTGTCCCATGGCGGCCACTTAACGCACGGAAGCCCTGTAAACTTCAGCGGCATTCAATATAACTTCGTAGAGTACGGGGTAGATCCTGACACACATCGCATCAACTATGAAGATGTACTGGAAAAAGCAAAAACACATAAGCCGAAGCTGATTGTAGCCGGTGCCAGCGCATATCCGCGCGAAATCGACTTTAAAAAGTTCCGTGAAATTGCAGATGAAGTAGGCGCGTACCTAATGGTGGACATGGCGCACATTGCCGGTCTTGTTGCAGCTGGTTTGCACCCGAATCCGGTTCCTTACGCAGATTTTGTAACGACAACAACGCATAAAACGTTACGCGGTCCGCGCGGCGGCATGATTTTATGCAAAGAGAAGTATGCGAAGCAAATTGATAAATCCATCTTCCCTGGTATTCAAGGCGGTCCGTTAATGCACGTAATCGCTGCAAAAGCAGTCGCGTTTGGAGAAGCATTGCAAGACAGCTTTAAAGAATATGCGCAAAATATTGTAAACAATGCGAAGCGCCTTGCAGAAAGCTTGCAAAAAGAAGGCATTACCCTTGTGTCTGGCGGTACGGATAACCACCTGATTTTAATCGACGTTCGCAATCTGAATCTGACAGGCAAAGTGGCAGAACATGTATTAGATGAAGTGGGGATTACGGTAAATAAAAATACAATTCCTTTCGATCCGGCAAGCCCATTTGTAACAAGCGGAATCCGCATCGGAACGGCTGCGGTAACATCCAGAGGCTTCGGGTTAGAGGAAATGGATGAAATTGCATCCATCATCACACACACGTTAAAAAATCATGAAAATCAAGAAGCATTAGAAGAGGCAAGAAAGCGTGTTACTGCATTAACAGAGAAATTCCCTTTATATACACATATGTAAATACTGTGACATTTTCCAAGGGCTGTCCCAAATCCGGGTGCAGCCCTTGAATCTTATGTAGGTTTTGGATTACAATCGGTAATAGTGTAAAGATGGCAGAATCTCATTGCACTCGAAAACAGGTTTGAAGGAGAGATAAACATGGGAAAAGTTTACGTATTTGACCACCCATTAATTCAGCACAAGCTTACATACATTCGTGATAAAAATACAGGTACGAAGGAGTTTCGTGAGCTGGTGGACGAAGTGGCGAGCTTAATGGCGTTCGAAATTACGCGTGACCTTCCATTGGAGGAAATCGAAATTGAAACACCGGTAAGCAAAGCGAAAACGAAAGTGATCGCAGGGAAAAAACTGGGTTTAATTCCGATTTTACGTGCGGGATTAGGCATGGTAGACGGCATTCTGAAATTGATTCCTGCCGCAAAAGTAGGTCATGTCGGCTTATATCGCGACCCGGAAACGCTTCAGCCTGTCGAGTATTATGTAAAGCTTCCTACTGATGTGGAAGAGCGTGATTTCATCGTTCTTGATCCGATGTTGGCAACAGGCGGATCTGCAGCGGAAGCTATCAATTCCTTGAAAAAGCGCGGTGCAAAAAACATTAAATTGATGTGTATCTGTGCGGCTCCAGAGGGCGTAAAGGTCGTCCAAGACCAACACCCGGACGTGGATATCTACGTAGCGGCATTAGATGAAAAACTGAACGACCACGGCTACATTGTTCCTGGTTTAGGTGATGCAGGAGACCGTTTATTCGGTACAAAGTAATACTGGGCAATCCCTTCTCAATATGAGGAGGGATTTCTTATTTGTTTGTCAGGCCAATGACAGATGGGGTAAATGCCACGTAAATTTCTATTGTTATTGCATGCCAAATTGCGGAATTTTTTACATGAAACAAAGCCATACAGAAAAAGATAGTAGAAAAAGGGGGTATTTGATGATTCGAGTCCTTATTTTCCTATCTTTTTTTCTGTTTGCGACAGAAGTAAACGCGATGACCTATCCCGATCGCCCATCCGTTCCGTTCGGATACGATGAAGAGTGGGAAATCGTCATCGTAGAAGTGGAGGAACAAGAATTAGAGCGCGTGAAGCAAGTAATTCATACGAAATTTCCGGATGTTTCCATTCGGCACGTATATAAAACCGCTCTTTACGGTCTTAGTGTGAAGGGAAAGCGAAGAGAGCTCCGTCAATTAACGACGATAGACGGCGTTATTCGTATCACCCCGGTTGCTGTATACAAAGCGGATGTAGAAGAGAGCGTCCCTTTTATTGGAACGGATAAAATTCGCGGGAAATTGGACGGGGAAGGAAACAGGCTGACGGGAAAGGGGATTACAGTGGGAATCATTGATACGGGAATTGATTATACGCATCCCGATTTAAGCAGGAATTATGCGGGCGGGTACGACACGGTGGAGCGAGATGCCGATCCGATGGAAACGAGAGGAAAGTATAAAACGAATCATGGGTCTCATGTGGCCGGTGTCATAGCGGCAAACGGGAAAATCAAAGGAGTGGCTCCTGAAGCGAAAATCCGAGCGTATCGGGCTCTTGGTCCCGGCGGAATGGGAACGACGGAAACGGTCATTGCCGCCATCGAAAAAGCCATTGAGGATAAAGTAGACATATTAAATCTTTCATTGGGAAACGATGTAAACGGACCGGATTGGCCGACGAGCGTTGCGTTAGATAAAGCGGTCGAAAAAGGAATCATTGCGGTGACCGCATCCGGCAATTCCGGTCCTCGCGTTTGGACGGTGGGATCCCCGGGAACGGCTGCAAAAGCAATTTCGGTAGGAGCTTCTTCTCCGCCGCTCAAAATCCCCTATTTGCAAGTAATGGGGAGAAAGCTTGCCCTTGCCCCGATGGAAGGATCGCCGGAGTGGTCCGTTATAAGAACAGCTGAGCTCGTGTTTTGCGGATTGGGATTAAAAGAAGATATGAAGAATGTCAAACAAAAGATCGTTCTTGTAGAACGGGGGCAAATCCCGTTTACAGAGAAGGTGAAGAATGCGCAAAGTGCGGGAGCGGCAGCAGTTCTTATTTACAATAACCTTTCCGGAAGCTTTATGGGGAAGGTGGAAGATGCGAAAATCCCGGCTGCTTCTCTATCCCAGGAGAACGGGGAATGGCTGAAGAAAACGGGAGGATGTTTTGTAAAACCAATCTTTATGGAAGAGAAAGATAAAGTAGCTGAATTCAGCTCGCGCGGTCCTGTTACGGTGACATGGGAAATGAAGCCGGATGTGGTCGCTCCCGGCATAGGGATTACCAGTACCATTCCCGGCGGATACTTGTCGCTGCAAGGAACGAGCATGGCTGCTCCGCATGTAGCGGGAGCGGCAGCTTTATTGAAGCAGGCCCATCCGGATTGGGTGCCGGAGCAAATCAAGGCCGCCCTAATGAACACAGCCAAGGTTCTATACAATGATAAAGGGCGCCCATATCGTCTCTATGAGCAGGGAGCGGGGCGAATTCAGCTGGACAAAGCATTGCATCCGAGCACGCTTTTGTATCCGGCCTCCTTGTCGTTTGGAATGGCAAAACAAGAAGAGCAGCGCCTCCAGCGAACAGTAAAAGTGACCGTGCACAATCAATTAGGTGTCCCGAACCGCTACAGCTTTGAAATTCCGAATGCGCGGACAGGCATACAATGGAAGATGCCGCATACATTGATTTTACAACCGGGCGAGAAGCAGGAAGTGGAGATTACGGTTGATATTGCCCCGTCCTTTTTAAAAGAGGGAATTCATGAAGGAGCAGTGGTAGTTAGGGACAAAAAAGGAGCGTTTCGCCTGCCGTATTTGTTTTTCATAGAAGAGCCAAACTATCCTCGTTTAATGGGATTTCAGCTGAAAAGGGGAGACGGGCCCGATACGTACCAATATGAGCTGTACTTGCCGGGCGGCGCAGATGAGATGGGAATTGCTTTGTATGACCCTGAAACCTTTCGATTTGTCGATTTTGTCGAATATCGTCAAAATGTCCCAAAAGGTATTGTGAAAAATAATATCCCGCCTGACAAAATCAGAAAAGGCACGTATAAAGCATTGATCTTCGCCAAAAAAGGAGACAGGGAAGATACGTTTGAAGCGCTTTTGACGTTTTAGCATAAAAATATATAAATTGTCACAAAATGGTCACAAATTCGCCGCAGATTAAATTTTTTGATTTTTTTCGACTTTCAACATTGACCTTTTTAACACACTATTGTATGCTACGAGTGGGGACAGATGACAGGGCTTTCAGTGACAAAATTTCGTCGATTTTGTGAAAAAAAAGCAAACTTTTGCATCTGTTTGAACTCTTTTTGAAAAAATGAGTTATTATTAACCCATCACCAAACCGTTCAAATACTTACCTCTATCTCATTATATTGGAGGGATGAACGCTTGCAGGGGAACAAACGAAACCCAATGAAGGCAATGGCCTTAATGTCAGGCATCCTATCCCAATTAGTCGGTTCTATTCTGATCGGCATTTTCGGAGGTCAATGGCTCGACCGCCAATTCGGAACCTTTCCCTTATTTCTTGTCATCGGCTTGCTGCTTGGTCTTGGTACGGGCGTGTATGCCATGATTCGACTTGTCCAACAATTTTACTCAGGAGACAAATAACTGATGGTAGAAATGCATGAACTGATAACCCGGCAAAAAAAGTATATGTATTATTTATTGGCTCTTTTTGTACTGGGGTGGGGGTTCACGCCGCATCGCGCTGTCTTTTTGGGACTGATCCTGGGAACTATCGTAAGCTTTCTCGGCTTACGCTTAGTCGCAAGAAGAACGGACAAGCTGTTAGACAAAGTAACGGAGGGAAAGAAAGTCAGGGCGAGAGCAAGGGCAGTCAGTACATATTCCAGGCTGGCAGCTATCGGGCTGCTTATCATTTTGGCAGTGAAATATGAAGAATTGATCGAGGTTTGGGCTTTAGGATTTGGATTGATGACAGGATATCTTGTCATGATCATAGATTTTCTTTACTTACAGTACATTAGAGGCAGGGAAGAGAGGTGAATTACTAGTGGAACACGGTAAGTTAGTTGAGTTTCTCGGCTTGACTTTCGACTTGTCCAGCGTGTTGATGACAACTGTTTCCGCAGTCATCGTATTTTTGATTGCCGTAGCAGCTACTCGCAGTTTGTCCATCCGTCCAACGGGGAAGCAAAACTTCATGGAATGGGTATTGGACTTTGTGAAGGGGATCATCAACAGTACAATGGACTGGAAAACAGGCGGTCGTTTCCTGACGCTTGGGACAACTTTAATCATGTACATTTTCGTATCAAACATGCTCGGTCTTCCGTTCATGATTTCTGTACATGAAGAAGGCGGTCACCATATAGCGTGGTGGAAATCTCCTACATCTGACCCAGCTATCACATTAACATTAGCCGTGATGGTAGTTGCCCTCACCCATTATTATGGAATTAAAATGAAGGGTACGAAAGAATACGTAAAAGGTTATTTTCAGCCTATGAAATTCTTATTCCCGCTTAAGGTTATCGAAGAATTTGCGAACACATTGACATTGGGTCTTCGTCTTTTCGGTAACATTTATGCCGGTGAGATACTATTATCGCAACTTGGCAAGCTGGCAGCAATAGGTATATTCGGAGCCCTTGGCGCAGCGATTCCTATGTTAGTGTGGCAAGGCTTTAGTATTTTCGTAGGTACAATCCAGGCATTTATCTTTACAATGTTAACGATGGTGTATATGGCTCATAAAGTAAGTGATGACCATTAATATACTTTTTAAGTAAAAAATTATATTTTTCCAATCATAAAGGAGGAAGTTTTACAATGAATTTAATCGCAGCTGCAATTGCAATCGGTTTAGCGGCACTTGGTGCTGGTATCGGTAACGGTTTAATCGTATCTCGTACAGTTGAAGGTGTTGCTCGTCAACCAGAATTACGTAGCACGCTTCAAACTATCATGTTCATCGGGGTAGCGTTAGTAGAGGCGCTTCCAATCATCGGCGTAGTTATCGCGTTCATCGTATTAGGTAGATAAGGGATTTTCTCCCGAACAATAAATGGCGAAGATCGTTCGTTGAAGACCTTCTTCGCCATTGCTTTATGAGGAAAAAATAATAGGCTTTTCATAAATACTGTTGAAACTAGACTCTTGAAGGGAGTGAATCCTTGTGCCGAACCTGTTATTAGGATCTTCCATTCCATACGGAACAATCATTTACCAATTGGTAGTTTTCATTATTCTATTGGCATTGCTTCGTAAATATGCATTTAGTCCTTTAATGAACATTATGAAGCAACGTGAAGAGCATATCGCAAATGAAATCGACGCTGCTGAAAAGAACAACCAGGAATCCAAAAAGCTTGTAGAAGAGCAGCGCACAATCTTAAAGCAATCACGTGTAGAAGCGCAAGAATTAATTGAAAGAGCGAAGAAACAAGCGGAAGAGCAAAAAGAAGGCATCATCGCTGCTGCTAAAGCGGAAGCGGAATCTATTAAAGAATCTGCGCTGAAAGAAATCCAACGCGAAAAAGACCAAGCTATTGCTGCATTGCAAGAACAAGTGGCTTCTCTGTCCGTTCAAATTGCTTCTAAAGTAATTCAAAAGGAATTGAAAGAAGAAGAGCAAGCTAAGCTTATTCGCGATTACATTAAAGAGGTAGGAGAAGCGCGATGAGCAAAGATATTGTGGCAAAGCGTTATGCAGTCGCTCTTTTTCAACTAGCTAAGGAAAAGCACATGTTAGAAACATTTGAGGAAGATTTACGCACAGTAAAAGAGGTATTCCTGGGGAATAAGGAATTACAGGCGTTTTTAGAGCTTCCTAACGTAACGAAAGAGAAGAAAAAAGAAGTGCTTAGCCAAGCATTTGCTTCCCTTTCCCAACCGATTCTAAATACGTTATATATGCTGGCGGATCGTCACCGTCTCGATATCGTTGCAGAGGTAGCAGATGCCTACTTTGACCAAGCGAACGAAGAGCGCAACGTGGCTGAAGCAATCGTCTCTTCCGTCCGTCCATTGACGGAAGATGAAAAAGCCGGCATCGCAGAAGTGTTTGCGAAGAAAATCAACAAAGATGCGATCCGCATCAAAAACATCGTAGATGAAGAGTTATTGGGCGGCATTAAAGTTCGCATCGGCAACCGCATTTATGACGGAAGCTTACAAGGAAAATTAACGCGAATTCAGCGTGAACTTTTGAACAATAGATAGGGGTGAAACGCATGAGCATCAGAGCTGAAGAAATTAGCGCACTGATAAAGCAACAAATTGAAAACTATCAGTCTGAAATCGAAGTTAGTGATGTTGGTACAGTTATCCAAGTTGGTGACGGTATCGCACGTGCTCATGGTCTTGATAACGTAATGGCAGGGGAGCTTGTAGAGTTCTCTAACGGAGTTATGGGACTAGCGCAAAACTTAGAAGAAAACAACGTTGGTATTATCATCTTAGGACCGTACACTGGTATTCGCGAAGGTGATGAAGTCCGCCGTACTGGACGCATCATGCAGGTGCCGGTAGGTCCGGAATTAATCGGACGTGTAGTAAACCCATTAGGACAGCCTGTTGACGGTTTAGGTCCAATCAACACAACAAAAACTCGTCCAATCGAAAGCCCGGCTCCTGGCGTAATGGATCGTAAATCTGTACATGAGCCGCTTCAAACAGGTATCAAAGCGATCGACGCTCTTGTACCAATCGGACGCGGGCAGCGTGAGTTGATCATCGGTGACCGCCAAACTGGTAAAACAGCAGTGGCAATCGATACAATCTTAAACCAAAAAGATCAAGATATGATCTGTATCTACGTTGCAATCGGACAAAAGGAATCTACAGTGCGCAACGTAGTAGAAACTTTACGTAAGTACGGTGCATTAGAATACACAATCGTTGTAACTGCATCTGCTTCTCAACCTGCTCCGCTGCTATACTTGGCTCCATATGCGGGTGTAACAATGGGTGAAGAGTTCATGTATAACGGCAAGCACGTCCTTGTTGTATACGATGACCTTTCCAAGCAAGCGGCAGCATACCGTGAGCTCTCCTTGTTATTACGTCGTCCGCCAGGCCGCGAAGCTTATCCAGGGGACGTGTTCTACTTGCACTCTCGCTTATTAGAGCGTGCTGCAAAATTAAGCGATGCAAAAGGCGGAGGTTCTTTAACTGCGCTACCTTTCATCGAAACACAAGCAGGGGACGTTTCTGCGTACATCCCGACAAACGTAATCTCTATCACGGACGGACAGATCTTCTTGCAATCTGACTTGTTCTTCTCTGGTGTTCGCCCGGCTATCGATGCAGGTACTTCCGTATCCCGCGTAGGGGGAGCTGCACAGATTAAAGCGATGAGCAAGGTGTCCGGTACGCTTCGTCTTGACTTAGCATCTTACCGTGAACTAGAAGCATTCGCTCAGTTCGGTTCTGATCTTGATAAAGCAACGCAAGCAAAACTGAACCGCGGTGCCCGTACAGTTGAAGTGTTGAAACAAGGCTTACACAAACCGCTTAAAGTAGAAAAACAAGTTATGATTCTTTACGCGTTAACGCGCGGATTCTTAGATGATATCCCAGTTGCAGATATCCAACGCTTTGAAGAGGAATTCCTTGCATGGATGGATGCAAACCGTGCAGATGTGCTTGACCAAATCCGCACAACAAAACAGCTTGCGGAAGATGAGAAGATGGCAGCTGCAATCAACGACTTCAAGAAAACGTTTGTGGTTTCTGAGTAAAACGGGATAAATACGGAGAGAGAGTAGGCTTGTCCTATTCTCTTCTCATAACGAAAAGCGGAGCCGGCTCGTTCTGGTGCCGAGGCCAAGGTTCTCCGTCCCCAAAGGCTCTTTTTTCTTTGCGGGGCGGACGGTTCTTGGATGCGGGCGCCTAGCCGGCGAAGCTAGACAAATGCCTACTTCCGACAAAAAGGTGGTGAGAACCTGTGGCATCTTTACGCGATATTAAAACGAAGATTGTCTCCACGAAGAAAACAAGCCAAATTACAAAGGCGATGGAAATGGTGTCTGCCTCTAAATTGAACCGTGCAGAACAAAATGCGAAGGCATTCGTTCCGTATATGGAAAAAATTCAAGAGGTGGTAGCGAGTGTAGCGAACGGCAGCAAAGGGGTAAATCATCCGATGCTGACAGCCCGCCCGGTAAAACGTACAGGCTACATCGTCATTACATCTGACCGTGGACTTGCAGGTGCATATAACAGCAACGTGTTACGTGCATTAAGCAAAGAGATTAAAGAACGTCACAATATGGATTCCAGCCAATATGCAATCATCGTAATCGGTCGTGTTGGACGCGACTATTTAAAGCGTCGCGGCTTTAACATTATCGACGAGATTACAGGCCTTTCCGACCAGCCGGCGTTTGCGGACATTAAAGAAATCGCATCCCGTGCGGTCGCGATGTTTACGGATGGTGCATATGACGAGCTATATATTTATTACAACCACTATGTCAGCAAGATCCAACAAGAGGTAGAAGCGAAGAAGATTCTGCCTTTAACTGACGTAGCATCTAATAAAGCGGCAACTCTATATGAGTTTGAACCTTCCGAAGAGGAAATTCTGAAAGTGTTATTGCCGCAGTATGCAGAAAGTTTAATTTACGGTGCCTTGCTGGACGGTAAAGCAAGTGAGCACGCAGCGCGTATGACGGCAATGAAAAACGCTACAGACAACGCTCTCGAAGTTATCGATACACTTACACTTTCTTACAACCGCGCTCGACAAGCAGCGATTACGCAAGAAATTACGGAAATCGTCGGCGGTGCAGCGGCTTTAGAGTAGAAGACTTGCTCTAAGTATCAATTGGGTTCTAAGAGTCAGCCTGCTGACTCTTAGAACAGTACCAAACATTAGGAGGGAAACCGATGAATAAAGGACGCATTACAGCAATAATGGGTCCGGTTGTAGACGTAAAGTTCGAAGGCGGACAACTTCCTGCCCTCTACAACGCCCTTAAAGTAACGCATGAAGCACGTAATGAAAACGAAACAACAATCAACCTGACACTAGAGGTTGCACTTCACTTAGGCGATGACACAGTTCGTACAGTTGCGATGGCTTCTACAGACGGACTTGTTCGCGGTATGGAAGTAGTAGATACTGGAAACCCGATCTCTGTTCCTGTAGGAGAAGCAACACTTGGTCGCGTATTCAACGTATTAGGCGACCCAATCGACTTAGACGGCGAAGTACCAGCTGATGTTCGCCGCGACCCAATCCATCGTCCGGCGCCTGCGTTTGAAGAGCTTTCTACAAAAGTGGAAATCCTTGAAACAGGTATTAAAGTAGTAGACCTTCTTGCTCCTTACATCAAGGGTGGTAAAATCGGTCTATTCGGCGGAGCCGGTGTAGGTAAAACGGTATTGATCCAAGAATTGATCAATAACATCGCACAAGAGCACGGCGGTATCTCTGTATTCGCAGGTGTAGGTGAGCGTACTCGTGAGGGTAACGACCTTTACCACGAAATGAGCGATTCCGGCGTTATCAAGAAAACTGCCATGGTATTCGGACAAATGAACGAGCCGCCTGGAGCGCGTCAACGTGTAGCGTTAACAGGCTTAACAATGGCGGAATACTTCCGTGATGAGCAAGGACAAGACGTACTTCTGTTCATCGACAACATCTTCCGTTTCACGCAAGCAGGTTCTGAGGTATCCGCGCTTCTAGGCCGTATGCCATCTGCCGTAGGTTACCAGCCGACACTTGCTACTGAAATGGGTCAATTGCAAGAGCGTATCACGTCTACTAACAAAGGTTCTATCACTTCCATACAGGCAGTATACGTACCGGCGGACGACTACACTGACCCGGCTCCTGCAACAACGTTCGCTCACTTGGATGCAACAACAAACCTTGAGCGTCGTTTAACTCAGATGGGTATTTACCCTGCGGTAGACCCATTGGCGTCTACATCTCGTGCGCTTTCTCCGGAAATCGTAGGAGAAGAGCACTACCAAGTAGCTCGTCAAGTACAGCAAACATTACAACGCTACAAAGAGCTTCTTGACATCATCGCCATCCTTGGTATGGACGAGTTGTCTGAAGAAGATAAGTTGATCGTACACCGCGCTCGCCGCATTCAGTTCTTCTTATCTCAAAACTTCCACGTAGCGGAGCAATTTACAGGTCAACCTGGTTCTTACGTGCCTGTAAAAGAAACTGTAAAAGGCTTCAAAGAAATCTTAGAAGGAAAACATGATGACCTTCCAGAAGAAGCATTCCGTCTGGTAGGACGCATCGAAGAAGCTATCGAGAAAGCAAAAACTCTAGTGTAATAAGGTCTAGGAGGGACTGTTTATGAAGACAATTAAAGTCAGTATCGTAACTCCTGACGGACCGGTATATGAAAATGATGTAGAGATGGTAAGCGCAAGAGCGGAAAGCGGAGAGCTTGGCATTTTACCTGGTCATATTTCCATGGTGGCGCCGCTTGCAATCAGTGCTGTTCGTCTAAAGCACGATGGACAAACAGATTACGTTGCAGTCAGCGGCGGCTTCTTAGAAGTACGTCCGGACAAAGTGACAATTCTTGCACAAGCTGCTGAAGAAGCATCTCACATTGACATTCACCGCGCGAACGAAGCAAAACGTCGTGCAGAGCGCCGTTTGGAAGACAAACAAGCTCATGTGGACTTCAAGCGTGCAGAGCTTGCTTTAAAGCGTGCCATCAACCGTCTAAATGTTGCAAATATGAAGTAATTGAAAGACCTTACAGGAACGCTTCCTGTAAGGTCTTTTTGTGTTTCATTCTCTATGTTTAGATTGTCGGGACGTCAGTTGTTTATAGATAGGAAAGAAGTTTCGAGCAGCTTGGTCATTTCCTCTTTTTCTAATGGCGGACTGAAGTAATATCCTTGCATCACATAGCATTCATGTTCTTGCAGGAAGGAAACCTGCTCCTTTGTCTCTACACCTTCTGCAATAATATCAATATTCAGCTGTTTTGATAGCGCAACGAGGGAAGAAACTATTGCTTTTTCTTCTTCGTTTGTTTCAATATTAATCAGAAATTCTCGTGCCAGTTTAATTGCATCGATTGGATAGAGAGATAAATAAGCTAATGAGGAATATCCTGTACCAAAATCATCGATTGAAAGCTGTATACCGAGTTCCTTTAGCTGAAGGAGCTTAGCGGAAACATCTTCACTGCGGGTCATCGCAATTCGTTCCGTAATCTCCAGTTCCAAATGATGCGGGGGAAGTCCCGTTTCATCCAGTATTTCTGTAATCCAAGGCACAAACCAATCTTCCTCAAGCTGTTTGACAGATAAGTTTATGGCAATCTTCATATCATCATACCTCATATCAATCCATTGTTTCATTTGCTTGCATGCTTCCCTTATTACCCAATTCCCGATTTGAATAATGGAAGAGGATTCCTCTGCGATCGGAATAAATTCATTTGGAGAAATGCTTCCCAGCTGCGGATGGTCCCATCGAATCAGTGCTTCTACACCTATAATCCGGTTTGTGCGTATGTCAAATTGCGGCTGATATACCAGAACAAGCTCTTTTAATTCTAAAGATTGGTATAAATCTTTTTCTAATTGATGCCGTCGATTTAATGTGTCGCTTATTTGGAATTCAAATAGGGCAAAATCGTTCTTTCCTCTTCCTTTTACGCTGTACATGGCAACATCGGCATGTTTAAGTAAAGAAGCAGCATCTTCTCCATCCTCAGGATACATAGCAATACCTATGCTTGGAGTGATGCGCAGCTGATGCTCTCCGATTGCAATGGGTTGATTCAGTGCATGTAAAATTGACTTGGCAGTATGTGTTACCTCGTCTATTTTCTCGACATGGGGAATTAAGATAGTAAACTCGTCGCCTCCTAAACGGGCGAGAATCGCATTTGAATCTACTGTTCGTTTTAAGATGGATGCAATTTCTATCAGCAATTGATCGCCAATGTTATGACCGAGGGTATCATTAATGATTTTAAAACGGTCCAAATCAATGAATAAGACAGCAAACTGTTCCCCCTTTTCTTTTGCCCGCATAATTTCTTTATTAAGGCAATCCTGAAAATATCTCCGGTTATACAATCCTGTAAGTGTATCGTGATAAGCCAGGTAACGGATTTGTTCCTCTTTTTTCTTTATTTCCGTAATATCTTTTACCATCACATAAAAGCCTGTAATTTCCTGCTTAATAATGATGGGAACGCAAGTTATATTCAAATAGCATAGGTCTTTATTTTGATAGTATGCCCGCAGTTCAATATTTTGCGGCTCCCCCTTTTTCATTGATTCAAATGCTTTTTGCACTTTACTCATGTCTTCTTCATATACAAACGAAATATAAGAATAGCCTAAGAGCTGTTCTGCTTTATAGCCTAACAATCGTGTCCCCGCTTTATTAACATTTGTAAAATTTCCTTTAAAATCAAGGGTAAAAATAGGATATGAATGATGCTGATATAAGGATTTAAATTGCTCTTTGCTATCTGAAAGTGCTTCTTTTTGCATCAACAAATCCTTTGTTCGTATATCAACACGCTTTTCCAATTCTGTATTCAATTCTTGCAGACTCTCTAACAAGTTTGAGTTTTGTATTAAAGTAAACAAGTGTCTGGCAAGTATAAAGATCAAAGTGAAACATAATCCGATCGTTAAGGTCCGTGCGTTTTTAAATTCTACTATAGTAAATATGGTAAGCCCGACTGCTGATAAAGATGGCAAAAGAAGACGTATGGTTTCTTCCATTTTCTTAGATAAATGTACCTCTTTGGAATAACGCAGTCCTTGAACTTGGGCTGCCCCTGCCATCGCCAGCAACAGCATGGAAACCTGATAAAATGGATCCAGAAGGGCGAGAGGAATGTTAATAAATTCAAGATTGATATAATCAAAGAACGAATCTGCAAAAACATAAAATAACAGACCAAATGCAAGATAATACTTTTCAATACGTGAGAATATATCAGGCTGAGAAAGTATGGTGACTGCAATAAATAACAAAGTCAAGCTTCCAACAGAATAAATAAGCTCAATACATTTCGAAAAAAAGGAAAGGGTGTCTTTATATAAGATATTTCCTACTATTAAATAGTATTCAAGGGTCACCGCTGCAAACATGATAATAAATACATCAAACAAAATAAAAAGCTTTTGTGAAGGAGGAGAGCAGTCCATTATTTTATACAAAAAAGCAGCTAAGATAAGGACGATATATAAGATGTAAAAGGCGTCTTTTCCACCAACTTGATTTGGATTTATGCCAAGCATCAGCTCCTCGTATATCCACACAGCATCTCCAAATAAATAGCTCATACATCCTAAGGCCAACAAGAGCCAAAACATACGGTTTTTCCCCTTGCTTTTTCTATAGGAAACCAATAGAGAACAAACAGCAGTTGTTCCGCCTGCAAGACAAAGAATATCCAAGCCAATTAATTGTATAAGATGATTATCTTTCCAAAAAAAGAACCAGATGTAATAGCTAACGACGAGTACAATCATAAAAAGAGCGAGCAATTTAACATGCTTGCTTTTTAACGCCATCTTGTTTTACCTCCAATAAATAAATGATTCATAATTGACTGAAAATACAGACATATAAATTTATTTTCTGCTTATAATTTCTCTATTTCGAAACAAAAATGTATAAAAACTTTGTTGGAAAAATAATCACAAGCTTAAGCATACATCACCTTTTTCCATTTTTCTAGCATTTTTTATCAAATATTATACTATTTTATATAAATTTTGTAAAAAAATGGATTTTAAAATAATAATATATAGAGAGATTGACATTTTCAACTGTGAATTTATATAAAATTTTTGCAAATTTATGCTATAAATAGCAATGATATTATTTTTTTAATATAGTATTTGTGATTGTAAAGGGAAGTTATTTTAATTAAGCTTTATCGGCTGGGTTCTTGTTGGCATCATCATGTTTGAAATCGGATTTATTTGGATTATCCCTTATTTTTAGCACGGTTCTATCTGGAAGTGTCTGGACGTTATAAAAAATCAAAGCGGCAGGAATTTTCTAGAAGTTTTTTGTTTTTGTAGGATTTTCATCTTATAATATTGAATATACAATATTTGGGAGGGGATTTGGGTGTCGAACGTTTACAGAAAAAATTGCTCTGTTCTGCTTTTTTTTCGCTGCAGCATTTGGAATATATTCTGTTGTGTATTTCGGAACGCGCCTGGTAGAAGCAATCCCAAATGAAGCTGCGCTGGGCGTGACGATGTATTTGACCGTTACAGTCCCTGTGTCAGCGTATTTTTGCCCCGTACGAAATCATTTTTCTAAAATGAAAAGGATTTCTTTTTTTAATATATTAATAAATAAGGCGATCGAGAGTTCTTTTTCTGCTCTTGCGCTTTTTTCTTTATTGCAAAAAAATAAAGCGGAATGCAGGGTTCTTGTCCTTCAATATGTCGACATTAGAAGTCAAAATTTGATATAATGTTTACGATTACATTATTTAGAAAAATTAAAAAATAATAAATAATGTAAACTTATCTTAATTTTTAAGGGGCATACTTGGCATGACATATAAGGGGGGAGGGTATCACAATGTTCAATGTGTATCAAAACAATTATGTCATTGTAGTTGTATTTTTACTCTTAGGCATTTTGCTGCCGGTCGTTGCTTTAACGCTCGGTAAGCTGCTTCGTCCAAACAGGCCGAGCGCGGCAAAGCAAACCACATATGAAAGCGGTATTGAGCCGTTTCATGAGGCTAATGTGCGGTTCCATGCCCGCTATTATATTTTTGCATTACTGTTTGTCATTTTTGATGTGGAAACGGTCTTCTTATATCCATGGGCCGTCGCATACGATAAATTGGGATTGTTTGCGCTCATTGAAATGCTCATCTTTGTTGTAATGCTGCTCATTGGGCTTATCTATGCTTGGAAGAAGAAGGTGTTAAAATGGCTATAAATTTCAATGAACTTCATCCGGATGAAATGAAAGAGTTGGAGCAAAATATCTTTTTTACTACATTAGAGCAATTAAAAGGATGGGCTCGAAGCAATTCGCTTTGGCCGATGACATTCGGATTGGCATGCTGCGCCATTGAGATGATGGGGGTAGGTTCCTCCCATTATGATTTAGATCGATTCGGTTCATTCTTCCGTACGTCTCCTCGTCAATCTGACGTAATGATTGTGTCTGGAACCGTCACGAAAAAAATGGCTCCCATCGTTCGCCGCCTGTATGATCAAATGCCGGAACCAAAATGGGTAATTGCCATGGGATCTTGTGCAACTGCAGGAGGACCGTATGTGAAATCCTATGCGGTTGTAAAAGGGGTTGACCAGCTCGTTCCGGTTGATGTATACATTCCGGGTTGCCCGCCAAATCCGGCAGCTCTTATTTATGGGATTAATAAATTAAAAGAAAAGATTCGTTATGAAGCCAAGACAGGGAAGCAGGTGACGAATCGATGAGCGATCAAAAAAGTTTGGATGAATTAAAGAAGGAAGCTGCTGCAAAAGCAAAGGAAGCGGCTATGCGAAAGCTTGCGGAAAGACAAGCTGCAGCAGGGAAAGAAAAAGAGGCAGAAGAGGATAAGAAAGCGCTGTCAAAAACGGTGGCAGAAAGCTTGGAAGACGCGAAGAAGCGAGCGGCAGCAGAAGCGAAAGCCAAAGCGTTGGAACTAGTGAAGCAACGGGCAGCGGCAAAAGCCGAGGAATCTCAAGGCGAAGCTGCGGACGATAAGGAAAAAGCATTAGCAGCTGCAAAAGCGAAAGCAGCCGCAGCAGCTAAGGCGAAAGCGGCAGCACTGGCGAAGCAAAAAGATGAAGAGGCAAGCGAAGCTGATGGAGATGACGAAAAAGCGAAAGCGATTGCTCTGGCAAAGGCTAAGGCAGCCGCGGCAGCTAAGGCGAAAGCAGCGGCATTGGCGAAGCAAAAAGCCGGAGAAGGAGATGTGCCGGCAGGAGATGATGAGAAGGCCAAAGCTATCGCGGCGGCGAAAGCGAAAGCAGCCGCAGCAGCCAAAGCCAAGGCGGAGGCGATGGCGAAGCAAGAAGGCGCGGCAGGCGGAGACGACGAAAAGGCCAAGGCGATTGCAGCAGCGAAAGCCAAAGCGGCCGCAGCGGCGAAAGCCAGAGCAGCTGCAGCGGGCAAAGCGGAACAAGCAGCGCCGGCCGAAGAGAAGCTGTCACCAAACCAGCCATATTTAGATAAGTACGTGAAGGTGATTGAAGAGCATTTTGGCAAGGAAGCGCTTGAGGAAGCATACATTAACCGCTTGTCCAAGGATGTGCCGACGCTTGTTATAAAGAAAGAGAAATACTTTAAAGTAGCGGAATTCTTAAAGTATAATGAGCAGCTTGCCTTCAATTATGTATCTGAACTGCATGGCACGGATTTTGTCACTCATATGGAAGTGTATGTACACTTATATTCTTATAAGAATAAACAGTCTGTAGCGATAAAAGTAAAGGTTGATAGAGATGAGCCGAAAGTTGCTTCTGTAGCACCGATTTGGGAAGGAGCAAACTGGCCGGAACGTGAAGCTTATGACTTATTGGGCATCGTTTTCGAGGGGCATCCGAACTTAAAACGCATTCTTTTGCCGGACGATTGGGTCGGATATCCGCTTCGAAAAGACTATGAACCGTTTGATGTGGAGGTGTAGCAAATATGATTCGTACTGAAGAAATGCTTCTCAACGTTGGCCCCCAGCATCCCAGTACACACGGTGTATTTCGCCTTGTACTTAAAATTGACGGGGAAATCATTAAGGAAGCTACACCTGTAATCGGGTATCTTCATCGTGGAACAGAGAAGCTGGCGGAGAGTTTACAGTATACACAAATCATTCCGTATACGGACCGTATGGATTACTTATCGGCGATGACAAACAATTATGTCATTTGCCATGCTGTAGAAACAATGATGGGCATCGAGGTGCCGGAACGTGCAGAATACCTGCGCGTCCTCGCGATGGAGCTCGGCCGCATTGCCAGCCATCTTGTATGGTGGGGGACGAACCTGCTTGATATCGGGGCGGTGAGTCCGTTTCTGTATGCATTCCGTGAGCGCGAAATGATTATTAATCTATTAAATGAACTGTGCGGTGCTCGTTTGACATTCAATTACATGCGTGTCGGCGGCGTCAAATGGGATGCTCCGGAAGGCTGGATCGAAAAAGTGCGGGAGTTCGTGCCGTATATGAGAGAGCAGCTGGAGGGCTATCATGAGCTTGTGACAGGAAACGAAATCTTCGTAAATCGTGTCAAAGGCATCGGCATTTATACAAAAGAAGAAGCAATCGAATATTCCTTAAGCGGAGCGAACTTACGCTGCACGGGCGTCAAGTGGGATCTTCGCAAAGATGAGCCATACTCCATTTATGATCGCTTTGACTTTGATGTGCCGGTCGGCGAAACAGGGGATGCCTGGGATCGCTACATGTGCCGCATGAGAGAAATTGAGGAATCCCTCAAAATCATTGAACAGGCGGTGGAGCAATTCCCGGCTGAAGGACCAATCCTTGCGAAGGTGCCGAAAATTATTAAAGCGCCGAAGGGCGAAGCATATGTACGCATTGAATCGCCAAGGGGAGAAATCGGCTGCTACATCGCAAGCGACGGCAAAAAAGAACCGTATCGCTTGAAGTTCCGAAGACCATCTTTTTATAACCTGCAAATTTTACCGAAGCTGTTAAAAGGCGAAAACATCGCAAACTTAATTACCATTTTAGGCGGCGTGGATATTGTGCTTGGGGAGGTAGACGGGTAATGATTGAAAACCTCTTGGAATCTACTCCTGGTTGGACGAATTTTCTTATCTTTTTCGGATTGGCTGTTATTTTGCTGTTTGTTGTATTAGGATTCGTTACGTACGGCATTTTGGCGGAGCGTAAAGTCATGGGCTTCATGCAGGGGCGCATCGGACCGAACCAAGTCGGCGGACGCTTTGGTCTCTTGCAGACGGTGGCAGACGTGTTGAAGCTTCTTATAAAAGAAGATACTATCCCGAAAGCGGCCGACAAGCCATTGTTTATTTTAGCGCCGGTCATTGCGTTTGCGCCTGCATTTATGGTGCTTGCAACAATTCCGTTTACGGACAAACTGCAATTTGCAGACATCGGTGTAGGTCTTTTGTATTACATTGCCGTTTCCGGTATTACAACAATTGGCGTGGTGACAGGCGGCTGGGCTTCCAACAACAAATACTCCTTGCTTGGAGGAATGCGTGCTGCGGCCCAGATGATTTCCTACGAAATTCCGCTTGTTATGAGCGTATTAGGTGTTGTGCTTCTGACAGGCACTTTGAATTTAAATGAAATTGTAGAGTCCCAAAAGCACGTATGGCATATTTTCGTACAGCCAATCGGGTTTCTGGTCTTCTTGATTGCAGCGGTATCAGAATTGAACCGTACACCGTTTGATTTGCCGGAAGCAGAATCCGAGCTCGTTTCCGGATATCACACGGAATATTCGGGATTCCGCTGGGCGTTTTTTATGCTCTCTGAATATGTATACTTTTTCGCAATGGCTTCGCTAACAACCGTCCTATATTTAGGCGGCTGGCAGCCGATTGCCTTTTTAGGCTTTATTCCGGGTGCTGTATGGTTTGCGTTAAAATTCAGTGCTGTAGTGTTCTTGCTGATCTGGTTCCGCGTGACGTTCCCTCGTCTTCGTGCGGATCAATTGATGGAGTTTGGATGGAAGGTGCTGCTGCCTGTAGCGCTCGCAAACATTTTCCTGACAGCTATATTTAAAGAATTATTTTTCTAAAGGATAAGAAAATATAAAAATTTGGGGCATGTCTAGCTCCGCCGGCAAGGTGCTTCCGGCCAAGGACCTCCGCCACAAAAAGGCAAAAAGCGCCTTTTAGGGCGGAGAACCTTGCCTTCTGCGCCTGAACGAGCCGGTTACGCTTTTTTTAGTGGGAATTCAAATAAGGGGTTGATGGCATGGTAGGGTTATTGAAAGGCTTAAAATATACCCTGAACAACTTGACGAAAACGAAAGTAACGTACGATTATCCAAATCAGCCGCTTCCGCTGCCGGACCGTTTTCGTGGGATTCAAAAATTTTATCCGGAAAAGTGTATCGTGTGTAATCAGTGTGCGCAAATTTGCCCAACGGATTGCATTCAGTTAACAGGAAAAAAACACCCGGACCCGACGAAAAAAGGAAAAATCATAGATACGTACGATATTAACTTTGAAATTTGCATTCTTTGTGACCTTTGTACGGAAGTGTGTCCGACAGAGGCGATCATAATGACAAGCAATTTTGAGCTGGCAGAATTTACGCGTGATGATCTGTTTAAAAATTTGGAATGGCTGGATGAAAACGATACGAACGTGAGAAAGGAGAATAAGGCATGAGCGGCGAGCTGCTGGCGTTTTTAGCATTAGCATTAATCGCCATCTTGGGCGGAATTTTAATGCTGAACTTAACGAAAGTCATGCATATGATGCTCGCGCTTGTCTTCACCTTCTTAAGTATCGCGGGCTTGTATGTGATGCTGTCTGCCGAGTTTGTAGCCGTAGTGCAAGTGCTGATTTACTCGGGAGCAGTTACGATTATCATGATTTTTGGCATTATGCTGACGAAGCATAACGATGAAACGGAAGCAAGCGGAAGCTTCCTGCGGCGTTTTCTTGTGCTGCTTGGAGTGATAGCGTTTGGAGCGGTATTATACATGGCGGTCTATAATCTGGACTTTGCTGACCAATCGATCAGTCAACACGCGGCGCTTCACGAAGAAAATACAAAGCAAATTGGTCTGGCTTTGTACTCGAAGTACATCATTCCGTTTGAGCTGACTTCCGTTCTGCTCTTGGTAGCGCTTGTAGGAGCGATTATTTTGGCAAAAAAAGATGATAAGGAAGAGGAGGCGAAATCCGATGAGTAACGTTCCTGTTTCCGCCTATCTTGCCCTTGCGATTATTCTGTTTTGCATCGGACTATACGGCGCTCTGACAAAACGGAACACGGTCATTGTATTAATTTGTATTGAGCTTATGCTGAATGCGGCGAACTTAAATTTAGTGGCATTCAGTAAGCTTGGGTTATTCCCGAACATCACGGGGCAAATTTTCTCGTTGTTTACCATTACGGTAGCTGCAGCGGAGGCAGCGGTTGGGCTTGCTATTCTGATCGCATTGTACCGAAACCGCGCAACTGTTAATACAGATGAAATGGATTCATTGAAGCATTAAAGAGGGGAAGGTGATACGATGATGGAATATGCTTGGCTTATACCGCTTTTCCCGCTTGTATCGTTTGGATTATTGCTCATGGTTGGCAAGAAGATGAAGGAAAACAGCAGCTACATCGGTATGTCGCTTACCTTTTTATCTTTTGCAGGTGCAGTTCTCGTATTGATGGAACGCTTGTCGGCATCCACTTTTAAGGGGGAGTGGAGCTGGCTGCAAATCGGGGATGTAACTATTACATTCGGCTTTGAAGTTAATGCGCTGAATGCATTGATGCTGTTTATCGTAACGCTTGTCAGCTTTTTGGTGCACATTTACTCAAAAGGATACATGCATGGGGATGAGAGATTTCACATTTTCTATGCGTATTTAGGGTTGTTTACATTTGCGATGTTGGGGCTCGTTCTGTCTACGAATCTATTGCAGCTTTATATCTTCTGGGAGCTGGTGGGGCTTGGTTCCTTCTTGCTGATCGGCTTCTACTTCTTTAAAGAAGAAGCGAAAGCAGCTGCAAAAAAGGCGTTCATCATGACGCGCATCGGGGACGTCGGCTTATTTATCGGCATGATTTTGCTGTTCTGGCAAGCAGGCAGCTTTGAATATGATGAGATTTTCAAAGCGGTGCAAGCCGGAAATATTTCAACAACCATGATTACTTTGACGGCAATTTTAATTTTCGTCGGGGCAATTGGAAAGTCCGGTCAGTTTCCGCTTCATACATGGCTTCCGGATGCCATGGAAGGTCCGACTCCGGTATCGGCTTTAATCCATGCTGCAACGATGGTTGCTGCAGGGGTGTACTTGGTGGCGGCGATGTTCCCGCTGTTCTCTGCAAGTGAAACAGCGATGATGACAGTAGCTTTTATCGGCGGCTTTACGGCGATTTTTGCTGCTTCTATCGGCCTGGTGCAGACGAATATTAAACGCGTGCTTGCTTACTCCACAGTCAGCCAGCTCGGATACATGATGCTGGCGTTGGGATCTGCCGGGTATGTGGCAGGGGTGTTCCACTTAACGACGCATGCATTTTTTAAAGCCTTGCTCTTTTTAGCGGCAGGAAGCGTCATTCATGCTGCGCATACACAAAATATCGAAGAGATGGGCGGCTTATTTAACAAAATGAAGATTACCGGCACGCTTTTCTTAATCGGGACAATGGCAATCAGCGGAGTGCCGCTCTTCTCCGGCTTTTTCAGTAAAGATGAAATTCTGGTAGCAGCTTGGGAGCACGGCAACTATGCCTTGTTCTGGGTAGCGGTGGCGGCTGCCTTCTGTACGGCATTTTACATGTTCCGCTTATATTTCCTTGTATTTACAGGGAAGCCGCGCAAGGAACAGAAGGGAGTCCATGAATCTCCAAGCGTTATGACGATTCCGATGATGGTGCTTGGCGTCCTTGCAGTTGTGGCGGGATATATCAATACGCCATGGTTTGGGACATTCCTAGGGGATTGGCTCACAGAAGACGTTGCCTTTACAGTTCATGAAGGGCATGGCCCAGCTTGGATTATGATTGTTGCGACGCTTGTGTCGCTTGCCGGCATTTTCTTGGCGTATCTTATTTACGGCAAAGGAAGCATGGCCCGCGACTGGCTTACAGGTGAGAGCTCTGTTGGATACGATATATTGAAAAATAAATACTACATCGATGAGATTTACGGCGTGACGATTCTTCCGCTTACGAAGGGAATCGCGTTCGTATTGCAAGGTATTGAAAAGTTTGTGATAGAGGGAATCGCACAGGGGATCGTGATGATCGTTAGAGGAATCAGCTCCTTTGGCTCAAGAATGCAAAACGGTCAAGTGCAAGTATATGGAGCAGTGACGTTTGTGGGCTTGGCGGTTCTGCTTGTGATTCTTGCGGTAACAGGGGGGTATCTATAATGAGCAGCTTCTTTTTAACACTTTTTATCTTCTCCCCGCTTTTAGGTATTTTGGCATTGGCATTTGTTCCGAAATCCGAGAACAAAGCCGCGCGTTTTATCGGGACAGCAGCAACGGTGTTGCCGCTTGCCTGTTCTCTCATTCTTTATGGAACGTATTTATCAGGTACTGCGTTTGATGAGTTTGCAGAAAAAGCGGACTGGATTCAATTCGGAAACTTCCCGGAATTGAAAGGGCAGTTCTTCAATGTACCGTATGAGCTTGGCATCGACGGATTTTCTTTCGTCATGATGATGCTGACGGCTGTATTGGGAACATTGGCAGCCATCGCTGCTTTTTCCATCAAACAACAAGTGCGCGGCTTTTATATGCTTCTGTTAATTCTTGAAATCGGGATGCTGGGCGTATTCGCTGCGAAGAACTTAATTTTATTCTTTATCTTTTTCGAAGTGACTCTCGTTCCGATGTTTTTCCTTGTTGGACGATGGGGCAAGTTCGCCAGTGAAAAAGCGGCATACAGCTTCCTGATTTATAACGGAATCGGCTCCGCCATCTTGTTGATTATCTTTACCATTTTATTTGCCCGTACGGGTACGGCAAACATTGAAATATTGCAGGATGTATTGACTGCGGGCCAAGCCCGATTGTTTGCGCCGATTTCAGAAACACTTCGCCTCGGGTTATTTATCGGTCTTCTGATTGCGTTTGGCATTAAGCTTCCGATTTTCCCGTTGCATCGCTGGATGGTCAACGTTCACGTGCAGGCGCCGCCGGCAGTGGTTATGCTGCACGCGGGCGTACTCTTAAAAATCGGGGCGTACGGAATGATTCGTTTCGGTATGGGATTATTTCCTGAGCAATTTGAAGAATTTGCGGTATTCTTGGCGATTTTAGGGGTAATCAACCTATTGTACGGCGCATTTTTGGCGCTGATTCAAACGGACTTCCGAAAAGTGCTGGCATATTCCAGTATTTCGCATATGGGAATTGTGCTGATCGGATTAGCGTCTTTAAATGCTGCAGGGGTAAAGGGAGCCATTTTCCAAGTCGTATCGCACGGTTTGATTGCGGCACTGTTGTTCTTCTTGCTTGGACTGATTGAAGACCGCTTTGGAACATCCGATATGAAGCGTCTTGGCGCTTTAGCGAAACATGTTCCGATTTTATCGGGATTTTTGCTCGCAGGTGCGATGGCATCGTTAGGACTTCCAAGCATGTCCGGCTT
This sequence comes from Bacillus sp. (in: firmicutes), assembly GCA_041920565.1. Taxonomy (GTDB): domain Bacteria; phylum Bacillota; class Bacilli; order Bacillales; family Bacillaceae_G; genus JAGHKQ01. Next base: position 140,129 of record JBHGXS010000067.1, on the reverse strand, counting down.
CGTCAGTGAGTTTTTAGCGTTTTTAGGCTTATTTAAAAGCATGCCGATTATCGCGGCAGTCGGTACGTTAGGAATCATCTTAACGGCAGCCTACTTGTTGCGTGCGGTGCTGGGGATTACATTTGGTGCGCGCAAGGAACCGTATACAACAACTGCGGATGTAAGAGGATGGGAGTTTGTTCCCGTGTTTGTATTAATGTTCTTTATTTTAGCCATCGGCATCGTGCCGGGCGTGCTTGCTGAGCCGATCAGCGCCACGTTGCAGGCGTTAGGGATAGGGAGGTAGGATAGAATGGATTTACATACGTTTCTCAGCTTTGAATGGAAAATGATGACGCCGGAATTTATCATTGTTTTGGCAGCCGTCCTTCTATCACTACTGGATTTATTTGCAGGAAAACGAATCAGCCGTCAGCTGTTGGCTTACATTGGTCTCGGGGCTGTCATTCTTGCCCTGGCTTCGCTTATTTTACTTTATAATGAGCCGGTTACGGAAATTTTATACGGAACCTTCCGTTTAGACAGCTTTGCAAAAGCATTTAAGACATTGTTGCTGGCGGGTGCGGCTCTTGTATTCTTCCTGGCGATGAGCGACACGGAAAAAGACCCGATTACCGATCAAGGGGAATATTACTACTTGTTTTTAACTGCGCTTCTTGGCGGAATGTTCATGGCATCCAGCTCCGACTTAATTACTTTGTTCGTCGGGTTAGAGCTGTTGTCACTTTCGTCTTTTGTGCTTGTCGGCATTCGCAAGCGCAATGAGGCTTCCAACGAAGCGGCCATGAAATATGTCATTAACGGCGGAATTTCCACTGCCATTACTTTATTCGGGATGAGCTACTTGTACGGGGTAACAGGAACGACAAATATTATTAAGATACAAGGAATTTTAGTGCAATCTATGAACACGGACATTGCCTTCCTATTATCTTTGGCTTTCCTGCTTATGTTTGTCGGGTTATGCTTTAAGCTGGCGGCAGCGCCGTTCCATATGTGGGCGCCGGATGTATATCAAGGAGCTCCGACTCCGGTTACGGCGTTTTTGGGTGCGGTTTCCAAAATTACGGGCTTTGTGATTATCATGCGCATTTTCCTATCTATTTTTGCAGGGATTCCGGATGAAAGCGGTATGACGTCACTATTCGCCGATATGAAAATCTACATTGCCGTCCTTGCAGGCATTACAATGGTAGTGGGAAATGCTATTGCATTAAAACAAAACAATGTAAAACGTCTCTTTGCGTATTCGAGCATTGCACATGCTGGGTACTTGCTCGTTCCGTTTGTGGCGTTGTCGCCGTTTATGCTCGACAGCATGTGGGTTTACATGTTGGCCTATTTACTGATGAACATCGGTGCCTTTGCCATTATTCACGGACTGCTTCGCCAATCTGACAGCGAGAACCTTGAAGTGCTTGCCGGGCTGTACCATCGCTCTCCGTTTGCGGCTATTATGATGACGGTATTCATCTTATCGCTGGCCGGATTCCCTGGAACAGCAGGCTTTATCGGAAAGGTAAATATCTTCCTTGGCGCATTTGTGATGCAGCCGGCACATTACGTGTTAGCTTCCGTCATGATGGCGACAACGGTAGTTTCGTTCTTCTATTACTTCCGAGTGCTGCAGCAAATGTTCTTCCGTAAAGGAGGAACAGAAAGGATTCGACTTCCATGGAATTTAACGGCAGTCATCGTCATCTGTGCAGCCGGAACTGTCTTGTTCGGTATCCTTCCGGCACTTGGGTATGATTTCTTCTTTACGAACTTTGACTTCCGTGATTTCATGACGCAGGGAAGATGAAATGATATAATAGTACAAGACAAAAGTGTAGAGATACAAATGCTCTACACTTTTTACTTTCCTTTAAGAAGGTGAAAGAAATGCAATTGATGTTGGGGCAACATGCACTCATTGCCATATGCTCGCATTTACTGTTTATTACTCTTACATGGTGGGCGCTGCAAGGCATCCACTATGAGCGACTGATGAAAAAAGGCCGTGTGCTGCAGACAAGAGTGCTTCTTATTTTAGTTACAATTGCGATCGGCGCAACGGTAAGCAACTTCTTTTTAGACTATTTAGGATACTCCAAAACGCTTCCATATATTTTCAAATAATTTGTCCATATCTGCAGAACGAAACTCCTCCTGTTTTCGTATACATCCTTTGTTTCCTGTTAACAATGGATACTAGAAAAAAGGAGGAGAAACAATGGGGAAAATCATGCAGGCGTTGCTGGTCGTAAGTTTAGGAATCGTTATTTTTTTGTTCGGATATGATCGTACAGCATCACATGAAATGGATAAGCTTGCCCAAATGGCTGATGTATATAAAAAGAACCATATAGAGATGACAGACTGGTCCTTATACGCAAGGGAAGAAAAGCATTCCATAAAAGATTTACATACGTTCAACCAGCTGCTGCATGAGATAGAGAAGAAAACAAACGGTGTAAAATGGGCGATGGAACATAAAGAAGGACAACTGAAAGCAACGGCCGTAAAAAAAATGCCGAATTACGAGGAAAGGCTGGTTGTAACGGCGACAAAAGTAAATACTAAATATCAAGCCTTTCTTATTTATGAAGCAAAAGGGAAAGATTGGAACAAGAAAAAAAGGAGAGCGTTTTCAGCCCAAATTCGTAAAGAAATGGATAAAATTTTTAGTCAAAAACCTACAATTTATACTTGTATTCGAGGGGTTTTGAGTGATAACATTGAAGGTGTTTTGCAAAATCAGGCAAGTGAAATCTTAACATCTTTTTCAGCAAAGCCCATTGAGGCGTTACAAGAAGAAGCATTCGTTTCGGTATCAGCATATACTGGAAAGTGGAATGACGCTCTTCTGACAGAGAGAGAAAAAATGAATGTACAAGTGGCTTTGCGTCATACTCACAACAAGACGACCGTTGTGGTTGGCTCACCGATTATTACATCTGAGTATTAATAGATTGAAACGAAACGTGAAAAATATTGACACGGAGGGGAATAACTTGGAAAAAATCATCGTCCGTGGCGGAAATCGGTTAAACGGCACCGTGCGTGTAGAGGGCGCCAAAAATGCCGTTTTACCAGTAATCGCTGCATCCTTATTAGCGAGTGAAGGAAAAAACGTCATATCTGATGTACCAGCTCTTTCCGATGTGTATACAATTAATGAAGTGCTACGACATCTAAATGCAGAAGTATCATTCGAAAACGGTCAAGTAATTGTAGATGCATCCAAGGAGCTTGAGATCGAAGCGCCTTTTGAATATGTACGAAAAATGCGTGCCTCTGTTCAAGTCATGGGTCCGCTGTTGGCGCGCAAAGGCCGTGCAAGAATAGCATTGCCTGGCGGCTGTGCAATCGGTTCCCGTCCTATCGATTTGCACTTGAAAGGCTTTGAAGCAATGGGTGCCAAGGTAAAGGTAGGCAACGGCTTTGTAGAAGCATACACAGAAGGCAGGCTGCACGGCGCAAAAATTTACCTTGATTTTCCAAGTGTAGGCGCGACAGAAAACATCATGTCTGCGGCAGTTTTGGCAGAAGGTACAACAATTATTGAAAATGCTGCAAAAGAACCTGAAATTGTCGACTTAGCAAACTTCTTAAACGGAATGGGCGCAAAAGTGCGCGGTGCGGGAACAGGTACAATTCGTATCGAAGGCGTCAATAAATTATATGGAACTCATCATACTATTATTCCAGACCGCATTGAAACAGGAACATTTATGGTTGCTGCGGCGATTACAGGCGGAAATATCTTGATTGAAAATGCAGTTCCGGAGCACATCAGCTCCATAACAGCAAAAATGAGGGAAATGGGCGTTACTATCATCGAGGAAGAAGAAGGCGTTCGTATTATTGGTCCTGAAAAGCTGAAAGCTGTGGATATCAAAACGATGCCGCATCCGGGATTCCCTACAGATATGCAATCCCAAATGATGGCGCTTCTTCTGAAAGCGGAAGGAACGAGTATGATTACGGAGACGGTATTTGAGAACCGTTTCATGCACGTCGAAGAATTCCGCCGCATGAATGCAGATATTAAAATTGAGGGTCGTTCCGTTATTATGAATGGACCGTGTGATTTACAAGGAGCAGAAGTAGCCGCAACGGACTTGCGCGCCGCTGCTGCATTGATTCTGGCTGGTCTTGTAGCAGACGGATACACTCGTGTAACAGAACTAAAGCATCTTGACCGAGGATATGTAAACTTCCATAGTAAACTTGCTGCACTTGGTGCAGACATTGAACGTGTAAAAGAACATACAGAAGAGTTGGTAAATGAGCAAAGCACTTCCGACCTTCATGCATAAGAAGAAGCCGCCCACCGGCTTCTTTTTTCTTTACAAGAAAATAGAGAACACACGTTGGAAGCGTATTTTATGTTTGGTGCAATTAGTTTGAATTTGGTGCAATTCCATGTCAGTTTGGTGCAATTAGTTTGAATTTGGTGCAAATTCATGTCGTTTTGGTGCAATTGCGACTATTTTCGTGCAATTCGTATGAAGTTTGACCATGCTGGAATCAAAAAAAGGGCTGAACACGGGTTGCCTGTGTTTAGTTTTTTTCATTCGAAAAGCATTTTCATATAGGTTAGGGTGGAAATGCTAGACATGAAGCCCAAAACTTTTTCATCCTGTTTGAAAAACACCTCCATCCCTCAAGGGGGATAAAGGATGGAGGCATGTCTGAATCCTCAGTCAAGATGAGTTTCTACATTAATTGTTATAGTCAAAATAAAAGCAGAATATGCAATTTTATATTAAAAATTTAGAAAATTAAATTAACCAAAGGGGGTTCAACCGTATTCAGCTTTCTCTGGACAAGGAGGGAATAGAAAATGGAAATCATTTTAAACTACTCGAGGGGAGATAGATACTTGTACATATTATAAAAAGGAGTCAATGTACATGAAAAAGTTTTTACTAAGATTTGCTTTTTGTATGCATAAATGCACCGTTAAAAGCTGAAGTGGAAGAAAGTAACCGTGTGCAAGAATCATGCTATAGCCAATCTAAAATAAAATTAATGTTTGATTTTCGGAAGCTTTGGATAGATCACGTTTCATGGACAAGGAACTATATCATAAGCCATTTCGCGCAACTAGAAGACCAGAATGCGGTTTTAGCCAGACTTTTAAAAAATCAAGAAGATATCGGAAATGCGATAAAACCATATTATGGTGATGCGGCTGGAAATAAGTTAACTGAGCTTTTAAAAGAACATATATTAGTTGCAGGTAAGGTAGTTGAAGCAGCTAAAAATGGAGACAAGACTAAATTAGAAAAATATAATAAACAATGGCATCAGAATGCAGATGATATAGCGGATTTTCTAAGCAGCGCTAACCCAAATTGGTCAAACAAAGAATTAAAGGAATTACTGTACACGCATTTAAAAATGCTAACAGATGAGGCTGTTGCTAGAATAAAAAAAGACTGGGAGACCAATATCATTTCTTATGATAAAGGGGAAGATCATATCATTAAATTAGCTGATGCGATTACAAATGGTATAATCAAGCAATTTCCAAACAAATTTAAATAAACCTATAAACACAGCAACAACAAGTAATGGATGCGCATGCTAGAGGCGGCTGCTACACTCCGATTCTTTTTCTTGTTCTAATTGCTTGTCCCAAGCCATAAGAATAAAGTAAACAAGAAAATGACATTCGGAGGAAGAAAAGGCATGAAAATGACGAAGCCGCTTTTGGTTCTCCTTTCAGTGCTGTTTGTTCTTGTCATTGTCTTGCCGGCTTTGCTTGTGCTTCCATTTCATGAAACAGTAAAGGAAAGCCTTGTCGAAGAGGCGCAAACAAAGACGACGGCAGAAGCAGCGATTTCCTCGCCAAGCGACGTGCAAGTGGCCGTATACCGCAGCAAGCAAAAAATCGTTGAGACGCTGCCGATTGAAGACTATGTTGTCGGAGTTGTCGCAGCGGAAATGCCCGCCGACTTTGAGTTGGAAGCATTAAAAGCACAAGCGCTGACAGCCCGTACCTTTATCGTGAAAAAAATGCTGAACGAGCAAGGCAGAGCAACCGATAAGGGGAATGTAACGGACACGATTGAGCATCAGGTGTTTAAAAATGATGCAGAGCTGAAGAAAATATGGGGGAAAGACTACGATTGGAAAATGAAAAGAATTCGTAAGGCGGTCACAGCGACCGCAGGACAAGTCCTTACATACGACGGGACTCCTATCACAGCTTCCTTTTTTTCCACCAGCAACGGATTTACGGAAAACTCCGAGGATTACTGGGGAAGTGCGACACCCTATTTGAAAAGCGTAGACAGTCCTTGGGATAAAGATTCTCCAAAGTTTTCAAGCAAGCAAACGATAAGTGTTGCCGATTTTCAAAAAAAATTGGGAGTCACCATTTCAAAGGACGGCTCCATCGGTAAAATCATATCACGTACAGCCGGGAAACGGGTCGGCGTTGTCGATTTTAACGGCAAAAAGCTGACGGGAAAACAAATTCGCGAAAAGCTTGGTCTTCGTTCTTCTGATTTTACATGGCAGCAACAGGGGCAAAACATTGTCATCACAACAAAAGGGTACGGTCACGGCGTGGGAATGAGTCAATACGGGGCAAACGGCATGGCGAAGGAAGGCAAGAACTATCAAGATATCATCAAGCATTATTACACAGGTGTGCAAATTACGAGCTTAAATCAATACGAGCAGACGCTGACTGCGAAACAATAGCCGGGGAGACCCGGCTGTTTGTTTGAAGAATAAGTCCCCGCCATAGTGCGCAGCGATTTTAATATTTGTATCTTGTGTTTGGTGCAATTATCTGGGAAAACGGTGCAATTGTGTGCGGATTTGGTGCAATTCATGAGAAAACGGTGCAATTCTATATCAATTTGGTTCAATTATGTTGAGTATCGTGCAATTCCACTTCATTTTGGTACAATTTAACTAGATAATTTCTCAAATTTTGTAAATTTAGAAGGAATCGGCTGCTTTTTAATAGAATACTCCCCTCATTAAGAAATAGGAGTTGATAAGATGATTAAAAAAGAGCGAAAAAACCGCTGAAGATTCAAAAATTAGAAGCTCTTTTGAGGAGGCTGCCGCCATCTCACCCGAAACGATCCATAATTGAAGAGGAGCTTGCAAAAAGTATGGCCGGTTATCGGGGCGAGCAGTCATTGGATTACTACTTAGGTTTTCTTTCCAAAAAAAGATCCCTCATTTTCCACGATCTTCGCCTTTCTAATTCCCTTCATTTTTTTCAGATTGATACGCTGATTCTCTCCCCATTTTTCATCCTTTTAATTGAAGTGAAGAATGTTACTGGCACACTGTATTTCGATAACATCTTCCATCAGCTCATTCGAACTGTGAATGGGAAAGAAGAAGGATTTCCTAACCCTTTATTGCAGGTGAAACGTCAGCAGTCCCAATTAGGTGAATGGATAAAGAACAATAAATTCCCCGCTGTACCAATAGAGACTCTGGTTGTCATCAGCAGCCCATCGACTATTATTAAAGCTTCTACAGAAAACAAATACCGCTTCCAAAATGTGATCCACCGAGAGAATCTCATATCGAAAATAGAATCACTTGAGGAGAAATACAAAGAGGAGAAGCTCTCGGAAAAGGAGTTGCGTAAACTTTCAACTTTTTTGTTAAAACAACATACCCCGAATGTTCCAGATGTTCTTCAGCGGTTTCACATTCCTGAAACAGATCTATTAAAAGGGGTCCATTGTCCTAGCTGCTTTTCAATACCTATGAGAAGAAAGGGAAGTTCTTGGGTTTGTCTTACTTGTAATTATTCGTCTAAGGAAGCACATTTAGCTGCATTACAAGATTATGCTCTCCTTCTCCGCTCCACCATCACGAACCAGCAGTTGCGTGACTTTCTTCAGCTTCCTTCAAGATCAATTGCCACTAACATACTCATTTCGATAGATCTAAAACATTCAGGTGCAACCAGAGGAAGAACGTATCAGCTTCCGATTGATGAGTGGCATGGAAAGATTTTTTAAATTTGCGAGTACTATTCTGCAATGATGAAGAAATGGATATATATAATGCAAGAAGAGAAGCTTTAAAAAAAGCTTCTCTTTTGCGTTATAAGCAATTCTGTACCTTCTGCAACACTTCTTTCGCCCGCCCGTGGAGCACCAAGTCAAATTGTCCATCATACGGTGTTCGATCCAAATTAATAATAGCAATCGTTCCTTTCGCGATGCGAGGGAGCTGGTTAACGGGAGCCACTTGCAAGCTTGTGCCGATGACAAGCAGCAGCTCCGCCTTCCCCAGCAACCTTTAGAATCGTTTCCCATTTAGTCATTCACATCATCCTCTTCGACTTTGACAATTTTTCGATCGTCAATCTTAATGGTAAAGGTAAGTTCTCTCGTTTCTTCCGGTTCCAGTGTTAACGTAAACAGCAATGTACTGGAGAATTGTCTTTCGCATGCTTCACTTGCTTCTTCCAGCGTCCATAAAGATTCGGACACATAATGACTCAGCTCAATATCCGCGGATTCCTGCTTTTGGTTTGTAATCACATATTTATAGGTTTCATAAATGAAGCCTTTTCGATCTCGTTTTTTCTCTATCCGTCCGCTATCCAGCATCGTAATATCAAAGGCTTCTCCGAGTTTAAGCAGAAGCGGCACATTTTGCGGCGTGTGGGAAATATAATCCTCTCCGATAAACTCCCGCTGTCCGTCTGTCGGGTCCGTTCCGTATACTTTCACTATCCCTTTTGGCAGGGGAATGCCGCCGGAAGCCTTGTCATTATCAAATGACAACATAATATCAGGGGACGAATCCCCGCGGCGGAAGCGGTAATACTTACGATACGGAATGTTTGAGCGTTCAAATAATTGGATTTGTTTGGACTGATTGTTTTTCAGTGTCGCAGGACGCTGCAGCGTATACATATGATAATCATTGAAGCTCTGTTCGACGAAAGACGGCATTGGTTCATTGCTGTAAACAATCATTTCATTAATGTCTTTTTCATAGACACGGGGACGGCGTTGTTGCCGCTGCACTTCCCCGGCAATCAACTTAATTTTTGCATCCGGAAACGTGGTGCCGGATTCATTTCGAATATCTACCCATCCCACCAGGTTTAACGTATTTTCTTCTAAAGAAACGACGTAATTGCAATTCCAATGAAATCCCTTTGCTAAATAGGAAACGGCCAGCTCTTCAATCGGCGCAGGCTGCACCTTCCAAATTAAAGCGGGCTTCACCATCAATCCATCCGGCAGCTTCGGCAATTTCAATTCTCCTTCAGGATCGATAACGATTTCCTTTGTTTCCGTATGTTCCAAAATAATGGATCCTGCCACGCTTAGTAAGCGGTAGGATTGCTGCTGCTTTGTTTCTTTATCATGCAAATACACCATCCGGTCCAAATATTTTTCCAGCAGCTTTTCTTTTCCGACTAAATCGTATTCATAATTTAATGATTCTATGCCGACACCGGACACGAGAATGGAGTCCGTTTCGATCGTAGCGGCTACGTCCATATAATGGATTTCTTCCACAGGCTCCTGTAAATGCAGTGCACGCTTTTCTTTTACTGTAGCAAACTGATTTTGATAGATCGTCAAGCATAATTCTGTTACATCCTTTACGGTTGTAGTGTGGCGTGTCATGAAAAGTCCTCCTCAATGATGGGGTTTTTATAAAGTATACAACAGGGGTTAACCAAATTTTAGGAAAGCTTTCTGTCTTCACGCCCAAATTTCTCCCATTTCCTCGGAAATACTACAAAAATCTATGAATAATTTTATGAATTTTGTCGAAAGATAATCAGTTTGGAAAATGTATAGTTTAGTGCAATTCTGTTCAGAATGATTGCTGAGGTGATGATATAATGAGAGAGCGAGAAAAGAAGCATACTTCTCGAAAAGTAGTGCGCTTGTTCCAGAAGCGCTGGGTATTTCCAACAGTTTATATCGTTTGTGCAGCCATTATTTTAACTGCAGCACTCTGGTTCCAAGCAACAAATAAGGACCAAGATCAAAAACAGGCCAATCCTTACAGCCAAACTGAAAAGGAAAATCCGGCTGTTCCGGTGTCCAAGTCTGCCGAACTTGTAAAAATGCCGGTAGCGGATGAAAGCAAAGCGGTTGTAAAGAAAAAATTCTATGATGACAAAGCATCTGAAAAAGAGCAAGAAAATGCACTCGTCTTCTATAACGATACGTATACAGCAAACACAGGTATCGATATCGCAGCAAAAGACGGCAAAGCATTTGACGTTGTTGCGGCATTAAGCGGTACAGTTTTAAAAGCGGAAAAAGATGCTCTTTTAGGCTATGTCGTAGAAGTGGACAGCGGCAACGGCGTTGTAACGTTCTATCAAAGCTTGGAAGATGTTAAAGTAGAAGCCGGCGATACTGTCGTGCAAGGCGATGTTCTTGGTACTGCAGGATTAAGCGAAGTGAACAAGGAAGCTGGCTATCACGTCCATTTTGAAATTCGCAAAGACGGTGTAGCAGTTAACCCTGAAACATATTTAAACAAGCCTGTAGCTCAAGTCAAAGCAGAAGAAAAGCAGCCTGCTGATGACAAGAAAGGCGAAAAGCAAGAAGGAGACAAGCAAAACAGCACTCCTGACAAGGGCGACGAAAAAGCGCCTGCTAAAGATGAAAAACAGCAAAAAGACGATAAAAAACCTGCTGACGACAAAAAACAAGAGTCTTCTGATGTAGAAAGCACCAACTAATTATCGGAACAATCAGTTCTTCAAATGCGAATCTCGCTTGGAGAGCTGATTTTTTTGTCCAGACTTTTAGTCCATTCTGTTTTTTCATTCCTTTCGTATACATAATACGAAGGGGGAAACCAGCATGGAAATCATCGAGGTTATTGGTATCTTCACCGGCAGTCTTATTGTTTTTAGTGTGTTTACGTTTTTCATTATGGCAAGTGAAAAGCGAAAGAAAAAATGAGCTTCAAGTCTTTGCCTGAAGCTTTTTTCTGTCCAAATGTCCCTTGTCCGCGCATATATTGTAACAAAAAGGGGGAATTGACATGTCCTTTGTCTTGGCTATTATCGTGATTTTCATCTTATTGTTTGTGGCCGCGGGCTTGATTCTATCGGGAAGCAGCGGTATCCATGCAAACAGCTGGTACTACCTTGAGGAAGAAGAAAAACAAACGAAGCCGGAACTGGATCATTAAAACGCAAGGCGCTCCTGCTCTCGGGCAGGTTTATTTTTTATGTTTACCGTACGGAAATTCTTATATAATGGGAGAAAGGGATCGATTGATATAGGGGGAGAAGTATGGAAAAGGTCGTAAAAGAGGAGACGCTTTACCATAAAAACGGTGTCTTGATCACACCTACAAGAATCCGTTTGCCGAATAGAGTATACGCAGTGGCCAACATTACATCCGCGTTCCAAAAAGAAACGAAGCCGGATAAATCAATGGAATTCAGGTTAATGATCATTGGAGGGGCTGCCTTCCTTACCGGGATTTTCTTGATACATCTTTTGCTTATTCTCAGCTGTCTTATGATAACGGCGGTCATTATCATGCTAAAATTTAAAAGATCGATGTACTCGATTATCGTGACGACCGCAGCAAGCGAGAGGGAAATATATCGCTCGTTTGATAAAGAAGATGCTGCAGATGTGCTTGAAGCCATTAATGATGCTATTGCTTATCGGGGATGACTACATAGTGCAAAACGAAAGATGTGTCCTATAGAGAACACATCTTTTTCACTACTTATTTAATTCTTTATAAGCTATCACCTTTAAGGCTAGGATTTCTTCCTTTGTCAATTTGCTTTCTACTGTATTCAATATTTCCTGTTTCTCTTCCGGCGTTACTCCATCTTTTACTTTTGCTTGTATCTTTTGCACTTCTTGTATTCCCAGCTTGTTTATAACAGTCCTGACAGCTTCTTCCTTCGTTTTGAACGGTAATTTGCTTTCGTCTACTTTTTCATTGCCTTCTTTTACGAATTTCTGTAATTGAGGGTCATTTTGAATCGTTTGTTTCAGTTTGTCCATTTCCCCGCTGCGTTCTAATTGATCCGACACATAATCCATCACTTTGTCCGACGCGATTTTTGTGCCGAAATGATACACACCAAATCCAATCAGGGCCAACACAACAACAAAAACGAGTAAAACCTTTATTATTTTCATGTTTGTCCCTCCTCTGACTACTACTATACTACATGTGAGAAGGGAATCCAAAAAGTAACAAGCGGATGCCTGAAAAGCTTTCAAAGCAAGCTGATCAATTTTTCCACGTAATAATCAAATATATAATCACTAACCAAATCGGTGTAACAAGCAATAACCCCCAAAGACAGCCTGTAAAGAAAGAGTTCTGTTTCTCTTCCATCGCTTCACCCTCTTACGCATCGATACAACAATTATATAATGAAAGAACTTGTCAGCGTAAGCAAGCCAAGCAGCCTTTTAAACCGAGGCGTTCCTAACGATTTGTATCATCATGCCTGCATTCGGATATCCCGTTTCCATGTACTTCTCCACAACTTTTTCTATGTCAAAATTCACTCTTTCAATAGAGGTGGTGAAGCCGTCTTCTATTATATCGACAGTACCGTAAGCAGCTTTAGCTATTCCGTCAAAAGGCAAACCGACGCTGCCGATGTTCATGATTATCTTGCCTTTGATGCAGCGAATATATGGCTTATGAATATGAGCATAGACATATGTGTTTGCATCAGCGGATGACATCAGTTTAGATTGCAGGTTTTTTAGAAGAAAAACATTCTAAAACTCTATTCCTTCTCCATTTCCTCACACGGACAGCCTCTATATTACGATGTTCAACGAACTTTCATAAAAAAATGTAATTTTTGTCATCTTAGTCCGCAAAATTGCAATGAATGTGGCATATATCCGTCCCCCTCACAATACAATGGTATAAACCCAACAAAGAGAGTGTTTGAGGTGAGAGATCGTGGATCGATTCATTATAAAAAATAGGGAATCACGACAAGAACAACAGGCGAACTTACTTCTGAGTGCAGCGCAGCGAGTCTCATTTCACACTTCTCACATCCAATTTAGGGAGGCGAGTGGTGTGCACGATTACATCAAAGAGAGAACTATCAAGATTGGTAAGTATATCGTGGAGACAAAGAAAACGGTTCGCGTTATCGCGAAAGAGTTTGGCGTTTCCAAAAGTACTGTTCATAAGGACCTCACAGAACGTCTGCCGGAAATCAATCCTGAGCTGGCAAACGAAGTAAAAGAAATTCTGGATTACCATAAATCAATTCGACACCTTCGCGGCGGAGAAGCGACAAAGCAAAAGTACCGCAAAGAAGAGCCCGAAAAAACTGTCAAGCAATAAAGAATCTTTAGCAAACATTCTTTCATCCTTGGGTAAGCTAAGAACAGAAAAATTTTCACATATTGTATTATCTACTTGTTACGCTTCGACAAAAATTATGATAAAATTACAAATTAGGTGTAAAAGAATTCGGGGCTCCCATGAGCGATGAATCAAGGAGGAAAAGGAACAGAATGTTTGCGAGAGATATTGGAATCGATCTTGGCACAGCCAATGTATTGATTCATGTCAAAGGTAAAGGTATTGTATTAAACGAACCGTCTGTAGTAGCAATAGACCGCAATACAGGAAAGGTATTAGCTGTCGGTGAAGAAGCAAGACGCATGGTTGGGCGTACACCCGGCAATATTGTGGCAATTCGTCCGTTAAAAGACGGAGTAATCGCCGATTTCGACGTAACAGAAGCAATGCTGAAGCATTTTATTGATAAGTTGGACGTGAAAGGCTTCTTATCAAAACCTCGCATTTTGATTTGCTGTCCGACAAACATTACATCCGTTGAACAAAAAGCAATTCGCGAAGCTGCCGAAAAGAGCGGCGGCAAGAAAGTATACTTAGAAGAAGAGCCGAAGGTGGCTGCCATTGGAGCGGGAATGGATATCTTCCAACCAAGCGGCAACATGGTGGTAGATATTGGCGGAGGTACAACGGATATCGCGGTTCTATCCATGGGTGATATCGTTACCTCCTCCTCCATTAAGATGGCAGGCGATAAGTTCGACTCTGAAATCTTGAACTACATTAAACGCCAGTATAAACTATTGATCGGCGAACGCACTTCAGAAGAAATCAAAATTAAAGTCGGCACAGTATTCCCGGGTGCGCGTAACGAAGAAATCGACATTCGCGGACGCGACATGGTAACAGGGTTGCCTCGCACAATTACCGTAAAATCAGATGAAATCCAACAAGCATTAAGCGAAAACGCGACTGTCATTGTACAAGCTGCCAAAGGTGTATTAGAACGTACTCCGCCGGAATTAGCGGCAGACATCATCGACCGCGGCGTTATCCTGACAGGCGGAGGCGCCTTGCTGCACGGTATTGACATGCTGTTGGCGGAAGAATTAAAAGTACCGGTTCTTATCGCAGAAGATCCAATGCAATGCGTGGCAATCGGAACAGGCATCATGCTTGAAAACATCGACAAACTGCCTCGCCGCAGCTTACTCTAACATAATGCGCCAGCTTTCCCATACTCGTATGAAGCCGGACAAGCTTCATATGAGGGGAAGCTGGCGTTTTTTGTTTCCCCCATAACTCCATATACGGGAAAACCGGAAACAAGAGATGAAAAAAATCTATAAAGAGGTCGGTCCCATGATGAAAAAATATTTACATCGTAAGAAAATAATAGAAAATGAAAGAAAAATGTAGAAAAAGAGAGAATTTGTGTAAAATTTGGTCGGTTTTCAGGTTTTTGTTATGCATATTAATTGTATATAATGAAAGTATGGTACAAGAGAAATGGATATTATGCTTCATACCGACAATCGGGCATAAAACTAATGACCTGCTTTTTTCCCTTTATCGTTGATACCCTACATACCAATTTATCGAAAAGCGGTTTCTTTTGTACCTTCTTTTTTCTTTAGAAGACGAATTGGAAGAATTTTGATGTAATTCCAACGAAACTTATATACATATGCAGAATAATTTTGTACAATAAAGACGCACCCATTTCCGTCTGTATAAAGAGACCGATCTTTCGTCTCTTCTATATAGGCGGTTTTTCTATTTTCAGGGGCTTTTAAGATGTACAAATGGTATAATAAGAACATACTCACTAAGTGGTAGGACCACGTACTAAAGGAGATGTTCGTATGTTAGACATTCAACAAATCAAAGAAATCATTCCTCATCGTTACCCATTCTTGCTGGTGGATCAAATTCTCGAAGTGGAAGAAGGAAAACGTGCAATCGGCATTAAAAACGTAACGGCAAACGAAGAATACTTCAACGGCCACTTCCCGGATTATCCGGTTATGCCAGGCGTCCTTATCGTAGAAGCCTTAGCTCAAGTGGGCGCAGTTGCTGTTTTGAAAAAAGAAGAAAACCGCGGAAGACTTGCTTTTTTCGCCGGCATCGACAACTGCCGCTTCAAAAGACAAGTGCGCCCGGGTGACCAACTCCGTCTCGAAGTCGAAATGACTCGCGTGCGCGGACCAATCGGCAAAGGAAAAGCGGTGGCAACAGTGAACGGCGAAGTCGCTTGCGAAGCAGAAATTACATTTGCGTTAGGCGACAAAAAAGCATAAGACAAAAATGCCACCGATTCCGGTGGTTTTTTTGTACCTTATAAAAAATTTTCCAGACCCTAATGCTACAATGTAATTACCTAATACATGGTTATATTTCCAATTATTTTATGATGTTTTTGCAAGTATTTATAAAGTGAATACAGATTAAGCGTTCTTTCACGAACATAACATAAATTATTTTAATATATTTTAAATTTGGGAAATGAGACTATTTTCATTCCAATTTGTCGTTTTGAATTCATTTCATTATGCAACGAAAATAAAAACTTTCATGCCACTACTTTTATTTCAATTTACTTAAAGTTGTTGTTTTTTTGACTTTAAAAAATTGTTAAGTAAATTCAGGTTCGTTATAATGATATATATGGTTTTACATTATATGGATATAATGTTTCTTGGATTCGATAATGTTCAACTTTTTTCGACAAATCGATAAAAATTGTATACAAAAACATGTATATTTTCTTAAATTTCTACAATAAACATTTGAGAAATATATGGATGTTTTGTTGTTTTATGGTATAGTAATAAATGTTATTGAAAAGGTAATTCAAAACTGGAGGCTATTATGGAAGAGACAATTAGTCTAAAAGAATTATTTGCAGTTTTACGCAAACGTTTGTCGATGATCGGCGCTATTACACTCACCGCAGCATTAATAAGCGCCATCGTAAGCTATTTTTTCATTACTCCAATCTATCAATCTTCTACACAAATTCTTGTAAACCAAAAGAAACAAGAAGGCGTGTTTCAACCTGGAGAAGTGCAAGCCAACTTACAGTTAGTGAACACATATAATGTCATTATCAAAAGTCCAGCCATTTTAGATAAAGTAATTGAAGAGCTAAACCTTGACATGTCCGTTCAACAGCTGACAGAAAAAATCAATGTTGCCAGCGAGAAGGACTCCCAAGTGATTTCCGTTACGGTGCAAGATCCAAATCCAAAGGCAGCTCGTGATATCGCAAACACAACCGCGGATGTATTTAAAGCAGAAATCTCAAACATCATGAATGTGGATAACGTCAGCATTCTTGCAAAAGCGGAAGTAATGAAAGGGCAAGGGCCTGTCAAACCGCGTCCGGCGTTAAACATTGCGATTGCTGTAGTAGTTGGTCTTATGACGTCTGTGGGACTAGCGTTCCTATTGGAATACTTGGATAATACAATCAAGAAAGAACAAGATATCGAAACCATTTTAGAACTGCCGGTACTAGGGGTTGTCGCAACAATGGAAGAAGCAAAAACACCAACCACAAGAGCGGCAGCGAAGAAAGTGAGGGGACAAACCATTGGCTCGTAGCACAAAATTTAAACAAAGACGTCAGCTTATTGCTCATGAGCAACCGAAATCGCCAATCTCGGAGCAATACCGCAACATTCGAACAAACATTCAATTTTCTGCAGTGGATACAGACATTCGTTCCCTCATGGTAACATCTGCGAATCCGGGAGAAGGGAAAACGACAACGACGGCAAATTTGGCTGTGGTGTTTGCCCAGCAAGGGAAGAAAGTGTTATTAGTAGATGCGGACTTAAGAAAACCGACCATGCATACCATGATGCAAGTGGATAATATTTTCGGTCTTACAAACGTACTTTCCAGACAAGCTGAATTAGAAAAATGCATTCGCAAAACACAAGTAGACAACCTGCACTTTTTACCATGTGGTGCCATTCCGCCAAATCCTGCAGAACTGCTTGGCTCCAGTTTCATGAAGCGGTTTTATAGAACGGCATGCGAACAATACGATCTTGTCATTTTTGACACACCGCCAGTGCTTGCCGTAACGGATGCTCAAGTCATGGCTAATTTATGTGAAGGGATTGTACTTGTCGTACGCAGCGGAAAGACAGAAAAAGAACAAGCGGTAAAAGCAAAAACATTACTGCAAAACGCAAGCGGGAAGCTGCTTGGAGTGGTTTTAAATGATAAACAACAAGATGTAAACGAGTATTATTACTACGGAGCGAACTGAAACGGAATGCATAGATGACTATGCATTCCCCCTTACAAAAGGGAGGGAATCCAATGATTGATTTGCATTGTCACATATTACCTGGTATAGATGACGGACCACAAAATATGGAAGAAGCCATTCTCATGGCAAAACAAGCTGTCAACCAAGGCATACACACCATCGTCGCAACACCTCATCACCAAAACGGGAGATATATAAATGAGAAGCAATTGATTCTTAATCAAGTGAAAGGTTTAAACGAACAATTGTATCAAAAAGGAGTTCCGTTAACCATCTTGCCGGGCCAAGAAGTCCGATTATACGGTGAAATCTTGCAAGATTATGCTCTTCAACACATCGCAACACTAAATGAGACCAATAAATATATACTAATCGAATTTCCGTCTAATCATGTACCGCGCTATGCGCAAACTTTGTTGTATGACATTCAGCTTCAGGGCATGACTCCAATCATTGCACATCCGGAGCGGAATGCAGAGATTATAGAGCGTCCGGAAATATTATTTAATCTCATTGAAAAGGGCGCTTTATCACAAGTCACGGCTTCCAGCCTTACCGGGGACTTCGGAAAGAAAATTAAAAAGTTTTCCCTAGAGTTGATTGAACACGGCTTAGCGCATGTTGTTGCATCGGATGCCCACAACACATCCGGCCGTTCATTCAAATTAAGAGAAGCATACGACGTAATAGGAAAAGAATTCGGAGAAAATACAATATCTCAATTTCAAGACACAGTTTATGGAATAATTGGAGGAAAAGGAATTTACAAACAAGAACCGGAACGCATCCGCAAGAAAAAGTTGTTCAGAATCTTCTGATTAAGAACTGGTGATGTCTCCTGACCATTATCAACGGAGGCACTCGGTCACACTGTGGGTATACCAAATACCTTAGACGCCAGTCGTCGGAGGTGTGATGTGAGGGCGGGTTAGATGCCCGAATTTATATAAATAAACATATAGAAACTCTAGCTATCTTGTTTCTATCAGAGACAACATAACTAGAGTTTTTATGTATATATAACTGATTGGTTTCTTCATCTGCATCATGTCTATGCTTCCATCCGGTACCAGCATTTTTGGAGGAGTAAATGCTTATAAAAATGGAAAAGTTTTGCAATATATAATCATTCGCCTTGGATTCAGTCAGACCAGATACAGAAACGAATAGTCAGTTATATACATCACATCCTCATTCTACCAATTGATTTTAAAGTTTCTATTACAAGGGGGTTAAAAATTTGAAAAAAGTAAGAAAAGCTATTATTCCGGCAGCCGGCTTAGGCACACGCTTTTTACCGGCAACAAAAGCTATGCCGAAAGAAATGCTGCCGATTGTAGATAAACCAACCATCCAGTACATAGTCGAAGAAGCCATTGAATCCGGCATTGAAGATATCATCATCGTTACCGGCAAAGGCAAACGCGCAATCGAGGACCACTTCGACCACGCATTTGAACTAGAACAAAACCTATTAGAAAAAGGCAAGTACGAGCTGTTGGAAAAAGTACAAGCCTCCTCTAAAATGGTCGATATTCATTACATACGGCAAAAAGAACCAAAAGGTTTAGGACATGCCGTATGGTGTGCGCGAAATTTTATTGGAAATGAACCATTTGCGGTACTTCTTGGAGACGATATCGTCCAAGCAGAAAAACCAAGTCTGCGCCAATTAATGGATGAATACGAAAAAACAGGCGCATCCGTCATCGGAGTACAAACGGTTGCAGATAATGAAACGCATCGTTACGGAATCATTGATCCGTTAGATCAAGCAGGCCGCCGTTATCAAGTTCGTCAATTCGTTGAGAAACCGGTACCGGGAACAGCTCCTTCTAATCTAGCAATTATGGGACGTTATGTGTTAATGCCAGAGATCTTTATGTTCCTAGAAGAGCAGCAAGTAGGTGCAGGCGGAGAGATTCAGTTAACGGATGCCATTCAACGTTTAAATGAGATTCAACGTGTATTTGCATATGATTTTGAAGGCAAGCGTTATGACGTTGGGGAGAAGTTAGGGTTTATTCAGACAACGATTGAGTTTGCTTTGCAGCATGAGGGTTTACGAACAGAGTTATTAAAATTTATGCAGTTACAAGTTGAAGAGAATTTAGTTAAGGAGTGAAAACGGTGGCAGAGCCTAAACTCAATGAGACATATGTTATTTCTACCCCCTCAGTAAAGCAGAGGGGGATAAGTTATAGCCTTTATTTAGTAGTTAAAAGGTTAATAGATATAGTTGGAGCAATCATAGGACTTATAGTGTTTTCTCCGTTTTTTATTATCATTCCATTGCTATATCAATTTGGAGATGCAAAAGGGCAGGTTTTCTTTAAGCAAAAAAGGATAGGGAAAGACGGACAGATATTCTATATTTATAAATTTCGCTCCATGGTCATGAATGCAGAAGAAAAATTGAAAGCAAATAAAAAACTTTATGAAAAATATTTAATAAATAACTATAAGTTAGAACAGCATGAAGATCCACGTATTACAAAAGTAGGCAGATTCTTAAGAAAAACTAGCTTAGATGAATTACCACAATTTATTAATGTTCTCAAGGGTGATATGAGCTTGGTTGGTCCAAGGCCAGTTGTGAGAGAAGAGTTGAAGGAATATGGTTCTAGGACTTCAGATTTCTTATCCGTAAAACCCGGAGTAACTGGTTACTGGCAGGTAAGTGGAAGAAGCGATGTAGGATATCCTGAACGAGTAGATATAGAATTGTACTATATATATAACCAATCATTGAAACTAGATATTGTTATCCTCTTTAAAACCGTTTTATTAGTTTTGTTACGTAAAGGGGCTTATTAAATAGTGGTTATTATGTTCTATTTGAAAAAGAAGGGTAGGGCATAAAATCTGTTAATAAAGAGACGTATATCTAGCACTTTTAGATGCAGTATTGATGCTACAGCAAATAATATTAGATATATTATCATGATGATTGAGTTTGATGTATCTAATAAACTTAAGAGGGAATAGAGGATTATGAGTGAAAAATACTTTCTGATAGGGCCTTATCCGCCTCCATTAGGTGGTGTAAGTGTGTATATATATAGATACAGCAAGATTCTGGAGAAGCAAGGAAAGAAAGTAGAATTTATTGATTTTGATAAAATGAATGTTTTAAAGAAATGGAAATTTTTAATTCTCAATTGCATAATATCGCCACAAAAGCACACTTTTCATTTAAATGGATTTACTATGCTAACTATGATTGCATTAATATTAAGGCCATTTAAATGTGAAATAATTTTACAAAACCATTCCATAAGAGTTTTAGACACATTTAGTCGTTTAAAAAAAATAATAACAAATCTATTTATAAAAAAATTAGACCAGTGTGTACTTGTTGGAGAGCACTTGAGAGACGGATATATAAAAAATAATATACAGCTCCCAAAACGAATTGTTGTAAAATCACCTTTCCTTCCTCCTCCTCTGGAAGATGAGGGAGGCATTCTGTCAACTTATAGTGACGAAGTATTTGAGTTTATAAATTCACATGATCACATATTAATTGGTAATGCTTCCAAAATAGAATTCTACCAAGGTATAGATTTATATGGGATAGATATGTGTATAGAAGCGATAAGGCTTTTAAAGAGAAAGTATCCAAAAATAGGGTTAATCTTCGCCTTGGCGGAAATAGGTAACGAGGATTACTTCAATACTATTTCGAATAAAATCAAGGGATATAACTTAGATAATAATATTTTATTTCTTACAGGGCAAAAAGAATTGTGGCCTTTATTTAAGAAGGCGCAAATCATGGTTAGACCTACTTATAGTGATGCTTATGGTATAAGCATTGAGGAAGCTATTTATTTTAACTGTGAAGCAG
Source organism: Bacillus sp. (in: firmicutes) (assembly GCA_041920565.1). Taxonomy (GTDB): domain Bacteria; phylum Bacillota; class Bacilli; order Bacillales; family Bacillaceae_G; genus JAGHKQ01. The sequence continues at coordinate 118,716 of JBHGXS010000067.1, read as the reverse complement.
TTGCAAGTAATGTTTGCAAGCGTCCAAAGGGCACAATACTGTTTGAAAATCGAAATCTAAATGATTTTGTATCTAAAATTGAACAGTGTATTCAAGGTGTGACTTTTAAGGAGAAATAAACATGAATCATCACTTGATGACCATCGATAGAAAAGTTCGTAATAGTATAGAGCAACTAAGAAAAAAAGGTTTTTTTAGTCTGTTATTAACAAAATTTCTAGTGCAGTTTGTGGGATTTGGAAGTGTCATTTTAGTTGCAAAATTTATTAGTCCTGAAAATATGGCACAAATAAAAAGTTTACAGACTTATTTAACATTAGCTGTTTTAATAGGTACTTTTGGTTTAGACACCGCAATATTAAAGTATTGTTCAGAACAAGGAGCCGAAAATGAAAAAAGATATCTGCTTTACTATACAATTCGAAAAAGTATAATTTTTTGTATAGTTGCAGTTTTATTATTTAATCTGTTGTTAATATTTTCTTCAAGGTATTCTGTACCTCAATGGAGTTTATATACATTGTGTGTGCCAATGCTTGCTTTGACTAATATTTTAATGAGTTATCTATTAGCTTTAAAAAAAGTAAGTCGGATGGCTATTATACAATCAATAATAAAAGTACAAAATGCTTTATTTATTATTATAGGTACATGGCTTTTTGGTCTCAAAGGATTTATTGTCTCTACAGTTCTAGGACTAGTTTTAGGATTATTTCCTCTTTTTAAAGAAACGGGATCCATTAAACTTTCAAATAATATAACTCAAAAAATGCCCTCTACATTTTGGAGCATTGCTTTCTTTAGTTTTTTAGCCAATTTCACCAATAATGTAGGTAACTATACAGATATTATTATTATGGATAACTTTATTACAGACCGAACTGAAATGGGATATTATGCAATAGCAACCATATTTCTTTTAGGAGCAACTCAAGTTACAGCTACTTTACAAAGTATTTATACACCGTACCTCACAGAAAAAAATAAAGATATTAATGTATTAAAACAAATGACTTTTAATATACAAAAAAAGGCTTTAATAATAAGTATTTTTGTGGGCGTAATGGTTTATATTGGGGCTACAGTGTTTGTTCCTATCTTTTATGGAGAGTCATATGCAAATACAGTGATGTATACAGGTATCTTAATGATTAAATATGTATTGTATTCATCGTACGCAATTTCTGCAATTATGTTGATGGCTTTAGGAAGAATGAAAGAGAATTTTTTCGTAAATATAATATCTACGCCTATTATTCTACTAATTAATTATTTCGTTGGGCAAAATTTTTCTATTATTGGAATTGCGTGGACACAAGTCTTTAATGCATTTTTCATATTGATTCTGCAATATATATTTGTTTTTAGGGTAATAAAGAAAGAAGAAAGCATTTTTAAATCATATCAAGGTAGATGTTTAGAAAATCCAAAAGCTTAGGAGATAGGTGATGATATATTGTATTATCTTAGAAAAATGCAGAAATTATCTGTAAACGAATTTCTGGATAAGATACTAAGGAAAATATCTAATAAAGCATCTAGAAAAATTGAACTTTTGAAAGATAGTCTGTTTTCGAGTTATTCAAAAGAACTCAATGAATATAAATTAGATAATATTTTATCAAAACCAGTTAAGTACGAGTTTGATAAAAAAGAATTAATTGAAATAAAGGAACTAACTTCACTTTATATTAAACATTATTTTGACTTATTAGGGTCTGGATGGGTTAATGTTAAATATAATATGGATTGCCAAGGTTTAGAAGGCTATAAGTATACTTCAAAGGAGATTGAAGTAGATAAGGATAATAAATGGATAGACACTTTAATTAATAAAAAAAACCTGTCTTATAGTAAATATGTCAGAAGTAAAATATCTGATAATTATTCACCGATAGATTGGCGAATAGATTTTAAGTCTGGCTATTGTTGGGATTCAAAAAAACATTATTCTGAAATGGTTTTTGGTAAGCATCCAGGAGTCGATGTGAAAGTTCCATGGGAACTTTCAAGAATGCAACATTTAGTTCAGTTTGTATGGGCGTACACATTAGCGAAGGAAGGAAAAGAAGGTTTCTATAGTCCTGAAGTATATGTTAGAGAATTTCAGGATGAGGTACTTGATTTTATTTCTACTAATCCTCCTAGTTTTGGTGTGAATTGGGCATGTACTATGGATGTTTCAATTCGAGCTGCTAATTGGCTGTTTGTGTATGATTTATTCAAGGTACAAGGAGCAACATTTGATAAAGAATTTGAAAAAATATTGACCCTTTCAATATATGATCATGGGAAATTCATTTTTAAACATTTAGAACGTGATAAAGAAATAAGAAATAACCATTACTTATCTAATATTGTAGGATTATTTTTTATCGCTGCATATCTGCCTATTACAAAGGAAATATCAAACTGGTTATGTTTTTCATTTCAAGAATTAATTCAAGAAATGGCATTTCAATTTTATGAAGAAGGTTCAAATTTTGAACACTCAACTGCTTACCATCGTTTATCAGGTGAATTAATATTGTATGCAACAGCCTTAGCCCTAGCATTGCCTATAGAGAAAGAAAAGTTATTGCAAGATTATGATTTACAAGCTCATATTCGCATTTGTAAAAAACAAGGCTTTAAGCCTGATTCAAGTAAATTTTGGAATATGAAAAATAACCAATTATTTCCTGATTGGTATATAGATAGGTTAGAAAAAGTAGCTAAATTTATAGTTGATATAACTAAACCCAATGGGGAAATAGCTCAATTTGGTGATAATGATAGTGGACGCTTTTTCAAGATACAATCTTTATACAATTTATTAACAGTTAAAGAAGCAAAGCGAATATACTTGAATTTAAAACATTATGACTCATTAAATAGTGAAGAAAATTATTGGGATGAGAAGTTCCTAGATCATCGTTTTCTAGTAGCCGGAATTAATGCTTTATTTAAAAGGACGGATTTCTTTAATTTTGTAAACATACCATCTGTAGAATATGAACTAATTAGAAATATGGTAGAAGAGAAAGTTAAAAAGGATAAAATAGATTCTTTAGAATTTAAAGCACATAACAATTTTGAAGTTTTGACTAACGAACAGGATAAAAAGGCAATACAGCAATTAAAGAATCAAAATCAGTTTATGGAGTATACCTTTCACTCTGAATCAAATTTACTTTATAACATAAATACGATTGCTTATCCGAAGTTTGGTCTATATATTTTTAAATCTGCAAATTTTTATCTGGCTATAAGATGCGGTGCGCTTGGCAGTAAAGGAAAAGGAAGTCACGATCATAATGACCAGCTTAGTATTGAATTAATGATTGATGGTAAAGATATTATAAAAGACCCGGGAACATATTTATACACACCTATACCTGAAAAAAGAAATTTGTTCAGGTCAACAAAATCTCATTTTACAGTTCAGTCAGATAGTAGAGAACAAAACTATTTTTCCGATGGATTAAAAGGCCTATTTAGTATGCAAAATAAAACACATAGTGAGTGTTTGGAGTTTAAATATAACAGTTTCATAGGATGCCATAGTGGCTATGGTAAGAAAGTTTATAGACAAATAAAAATTTATGAAAATAAAGTGATAATAACAGACTTTGGATCTGATATTCCTTATCAAGAATTTAATTATTACTCCAATGGTTATGGAAGAATTATGAAAATAAAATAATATTTCTTAACAGGGGTGTTGATTAACCGAAATAGGAAAATTCTCTCGAGCTCGTTTGAGCACGAAATCGATGGCCCGTTGCCAGTCTATTGAAGAAAGGTGTTCTTTTTTTGTATATTTTGGTTTTTTTCTAGTTAATCAACAAGCCTGATATGGTACCATAGTTAGAGTTTTTTAGCAAAGGAAATAGTAAAACTTTTGTTTGCCTTTTATTATACAGATTACAGAAACAAATGAATTTTAGAAGGGATTTATCATAGAAAATGAAGAGAGTATTAGTAATTAGTTACTGGTATTATCCAGAAAATGTGGCTCGAGCTTTTCATGTGAAAGGAATTGTGACTGCCTTATTGCAAGAGGGGTATCATGTGGATCTTGTATTACCGCATAATGGCATGTATGAAGCAATAAATACTCAAAATATGGATAATATAACTATTCACCAAGTTAAACCTGGCTTTTTACTTCATAAAGAAAAAAATAGATGGGACATTAATCAAAATATATTAAAAGACTCTCGTAGTAACATTTTCATTAAGGGTTTGAAAAAATTATATAATTTTCTTATCTGGCCTGATCGAACAATAGAATGGGCTATAAATGCGTACCGTTATGTTAAAAGAAACAGATTGCATAATAATAGTGTAGCCATGGTAACTGTAGGATTACCTGTGTCTACACATATTACAGGGCACCTATTAAAAAAAGATGTCCCTCATATAAATTGGGTAGCTGATTATGGGGATCCATTCTCTTATAACCCTGATCGAGAGATAAGAAAGTATGATAGGCTACTTGAATCAATTGTACTCGGAAATGTAAATTCGATAGTAATACCTACAGAAAGTGCTATAGAATGTTATACCAATCTAGGGGTAGATAAATCAAAAATCTATGTTATTCCTCAACTTTTTGAAGAAGAATCAGGTAAAAGTAATTATAGAGTAGACAAAAATAAGTTTAATATAATGTATGCAGGATCCTTTTATAAAGGAATTAGAAGTCCAGTTGAATTTATTCATGGCTTAAGCATAGCTAGCAAGAAGAATCCAAAGATAGTTTTTCATTATTTTGGTAATATCACTGCGTTAGAAGAATTTCTGGTTGCTGAGGGTCTTGATATAAAAACTCTTCCTATCATTATAAATACATTTAAGGATAGAAGTGAGATTATTAATATTATGAGAAAGATGGACTTGTTAATTAACTTAAACAATAAGAGTACAAGTCAAATTCCTAGTAAAATTATTGATTATCTTTATGCAGATAAACTGATTTTAAACGTTGGTTCCCCTCTAAATGAGTTATTTGAAAATGTAGAGAATCAGAGAGAAGGGATTGCAGATAAGTTAGTTGAGATTAGTCTATGTCCTTCTAATTTTGATTACTCACAATTAAAGCAGTTCTATAGTTATAACCTTAATTCTAAGAAATATATCGATCTCCTGATAAAAAGTTAGGGAGATAAGACGTTATATTAACTAGATTTTTTAAAGCAAGTAAAATGGTCTATACGTATTTTAGGAGAGATTAGATGAAACGATTAACTCAATTAGATTCGCTTAGGGGATTAGCTGCTTTATTTGTGTTTTTTAGCCATATGTCTTTAACTTTATCCTATTTTGGTAATGCTGATAAGGCTAGTATCAATAAAAATTTATTATTACACATAGTGGTTCAAAGTCCATTAAGATTATTTTTAACGGGACATGAATCTGTAATTTTCTTTTTTGTACTAAGTGGTTTTGTTTTATCAATTCCCTATTACAATTCTATAAAAAGAGAGAATTACAGCGCTTTTATTGTCAAGCGCTTCTTTAGGATAGCCATTCCTTATTATGTTTCACTTCTAGTTGTATTGTTTTGTATAACAATTTTCTCAAATAGTTATGTTAAAGGATATAGCGATTGGTTTCATAGTTTATGGTCCACTCCTATTACTTTAGAATTATTATTAAAACATTTTTTATTAATAGGAGTATATAATACTGATTCCTATAACTTTGTAGTGTGGTCATTAGTACATGAACTAAGAATATCCCTTATTTTCCCTATTTTAATGCTAATTGTAATTCGTTTTGATAGAAATAAAGTTATTGTTATAAATTTCTTATTCAGTATAATTTCTTATACAGTTTGGAAACATAGTGGGATACATGAAAAAACTAGTATCTACGCTACCTTTTATTATATTCCGATGTTTATAATAGGTGCCTTATTAGCAAAAAACTATAAAGAATTAGTATCAAAAATTAATGGTTTATCTAGGAAAAAAAGATTAATCCTTTTTATGGCTACTATATTACTATATACCTATCCTGGAATAGCAGAGGATATAAAGGTTATTCACAAATATGTAGTAGATGAATGGTTAGTTATAGTAGGTGCCGTTTTATTTATTTTAATAGGATTAGGTGATAATAGTTTTAATAATTTCCTTTCAAAAAAACCTTTGATTTTCCTTGGGAAAATTTCCTACAGTTTATATCTTTATCATTCAATAGTATTGTTTTCTCTCATTTATATCATAGGTGATAAAGTATCAGTAATAATAGTATTTGGTGTTGCTATTTTTTTAGCAATAGTTCTTTCCACTGCAGCTTACTACGTTGTTGAAAAACCTTCTGTAAGGATAGGTAGGCGGTTGGCAAATGAATTTATTAATCAACAGCATATAAAAAAGAAGAGGGTCTGGCGTGTTTAAAAATATATTTAGCAGAATTAAGTAAGAATAGGATGATATAAGTCAATGCAAACAGGAAGAGTAGATTTACTTCTTTACAAGATGTATATATATATATCAGCATTCTATGGGTTTTTGTGGTTACATCCATTCTTTACGTGGAACAATAGTATGATTAGGTATGTTGGGATAATTCACATCTCAGTATTTTTATTATGGGCTATTGTAGCGGATTATAAAGTAAGTAAATCTAGTATAATTAGTGCTTTCTTTGCGCTAGTGTTAATACTAATGTTTAGTTTCAAGGATGAAAATGTGATACGTAATATACTGTTGTATTCCATGTCTCTTGTTCCTCTCGTATTAATAAGAAATGAAGAACGTTTGAAGATTTATGATAAGTTTATTAAAATAGTTGCGATATCTCTTGTTCCAGCGATAATAATAGCTATTCTTTTATTTATAGGCTTAGATTTAAAATGGTCTCATTTATTAAGTACATCTTGGACAAAGCCGGATTATAGGAATTACTTTAATTTATCTATTTATCACTTTTATAATGGAGCAGATCAACGATATTTCTTCCCTTGGGGAGGGAGTATTGATAGAATTTGTGGAATGTTTGATGAACCAGGAGTCGTAGGGACGGTTAGTAGCTTGATATTAGTATCAAAAGGATTTTCTTTGCGCAGGAGATATGAGAGGATATTACTTGTTGCAGGAATTCTATCTTTTTCTTTTGCTTTCTATTTTATTGTGTTTTTGTATTTGCTAATAAAAAAATTCAAATATGGTATCGTAATATTTGGCGCGATTATTATATTAATGAATACTGTCCCAAAGGATTCCTATGTTTATAGTAAACTTCTTTACAGATTTGAATTAAGTGATAATGGAATACAAGGTGACAATAGGACTAATAAAGGGTTTGATCAAATATATAAGGAATTTTTACAAAGTGATAATGTGTTGTTAGGAATGAAAGAGAAGGAGTATCTTGATAAAGCATATCATTACGGTTCAGAAGCATTGTCTTGGAAGACATTTGTGGTAGTCAATGGTTTTGTATTATTCATTCTCCATACCTTATATTTTATGGGATATGCTTTTACCTTAAGGAATAAGCACGTATGGGTTTTCTGCATGGTTTATTTCTTGTCTATATACCAAAGACCATATGATTTTTCTTTAGGCTACTGGCTTTTATTTTTGGGAGGAATTATAACATTTAAGCATATGTTGATATCTAAAGTTAGTTATTCTCCCAAAAATATGGGTAAAGAGATAAAACAAGTTAATAAGATTAATTTAAACGAAAATGCTATATAATGAAATTGTATGGAAATGACTTTAAAGAATACTTCATTTTGGGGGCTTGGGGATCTATTTTAAATAGGATTCCTAGGCACCTTTTTTATTATATGTATAAAAATTTTGTACGGGTTTTTATTCATTGTATTAGTGAGTGAATGATTGGAGAGATTCTATGTCTGAGATAGCCTTATTAATTCCTGTATATAATGATCAGATTGGTTTAAATAAAACATTAGAGTCATTGTTAGAAGAAACTAAAGAAAGTGTAGATGTTGTAATAGTAGATGATGGGAGTAAAGAACCTATCAGTGTCCCTTCGACAATAGGAATTCATAATATCATTTTTATAAAATCTGAGGTTAATAAAGGAATCGAAAATGCACTAAATTTGGGTCTAAAGTACATTCGTGATAATGGATATGAATTTGTTGCGAGAATAGATGCTGGAGATACAATTGCACCTAACCGTTTTTATAAACAAAAACAATATATGCTAGAGAATCCGCAGTATATGCTCATAGGCTCTCATGTAAAGCACGTTGATTTGGAGGGGAGAGAAGTATTTATTGAATATGTGCCGGTATCAACAGATAAGATAAAAGATAAGATGCATATTAATAGTTGCTTTCCTCATCCGTCTGTTATGTTTAGGACATCAATTCTCGAAGAAATAGGAGTATATCACACTGATTATCCAGCAGCGGAAGATTATGATTTCTTCTTTAGGATAACTAATAAATATGATGTTTCTAATTTAGATGAAGTTTTAGTTTACAAGGAGATAAATCCAAATGGCATTTCATTAAGTAAAAGAAAGACACAATTGCGTAGCAGAATGAAAATTCAAGGAAAGTATTTTAATCCATTAGTGTTAGAAAGTTATGTAGGAATAGTCAAATCTTTTATCTTGTTAGTGACCCCAAACAAGTTAGTCATTGGTATTAAATCTTTGCTAAGTAAATCTAGCTAATGAGTAAAAAGGAGAAAAAGAATGTGAAGAAAGTTGTTTTTATTTGTGAGTCATTAGGCGGGGGTGTTAGGAGACATTTAGTGGATTTACTTTCACATCTTAACTTGAATAAATACGAGGTGCATGTTGTACACGGAAGCAAAAGGGTAGATGATGTATTTCTATCAGCTCAGAAGGACCTTGCTGAAAATGGAATTCATTTTTATCAAGTTAAGGAAATGGTAAGAGAGATATCAATTCCTAACGATATAGTAGCCATGAAAACAATCATAAAAATATTAAAAAGAATTGAACCGCAAATTGTTCATTGCCACAGTTCTAAAGCAGGTGCAATTGGAAGGATAGCTGCTAGAATATGTGGCATTAAAAAGGTTTACTATACACCGCACGCATATATATTCCAAAATCCCAATTTATCTACAAAGAAAAAATTCATGTACAAAGGTATTGAAAAGCTATTAGGGTTTCTTACAACAAAAATTGTTCACGTTTCAAGAGGAGAAGAAGACGTTGCTTTAAAAAATAATGTAGTGCCGTTAAATAAATCGGTAGTAATATATAACGGCATACCTACTCCTATTCATAGTCATTCGTCCATAAGAAACTCTAAAGATAGAATAGTAGTGGGAACGATTGCAAGAATGGATTATCAAAAAAATCCCTGGTTATTCATTCGTATAGCTGAACAAGTAATTGAAAAAACAGAAAATGTTGAATTTGTATATATTGGGGATGGAGAGTACTATAAAGATGTTTTAGATTATGTAAAGAATAATGGTCTCGATAGATTTATTAAACTAAAAGGATTTCACCCTAATCCGGATGTGGAGTTAATGAATTTCGACATATTTTTATCTACCTCTTTATATGAGGGAATGCCTTATTCACTAATAGAAGCCTTATCGTATAAAAAACCTATTGTTGCAACTGATGTAGTAGGTAACAATGAAATTGTTATAGATGGCTATAATGGTTACCTTTTTAATAAAGATGATGCGAAAGAAGGAGCCCATAAAATATTAGATATCATAAGAAAAACTAATCTATATGGTACTCTTTCGGAAAACAGTTTTAAGTCTTATAAAGATAACTTCAAAATTGATAAGATGATATCTTCAATTGAAGAATTATATTCTTAATAAAGGAAATGTACGTACGGTTAATGGATGTAAAATTTCATAATCCTAGTAGTAGCGGTGCCGGATATGCCGGCAGTCATACAGTAAAAGAATTATTAGATCAAGGACATCAAGTAATAGTATTAGATAATCTGTCTACAGGTCATCTAGAAAGTGTTGATCAAAGAGCAGTCTTTGTTCAGGGAGATTTAAGTAATCCTGCTGACTTAGACCGCTTATTTAGCATGCATTCCATTCAAGCAGTGATGCATTTTGCGGCAAACAGTCTTGTAGGAGAGTCTGTCACCAATCCAATGAAGTATTATAAGAACAACGTATCAGCTACTTTAATGTTGCTTGAGAAGATGATGGAATACAAAGTAGATAAATTCATCTTCTCCTCTACAGCTGCAACGTACGGTATTCCAGACACAGATATGATTGTAGAGTCTATCCCTACAAACCCAATTAACCCATATGGCCGTTCTAAATTGATGATTGAGTATATCTTAAAAGATTTCCATGAAGCATATGGTTTAAATTATGTAGTGTTACGTTACTTCAACGCTGCGGGTGCTCATATTTCAGGTGAAATCGGAGAAGATCATAATCCAGAAACACATTTAATCCCTCTTGTCTTAAAGCATTTGTGACCGCCAGGCAGATTTGAACACTTTTTGCTTGATATGAGTGAACATGTTACTGGAAATTGGAGTGTACCCTTAGTAGCTTGACACAGAGCCTCTGCGTACATGATCTCCTTGCGAAACCGCATCACATAAAGGAGTTCGCATGGCTAACCAGCCTATCATGTACGCCCCTCTGTGTAAAGCAGGTGCTCTAAAATGAAGAAGAAGTGTTGCAGCAACTATATGACAGATTAAATACTGTTGTTAATAATATTCCTTTTTATAATTTTGAAATTCTATTTGTTAATGATGGAAGCAAGGATGACACATTACATCAAATCAAATTATTAAGAGAGAAGGATGAACGCATTTCCTATGTTAATCTCTCACGTAATTTTGGGAAAGAAATAGCTATGATTGCTGGTTTAGATTATGCCACAGGTGATGCAGTAATCATTATAGATGCAGATTTACAAGATCCGCCTGAATTAATACCAGAAATGATCAGATATTGGGAAAAAGGATATGATGATGTTTATGCCAAAAGGAGATCAAGATCAGGGGAGTCATGGTTAAAAAAATGGACATCGTCTACTTTTTATAAGGTATTACAAAAAGTAACACGAATCCCAATCCAAAAGAATACGGGAGATTTTCGTCTCCTTGATAGACGTTGTGTAGAAGCTCTCAAACAACTAAGAGAAACTCAAAGATATACAAAAGGGATGTTCAGTTGGATTGGTTACAATAAAAAAGAAATTTTGTTTGATCGAGATGCTCGTGCTGCTGGTGAAACAAAATGGAATTACTATAAGCTAATGGACTTAGCTATTGAAGGGATTACATCTTTTACGACTACACCGTTAAGAATTTCATCAATGTTAGGATGCGTTATTTCCTTCTTTGCATTTATATACATGATTTGGGTTATTGCAAAGACCCTATTATTTGGAGAATCTGTTGAAGGATACCCATCATTAATGACTGTGATTTTATTCCTAGGAGGTATTCAACTTATCTCACTAGGGATTATAGGTGAGTATTTAGGAAGAATATTCAACGAAACGAAGAATCGTCCGCTCTATTTTGTAGATGAATACAATGATGAAAAAGTATTAAATGATGGAAGAAAACTTACTGAAAAAGAAGTTCATATCCATCGTTAAAATAGGAAGTGCGAGATGAGAGACAAAAAAGAGTTTGTAAGTTATATTGTTTTTGGTATACTTACAACAATTATTAACATTGTTAGTTACGCTTTTTTCACAAAAATAATGGGAACGGACTATAGATCAGCAACGACAATTGCTTGGTTTGTAGCTGTAGTCTTTGCTTTTATTACAAATAAAATTTATGTTTTTAATAGTAAAAGTACACTTATAAGCTCATTAGCAAAAGAATTTATATCATTTATGTTGTTTCGCTTACTCTCATACGTGGCAGACTTGGGAATGATGATAGTGTTGGTTGAGTGGATGAATATGAAGGGGGTTTTGGCGAAAATAATTGCTAATGCAGTTGTGGTTGTTCTAAATTATTTCGCGAGCAGGTACTTGATTTTCAATACTTCAAAGTCAACTGCCGCCCATCCTGAAGAGTAGAGGTTTCTAGAAATACAAGACGGTTTGATTAACCGTGCATGTGGCAGACCTGCTTCGCAAGCCGCATCAACGCTGTGTTGAAAGTTTTTCCATTCCTGAATAGCCGCAGTAACCAAGTAATGAATGAGTATTCGAACATCAAACTTGCGAACCGAGGTTTGAAGGTCTTGGTCTGAAAGTAGGCTTTGAATCAAGTGTAGAAATATGGAAGACTGTTTCAGTGAAGACACCTCTTGAGTAGGCCAAATTTTCATTCTACAAGAATTGTGTCTTTTTTGTGCCCTTTTTTGTTTTTTCTAGTCAATCAACATGAATAATAAATCAACAACAAGTTTTTGGATAAAACTTCTATTTATGGTCACAATAAAAATGTGATGCTGAATAGAAGTTTTTATATTTTTAAAGAGGTGACAGGAAATGAAGTTCATGATGTTTTCTGTAAAGGCAGTTATCGCTGCATGCTTAGTATTTTTTATTCATGAATTAAGCATCCAGACTGTTACTTCGCAAATTCCGGATGAACTGGTTCCATTGCAGCCAAAGAATGGGACGGAAGAACCGCAAATTACAGTGATTTTGCAGCGGACTTATCTAGACGGTGAAGTAAGCGAAGAAATACTTACTGAGAAGGTAGCTTCATTAGAAAAAATATTGGAAGAGTACAGAGATTGGCAGCTCGTGGACCGGGATGATGTGCAAATCGTTTTGCAAAAGCGCGTTGATGATATATCCCCCTTGCTAAAAACAAGCGGTTATTTTGGAGTATCAAAGGAAGGGATCTTACAAATCTTCAAAGGCACTCCAAGTACGGATAATGTGATCCATTCGTTTTTTCAAATGGATATGAAGAAAATGAAAAGCTATCAAAGACAGCGGTTGAAACGCGGCATTCGCATTAAATCTAGGGAACGGTACGAAAAAGTGTTAAGTCAAATGAAAAACTATTCCGTTAAACAAGACTAGCTCCGGCTGGTTTTGTTGTTTTTACATGATGAGAAAGGATAGATAAGAAGAGTTTACTCCCTAAGTTTAACTAGACAGATCCCTTCCATGCCAGCCAAGTTTCCTGTAGAAAAATAGATTAACCTTATGGGTTTATGTTACAATAAAATACATGCTCAAAAAGGGAGAGAACATGCGTTGTTTGAATATATTACTGGACAAGTTGAATTTGTAGGACCGGAGTATGTTGTAATCGACCATAACGGAATTGGATACCAGATTTTCACGCCAAATCCGTATGTATTTCGCAGAAGCAACGAACAAATTCGCATTTATACATATCAATATGTAAGGGAAGATATCATTGCCTTATATGGCTTTAAAACAAGGCAAGAACGTTCGTTATTTGTAAAGTTGCTGAACGTTTCGGGCATCGGCCCGAAAGGCGGATTGGCAATTTTAGCGGCAGGGCAAACGGAACAGGTTGTACAGGCAATCGAAAATGAAGATGAAAAGTTTTTAGTCAAGTTTCCGGGAGTCGGTAAAAAAACGGCACGTCAAATGATACTGGATTTAAAGGGAAAGCTTGGAGATGTGCTTCCGCAGGCAATGCCGGATTTATTTTCAGACCCGGATGCGTTTGAAGCAGCGCCGCTTTCCGCTTCCGAAGAACTGGATGATGCGCTTGAAGCTTTAAAAGCATTGGGATATGCAGAGAGAGAAGTGGCGCGTGTCGTACCGGAACTTCTTAAGGAATCTCTTTCTACAGATCAATACATTAAGAAAGCATTGCAATTACTATTAAACGGGAAGAGGTGAATGTGGTGGAGGAACGTCTCGTTTCGGGAGAATCCGCATATGAAGATGCTGAGCTGGAGTTTTCGTTGCGTCCGCAAACGTTAAAACAGTATATCGGACAAGAAAAGGTAAAACACAATCTGGAGATTTTTATTGAGGCTGCGAAGCTGCGCGAGGAAACTTTAGATCATGTATTGTTATATGGACCTCCGGGGTTGGGGAAAACAACGTTGGCGAATATTATCTCACAAGAAATGGGAGTAAATCTTCGGACGACATCAGGACCTGCCATTGAAAGACCGGGGGATTTAGCTGCCGTTTTAACGGCGCTGCAGCCGGGGGATGTGCTGTTTATTGATGAAATTCACCGTCTCCCTCGTTCCGTGGAAGAGGTGTTGTACCCGGCAATGGAGGATTTTTGTTTGGATATTGTCATCGGAAAAGGTCCGACTGCCAAGTCCGTTCGAATCGATTTGCCTCCGTTTACCTTAGTTGGCGCTACGACTCGGGCCGGTTCTTTATCGGCTCCCCTTCGCGACCGTTTTGGCGTTCTGTGCCGCTTAGAATACTACAGTGTAGACCAGCTTTCAAACATTGTGGAGCGAACAGCGGAAGTGTTTGCGGTTGAAATCGAGCGGAGTGCAGCTGTAGAAATTGCGAAGCGTGCTCGTGGAACGCCGCGAATCGCGAACCGTTTACTGCGTCGTGTACGCGATTTTGCGCAAGTAAGGGGAAATGGTATCATTACATTGGAAATTGCTGATACGGCTTTGGAACTGCTGCAAGTGGATAAGCTTGGATTAGATCATATTGACCATAAATTGTTAAAAGGAATTATTGAAAAGTTTCGCGGCGGTCCTGTCGGGCTGGATACGATTTCCGCTACCATCGGAGAAGAAGCCCATACAATTGAAGATGTGTATGAGCCGTATTTGCTGCAAATCGGCTTTTTGCAGCGCACTCCGAGAGGAAGGATCGCAACGCGTTTAGCATACGAGCATTTTCATATGGAGGTTCCGGAAGCATAATGGACTTTTCAAAACTGTTTTTAACATTGGGAGTTGTTTTTATCGCCATCGGTTTACTTTGGAAAATCATCGGCAGACTGCCGGGAGATATTCTCATTAAAAAGGGGAACGTAACCTTTTATTTTCCAATTGTTACCTCCATTGTCATCAGTATTATCTTATCGGCAATTCTTTATATTATAAATAGACTAAAATAGCGAGTGGTGGAATTATGGACATAAATTTATTTGATTTTCATTTGCCGGAGGAGTTGATTGCCCAAACTCCTCTTTTAGAGCGCGAAAGCTCTCGTCTGATGGTGCTAGACCGAACAACAGGGCATATTGAGCATGAACGCTTTCCTGCTGTTTTATCTTACTTGAATCCGGGAGATTGCCTCGTACTGAACGAAACGAAGGTTATGCCTGCGAGATTGCACGGTATAAAAGAGGATACAGGCGCCCACATTGAAGTTCTTCTTTTAAAACAAGAGGAAAAGGATTGCTGGGAAACGCTCGTAAAGCCGGCTAAACGTGTAAAAGAAGGAACGGTTCTTTCCTTTGGAGACGGCAAGTTGCGGGCAACATGCATTGGAATAGGGGGGCAAGGCGGACGGAAGCTTCAATTCTCTTATGAAGGCATTTTTTATGAGATTTTGGACCAGCTTGGCGAAATGCCGCTGCCGCCGTACATAAAAGAAAAGCTGGATGACCGCGACCGTTACCAAACAGTCTTTGCCCGTGAAGTTGGATCAGCTGCGGCGCCGACTGCCGGTTTGCATTTTACGACAGAGCTTCTTGAAGCATTGAAGAAAAAAGGAGTGCACTTGGCATTCATTACACTTCATGTAGGATTAGGAACATTTCGTCCTGTAGCGGTGGAAAATGTGCTGGAACATGAAATGCATGCAGAATATTATCATATGTCTGAGGAAACGGCAGCGCTTCTCAACCGTGTAAAAGCAGAGGGCGGACGCATTGTAACAGTGGGTACAACATCTACCCGCACCTTGGAAACGATAGCGATGAAGTATAACGGCAAGTTTCAAGCAGAATCCGGCTGGACCGATATTTTTATTTACCCGGGTTATGAATTCAAGGCAATCGACGGGCTGATTACGAATTTTCATCTGCCGAAATCTACGCTTATCATGCTTGTCAGCGCGTTTGCAGGAAGAGAGCACGTGTTGCATGCATATAACGAAGCTGTAAAAGAAAAATATCGCTTTTTCAGCTTTGGAGATGCCATGTTGATTTTGTAATATAGGAAGGAGCTACATAATGGCAGCAATTACATATGAATTAATTAAAACTTGTAAACAAACGGGAGCGCGTTTAGGAAGAGTGCACACGCCGCACGGTTCGTTTGAGACTCCTATTTTTATGCCGGTAGGAACATTGGCAACTGTAAAAACAATGGCACCGGAAGATTTAAAAGAAATGGGCGCAGGCATTATTTTAAGCAATACGTATCATCTATGGCTTCGTCCGGGACATGAGATTGTGAAAAAAGCCGGCGGGCTTCATAAGTTCATGAACTGGGATCGTGCGATTTTAACGGATTCCGGCGGATTCCAAGTGTTCAGCTTGAGCGATTTTCGCCGTATTGAAGAGGAAGGCGTACATTTTCGCAATCATTTAAATGGAGACAAGCTGTTTTTATCTCCGGAAAAGGCAATGGAAATTCAAAACGCATTGGGCTCTGATATTATGATGGCGTTCGATGAATGCCCTCCGTACCCGGCAACGTATGAATATATGAAACAATCAGTAGAGCGTACGAGCCGATGGGCAGAACGATGCTTAAATGCTCACCAGCGCCCGCATGACCAAGGATTGTTCGGCATTGTACAAGGCGGAGAATTTGAAGATCTTCGAAAACAAAGCGCAAAAGACTTAGTTTCGCTGGATTTTCCAGGATATGCTGTCGGAGGTCTGTCCGTTGGAGAACCCAAACATATTATGAATCGAGTGCTGGAATTTACCACACCATTATTGCCGGCCAATAAACCTCGTTATTTAATGGGAGTTGGTTCACCGGATTCTCTTATTGATGGTGCTATTCGCGGCATTGATATGTTTGATTGCGTGCTGCCGACACGTATTGCCCGCAATGGAACATGCATGACGAGCAATGGACGAGTTGTAATTAAAAATGCAAAATATGCGGAAGATTTCGGTCCGTTAGATCCAAATTGCGATTGTTATACATGCCGCAATTATTCCCGTGCGTACATTCGTCACCTCATTCGTTGTGACGAAACATTCGGAATTCGTTTAACATCTTATCATAATCTATATTTTCTGTTAAAATTAATGGAGCAAGTAAGACAAGCGATCAGAGAAGACCGGCTTGGGGATTTCCGGGAAGAATTCTTTGAGCAGTACGGCTTTAATAAGCCGAATGCGAAAAACTTTTAAAATTATGTACATAAAGGAAAGGAGGATACAATTATGCAAAACATCTTAGTAAACGTTCTGCCATTAGTAGCGATGTTCGCAATTTTTTACTTCCTATTGATTCGTCCGCAGCAAAAGCGACAAAAAGAAGTTGCATTAATGCAAAGCAATCTTCAAAAAGGCGACCATGTTGTAACAATCGGCGGCTTACACGGAATCATAGATTCTGTAGCAGATACAACGGTTATTATTAAAGCTGGAGACGGCTCCCGCCTTACATTTGACCGCAATGCGGTTCGTGAGGTTGTAAAGAAATAATGATGAAAGCCAAAGCCCTTTGCAAACGCAAAGGGCTTTTCTTATGTCCTTTTAGTCAAGTTCACTCCTAAAATTCCGCCGACGGTACTTGCTGTCAACAATGCGGCGTGATAAAGTAAATTTTCTTTTGAAAAGGAGTGGGAGTATCCCAAATAGTTAATAAGAAATACAAGCAAAGAAAAGATAACTCCTGTCCCGCCGCCGGCAAGCCACCCTCTTACTTTTGCTTTTGCCCCTGAAACCAATCCAGAAATAAGCATGGATAAAATGGCAAGCACAAGAGTTGTAATGGTCAGCGAGGATTCATCGATTTTCGTTAGTTTTAACAACAGTGACAGACAAGCGCTCATCAAAACGGCCAAACATAAAATTGTACATAATCCAAATATAATGGCTTTTCCAAGCGTTTTTGTTCCAGTCATGCCAACGTCTCCCTTCTTGATTATATCCTTAATACAAGCATATTCTCGAAACGGAAAGATAGAATATAAAAATCGAACAAGCATTATTATGATTCTAAAAAATTGGGGAAACTTATAATATGTGCAAAGTGTTTTCGGTCGATGGGGGGAAGTTGTATGGAATTTATTCCGTTAATCATTCGTACTATCTTGGTATATTGTGCCATCCTTCTCATTTTTCGTCTAATGGGAAAACGGGAAATCGGGGAGCTCAGCATTTTGGATTTAGTAGTATTTATTATGATAGCTGAACTTGCTGTTATAGCAATTGAAGACCCAAAAATGCCTGTGACTCAAGCCGTTCTTCCCATGTTTCTATTAATGCTCATACAAATTGGGCTTGCAATCGTTTCATTAAAAAGTCAAAAGGCGCGAAAGTTGTTAGACGGAGAGCCTGTTATTCTGATAAAAGACGGGAAAATCGATGAAAGGCAAATGAGAAAACAGCGTTATAATTTTGATGATTTATTGCTGCAATTAAGAGAAAAGGACATTGGAGATATTCGAGACGTAGAATATGCCATATTAGAGCCTTCCGGGAAACTGTCCGTCTTTGAAAAAGAGCCAACCAAAAAAAGCAAGCCAAAATTTTCTCTTCCGCTCATTATAGATGGTGTGATCCAAGAAGATCACCTTGCCATGATTGAGCAAACAAACTTATGGCTGCGTCAAAAGCTTCGGGATTTAGGATATAAAGATATAAGACAGATTTCGTATTGTACTTTTCAAGATGGACAGTTTTTTGTTGATCTCAAAGATGAATAAAGACAACTTGACTTTCACAAGATAAGTTGTCTTTACTTTTTATTTAAAAACTCCCAAAAATGAGAGCTTTCGAATGACAGGGAATCGCTGCAGTTCTTCTTTGCGAATAAGACGAAACACAATAAGCAGCAAGAAATAGACAAGAGTGGTGATCAGTATAGAATATAATGTTTGAACGCCCAAGGAAGAAGAAAACAGTACTTTTGTGTGAAGATACCAGCCGATATAGCCGGAAATAAAAATACAGATGAGCCCATATATATATTCTCTTACATAAACGGTAAACTGCACCCGTTTTAATACAGTTGCAAAATGGAGCAGCGTTACAGTAATAAAGCCGACAGCGATGGCGATGGCAACACCCATAATCTGAAACTCGGCCCGGGACGCTAAAGCAAAAATGACGAGAATTTTTGCGACAGAACCTATCAAACTATTGATCATGGCAGCTTTTGCTAAATCCAATGCCTGCAAAGCAGAAGTGAGCGGACCTTGAAAATAGTACAAAATAGATAGTGGAGCCAATACTTTAATAAAAATGGCGGCATGATCTGTGCCATACATGAGCGTCAGAATCGGTGCAGCAAATACATATAGTACAACCGCTGCCCATCCGCCGGATACAAGAGATAGACGCAGTGCTTGCTGCATGCGATATTCTACCAATCTGTATTGCTTTCTTGCCATAGCCTCGCTGATAGCAGGAACTAAGGAAGTAGACAGGGCGTATGTAATAAAGGACGGCAAAAATAGAAGGGGCAATGCATAGCCGGTCAGCTCTCCGTACTGTTTTGTCGCCATCGTCGATGCTACTCCGGCAATCGCCAAGCTTTGGGCAACAACAATCGGTTCCAAAAAATAAGAAATCGAGCCGATAAAACGGCTTCCTGTAGTAGGAAGACCGATTCTCATCAAGGAATTGAAAGTGTCTTTTCCTCCTTTTAATATGTCGCCAAATCCGAAACGAAGCCCGGTTTTCTTTTCTTTTTTAAACATGAGAAACATGTACAAGAGGGAGGCGAGCTCTCCTGCGACAGCAGAAAGCATGGATCCCGCAGCGGCGTATTCCACTCCAAATGGTAAAAAAGCACGAATGCAGACTGCAATCAATGTAATTCGGACCACTTGCTCCAGCACTTGGGCAAAGGCATTTGGCTTCATATTTTGTATTCCCTGGAAATAGCCCCGTAAAACAGAGGATATCGCAATAATTGGAACGACAGGCAAAATAGCAATCAAAGGATAATAGGTACGCGGGTCAGTCAAAAGAGTGCGAGATAAAATAGGAGCGATAAAGATAAGAGCCGCAGTTAATACTACGCTCAAAGTAAGCGTAACGGCTAAAGAGACTGTGAGCACTTTTTTTACCTTTTGTTTATCTCCCACAGCTTCTGCCTCCGCGACAAGTTTTGCAATAGCAACAGGAAGTCCCATCTGTGTGATAGTGATTGCCAATATAAAGGTCGGAACAGCCATCATGTAAAGTCCGACTCCTTCTTCCCCTAAAATTCTTGCCATAACAATGCGATTGACAAATCCCAGCACTCTTGTTAACAGGCCGGCAAGAACTAAAATGAGCGTTCCTCGTAAAAAGCTTTGCTTGGTCATCCCTTTCCCACCTTCTCAAATGCCCTAGAATGATTTACAATTATTTATATGCTCGGATAGTGGGCAAGCATGACAAGGTATATATGGACAAGTCTTTTTTTACAGTCTTTTTTCTAATTCTTAAGAAAAATCTTGTGTACTTGCCAAACTTCGTATCTAATAAAAAGGGAGGACCAAACATGGTTGTGAAAGAACATCCGGTAGATATATATCGCGAACAATTACAAATTGTAATTGACAGTAAGGTAGATGAATTTAAAATCGTAGGATACGACCGAGTAACAGCTGATGATATTTGGAATTGTTTGAAAAGCAAAAAATGGAAAAAAGTTAACGGGGATGTCAAGCTGCATCAATTGGTAAACGATGTGCTGACATTATCGACAAGCGATTATATGAATTACTTGACAATGGAAGCCTATAAAGCGCCGCTTTGGTCGTTTGATGAATACAAGTAAAGGGGGAATTTGACACTTATTCTGACAAGTTCATATAATTGGTATATTGTAATGCGTGTGCTTTTGGAAAGACAGAAGGAGGAAACATCATAATGGCAAAAAGAAGCAGAATCGTTGCGTTCTTTCTCCTTGTTTTGCTTATTGGAGGAATCATTGGAGCAACGAGCAAAAATGTAACGAACAATATCAGCCTGGGACTGGACTTACAGGGCGGCTTTGAAATTTTATACCAAGTAAAGCCTGCAAAACCGGGAGATAAAATTAATCATGATGTTCTTGTAAGTACGGTGCAGGCACTCGAAAAGCGTGTGAACGTTCTTGGTGTCAGCGAACCGAACATTCAAATCGAAGGAAAAGATCGCATCCGTGTCCAGCTGGCGGGGGTAAAAGATCAAAATAAAGCGCGTGATATACTTGCGACGCAAGCAAAGCTTACCTTCCGTGACGTAAACGACAACGTGCTGATGGACGGAACCGACTTGAAAGAAGGCGGCGCTAAGCAAACCTTTGATGAACAAGGAAAACCGAGCGTAGGTCTAACGTTAAAAAGCGCTGAAAAATTTAAAAAAGTAACTGAAAAGGTATTAAGCATGCAGCCGGACAACTTGATGGTCATCTGGCTTGACTTTGAGGAAGGCAAAGATTCCTATAAAGCAGAAGCAGGAAAGCCGAATCCAAAATATTTATCTGCTGCTACGGTAAATCAAGTATTTAATCAAACAGATGTTTCTATTGTGGGTTCTTTTACTGCAAAAGAAGCTAAAGAACTAGCAGATCTGTTAAATGCAGGTGCGCTGCCGGTAGAGCTAAAAGAACTATATTCCACGTCCGTCGGAGCGAAGTTTGGTGAGCAAGCATTGCAAAAGACCGTCTTGGCAAGTGCAATCGGCATAGCTCTTATCTATCTGTTTATGCTTGGATTCTATCGTTTGCCTGGATTAGTGGCAGTTATTATGGTATCTGCCTATTTATTCTTGACGCTGCTTGTTTTTGATTGGATGAATGCGGTATTAACGCTCCCAGGCATTGCAGCCTTGGTGCTGGGGGTCGGAATTGCTGTAGATAATAACATCATTACATACGAACGCATTAAAGAAGAATTGAGGCTTGGGAAATCGGTTATGTCCGCGTATCGTTCCGGTAACCAGCACTCTTTAGCTACTATTTTGGACGCGAATATTACCACGCTTTTAGCGGCTGGAGTTCTATTTGCATATGGTTCAAGCTCGGTTAAAGGATTTGCAACGAGCTTAATTGTAAGCATTTTAATAGGATTTTTAACAAACGTATTCGGTACACGTTTGATGCTTAATTTGCTTGTAAAGAGCCGTATGTTTGATAAAAGACCGACCTATTTCGGAGTAAAACCGAGTCAAATTATGCCTCTTTCCAAAGGCGCTGCTCGTGTTCCAACCCGATATGACCGTATTGATTTCGTGAAATTGGGTCACAAATTCTTAATTTTCTCTGTTGTTTCTATTATTGCAGGCGCAATTGCACTGTCTGTATTCAAGCTGAATCTTGGAATTGACTTTGCCAGCGGCACCCGCATGGATATTACAAGCAAAGAAACCATTTCTACAACAGAGTTAGAAAAGGATTTGAAAAATCTTGGAATAGAAGCAAAGGATATAGTGCTAACGGGCAATAACAATCAAAATGCAGCTGTTCGCACAATCGGGGTTCTTTCCAAAGAAGAAATTGCAAAGGTAAAAGATTTCTTCACCAAAGAATATGGTGCAGAGCCTAACGTAAGCACTGTATCCCCTACAGTTGGAAAAGAATTGGCGCGAAATGCGTTCATTGCTGTCATGATCGCCTCTCTTGGCATCATCCTATATGTAAGCATACGTTTCCGCTTTACGTATGCACTATCGGCTGTATTGGCTTTGCTGCACGATGCATTCTTTATCGTTGCATTTTTCAGCTTAGTCCGTTTAGAGGTAGACTTGCCGTTTATCGCAGCGGTGTTGACAATTGTCGGTTATTCCATTAACGACTCCATCGTTACGTTTGACCGAAATCGCGAGCTCTATAAAGCGAAGAAAAAGATTCGCACTGTGGATGATCTGAAAGAGATTGTAAACGAAAGCATCCGTCAAACGTTAAACCGTTCCGTGAATACGGTTCTGACGGTTCTTCTTCCAGTAACGGCATTGCTGATTTTCGGAAGCGAATCGCTTCGCAGCTTCTCGCTTGCGTTGTTTGTCGGACTTATTGTCGGAACTTATTCTTCCGTTTTCGTCGCTTCTCAATTATGGTTAATGCTTGAGACAAGACGATTGAAGAAAGGAAAAACAACGAGCCGAGTGGAACCTGCGGACGAACCGCAAGTATAAAGTCATACAAAAGACGATGATTCTCTACGATAGATAGGGGATATCGTCTTTTTTTATTTATATAATGCGGTCTGAAGCATATCTTATTGAGAAAGGGATTGGAGAAGAGAACATTGTCACCCTAAAACCGCTTTAGTATAATGAATAGGTTAAGGGGTGATTTCTTTGTTAAAAGCCAGAACTCGCTGGAAGCGAAAAGAACAAAATACGGAGCTGGTAACACGGATGGCACATTCGTTGCAGCTCACGCCTCTTGTTGCGTCATTACTTGTTAACAGAGGACTGAAAACCGAAGAAGAAATTACTCAATTTCTTTATACCGAAAAACTGGCTTTTCATGATCCGTTTTTATTAAAGGACATGAACATTGCTGTAGACAGAATTCAAAAAGCCATTGCAGATAAAGAAAAGATTCTTGTATACGGTGATTACGATGCAGATGGCGTCAGCAGTACAACAGTGATGCTTCTTACCCTGCAGCAATTAGGAGCAAACGCAGAATTTTATATTCCCAATCGCTTTACGGAAGGGTACGGCCCGAATGAAAAGGCGTTTCGATGGGCTAAAGAGGCAGGATTCACTCTCATTATTACAGTAGATACGGGCATTTCCGCGTTGCATGAAGCAACAGTAGCAAAAGAGCTGGAGATAGATTTAATTATAACGGACCACCACGAACCGCCGCCGGAGCTTCCGCAAGCTTATGCCATCATTCATCCTAAGCTGAAAGGGAGTGCCTATCCATTTAAAGAGCTTGCCGGGGTAGGGGTTGCTTTTAAATTGGCTCATGCGCTGCTAGGAGAAGTGCCGGAACACTTACTGGATATTGTTGTCCTTGGCACAATAGCGGATTTGGTTCCTCTTCATGGGGAAAACCGTCTCATTGCTAAGCGAGGAATTGAAAAGCTGCAGCAAACGAATCGAATCGGGCTGCAGGCACTGTTTCGCGTAGCGAACTTAAAACAAAGTGAACTGAATGAGGACAGCGTGGGATTTGCTATCGGACCGCGTATCAATGCGGTTGGAAGACTGGAGGATGCAGCTCCTGCGGTTCGTTTGTTGCTATCTGAAGATATGGAAGAGGCTCGCATACTGGCGGAAGAAATCGATGGACTAAATCGTCTCCGTCAAGAAATTGTACAGGAAATTACAGAGCAAGCAATTAAAGAAGTAGAAGAACAATACCCGGTTCAAGAAAACAAAGTGCTTGTGCTTGCTAAAGAAGGCTGGAACGTTGGGGTCATCGGAATTGTCGCTTCGAAGCTTGTAGAACGTTTTTATCGTCCCACGATCGTGCTAAGCATTGACCGGGAAAAGCAAATTGCCAAAGGTTCAGCAAGAAGCATCGAAGGATTTGACTTATTCGCCAATTTATCTGATTGCCGCGATATATTGCCGCATTTCGGAGGTCATCCTATGGCGGCTGGCATGACATTAAAATTGGAGCATGTAGATGAGCTGCGGGTCCGCTTGAATGATTTGGCTGCCAAACAACTTACAGAAGAAGACTTAATTCCCATCACGTCGGTCGATATTGCATGCAGAGTAGAAGATGTGACGGTTTCCGCAATTGAACAAATGCAAATGTTGGCACCGTTTGGAATGGGAAACCCGAAGCCGCGTTTGCAAGTGACGAACGCAGCAATCGAAAGCATGAGACAAATTGGTGCTGACGGCTCGCACTTAAAACTTGTATTGCAAAGCGGACAAGCGAAGCTTGATGGTGTCGGATTCGGGTTTGGCGCGCTGGCGGAAGAAATTTCTCCTTTTTCCCATGTATCGGTTGTGGGAGAAGCCGTTATCAATGAATGGAACAATTTCCGAAAGCCGCAAATCATGATTCAAGATATTGCTGTTGAAGAATGGCAATTGTTTGATTTACGCAGCGCCAAAAATATAAAAAAAGATTTGCAGCGTTTGCCAAAAGAACGGCTGAAAATCATTTATTTTCAGCCGGAAAGCTTAGAAGCTTTTTCGTTAGAAGAATATGAACCTTGTCTTGATCATATTGAATCATTGAAGCAGGCAAAAGAATGTGACGTTACGGATCGATATATAGTATTTCTGGATATGCCGCCGGAACTCTCTTATATTGAGGAGCTTTTATCCAATGGATTCCCGTCCCGCATTTATGCAGTATTTTACCAAGAACGCCATCATATGTTCAGTACAAATCCAACTCGGGAACAATTCAGTTGGTACTATAAATTTCTTATGCAAAAGTCGCCGTTTTCTATTACGCAGTACGGAGAACAACTCTGCAAGCATAAAGGCTGGTCAAAAGATACAGTAAATTTTATGACAATGGTGTTTTTTGAGCTGGAATTTGTTACAATAAAAGATGGTGTGGTTTTTATATCTAAAGACGTGAAAAAACGAGATCTTACCGAATCGAAAACGTACCGTCAAAAACAAAGTCAATTGCAGTTAGAACGAGAGCTTATTTATTCGACGTATGGGCAGTTGAAACAATGGTTCAGTACCTTTCGAAATGGTTTTTTTATACATGAGGAGGCCTTAAAATAATGGATTTAAAAAATTATATCGCGATTGTTCCTGATTATCCGAAAGAAGGAATTGTATTCAAAGATATTACCCCGCTGATGAATGATGGTGCAGCATACAAGTATGCAACGGACCAAATCGTGGAATTTGCAAAGGAAAGACAAATCGATTTAGTAGTAGGACCTGAAGCACGCGGCTTTATTATCGGCTGCCCTGTTTCTTACGCACTTGGAGTCGGTTTTGCACCTGTTCGCAAAGAAGGCAAGCTTCCGCGTGAAGTCATTAAAGTGGATTATGGAAAAGAATATGGAAAGGATATTTTAACAATTCACAAAGATGCTATTCAACCAGGACAGCGTGTTCTTATCACGGATGACCTGCTTGCTACAGGCGGCACAATTGAAGCAACGATCAAGCTTGTAGAAGAGCTTGGCGGAGTAGTTGCCGGCATCGCATTTTTAGTAGAGCTTTCCTACTTGGATGGAAGAGAAAAGCTTGAAGGCTACGATGTATTAACGCTAATGACTTATTAAAATAATTGAGTACTCTTTTATGAGTGCTCTTTTTATTATTCCAATATTTGTTAAAATGGTTGCGAACTCTTTCTTTTTCACAATTCATAATAATTACGTTATAATGTAGGAATAAAATGAAACTTTCATGAGCGGGAGGATATTTCTTTCCCGGATGTTTTAAAGCAATAAAGAACCTTATTTCCGGTTCATTTGCCGCTATGGCGGGCTCAATAAAATTTTTCTATAAAATAAAAGGTGATTCAATGGCGAACGAACAAGTTCTAACTGCAGAACAGGTAATTGAAAAAGCGAGCGTATATTTGAATGATGTTGATATAGAAGTGGTAAAGCATGCGTATGAATTTGCACGGGAAGCGCATCGTGAACAATACCGGAAGTCCGGAGAACCGTATATTATCCACCCCATCCAAGTGGCAGGCATTTTAGTTGATTTACGAATGGACCCGTCTACTGTTTCTGCCGGTTTTCTTCATGACGTCGTTGAAGATACGGATGTAACATTAGAAGATATCGAACGCGAATTTAACAAAGAAGTCGCTATGCTTGTTGATGGAGTAACCAAGCTTGGCAAAATTAAATATAAATCAAAAGAAGAGCAACAGGCGGAAAACCATCGAAAGATGTTTGTTGCGATGGCGCAGGACATCCGTGTTATTTTAATTAAACTGGCGGACCGTCTCCATAATATGCGGACCTTGAAGCATCTTCCAACTGAGAAGCAGCAGCGCATCGCAAACGAGACGCTGGAAATTTTCGCGCCGTTAGCACATCGACTGGGAATATCCACTATTAAATGGGAGCTTGAAGATACGGCTCTTCGCTATTTAAATCCGCAGCAATATTATCGGATTGTCAACTTAATGAAGAAGAAGCGTGCGGAGCGGGAAGAGTATTTGGAAACGGTTATGGATGAGATTCGTGACAAATTGTCTGAAGTATCCATCTATGCTGATATTTCCGGACGTCCTAAGCATATTTACAGCATTTACCGCAAGATGGTGATGCAAAACAAACAATTCAATGAAATTTACGATTTATTGGCTGTGCGAGTGATTGTGAACAGCATTAAAGATTGTTATGCAGTGCTGGGGATTATTCATACGTGCTGGAAGCCAATGCCGGGAAGATTCAAGGATTACATCGCCATGCCGAAAGCAAACTTGTATCAATCTCTCCATACAACGGTAATCGGCCCAAAAGGGGACCCGCTTGAAGTGCAAATTCGTACACAGGAAATGCATGAAATTGCTGAATACGGAATTGCAGCTCACTGGGCATACAAAGAAGGGAAAACTGTAACGGAGCATGAGTCTTTAGAGAAAAAGCTGACATGGTTCCGTCAAATTCTAGAGTGGCAAAATGATGCGAGCAACGCTGAAGAGTTTATGGAGTCCTTAAAAATCGATTTATTTTCCGATATGGTATTCGTGTTTACACCAAAAGGGGATGTAATGGAGCTGCCGTTAGGGTCCGTTCCGATTGACTTTGCTTATCGCATCCACTCTGAAATCGGAAATAAAACAATTGGGGCGAAGATTAACGGAAAAATGGTTCCGCTCGATTATAAGCTGAAAACAGGCGATATTATTGAAATTTTAACGTCTAAACATTCCTATGGCCCAAGTCAGGATTGGGTAAAGTTGGCCCAAACCTCTCATGCAAAAAATAAAATTCGCCAATTCTTTAAAAAGCAGCGCCGGGAGGAAAACATTGAAAAAGGAAAAGAATTGATCGAAAAAGAATTAAAAGGACTCGAATACGATATAAAAGAAGTTTTAACATCAGAAAATTTAAAACGAGTAGCGGAAAAATTCAACTTTGCCAATGAAGAAGATATGTACGCAGCAGTGGGGTATAACGGCATTACTGCCGCGCAAATTGTTACGAGATTAACGGACAAGTTCCGTAAGAAGCGCGAGCTTGAAGAGCAATCGTTGGATACAGCCATGACAGAGGTCCGCAAGCCGATGAAGATTAAGCGCCGCGATTCCGGTATCAAAGTAAGCGGTGTGGACAATCTTCTTATTCGTTTATCTAAATGCTGCAACCCGGTTCCGGGCGATGACATCGTCGGATACATTACAAAGGGAAGAGGTGTTTCTGTTCATCGCGTTGACTGCGTAAACGTACAGACGGAGGATGCGCGAGACCGCCTGTTAGACGTAGAATGGGAAAGCAGCCCGGAAAAAGAAATCGAGTATAATGTCGATATCGAAATTTCCGGCTTTGACAGAAGAGGCTTATTAAACGAGGTGCTGCAAGCTGTCAATGAAACGAAAACATATATTTCTGCCGTCTCCGGACGAAGCGACCGAAACAAGATGGCAACCATTCATATGTCTATTTCCATCAATAACTTGAATCATTTGCAGAAGGTTGTCGACCGCATCAAACAAGTGCGTGACATATATTCAGTACGACGATTAATGCATTAGAAAGGATTAAAATATGAGAGTAGTAGTACAACGTACAAAAGAAGCATCCGTTACTGTCAATAACGAGATAGTAGGACAAATTCCGTTCGGTTTCATGCTTCTTGTCGGAGTAACGCATGAAGATACGGAAGCGGACGCGGTTTACTTGGCAGAAAAAATAGTAAACTTGCGTGTATTTGAAGATGAAACAGAGAAAATGAACCATTCTTTATTGGATGTAAAGGGACAAGTTTTATCTGTTTCCCAGTTTACTTTATACGGAGATTGCCGAAAAGGACGGCGTCCGAACTTCATGGAAGCAGCAAAACCGGATCACGCGAAACATATTTATGATGTATTTAACGAGGAATTGCGTAAGCGGGGCGTTCATGTCGAAACAGGAGAATTCGGTGCCATGATGGAAGTGCGTCTTCTCAACGACGGTCCTGTAACGCTGATTGTCGAGAGTAAATAAACGTCAGCAAAAATCACCCGATTATCCCTTTTTCTTAGGGAATATAGGGTGATTTTTTATTCTGGATCATATGAGGAGAGTATAAATAGTTTGGAAATCCTTTTTACAATGAATAAGTTCCTCTCAAAGATGGAAACATAGGGAAATGAAGTCTATCAGAATGAGAGGGACAAAATGTATGAGAATGAACGAAAGAGGCAATAACGTAACCAACAGTGCCAATCAGTTGTTCAATGTGAATTTTCATGACTTTCTGTCTAAAGATCCGAGCATCACTTCTATGGAGCTTGCAAGCGAATTCGGTATTTCACTGAATGACGTGAAGCAGTTAAAAAAGCGATTAGGCCGCTCATAAAAGTCTTGACATTTTTATGCAGGAAACGTATAGTAATAAACAAATTCAAATTTACAAGTACATAGCAACAACCGATGATGGAGAAGAGTAAATAAGAATACACATGACTAGAGAGGAAATGCCTTGGGCTGAAAGCATTTCTGCATGATGACTTATTGAAAGAACACTCCGTAGGCTTCGCTCTGAAAAGTGTATCTTAGTAGGAGCAGAACGTGTTAGGCGTTAACTAAAAAGTGGAAGCTTTACGCTTCAATTAGGGTGGCACCACGGGTATCAAACTCTCGTCCCTACTTGGTTTCAAGTAGGAACGGGAGTTTTTTGTATAGAAATTGTATTTTGAACGAGGAGGAGAACGTTATGTCCATTCAAATTCCAAGAGGAACGCAAGATATCCTTCCTGGAACAGTAGAGCTGTGGCAGTATATCGAGGGGCAAGCCCGAGATATTTGCCGACGTTACAATTACAAAGAAATTCGCACGCCGATTTTTGAACATACAGAACTGTTTCAGCGCGGTGTAGGAGATACAACGGATATTGTCCAAAAGGAAATGTATACCTTTGAAGATCGTGGAGAGCGCAGTTTAACATTGCGTCCGGAAGGAACAGCTTCCGTTGTTCGCTCGTATGTCGAGAACAAAATGTACGGAGACGCAACACAGCCGACAAAGCTGTTTTATATCGGACCGATGTTCCGCTATGAAAGACCGCAATCCGGCCGCTACCGCCAATTCGTTCAGTTCGGAATTGAGGCAATCGGCAGTAACGACCCTGCCATTGATGCAGAAGTAATCGCATTGGCAATGGAGTTTTATAAAGGACTGGGATTAAAAAACGTGAAGCTGATATTAAACAGCCTTGGTGATGCAGAGAGCCGCAAAGCACACCGCGAAGCACTAGTGAATCATTTTGAGCCGCGCATTGAGGAATTTTGCAGCGACTGTCAAACAAGACTTCGCAAAAATCCGCTTCGCATTTTGGACTGTAAAAAAGACCGCAATCATGAACTTATGCAAACAGCTCCGTCCATTACTGAATACTTGAACGAAAGCTCTCAAGCATACTATGAAAAAGTTCAAGAGCTGCTGACGCTTATAGGGATCCCGTTTGAAAAAGATCCGAACCTTGTACGCGGCTTAGATTACTATCAACATACAGTGTTTGAAATCATGAGTGAAGCGGAAGGGTTCGGAGCTATCACAACATTAAGCGGCGGCGGACGCTATAACGGATTAGTGCAAGAAATCGGCGGTCCGGAGGCGCCCGGCATCGGTTTTGCGTTAAGCATTGAACGCTTATTGATGGCATTGCAAGCGGAAAAAATTGAACTTCCTATTTCTCAAAAGCTGGACTGCTATGTGGTGGCGCTGGGGGAAAAAGCGAAAGATCAAGCTGCCAAAATTTTATTCAATCTACGGAAAGCGGGATTGACGTGCGATAAAGACTATCAAGACCGCAAAGTAAAAGCGCAGTTTAAAGCTGCAGACCGTGCAAATGCCAAGTTTGTTGCAGTATTAGGGGAAGACGAGCTGGAACGCAATGTGATTAACATAAAAGATATGGCTACAGGACAACAAGAGGAAGTAGCGTTGGATTTATTTGTTTCTTATTTAGCGGAAAAAGCATTGTAGGAGGAGACAAAAATGGCTGAAAGAACGCATTATTGCGGAGAAGTGAGAACAGAAGATGTTGGCAAGCAAGTAGAGCTGAAAGGCTGGGTGCAAAAGCGCAGGGATTTGGGAGGTTTAATTTTCATTGATTTACGTGATCGCACTGGACTTGTGCAAGTTGTGTTCAGTCCGGAAGTTTCAAAAGAGGCACTAAAAAAAGCGGAGACAGTCCGCAATGAATATGTGCTTCATGTAAAAGGAACAGTGGTAGAGCGTGCGCAAGGAACCGTTAACGAGAACTTGGCAACAGGCCGTATTGAAGTACAAGCGACCGAACTTGTTGTTTTAAACAGTGCGAAAACGCCTCCGTTTGTTATCGCAGACCAAACGGACGTGTCCGAGGATGTTCGATTAAAGTACCGCTATTTAGACTTACGCCGTCCGGTTATGCTTGAAACATTCAAATTGCGCCATAATGTCACAAAAGCGATGCGAAACTTTTTAGACAGCGAAGGCTTTTTAGAAGTAGAAACACCGATTTTAACAAAGAGCACTCCTGAGGGAGCACGTGATTACTTAGTGCCGAGCCGCGTACATCCCGGTGAATTTTATGCATTGCCGCAATCTCCACAAATCTTTAAACAGCTTCTTATGGTCGGGGGCTTTGAACGTTATTATCAAGTAGCACGCTGTTTCCGTGATGAGGATCTACGTGCGGACCGTCAGCCGGAATTTACGCAAATCGATATTGAAACATCATTCCTGACACAGGAAGAGCTAATTGAAATGATAGAAGCAATGATGGCTTCAGTGATGAAAGAAGCAAAGGGGCTGGATATCCCAACTCCGTTCCCTCGTATGACATACGATGAAGCGATGGGACGCTATGGCTCCGACAAACCGGATACACGCTTTGCGATGGAGCTGACAGACCTTTCTGAGTTTGCGGCAGGCTGCGGCTTTAAAGTATTTACAAGTGCGGTAGAAAGCGGCGGACAAGTGAAAGCCATCAATGCTAAAGGAGCAGCGGATAAATACTCCCGCAAAGACATTGATGCATTAACTGAGTTTGTAAAAATTTATGGGGCGAAAGGTCTTGCTTGGCTCAAAGTGGAAGCAGACGGCTTAAAAGGCCCGATCGCAAAATTCTTTAATGAAGAAGACAGCGCAACAATTACAGCGCTTTTACAAGCAGAAGCGGGAGATTTATTATTATTTGTAGCTGACAAAAAATCCGTTGTGGCGGACAGCTTAGGTGCTCTTCGTTTAAAGCTCGGAAAAGAATTGGGATTAATCGACGAAAGCAAGTTCAATTTCCTTTGGGTAACAGATTGGCCGCTTTTAGAGTACGATGAAGAAGCTGGCCGCTACTTCGCGGCGCACCATCCGTTTACAATGCCGTTCCGTGAAGATATTCCGTTATTAGATACTGATCCGGGTCAAGTACGTGCGCAAGCATACGACCTTGTATTGAACGGATATGAGCTTGGCGGCGGTTCTTTACGTATATACGAGCGCGATGTTCAAGAAAAAATGTTCAAGGTGCTGGGCTTCACAAAAGAAGAAGCGCAAGCGCAGTTCGGTTTCTTGCTGGAAGCATTTGAGTACGGGACTCCTCCGCACGGCGGAATCGCGTTAGGATTAGACCGATTGGTGATGTTATTGGCAGGCTGCACAAATCTTCGTGACACGATTGCCTTCCCGAAAACAGCAAGCGCAAGCTGCTTACTGACAGATGCGCCGGGCGAGGTAGCACCTGCTCAATTAGATGAGCTTCACCTTCAATTAAAGAAAACGAAAAAAGGATAACTATCAATACCATCCTATGTGGATATACTAAATCCACATAGGATTTTTTTGTCTGTGTTATAACTTTTTCTATACAAATAGTAGGAAAAAAAGTAGAATACAAATTGGACTATTTCGCACTAGGAGTGAGTATGTATGCTACATCAATTTTCACGTAACGAATTGGCCTTTGGAAAAGAAGGACTTGAAATATTAAAAAACAGCACAGTAGGTGTTTTAGGAATTGGCGGCGTAGGCTCTTTCGCGGCAGAAGCTTTGGCTCGTTCAGGTGTGGGACGTCTTGTGCTTGTTGACAAGGACGTTGTAGACATCACGAACGTCAATCGTCAAGTCCATGCCCTGTTGTCTACGGTTGGACAACCGAAAGTAGAACTAATGAAGAAACGCATTGCTGACATCAACCCGGACTGTGAAGTCATTGCGTTGCAAATGTTTTATACAGAGGAGACATATGAAGAGTTTTTCTCCCATGGCTTGGACTTTGTAATTGATGCTTCTGATACAATCACGTACAAAATCCATTTAATTAAAGAATGCTTAAAGCGTAACATTCGTATTATCTCCAGCATGGGGGCAGCAAATAAAATGGATCCGACGCGGTTCCAAATCGCTGATATTTCTAAAACGCATACAGACCCAATCGCAAAGGTTATTCGTACAAAATTGCGTAAGGAAGGCATTAAAAAAGGCGTTAAGGTAGTGTTTTCTGACGAAAGCCCAATCGTGATTCGTGAAGAGGTTCGGCAAGAAATCGTGCCGGATGAGAATACGAAAATCCGCAAGGCGAAAATGCCGCCGTCCTCAAACGCGTTTGTTCCTTCAGTGGCAGGCTTGATTATGACAAGCTATGTTGTGCGTGAACTGTTAAAAGATGTAAAAGTCAATCGTGTTGGACAAGAATAGAAAAAAACTCCTTCCCAGACGGGAGGAGTTTTTATTTTGATATAATTTCCAAATTTCCGTTTTTATCCATTTTAAAAATAGGAGCCATACGGTCATCCGCCTCATCAAGAAGCACGAGCTTTCGTGCACGGTCCATGATTCGCACTAAAGTTTCATAGTCTTCTTGAATCGCTGTTTGCTGTTCAGAAAGCTTGCGCATCCGTTTTTTGAGCTCTTCATGTTTCCTTAGCAGTTCCCCATTCTCTTGTTTCAAACGTGCATATTCCTTTTGCAGAGCTGTCGTATCTTGATTGTTAAGCTGCAATTGCTGCAAATAAGCAATCACGGCTTCCATGGAAAGACTAGACGACGCTTCAGAAATTTCCTCGGAAAATTCTGCATCAATAACAACTTTCTTTGGCGGCTGCAATAAAGCTGTATTTTTTCGTTCTTTATTTGCTAATGTCCGTTTTAATTCTTTGCGCTGCTTCTTTGCGATTTGAACAGCTTCTTCGTATCCCTGACGCACTTCTGCGTTCCATCGAAAACCGCAGGCAGCAGATGTGCGGTTCAACTTATCTCCCACTTCGTCGAATGCTTTCAGCTGTGTACTGCCTTCTCTTATATGACGGAGCACAGTCTCTGCCAGAAGTAAATCGTCTTTTGGAGACCATGCATCTTGGCGAATTTTCATAGCTTGTAAACCTCCAGTGTCGCTGCTATTTTTGCTTAGCTTTACCGGGATCTTACTATTTTATTCTATTATTTTTCACGAAGACGCTCATAGACAGCGGCAAGAGCCTGTTCGAACTTTCCGGTTTCTTTTGGCTCGTAATATACACGATTTCGTATACTGTTAGGCAAATACTGCTGTTTTACCCATCCATTGGGAAAATCGTGAGGATATAAGTAGCCGATTCCGCGGCCAAGTGATTTTGCTCCTGTGTAATGAGCATCCTTCAAGTGAGCAGGAATCTCTCCCACATTTTTCGTTCGCAAATCATGCAAAGCTGCATCAATAGCTTTATAAGCAGAGTTAGACTTGGGAGATAGGCATAGCTCAATCACGGCATTTGCTAGCGGTATTCTGGCTTCCGGCAAGCCGACGCGCTCTGCTGCTTCGATTGCAGCCAATGTACGCGGACCGGCTTGCGGATTGGCAAGTCCGATATCTTCATATGCTATGACAGTTAATCGCCTTGTTAAGTTTGGCAGATCTCCTGCTTCAATCAATCTTGCCAAATAGTGTAAAGCTGCGTTCACATCGCTGCCCCTTATGCTTTTTTGAAAAGCGGACAGAACATCATAATGAGAGTCGCCGTCTTTATCATGAACAAAGCTCTTTTGCTGCAAGCATTCTTCCGCAATAGATAAAGTGATTTCAATAATGCCGTCTTCGTTTTGCGGAGTAGATAAAACCGCAAGTTCTAAAGCATTATAGGCAGAGCGAATGTCGCCCCCGGAACGCTCTGAAAAATGAAGCAGCGCTTCCTCTGAAATGGAAACAGAATACATGCCTAAGCCGTTTTCTTTATCCTGCAAAGCCCGTTTCAAGCCCGTTAAAATATCTTCTGGTGTAAGAGGATGAAGCTCGAAAATTTGACAGCGGCTGCGAATGGCTGAGTTAATGGAATGAAAGGGGTTGCTTGTCGTAGCCCCGATTAAAATAAGCAGACCGCTTTCGAGATGCGGAAGCAAGAAGTCTTGCTTCGCTTTGTCCAAGCGATGGACTTCATCTAAAATTAAAATGAGTTTTCGGGACATTTTAGCTTCTGCCACGACGATTTCCATATCTTTTTTATTGTGAGTAACCGCATTGAGCATGCGGAAGGGAGTTTCCGTACTTCCAGCAATAGCTCTTGCGATGGAGGTTTTGCCGACACCCGGCGGACCGTATAAAATCATGGATTGCAAATGCTTCGCTTTTACCATGCGATTTAATATTTTTCCTTCTCCGACTAAATGCTGCTGCCCGAGGATGTCTTCCAGACGAGCAGGTCTCATGCGAAAAGCAAGCGGTTGATTCATGTCTCTCGCTGCTACTGAAAATGTGTACAACTGCACTCATCCAGAACGTTCCTGCATCTGCGTGTTCCGCTTCGCCACTTGCTCGCTACTGCGGTGGTTCTAACACTCCACAGGCGTAAATTCCCGACTAGCCATCGGTACATATACACGCTTGAACCGTGTATGCCGCCGCATCCTTCAAATTGATTGCCGCGTTTACATCTCGATCCATTTCGAATCCACACTCACAACGGAATATGCGTTCTGAAAGGGACAAGGCAACCTTCTTTTTCCCGCAGCATGAACACAGTTTACTGGAAGGATACCAGGTGTCCACTTCCCGCAATTCGATTCCGTGTTTTGAATCGATACAAGGATTGTTTGGCTATAGACTGGGTCGTATGTTTGTTCTTCATCATGCCTTTTATATTCAAATGCTCGACTGTAATAAACAATGGTTTTCACCAATTGCCAGATGACATAGTCTTGATAGGCATGACGAATCGCAGCGAGTCGTTGATGCAATTTCTGGACTTGTAGCACTTGTTTGTTGAGATTCCGTCTCAATCCAGTAACAGCGTTCCCACCTTTCTTATAATATTCATACTTTCTGCTTAACGAGCGTTGGACTCGTTTTAGCTTTTGTTCCAGTTTTTTCATTCGTGTTGTTTTATTGATGTTCTCAAATACCCGATTGTCGCTTGTCATGAGTAATGACATTTTTTATTACTGTTGTAAGACTCCTACCGACTGTCCCTTCTGGAAAGGGACTTCTCTGCATTGGCTTCAGCCAAGTTTCCTTTATCTTATCATCATTTGCACAAGAGTTGAAATTTCTCACAATGCTGTCTTATGATATAATTTTAGAGGCTTATTTCGATATGCAGTTACAAACCTGTTTCTTTGGGCAACAATAAAGATGACTGACAAAATATACATAACAGGTTGTTTATATTGAATGAAAATGGGGTGCGAATATTGAAGATTTCTACAAAAGGCCGTTACGGTTTAACGATTATGATTGATTTGGCAAAAAAATATGGAGAAGGACCAATTTCGTTAAAATCCATCGCCCAAGCACATGAGTTATCCGAGCATTATTTAGAGCAGCTTATTTCGCCTTTGCGTAATGCCCGTTTAGTAAAAAGTACGCGAGGCGCATATGGCGGCTATGTTTTGGCTGATCAGCCGGCAAATATTACGGCAGGAGATATTATCCGGGTGCTGGAAGGACCGATCAGCCCGGTAGAAATGCTGGAAGAAGAAAAGCCGGCGCAGCGCCATTTATGGGAGCGTATTCGCGACGCTGTCCAAGAAGTGTTGGACAGCACAACGTTAGAGGATTTAGTTCGATACGATGAAGAAAATCAGCAAGGATACATGTTCTTTATTTAAGTTTTCGTCTAACATCCAGGAAAGAAGGAATTTAGAATGGAACGCATTTATTTAGATCATGCGGCGACTTCGCCCGTTCACCCTGAAGTTGTTGAAAAGATGATTCCGTATATGACGGAGATATTCGGCAATCCGTCCAGCATTCATTTCTTCGGACGCCAAAGCCGTCATGCAATCGATGAAGCGCGCCGGGCATGTGCAGCAAGCATCGGTGCGCAGCCGAATGAAATTATTTTTACAAGCGGCGGAACGGAAGCCGACAACTTGGCGCTGCTTGGTGTCGCAAGGGCGAATCGTCATAAAGGAAATCATATCATTACAACTGCCATCGAGCATCATGCGGTGCTGAATACATGCAAGGCACTGGAAAAGGAAGGTTTTGAAGTGACATATTTGCCGGTGGACAGAGAAGGCAGAATCGCTATTAAAGACTTGCAGCAAGCATTGACTGACCGGACTATTCTCGTTTCTGTCATGTTTGGCAACAATGAGGTAGGAACAGTACAGCCGATTCAGGAAATAGGGGATGCATTGCGAGATCATCAAGCCTTTTTCCATACAGATGCTGTACAAGCTTACGGTTTGCTGTCCATCGATGTAAAAGAAATGGGCATTGATTTATTGTCCATCTCAAGCCATAAAATCAATGGACCAAAAGGAGTCGGCTTTTTATATGCCGCTCAAAATGTAAAGTTCAGCCCGCAGTTAACAGGCGGAGAGCAGGAGCGAAAGAGAAGAGCCGGAACGGAAAATGTGCCGGGAGTAGTCGGCTTGCATCACGCAGTTTTATTGGCAGAACGGGAGCGTGAGCAAAAAACTCAACAATATCATGCTTTTAAGGATATAATGATATCCATCTTCCAAAGTGAAGAAATTTCGTTTGAGATTAACGGCAGCAAGGAGCATTGCTTGCCTCACGTTTTGAACGTGAGCTTCAAGGGAATTGACGTAGAATCATTCCTTGTCAATTTGGACTTAGCAGGTATTGCTGTATCCAGTGGTTCAGCATGTACTGCAGGCTCCATTGACCCGTCTCACGTATTGGTAGCCATGTTCGGAAAAGGATCCGATAAAATCCGATCTTCCATCCGTTTTAGTTTTGGCTATGGCAATACGAAAGAGCAAGTCGAAAAAGCGGCATATGAGACTGTGAAAATCATCAAACGATTAACAGCATAGAACAGGAGGTGAAGGGTGATGAACAACAAATTACCGCATGAAACACGAGTCGTTGTTGGCATGTCGGGCGGTGTTGATTCATCCGTAGCTGCGCTTCTTTTGAAGCAACAAGGATATGACGTAATCGGCGTGTTCATGAAAAACTGGGATGACACGGACGAAAATGGAGTATGTACAGCTACAGAAGACTATAATGATGTGATTCAAGTATGTAATCAAATTGGCATCCCGTATTATGCTGTGAACTTTGAAAAGCAATATTGGGATAAAGTGTTTACGTACTTTTTAGAGGAATATAAGGCGGGCCGTACGCCTAATCCGGACGTAATGTGCAACAAGGAAATTAAGTTTAAAGCCTTTTTGGAGCATGCCAAAACGTTGGGAGCAGATTATTTGGCAACCGGTCATTATGCTCGTGTAGAATATCGTGACGGCGAGTACAAGATGCTTCGCGGCGTAGATGACAATAAAGATCAAACGTACTTCTTAAATCAGCTTAATCAAGAGCAGCTGTCCAAAGTTATGTTTCCGTTAGGCGGTTACACAAAGCCCGAAATTCGCCAAATAGCAAAAGAAGCAGGCTTGGCAACAGCTTCTAAAAAAGACAGCACGGGCATTTGTTTTATCGGAGAACGCAATTTCAAGGAGTTTTTAAGCAACTACTTGCCTGCGCAACCGGGACAAATGCAAACTTTATCCGGTGAAGTAAAAGGCAAACACGATGGTTTGATGTACTATACAATCGGACAACGCCATGGTCTTGGCATCGGTGGAAACGGTGAGCCATGGTTTGCTGTCGGTAAAAACTTAAAAGAAAATATTTTATATGTGGATCAAGGCTTCCATAACGAATTGTTGTACGGCGATGAAGTAATTGCAACGAAAGTCAACTGGATAAGCGGCAAGCCGAAATCCAAAGAATTTAAGTGCACGGCGAAATTTCGTTATCGTCAAGCAGATAACGGAGTAACGGTCCATATTTTAGATGATGATACAGTTCGTATTGTATGTGATGAGCCGATCCGCGCCATCACACCGGGACAAGCTGTTGTCTTTTATGACGGAGAAGAGTGCTTGGGCGGTGCTACAATTGACGAAGTGTACCGTAATGGCGAAAAATTATGGTATTTGGGATAAGAGATAGAAACCTCAGCTTTTTGCGCTGAGGTTTTTTCTATTCTCGTGATGGGAACGAATGTTTTCATACTTGGCATAGAGGAGCGGTTCCCGATATAATTCAAAGTAATGAGGTGAGAAGAATGAAAACGAAATTAGAACAGGGCATTCAATATATGCAAAAAGGAAAATTTGAAGAGGCTGCCAAGCTTTTTACAGAAGAAATTCAAGAAAACCCGAACAATCCGGTCGGTTATATCAATTTTGGGAACTTATTGGACGCATTGGGAGACTGGGACCGTGCTGTTTCTTTTTATAAACGAGCAATCGAATTGGATGACAAATCGGCAACAGCGTATTACGGCTTAGGAAACGTATATTACCAGCAAGAGCAATTTATAGAGGCGAAAGCGATGTTTGAACAAGCCTTGCAGCACGGCCTGCAGGAAGGCGATGTATATTTTATGCTTGGCTTGTCTTACATCCAATTAGGACATGACAAGCTTGCGCTGCCGTTTCTGCAGCGTGCAACAGAACTAAATCCGAAAGATACAGAAGCGTTATTTCAATGCGGACTATGCTTAGCAAAGGAGAATCATCTGCAAGAAGCAAAAGGCATATTCGAGAAAGTTATCGAGAAGGATGAAACGCATGCAGATGCTTACTATAACTTGGGTGTCGTATATGCTTTTGAAGAAAAGGAAGACCAAGCCCGTGCCATGTTTGAGAAAGCGTTATTGCATCAACCGGATCATTTATTAGCAGGAAACGCGGTTCGTTTACTGCAAAACAAGGAGTAAGACCAATGTATGAGTGAAAGGAGAGTGACGATGTGCAAGATTCGATGGACCTGTTTGAAGAAGAACAAAAATACATAAAGGCGCAGGCATTACATACGATTTTTCATAATGAAGAAAATCTGTATTCCGTTGTGCGCATGAAGGTTATCGAAACAAATGAAAATCGGGATGACAAAGAAATTATTGTGACGGGTCACTTTCCGCGCATACATGAAGAAGAGGTCTTTACTCTGTATGGCCGTTTCAAAGACCATCCCCGTTACGGAGTGCAATATCACGTTGAGAGCTTTAAAAAAGAGCTGCCGCAAACCAAAAACGGACTTATTCAATATTTATCAAGCGATTTATTTAAAGGAATCGGCAAAAAAACAGCTGAAAAA
The DNA here is from genome assembly GCA_041920565.1 of Bacillus sp. (in: firmicutes). Taxonomy (GTDB): domain Bacteria; phylum Bacillota; class Bacilli; order Bacillales; family Bacillaceae_G; genus JAGHKQ01. The sequence continues at coordinate 78,160 of JBHGXS010000067.1, read as the reverse complement.
ATCGTCAATGAGCTCGGGGAGCAAGCGATCTCTAAAATCATGGATGATGCTTCTGTGCTGGATGGGATTGTGAACAAAGAGAAGGCTATGGAAGTCTACCAAACGATTATCGAGCATCAAGGACTGGAAAAGGTCATGAGCTTTTTGAGCGGATATGGTTTCGGAACCCGATTGTCCATCAAAATTTATCAAACTTACCGTGAACAAACATTGGAAGTTATCCGCACCAATCCTTATCAGCTGATTGAAGATGTGGAAGGGATCGGTTTTGGACGGGCAGATGAAATTGGAAAAGCATTCGGCATCTCTGGAAATCATCCCGATCGTGTTCGAGCAGGCTGTCTTTTTACGGTGGAGCACGTTTCTTTACAAGAAGGGCATGTGTATATTACGAAGGAACAATTATTGCACCAAACGCTTTCCCTATTAAATAACCATGAAACTACAGTGATAGAGGAAGATGTATTGCAAGGGATACTGTCATTGGCTGAAGATGAGAAGCTGGTGATGGAAGAAGACCGCGTTTATTTGTCCTCGCTTTATTATGCTGAAAAAGGGCTAGTAACCTCTCTTCATCGCCTTTTACACCGAGATCAGGAAATTGAAGAATTTCCGGAATCAGAATTTTTATTGACGCTTGGAAACATTGAAGAGAGCTTGCAGGTTCAGTATGCTCCTTTACAAAAAGAAGCGATTCAAACGGCTCTCCATCATCCCGTCATGATTTTAACGGGGGGTCCGGGTACAGGAAAAACGACAGTTATTAAAGGGATAGTGGAGATGTATGCAGCTCTCCATGGAATCTCTTTAGATCCAAAAGATTATAGCGAGAAAAAGCCGTTTCCGATTTTAATGGCTGCACCTACGGGTCGGGCGGCAAAGCGAATGAGCGAATCAACAGGCCTGCCAGCATCTACTATTCACAGACTGCTCGGTTACAATCAGGAAGGTTCTTTTCAACGGGATGAGAACGACCCCATTGAAGGAAAATTGTTGATTGTGGATGAGTTTTCGATGGTAGACATTTGGCTTGCTAATCAATTATTTAAAGCACTTCCGTCTACCATTCAAGTCGTCATTGTAGGAGATGAAGATCAGCTTCCATCTGTCGGACCGGGACAAGTGCTGAAGGATTTACTTTCGGCAGAGCTGCTTCCAACCGTACGATTAACGGAAATATACAGACAAGCAGACGGGTCTTCTATCGTTCAGCTTGCTCATGCCATTAAAAATGGAAATCTTCCTGAAAATATCGGCAAGCAGCAGGGAGATCGTTCATTCCTGCAGTGCAGCAGTGCTCAAGTAGTGGAAGTGGTCAAGCAAGTATGTGAAAACGCCAAAACAAAAGGATTTACCGCCCGGGATGTTCAAGTGCTGGCACCCATGTATCGCGGTCCGGCGGGCATTAATATATTAAACAGCTCGTTGCAAGAAGTTTTTAATCCCAAGAGCAATAAAAAACGGGAAATCCAATACGGGGAAGTCGTTTATCGGGTGGGAGACAAAGTGCTGCAGCTCGTCAACCAGCCGGAAAGTCAAGTATTTAACGGAGATATCGGAGAGATTGTATCCATCTTTTATGCAAAGGAAAATGTAGAACAGCAGGATATGATGGTTATTTCATTTGACGGCATCGAAGTTACCTATACAAAATCAGACTTTAATCAAATTACGCATGCGTATTGCTGTTCTATTCATAAATCGCAGGGAAGCGAATTTCCTATCGTCATTTTGCCGATTGTCAAAAGCTATTACAGGATGCTTCGGCGCAACTTAATTTATACAGCCATTACACGAAGCAAGCGCTTTTTAATTTTGTGCGGTGAGACGGATGCTTTTCAATATGGCATAAGCAGAAAAGACGATAATGAACGGCAAACCTCGCTATGTCAAAAGCTGCGAGAACGGTTCGGTCCAGTATCGGTACCGGAAGACGATGAGATGGAAAACATTTCGCCTTATGATTTTATGGAATAAGAGCAACATTATAACTGTATAGAAAGAGTCCCTTTCTGTACCGTATAAAGGTCATGCAGTTTGGGCATACTGCTCTACTAGAAAACATCGGCGTAAGGAGATGGAGCGGTTTGTTTAAGTGTCCAAACTGTAAAGGAAAAGATCTTGGGAAAATCGGCGTGAATCAGTACTATTGCTGGAGTTGCTTCATTGAGCTTTCAGTGTCCAAAGGGATTATTTACACACACCAAGTAGAAGAAGACGGTTCATTAAGCTCCTTGGACGATTTATTTGAAGATGAGGACAGAACAATCAGCATGTAGCTAAGGGGTGATGGAGATTGAAACTAAGATCATCACTAGTTGCACTTGGATTAGGAGCGGCAGCCTACCATTATGCAACAAGAAATGATATGTTTTCTCGCAAAAATATAAAAAAGGCACGAAAAATGCTTAAATCCTATTTGTAATATGGACCCTCACCCCGACAAGGTGGGGGTTTTTGTATAAAATTCCATGATCGTTACACAATATGTGTAACGGAGGGATACGTGTGAAAAATTTGAAAATCATTTGGATTTACCGTTTAGGCTTATTGTTGCTGCTTTTTTTATGCTTTTTTGTTTTTTTAAAGTTGAAGCCGATGTGGGCGCCTATTCTTTCCTTGATAAAGATTGTGCTTGTTCCGTTTTTAACGGCATATTTTATCGCTTACTTGCTTCATCCGCTTATTGAAAAACTCCACCAAAAAGGAATGCCGCGGACGCTGGCTATTTTGCTTATATATATATTATTTTTTGGCGGAGTCGGCTATGGCATTTACAAGGGAATCCCGGTTGCCATCTCACAAATGAGGGAAATGAACGAAAACCTCCCTCAATTTATTAAGATGTATGAGAACTGGACGGACGGCATTCAATCGGGAACGAAAAATTTCCCTCATTTTATTAATGAAAAGATAAAACAAGCCTTTATTGGGATGGAAGCAAAGCTGGAGTCTATGCTGAACCGCATCGTGAGCACGGCGCGAGGGTTATTGGATTCCCTGCTCATTATTGTGTTAATTCCGTTTATCGTATTTTACATACTAAAAGATTATGGAGAGTTTTATCATATCTTTTGGAAGCTGGTACCGAAGAAATGGAGAAGCGAAGGGCAGCGGGTCGCAGCTGATATAGATAAATCGCTTGGAAGCTACATTCGCGGCCAATTGCTCATCTGTGCTATTTTAGCCGGACTTGCTTCTCTTGTACTTTGGGCAATCGGGATGAAATATCCGTTGCTGCTTGGTATTGTCATCGGGATAACAGACATTATCCCGTACTTTGGCCCGATTTTAGGCACTATCCCGACGTTGATTGTTGCAACTACAATTTCAACTAACATGGTGATTAAAACCGGGGTTGCTTTGGCTATACTGCAATTTGTAGAGAGCAATATCCTTTCTCCATACATAGTAGGGAAGTCATTGCACATGCATCCCGTTGTTATTATGTTTGCATTGCTGATAGGAGGAGAGATAGGAGGTATTGCAGGTCTGATTTTAGCAGTGCCAGTATTAGCTATTTTGCGCGTCGTAATTATGCATACGCGAACGCTTCTCGCCAAGCATTGACAAAATTCAAATAATTGCTTATAATGGCGCATAAATGAACCATTTAAATCGATGAAGGATCGAGTATGTTGCAGCCCATCTCAAGAGAGGAATTTCCGCAGGCTGAAAGAAATTCCAGATGAAGAGCGACAGAAGGCTAATCCTGAGAGCAGCTAATACCTGCCGTTTTGCCACGTTACGGCAACTTGAGGTGATGAACATTTTGTTCATAATCAGGGTGGTAACGCGAGTCAACTCTCGTCCCTGCAACGGGGACGAGAGTTTTTTATTTGCAAAAAAACAAGGAGGAATACACTATGAAGAAGCTGACAGGCGCACAAATTCGTCAAATGTATTTAGACTTTTTCCAAGAAAAAGGGCACTCCGTAGAACCTAGTGCTTCCCTTATTCCGCATGATGATCCGTCACTGTTGTGGATTAACAGCGGTGTTGCGACGCTAAAGAAATATTTTGACGGTCGTGTCATTCCGCAAAATCCGCGTATTACGAATGCACAAAAATCCATTCGTACAAACGATATTGAAAACGTAGGAAAAACAGCGCGTCACCATACATTTTTTGAAATGCTTGGAAACTTCTCTATCGGCGATTACTTCAAAGAAGAAGCAATCACTTGGGCGTGGGAGTTTTTAACAAGCGAAAAATGGATCGGATTCGACAAAGAAAAATTGTCTGTAACGATCCATCCAGAAGATGAGGAAGCATTCAAGATTTGGAACGAGAAAATCGGCATTCCGAAAGAGCGCATTATTCGTTTAGAAGACAACTTCTGGGATATCGGGGAAGGTCCGAGCGGTCCGAACACAGAAATTTTCTACGACCGCGGCGAGGCTTACGGAAACGATCCGAATGACCCGGAATTATATCCTGGCGGAGAAAATGAACGTTATTTAGAAGTATGGAACCTTGTATTTTCCCAATTCAACCATAATCCGGACGGTACATATACTCCGCTTCCAAAGAAAAATATTGATACAGGTATGGGACTCGAGCGTATGGCTTCCATAGTCCAAGACGTGCCGACAAACTTTGATACAGATTTATTCATGCCAATCATTGAAGCGACAGAAGTCATTTCCGGCGAAAAGTATCGTCAAGATAAAGAAAAAGACATTGCATTTAAGGTAATTGCCGACCATATTCGTACGGTAACTTTTGCGGTGGGCGACGGTGCGCTTCCGTCCAATGAAGGCCGCGGATATGTATTGCGCCGTTTACTGCGCCGTGCGGTACGATATGCTAAAAAATTGAACATCAATCGCCCGTTCATGTATGAATTGGTTCCGGTAGTAGGCGAAATCATGGTTGATTTCTACCCTGAGGTAAAAGAAAAAGCGGAATTCATTCAAAAGGTCGTTAAAAATGAAGAAGAACGCTTCCATGAAACGCTTCACGACGGCGAGGCTATTTTGGCGGAAGTAATCGAGAAAGCGAAGAAAGCAGGAAGCGATGTAATTTCCGGTGAGGATGCATTCCGGTTATACGACACATACGGATTCCCGATTGAGTTAACCGATGAGTATGCAGAAGAAGCTGGCATGACGGTGGACCATGAGGGCTTTGAAAGCGAAATGGAAAAACAACGCGAGCGTGCAAGAGCGGCTCGTCAAGAAGTAGATTCCATGCAAGTGCAAGGCGGCGTATTGGGCGATATTAAAGTGGAAAGCCGTTTCGTAGGTTATAGCGAACTGCAAACAAGCAGTAAGATTGTGGCTCTTGTTCAAAACGGTGAATATGCCGAAGAAGTAAAAGCAGGAGAAGAAGCACAATTGATTTTGGATATCACTCCTTTCTATGCGGAAAGCGGCGGTCAAATTGCCGATCAAGGTTACTTAACAGGAGATGGTGTACAAGCAATTGTAAAAGATGTACAAAAAGCTCCAAACGGTCAGCATTTGCATAACGTGCTCGTACAAGAAGGAACATTGCGTGCAGACATGCAAGTAACAGCTCATATCGATGAGCAAAAACGTGTGAACATCGTCAAAAACCATACAGCAACTCATTTATTGCATCAAGCATTGAAAGATGTATTAGGAACACACGTAAACCAAGCAGGATCGTTAGTAACTCCGGAGCGTTTACGCTTTGACTTCTCCCATTTCGGGCAAGTACAACCGGAGGAGTTGGAACAAATTGAGCGAATTGTTAACGAAAAAATTTGGGATAGTATTGCTGTAGAAATTTCACAAAAGCCGTTAGAAGAAGCGAAGGCAATGGGCGCAATGGCATTGTTCGGTGAAAAATACGGAGATGTTGTTCGCGTGGTGCAAGTAGGCGATTATAGCTTAGAGCTTTGCGGCGGCTGTCACGTGGATAATACAGCTTCCATCGGTATCTTTAAAATCGTTTCCGAATCCGGAATCGGTGCAGGTACTCGCCGTATCGAAGCAGTAACAGGAAAAGCAGCTTACGAGCTTATGAACAGCCAAGTCAGCTTGCTAAAAGAAGCGGCAGCAAAAATGAAAACAAACCCGAAAGATATTTTAACGCGGGTGGATGGTTTATTTGCTGAAGTGAAGCAACTGCAAAAAGAAAATGAATCACTGGCAGCGAAATTGAGCAACATTGAAGCTGGAAACTTAACGAATCAAGTGCGCGAAATCAGCGGCGTGAATGTTCTTGTCAGCAAAGTAAATGCAGCAGATATGAACAGCCTTCGTACAATGGTAGATGACTTGAAGAACAAGCTTGGTTCTGCTGTTATCGTTCTTGCTTCTGTGAACGAAGGAAAAGTAAACGTACTGGCAGGAGTAACAAAAGACTTAGTTGAAAAAGGATACCATGCAGGCAAGCTTGTCAAAGAAGTAGCGTCTCGTTGCGGCGGCGGCGGCGGCGGCCGTCCAGATATGGCGCAAGCAGGCGGAAAAAATCCGGAGCAAGTGGATGCTGCTCTTGCATTTGTAGAAGAGTATGTCAAATCAGTTTCAAATTAAGTGCAGATTGGTGTAAGATTATAGGGAGAAGTTTTTTCTCCCTATACCACTAAAGTGAGGTGCTTGGTATGGACTCATTCGATAAAACGATGAAATTCAGCATTCAGGAAGAAACACAAAGCGTTCATGTTAACGATGTTTTGTTAACTGTTTACGATGCACTTCAAGAAAAAGGATACAATCCGATTAATCAAATTGTAGGATATTTGTTAAGCGGGGATCCGGCGTACATACCTCGTCATAAGGATGCGAGAAACGTTATTCGCAAGCTTGAACGGGACGAGCTGATTGAAGAGCTTGTGAAATCATACTTAAAACATCATCGTGAGGAATAATCATGCGCATAATGGGACTCGACGTCGGCACGAAAACCATAGGAGTCGCCATCAGCGACGAAATGGGATGGACGGCGCAAGGAATCGAAACGATCAAAATCAATGAAGAGCGCAATCAATTTGGTTTTGAACGAATTGAAGAGTTAGTAAAAGACTATAATGTGGATAGGATAGTAGTTGGGCTCCCCAAAAACATGAACGGTACAATCGGACCGCGCGGAGAAGCGTGTCAGCAATTTGCTGAAAAAGTAAAAGAATTGCTGAACATCGAAGTGATTCTTTGGGACGAGCGTCTTTCTACCATGGCTGCAGAACGGCTGCTAATTTCAGCTGATGTAAGCCGCAAGAAACGAAAGCAGGTCATTGATAAAATGGCGGCGGTCGTAATTTTACAAAGCTATTTAGATAGCAAACAATGATGAGGTGACGAACATGATAGAAGAAAATCAATTTTCCATTGTTGACGAGGATGGCAACGAGATTTTGTGCGATATCGTTTTAACGTTTGAAGCAGAGCAATTCGGCAAAAAATCATACGTAGTATTTTCTCCGGTTGGAGAAGTGGATGAAGACGGAGAACCTGTATACGATGCTATGATTTTCGAAGAAAGCGAAGACGAAGCAGGCGGAAAACTTCTTCCGATTGAATCTGAAGAAGAGTGGGAAATGGTACAGGAAGTATTTAATACATTCCAGGATGAAGAAGACGAAGAATAAGAAAAAGCGAGCTTATGAGCTCGCTTTTTTGTATATAGGGCATAGTTGTTTGTGAAACTAAGGATGTCAAATTATATCGAAATTTATCAATCGTTTGTAGTATAATAGTGAAGATTATAAAAAGGAGGGGGAAGCATTTGCTTATCGATAACGGCTATAAGAAGCGAAAGAAAACACGAACGCTCTTTTTCGTAAGCGTTTTATTCATATTGGTTTTTGCAGCAGCTTTCGTCTATTATTATGTAACGTCTTCTTTAAAACCTTTAGAGGCAAACAGTGATAAAAAGATTGAAGTGACCATCCCGCCAGGGACCTCCACAGCGTCCATTGGAAAATTGCTTGAAGAGAAAGGAATTATTAAAAGCGGCACCGTCTTTCAATATTATGCAAAATACAAATCAGAAAAAGGATTACAGGCAGGACCGTATCTTTTAAGTCCGGCTATGAGCACGCAAGAAATTATTGATACTTTAGCAGCGGGAAAAACATATGTCACTGTAAAGTATAAATTGACAATTCCGGAAGGCAGTCAGCTTGTTGAAATCGCAGATAAGATTGCAACGGAGTTTAAGTTAAATAAAGATCAAGTTATTCAGCAATTGAATGACCAAGCTTTATTAAAGCAGCTGCAAGCTGAATATCCGACGCTCATTACGGATAAAATATTCAATCCAAATATTAAATATCCGCTGGAAGGATATTTATTTCCGGCTACATATTCGTACTATAAGGAACAAAATACCATTCAAGACATCATAAAACCGATGTTAGATAAAACGGCAAAGCTGATAGACAAAAACAAGCCGCTTATGGACGAGCGAAAACTGGATGTACATGATACGCTAACTATGGCTTCTTTAATCGAGGAAGAGGCAACCAGCGCGGCAGACCGTCAAAATATTGCAAGCGTATTTTATAATCGTCTTGCGGCACATATGCCGCTTCAAACTGATCCAACGGTGCTGTATGCGCTTGGGAAGCATAAGGCCCGTGTATTGTACAACGACTTAAAAGTGAATTCACCATACAATACCTATGTCATTAAAGGGCTTCCGCCAGGACCGATTGCCAACTCGGGAGAAGAATCATTTATGGCGGCGCTGCAGCCGGCTCAAACGGATTATTATTACTTTTTGGCAGCCCCGACGGGGGAAGTTATTTTTACGAAAACATTGGAAGAACATAATGCTGCAAAAGCCAAATATATTACTCAAAAGAAATAAAATGGATTTTACAGGGGATGTGTGAAAAAATTCGCATATCCTTTTGTTTTATGTTAAAATATATCGGGTTCAAATTTGAAAGTATAACGACTTTTAATATAGAAGAGGAAAGTACAAGCTAAAACGGAATAATGCTGTGCTTTTCTGACCGCTGTCTTTTGCTCCATGCCGTACCGGCAACGACGGGGCTCTTTATTTTATCTGCGTGTTTTAGGATTACGTAAGGAGGTTCTTATGGGACAAACTGAAATACATGAGTATTTGTCTTCCTTTATCCAACAAAAGGATGGACTTATTTTAGAAATGGAAGAATATGCCCTCACGAATAACGTCCCGATTATGGACCGATTAGGGATGGAGTTCATGCTGCAATTATTGCGGCTTATTCAGCCGTCTTCCATTTTGGAAATCGGAACGGCAATAGGATATTCGGGAATCCGCATGGCGCAAGCTCTACCGAATGCACATATTGTAACCGTTGAACGTGATGAGGAACGATATGAGAAAGCAAAGGAATTTGTCAGTCGCTCTGATGTGTCTGAGCAGCTTTCCCTTATATATGGAGATGCGCTGGAAACTTTTGAAAAAGTGCAAAAGCATGGAACATTTCAAGTCATTTTTATTGATGCAGCAAAGGGACAATATCAGCGTTTCTTTGAGCTGTACGAAAGGTTGCTTGAGCCGGAGGGAGTCATCATTACCGACAACGTCTTGTTCCGTGGATTGGTAGCCGGAGGAATAATTGAAAATAAACGCATTCGGAGTTTAGTAACGAAAATAAGAAGCTATAATGAATGGTTAATGGGGCATTCAGGCTACGATACAACGATTTTCCCGATTGGAGACGGGGTAGCGGTAAGTAAGAGAAAGGGTGAACAAGTATGAAAAAACCTGAATTGTTAGTAACACCGAAAACGGTAGAGGATATTGAGAAACTGGCACAAGCCGGAGCAGATGCAGTCATTATCGGAGAGCAAAAGTTCGGCTTGCGTTTAGCTGGGGAATTCTCGCGGGAGGATATCAAAAAAGCAGTAGAAGCTGCGCGTAAAAACAACATTAAAGTATATGTTGCTGTGAATGCTCTCTTCCATAATGAAAAAGTAGACGACGTATATGATTACGTAGCTTTTTTAAATGAAGCAGGGGTAGATGCTGTTGTATTTGGCGACCCAGCTGTATTGATGGCAGTTCGCCAAGTGGCGCCAAATATGAAGCTCCATTGGAATACCGAAACAACAGCGACGAACTGGTTTACATGCAACTATTGGGGCAGAAAAGGCGCAAAGCGTGCCGTGCTTGCGCGTGAATTAAGCTTGGATGCCGTTTTAGAAATTAAAGAGCATGCCGAAGTGGAAATTGAAGTGCAGATTCACGGAATGACATGCATGTTTCAATCGAAGCGTTCGTTAATTGGGAACTATTTTGAGTACCAAGGAAGAGAGATGGCAATTGAAAAGAAATATGAAGAAAACATGTTTTTGCATGATAAAGAGCGCGGAAATAAATATCCGATATTTGAAGACCAGAACGGCACTCACATTATGAGCCCGAATGATATTTGCATGATTGACGAATTGGAAGAGCTTATCGACGGCGGAATCGATTGCTTCAAAATTGATGGTGTCTTAAAAAGCTCTGAATATATTATTGAAGTGACGAAAAAGTATCGCAAGGCCATTGATTTGTGCGCAGAAGACCGCGATGCTTACGAAGACATAAAAGGTCAGCTTTACGAAGAAATTGAAGAGATGCAGCCTGTAAACCGTCCGTTGGATACAGGATTTTTCTATAAAGAAACCGTGTATTAAAAGGGAGGAATGAAACATGACTGTAAAAGAAATATCACGTGTAATAGACGGGAAGCGCGTCATTGTGAAAAAGCCGGAATTGTTGGCGCCGGCAGGTAATTTAGAAAAATTAAAGATTGCCGTTCATTACGGTGCAGATGCTGTGTTTATCGGCGGTCAAGAATTCGGATTACGCTCCAATGCAGACAATTTCACGCTTGAAGAAATGGCAGAGGGCGTACAATTTGCAAATAAATACGGTGCAAAAATATACGTAACAACGAATATTTTTGCACATAATGAAAATATGGAAGGCTTGGAAGAATATTTACAAGGAATTGAACGTGCGGGCGTAACAGGGATTATCGTAGCGGATCCTCTTATTATTGAAACATGTAAAAAAGTAGCTCCAAAGCTTGAGATTCATTTAAGCACGCAGCAATCATTGTCTAACTGGAAAGCAGTACAATACTGGAAAGAAGAAGGTCTGGATCGTGTTGTATTGGCTCGCGAAGTAGGCTATGAAGAAATGAAAGAAATGAAAGAAAAAGTGGATATTGAGATTGAAGCCTTTATTCATGGCGCGATGTGTATTGCCTATTCCGGAAGATGTACATTAAGCAATCATATGACGGCTCGTGACTCCAACCGCGGCGGCTGCTGTCAATCTTGCCGCTGGGATTATGATTTAATTCAAACGGCATCACAAGAACGTAATGCAAAAGAGATTCCTTTATTTGAAGAAGGAGATGCACCATTTGCGATGAGTCCAAAAGACTTAACGCTTGTCGAGTCTATTCCGAAAATGATCGAAATCGGCATCGACAGCTTAAAAATTGAAGGGCGCATGAAATCTATCCACTATATTGCAACAGTTGTCAGCGTGTATCGCAAGGTAATTGATGCTTACTGTGCAGATCCTGACAATTTCGTCTTCAAGAAAGAATGGATTGAGGAACTGGATAAATGTGCAAACCGTGATACAGCTCCGGCATTCTTTGAAGGAATTCCAGGGTATCAAGAACAAATGTATGGAAATCATAGTAAGAAAACAACATACGATTTTGTCGGTTTAGTGCTTGACTATGATGCAGCTACGGGAATTGCAACAATTCAGCAGCGCAATCACTTTAAGCCGGGACAAGAAGTGGAGTTCTTTGGTCCGGAAATTGAAAACTTCACCCAAACAGTAGAAAAAATTTGGGATGAAGACGGAAATGAGCTGGACGTAGCAAGACATCCGCTCCAAATCGTAAAAATAAAAGTAGATAAGCCGGTGTATCTTTATAACATGATGAGAAAAAGCATACTTCAATAAGAAAGCGTGGTAGTTTTATGGGGAAGAAAAAGCCTGTTGTAATCGGAATTGCAGGAGGGTCCGGCTCTGGTAAAACGAGCGTGACGAAAGCGATTTTCGAGCACTTTCAAGGACACTCCATCTTAATGCTTGAGCAAGATTATTATTATAAAGATCAAAGTGATTTGCCGATGGAAGAACGCTTAAAGACAAATTATGACCATCCGCTTGCCTTTGATAACGACTTGTTAATCGAACACATTAAAAAGCTGCAAAATTATGAGCCGATTGAAAAGCCGGTATACGACTATAAGCAGCATACAAGATCGAATGAAACCATTCATGTAGAACCGAAGGATGTTATTATTTTAGAAGGAATCCTTGTATTAGAAGACAAAGGTTTACGAGATTTAATGGACATTAAGCTGTTTGTAGATACGGATGCAGATATTCGGATTCTGCGCAGAATGCAGCGTGACATTAAAGAGCGCGGCCGTACGATGGAGTCTGTAATTGAGCAATACGTAACGGTTGTGCGCCCGATGCATAATCAATTCATCGAGCCGTCGAAGAAATATGCGGACATCATTATCCCGGAAGGCGGCCATAACCATGTTGCAATCGATTTAATGGTAACAAAAATCGCAACAATTCTTGAAGAAAAAGTGAATTTATAATAGCATATAAAAAGATGCACTTATGGAAGGGATTTTCGCATAGAGAGCGAATACAATTGAACATGCAGAGTTCAGCCTCACCTACTGTGTAGGTGAGGACATTCTTATATATAAGTGCACTCAGCTCCTCAACTGGGGGATCGGTAGACTGAAAAGGAGTGAATGACAATGGCTACAGAAAAAACGTACCCAATGACCCAAGCAGGGAAACAAAAGCTTGAACAAGAATTAGAATATTTGAAAACAGTAAAACGTAAAGAAGTAGTAGAGCGCATTAAAGTTGCCCGCAGCTTCGGAGATCTTTCCGAGAACTCTGAGTACGATGCGGCGAAGGACGAGCAAGCATTCGTAGAAGGACGCATCACAACGCTCGAGAACATGATTCGCAATGCGGTTATCATTGAAGAAGATGCTGCGAACTCTTCCATCGTTACTCTTGGGAAGTCCGTGACATTTATCGAGCTTCCTGATGGAGAAGAGGAAACGTACACTATCGTGGGAAGCGCTGAAGCTGATCCGTTCGAAGGGAAAATTTCAAACGATTCTCCGATTGCGAAGAGCTTGCTTGGCAAACAAGTCGGTGATGAAGTATCAGTACAAACTCCGGGCGGAGATATGCAAGTCAGAATTATATCCATTAAGTAAGGTTAAAAAAGAAACACCTCGTCGAAACTGGAGACGAGGTGTTTTTTTATGAAAATTCAAAAACGTATCATAGTTGTATTAGCGTTCATTATGATCATGATCATAACGCTGGTTGGAAGACTTGTTCAGCTTCAGCTCGTGTCAACCGAATCTTTTACAGAGAAAGGCATTAATTTAATTGAAAAAAGCGTAGCGCAACGTACGCATACCATCGTGATTGATGACGGCAGGGGGCGATTTGTAGATCGTAATGGAGAAGCGTTGTCAGAAGACTTCTATCCTAATTTGATTTTGTTTCCTTTCTTGAAAAATATGAACTGGCCGGCCGAAAAGGTGGCACGCATTCTTAATATAAAGAAAGATGACTTGCTTGCACAAGTAGCTGCTGCAAAAGCTCCGTTTCCGTACGGTGACGATAAGCCCATTCGTCTTACACAGACACAAATGGAAAAAATTAATGCGCTGCAGATCCCCGGAGTAGTAGCAGCAAAAGCACAAACGAAAATACAACAGCCGATTGCAGAACATTTCATCGGGATTGCGGCGCAAAACCCTGGGCAAGTGAAAGAAAGATACCCTGATAAATTGAAAGAAGGAAAGGTATCAGATACAACGACAATCGGAATTACAGGACTGCAAGAAGCGTTCGATGAATTTCTGCTGACTGACGGCGAAGCAAAGCTTTTATACCATGTAGATCGGCAGGGAGAGCCGATTTTCGGAAAAAACGTGAAATATACGCAGCCTGCGAACCCTTTTTATCCGGTTGTCATTAAAACGACACTTGATAAGGAATTGCAAACGATAGCAGAAGATCTCGTCAATAAATATAATATGAAAAAAGGTGGGCTCGTTTTGCTTGATGTAAAAACAAGCGAAATATTGGCGATGGTCAGCAAGCCTTCCATCACTGCAGAGGATGCTACTTGGAAGAATCAAATGCTGTTGTCCCAGTTCCCCGGTTCCGTGTTTAAAACGGTAGTAGCTGCCGCCGCTATCGATAACGGTCTTATACAGGAAGGGAGAACATTCAATTGCGATTCGGATTTATACGGAACAGGACAGGCAGAACATCCCATGGGAACACTCAATTTCGAACAAAGCTTTGCGAGGAGCTGTAATCGGACATTTGCCGTTTTAGGACAAGAGCTGTTGGCAAAGGATAAGGGGATGATTGAAAAGTATGCCGGTATGCTTGGACTGACAGATACAGTGGGATGGCAAGGAAGAGTGTTTCATTTCCCGAGCTTTGTGCAGCTGCCGGATGAAGAGAAGGGCGTTATATGGGGAGAGGAAAAAGATAAAGGGGTGCAAAAAGCGATTGCTCAAACATCCGTCGGGCAAAAGAATGTACGGATGACTCCGTTGGCAATTGCTAACATGATGGCGACCATTGCAAGAGGAGGAGAAAAACTGAAGGTCAAAGCTGTAAAAGAAATTGATTATAAAAACGGCACAAAGCTGTACCGATTTCCAAATCAGGAGCTAAAAGGAGACAATCTTGCAAGCGAAACGATTACGAAGCTTCAGCAGCTGCTGCGCTCTGTTGTAACGACTCCAAATGGAACCGGAGCTGTTTTTCAAGGATTGCCTTACAACGTGGCAGGAAAATCAGGAACAGCTGAAGGGATAAAAGGCCAAGGAGTCAACAAGTGGTTTGCAGGCTATTTCCCGTACGAGAATCCGAAATATGCATTAGTAGTAGTAGATTTAGAAACAACAAGCCCCGAAAGCCTTTCAAAAAGCATTTATGCTGATTACGTAAAAGCTGTTTATGACCTGGATCAAGCAAAACGAAAACAAGTATACAACCGGGAAGGTATGTAACAAATTCGTTACATTTCTAAAAAAACGTGTCATATTCCTTCAAGATACCCCCAATTGATGTTAAAATATCAACTATGTGAAACATCGTTGATGGAGGGTAATGTATGGTACAAAATAAAGACGGTTCACGACTCCAGCAAAAAAGACAAAAACGTAAAAAGAACATGATTTTAAATGTTTTAATTGGAATTGTGCTTGTTTTAGCGGCAACAGTTGCTTACCAATTGTTTTCTTCTCCTAGCGAACAAGCTGCAAAGCAAGAGGAAACGAAAGCGGAGAAGAAAGAACCGGCTAAAAAAGAAGCAAGGGAATCATCTGAAAAGAAAGAGACAAGCAAAAAAGACAAAGAAAACAGCGATAAGAAAAAAGAAGAAGCGAGTGAAGAAGAGGAAGTGGAGCCGGAAGCCCCAAAGGATGAAAAGGTGGTTCTGCAAGACCAGCAAACTCCTGGCGTAACAGAAGCATATACAAATCCTTCTTGGAAGCCAATCGGAACTTCACAAAGCGAGCCGCATACAACGCAATTTACGAAGTCATCGCAAGATTGGAAGGAAATGACACAAGCGATTGCGTATGCAACGGAGCTTACTGAACAAGATTTCACTATTTTGTTCCTTGGAAATAATGGTCCGAATAAAGCAGTAGGCACGATTATTACAAAAGACAAACAATATAAATATAAAGTGTACATTGAGTGGGTAGAAGGGCAAGGCTGGAAGCCGACTCTTGTCCAACAAGTAAGCTAACAGAAAGAGCGCATTAAAAAGCGCTCTTCTTTTTTTGCTTAAAATGAACCACCGCGCTGTAGTATGGCCGCTTGCTTTCGGCATCCAGCACCATTTGATGAGAAACATGATGGACTTCCAACAGCAATGCACGGTTATCATCAATTTTTTCACTGATTTTCTTTTCTAACGTTTTTAAATCAGCAGCTTCAAAAAATTCTATTTTGTCTTCAATCATGTCAAAGGAAAATTGCATCGTCATTTTGCTCCTTTCATAAATTTACCTCTTTTCATTATAACCCATTTCAGTTGACTTTTTTTAGGATTCAACATATTATACTGATAAATCCTATATGAAAAGGTGGAATTGTTGTGGGGACAGAGTTTAATCAATTATTTGACGAATGGGCACACACATATGACTCTTTCGTCTCCGGAGAAGATGCAGAGTATAAAGAAGTATTCGCAAATTATGAAGCGATTTTAAATAGCGTTGTAGAAAAATCCTTTGGCACTGTACTGGAGTTCGGGGTTGGCACAGGGAACCTTACGAATAAACTTCTTGAAGCCGGTCTTGCAGTGTACGGTATAGAGCCGTCAAAAGAAATGAGACAAATTGCAAAACAAAAACTTCAAAATAAAGTAAAGATTACAGAAGGAGATTTTCTGAACTTTCTTATTCCTGTAAACGAAATTGACACGATTGTCAGCACATATGCCTTTCACCATCTTACGGATGAGGAAAAAGCAGAGGCAATCCACAAATATGGTCAATTATTGAAAAAAGGTGGTAAAATAGTGTTTGCTGACACTATATTTGTAGACCGGGAGGCGCATGCTAAGACTGTTGAATCTGCAATTGAAGCAGGCTTTAACAATTTGGCGAACGACTTGCAGACGGAATATTACACAACAATTCCGGTGATGCAGTCCATATTTGAGGAAAACGGCTTCCATGTAACTTTCTCTCGCTACAATCATTATGTGTGGGTAATGGAGGCAATCAAGGAGTAAGAAAGAGGGATAAAATTGAGAATTGCTGTTATCGGCGCAATGGAAGAAGAAGTACGCATTTTACGAGACAAACTAGAAAACGCAGAAACAGAAACAGTAGCCGGCTGTGAATTTACAAAAGGAACGTTAGGCGGTCATGAAGTCGTTCTTTTAAAATCCGGTATAGGAAAGGTAAACGCTGCAATGTCTACAACGATTTTGCTTGAGCGCTATAAGCCGGAAAGAGTAATCAACACAGGTTCTGCAGGCGGATTTCACCATTCTTTAAACGTGGGAGATGTAGTAATTTCTACAGAAGTTCGCCATCACGATGTGGATGTAACAGCGTTTAACTATGAATACGGGCAAGTTCCGGGCATGCCGGCCGCATTTGAAGCCGACAAAGAGCTTGTGAACTTGGCTGAAAAATGTGTGAAAGATATGGGAGACATCCAGGTTGTGAAAGGCGTAATCGCAACTGGGGATTCTTTTATGAATGACGCACATCGCGTAGAATTCATTCGCGGCAAGTTTGAAAATTTACATGCGGTAGAAATGGAAGCAGCTGCAGTAGCACAAGTATGTTATCAATATAAGGTTCCGTTTGTGATCATCCGTGCATTATCTGATATTGCAGGGAAAGAATCCGACGTATCCTTTGAGCAGTTTTTAGATCAAGCAGCGCTTCATTCTACAAACTTGATTGTTAACATGCTTCAAGAGCTGAAGTAAGAAAGGAGAGAAAGACAACTGTCGGATAGGAAAGCAACGCATTGCAGTTGTCTTTTTCTTATGTTTGAAGGAGTGGATAACATGAAGGTTTACCGTGGAGTACATCAGCTGATCGGCAACACTCCATTAGTAGAAATCACAAAGTTTCCGCTGCCGGAAGGAGTTCGTTTATTTGCGAAGCTGGAGTTTTACAATCCGGGCGGAAGCGTGAAAGATAGATTGGGAAAAGAATTAATTGAAGATGCATTGGAAAAAGGATTGGTAAGTCCGGGCGGGACGATTATTGAACCGACAGCCGGCAATACAGGCATCGGGTTGGCGCTTGCTGCATTGCAGTACGGGCTAAATGTAATTGTTTGCGTGCCGCAAAAATTCAGCGTGGAAAAGCAAGAGCTGATGAGGGCGCTTGGCGCAACCGTTGTAAATACCCCGACAGAAAAAGGAATGACGGGAGCGATAGAAAAAGCGAAGGAACTGCTGCAAGAAATTCCTGACTCATATTGTCCGCAGCAATTTGCTAACGAAGCCAACCCGCGTACCTACTACAAAACATTAGGGCCGGAACTGTGGGAGCAGCTTGACGGCAACATAGATATTTTTGTCGCGGGGGCCGGTACAGGCGGTACATTTATGGGAACTGCTACGTATTTAAAGGAGCAAAATCCTTCGATAAAAACGGTAATCGTGGAACCAGAAGGATCGATTTTAAACGGCGGAGAGCCAGGACCGCACATGACAGAAGGAATCGGTATGGAATTCTTGCCGCAGTTTATGAATCAACAATATTTTGATGCGATCCATACAGTACAAGATAAGGACGCGTTTCGGCTTGTAAAAGAATTGGCGCAAAAAGAAGGATTACTCGTTGGAAGTTCTTCGGGTGCTGCATTTTATGCAGCTTTGCAAGAAGCGCAGCAGGCAAAGAGCGGAACAAACATTGTTACGATTTTCCCGGACAGCAGTGAACGTTACTTAAGTAAAGATATTTATAAAGGATGGGAGTAAAGTAAAATGAAAGCAAAAACAAAACTGATTCATGGAATCAAAATCGGCGATCCGTTAACAGGTGCGGTAACAGTGCCGATTTATCAAACGAGCACCTATAAACAAGAAGAAGTAGGGAAGCATAAAGGATATGAATATTCCCGTACAGGCAACCCTACGCGAAATGCATTAGAAGAAATGATTGCAGTATTGGAAAACGGGTATGCAGGATTTGCGTTTGGGTCCGGTATGGCGGCCATTACAGCGGTAATGATGCTGTTTTCTAAAGGAGACCATATTATCTTAACAGATGATGTATACGGCGGCACATACCGTGTTATATCAAAGGTGCTGAACCGTTTCGGGCTAGAGCATACGTTTGTGGATACAACCAACTTAGAAAACATTACAGCAGCAATTCAGCCAAATACAAAGGCTGTGTATATTGAAACTCCGACAAATCCATTGCTAAAAGTAACGGATATTGAAAAAGTTGCTGCATTAGCAAAACAGCATGGATTATTAACGATTGTCGACAATACGTTCTTAACGCCTTATTGGCAAACGCCAATCTCATTAGGAGCAGATATCGTATTGCATAGTGCTACCAAGTATTTAGGCGGTCACAGCGACGTAGTAGCAGGCGTAGTGGCAGTAAACAGCGAACAGCTTGCAACTGACTTGCATTTCGTCCAAAACTCTACAGGCGGCATTCTGGGACCTCAAGACAGCTGGCTCTTGCTGCGCGGTTTAAAAACATTAGGTGTACGTATGGAAGAACATGAAGCCAATGCTCGCGCCATCGTGGAATTTTTACAGCAGCATCCAAAAGTAAACAAAGTATACTATCCAGGTCTAGAAACGCATCCAAACCACGAAACAGCGAAGGAGCAAGCAAACGGCTTCGGTGCGATCATTTCCTTTGACGTAGACAGCGAAGAAACGTTAACACGCGTGATGAGCAAAATCCAATATTTCACATTAGCTGAAAGTCTAGGAGCGGTGGAAAGCTTAATCTCTGTTCCTGCGAAAATGACGCATGCATCCATTCCAGCTGACCGTCGTGCGGAATTAGGTATTACTGATACGTTAATCCGTATTTCTGTCGGTATTGAAGACGGAGAGGATTTAATTGCGGATTTAGCGCAAGCATTAGAATAGAATGAAAAGCATCTTGCACGTTGCAAGATGCTTTTTCTATATAAGGAAAACCTTATTTCTATTGGTGATATTTGCTTGATTCATAGTTTCAAAGAGTGTGGTATAGTGTGTATAGGTGATGCTATATGAAAAACAAACCAACTTTTTTACAGCATAAAATTGCCGACTATACACGTTTCGGTCAAGTGTTATTAGCATTAGGAACTTTTTTGTTCATCGGTTTATTATTGCCAAACGGCGAGAAGGAATTGCCGCAACTGTTAGTGATGATGGGAGCAAGCGTTGCTTCGCTGGCTGCATCCTTGTTTTGCTTTTATCGTGTCAAAAAGCTGCGTGATATAGAAATGGAAGAAGAGATGTAAAACACCCTTTTGAAAAGGGTGTTATTTTGTTATATCGAGTGTTTTATCGCAACAGAAGGAAAAAGGGACGTCCAGGGCTGAACAAAAAATGAAGAATAACTGTTTTATTTTTTCGTTTTCTTGTTGACTCTAACGTTGCGTGATAGTTTAAGGTAAAAGTGTGAGGTGATGATCATGTATAAAGTGAAGGAAGTGGCAGAGCTTGCCGGTATAAGTGTGCGTACATTGCATCATTACGACAACATTGGGCTTTTAAAACCAACACATATCGGAGTGAATGGATACCGTCTTTACAGTGAAGAAGATTTAGCGCGACTGCAGCAAATTCTCTTTTTCAAAGAGCTTGCTTTTTCCTTGCAAGATATAAAAGGGATTCTAGACAACCCGAATTTTGACAGGAGAAAGGCTCTTTATACTCAAAAGCAGTTATTAGTTGAAAAGAAACATCGCCTCGAACGGATCATTCAATCCGTAGAACAAACCATTCAATCCATTGAAGGAGGCACAGTTATGACGAAAAAAGAGATGTTTGAGCCGTTTGATATGAAAAAGATTGAGGAGCATCAGAAGAAATACGAGCAAGAAGTAAAAGAAAAGTACGGCGGCACAAAGGCATACGAAGAGTCTATGCAAAAAACAGCATCGTACAAGGAGGATGATTGGAAGAGAATTCAAGAAAAAAGCGAAAATCTGTATAAACGGATGATTCAAGCGATGCATAAAGGACCGGAAGATGCAGAAGTGCAGCAAATTGTTGGGGAGATGCGTCAGCATATTACAGATAACTTTTATGAATGTACACCTGAAATGTTTCGAGGCTTAGGTGATTTATATGTTAACGATCCTCGCTTTACGAAAAATATTGATAAATATCAACCTGGTTTAGCGGCATTCCTTCGTAAGGCTATGCATGTATATTGTGATAAGCTTGAACAAAACTAAGTAAAGATATGCAGTAAAAAAGAGGGAGACCTTGTAAGGTCATCCTTTTTTTCCTTCGTAATGAAGTTCAACGAATCCGGATTCAAAAGCTTTATGCTTCTTATAATTCCTTTTCCAAATAAAGCAAAACAAAACGCCTGAGTGAACAAACCCAGGCATTTTGTTTTGTAAGCCCATACAAAAAACGAAGGAAGAGTTGAGTTCGGGAAGAATATTAAGAATATTCGATCTAGAATTATTTTAAAGATAAGACAGTATAAAAATATAGAAAGCATATTATACTTTCTTATCAATTTAAGAGTACAAGAGAGCAGAGAAATGCCGTTGATTGAGTTTTCTTTAGAACGCAAGATGTAAAGGGGGGCGTAGTATGAAACGGGATTATTTAATTAAGCCGCTGGTCGGGCAAGAATATCCTATGATATCCCACGGGAAAGGGGTGTATTTATACGATACACAAGGGAAGCGCTATATAGACGGTTCATCCGGAGCCATTACCGTCGGGATCGGGCATGGGGTGGAAGAAGTTATTGAAGCCATGACAAAGCAAGCGCAGCAAGTATCTTTTGTTTATCGTTCTCAATTTACAAGCGAGCCTGCTGAAAAGCTTGCCAAAAAAATCAGTGATATCACCCAAGGGGATTTAAATTGGACTTTTTTTGTCAACAGCGGTACAGAAGCAACCGAAACAGCCATGAAGCTTGCGATTCAGCATTTTCAAGAGAAAGGAATAAAAGGAAAAAATAAAATTTTATCGCGCTGGATGAGCTACCACGGCATTACAATTGGAGCTCTTTCCATGTCCGGACATCCGTTACGGCGTCAAAGATTTGTTCCCATCTTAGAAGAGTACCCTTCTGTTTCTCCTCCTTATTGTTATCGTTGTCCTTTCAGCTTAGAACACCCTTCCTGCAACTTGGCATGTGCAACAGAATTAGAGACAGCAATTGAGCGAATCGGGGCAGAGCATATTGCCGGTTTTATCGCAGAACCGATTATCGGAGCGGCTGGAGCAGCGATTGTACCGCCCACGGACTACTACCAAAGAATTAAAGCGATTTGCGAAAAGCATGACATCTTATTTATAGCGGATGAAGTAATGACCGGACTTGGCCGTACAGGAAAAATGTTTGCGATGGAACATTGGGGCGTTCAGCCGGACATTCTAGCTTTAGGAAAAGGATTAACTTCTGGTTATACGCCAATGGCTGCGACTGTGGCAAGCGACAGAGTGATAAAGCCGATTTTACAAGGTTCCAAAATTGTGATGAGCGGTCATACATTCAGTGCCAACCCGCTTTCAGCAGCAGTTTCGCTAGCAGTTATTGAATACGTAGAAAAACATAACCTTGTGGAGGCAGCAAAAGAAAAAGGACATTATGTAATGAAAAAGCTTACTGAATTAAAAGAACACTCGCCTATTATAGGAGATGTGCGAGGAAAGGGATTATTGATTGGAATGGAGTTAGCGCAAAACGTCAAATCCAATACATTGATTCAAAAAGCGATGAAAAATGGGCTGCTTCTGTATCCGGCAGTAGCAGGAAAGCATGGAAAAGACGAAACGGCGTGCTTGCTTGCTCCTCCGTTGACAATCACGTATACCGAGCTAGATGAACTGTTGCAAATTCTTTCGGATAGCGTGAAGGAAATGGAACAAGAGCTGCAATCAGCTGCTTATGCTGCGAAGGAGGATTGATTCATGAATCAAGTAGAAAATGCCTATCGGAAAATTGCGACCATTGAGCAGATGCTGCCCTTTTTTCATGACGGAATGACATTAATGTTTGGAGGATTTGGCGGAGTAGGTTCACCCCCAACCATTTTAAAAGCTTTATTGGAAAGCGGCATTAAAGATTTCCATCTTATTGGAAACGATACAGGCTTCCCTGATATCGGAATTGGGCCTCTCGTACGCAGCGGCAGAGTAAAGTCTATCATCACGTCTCATATCGGGTCCAATCCGTTTGCCGGAAAGCTAATGACAGAAGGAAAGCTGCAAGTGGAATTTTCACCGCAAGGAACCTTGGCTGAACGCATACGCGCAGGCGGGGTCGGGCTTGGCGGAGTGTTGGTGGATGTGGGGGTTGATAGCATCGTAGAAAGCGAGAAGCAAAAAGTGACCGTAAACGGAAAACAATACTTGGTAGAAACAGCTTTGACGGCAGAAGTCAGCATCATTTTTGCCAAAAAAGCAGATCCGTTCGGCAACTTAACTTTTGATAAAAGTGCCCGGAACATGAATCCTCTTATGGCCATGGCGGGAGATATTACTATTGTGGAAGCCGAAGAAATTGTTCCTCTCGGTGCTTTAAATCCGGAAGAAATTATAACTCCGGGAGTATTTGTCGATTATATTGTTCCATCGGAAGGAGTGAACTGGAAATGGGCGTGGAAGTAGACATTCGGCATAAAATCGCCAAGCGCGCCGCACAAGA
Source organism: Bacillus sp. (in: firmicutes) (assembly GCA_041920565.1). GTDB lineage: Bacteria > Bacillota > Bacilli > Bacillales > Bacillaceae_G > JAGHKQ01. Next base: position 54,809 of record JBHGXS010000067.1, on the reverse strand, counting down.
AATTAAAGATGGGATGATTGTCAATTTAGGAATCGGCATCCCTTCTCTTGTGCCGGATCATTTGCCGAAAGACATGCAAGTTATGTTTCATGCGGAAAACGGCATTGTTGGAATGGGCCCAAGTCCCAAAAAGGGAGAAGAAGATGAAAACTTATGCAATGCCGGAGGATTTCCTGTTACGCTCATTGACGGAGCAAGTTATTTTGATAGCTCCATCGCTTTTGGCATAATCCGCAGAGGGTTACTGGACCTCACGGTTTTGGGAGCATTGCAGGTTAGTGAAAAAGGAGATTTGGCCAACTGGATTGTGCCGGGAAAACGAGTGCCGGGAATCGGGGGAGCGATGGATTTGGCCCAAAAAGCAAAAAAAGTGATTGTTGTAATGAACCATACAGATAAAAACGGCAATCCGAAAATTGTAGAAGAATGCACTTTGCCCCTAACTTCCAAGCGATGTGTAGACGTAATCATTACCGAAATGGCTGTTATTCAGGTAATTGATGAAGCTTTAGAACTTACAGAATTAATGCATCCGTATACTGCAGAAGAAGTGATAAAGCATACAGGGGCGAAGCTGAAAATCAGCGAAAAGCTGAAAACCATTCTGTAGAGCAGGAGAGATGGGGATGAACGATTATAAAAGAAAAGTGCGCCAATATATACAAAATCATAAAAAACAAGCAATCGAATTATTGAAGCGGCTCGTTCGCGAAAGAAGCGTGTCCGGCAATGAAAGCACCGCACAAGCCATCGTCGTTGAAAAGCTGAGAGAATTGGGATTGCCTCTCGATATTTGGGAGCCATCCATTGAAGAGCTGCAAGACCATCCTTATTTTATTTCCATGCGTGAAGATTTTGATGGCAGCCCGAACGTAGTAGCGACATTAAAAGGGGCAGGCAACGGAAAATCTATGATTTTAAACGGTCATATCGATGTTGTGCCGGAAGGAGAACTGCAGCAATGGAAGTACAAACCGTACAGTGCAACCATTGCGGGCAACAAGCTGTACGGACGCGGAGCAACGGATATGAAAGGCGGAAATGTGGCTCTCGTCTTAGCTATGGAAGCTATTAAAGAAAGCGGCATTATTTTAAAAGGAGATGTATATTTTCAAAGCGTCATCGAAGAAGAGAGCGGCGGCGCAGGCACATTGGCTGCAATTTTGCGAGGTTACAAGGCAGACGGTGTCATTATCCCGGAACCGACTAATATGAAGTTTTTCATTAAACAACAAGGATCCATGTGGTTCCGTGTGAAGATAAAAGGAAAGGTTGCACATGGGGGCACTCGATATGAGGGTGTAAGTGCTATCGAAAAAAGCATGATTGTTATTCAAAAAATTCAAGAGTTAGAGAAGCTGCGAAACAATCGAATCACTGACCCTTTGTATAAAGATATTCCAATTCCAATCCCAATTAATATCGGGACCATTCATGGCGGGACGTGGCCATCCTCGGTTTCGGACCTCGTGGTGCTCGAAGGCAGATTTGGAGTAGCTCCGAACGAAACGGTTGAAGCGGCGCGAGAAGAGTTTGAGAACTGGATGAGAGAGATCGCGAATGTTGATGAGTGGTTTGTTGAACACCCTGTAGAAATCGAATGGTTTGGAGCAAGGTGGATACCGGGATCTATTGAAACTGACCATGAATTGGTGCAAACATTGCAGCGAAATTACATGCAAGCAACAAACAAAGAACCTGTAATCGCAGCGGCACCTTGGGGAACAGACGGAGGATTATTTACACAAGTCGCCAATATTCCGATGGTGGTATTTGGACCGGGAGAAACGAAGGTGGCGCACTATCCAAATGAATATATTGATTTAGATGAAATGATGTTGGCTGCAGAAATCATTGCTTATACATTGTTGGATTGGTGCGGCGTGCAGGAATAAGGAGAAAGCAGGGAGAGCATATGGCGGGAAAAGAGTATTACGAAACGATTAAACGAAAAGAAGAGACCTTTTATTTTGAAGCGGCGCTCGATCACTTTAATGAACGAATCAGGGTGGACTACTATATAGGGAATATACCGGATTTGTTGAGAAAGACAGAGGCATTGGCAAAACAGTATAACTATACAAAACTCATTATTAAAGCAAGAAAAGAGCACTTATATACCTTTTTGCAATTTGGATATATGATAGAAGCCGTCATACAAGGCTATTTTCAAGGAAGCGACGGATTTTTTGTGACAAAGTATCGAGATCCAAATCGGCGCAACAGCAGCTGCTGGACAAAAGAAGATGAGATTACAGCTTCTATTTTACAAACCGTTGCTTTTAAAGAAAAAATAGTTCCTGAAGGATATGTATTGCGAAAAGCGGCAAAAGAAGATGCGAATGAACTTGCCGAGTTATACGGGCGTGTGTTTCAGGTCTATCCGACTCCCCTGAATCAAGCAGATTATGTAGAGGAAACGATGGCTGAAGGAACAATCTACTATGTATATGAAAAAAATGGAAAAATCGTAAGCACCGCTTCAGCGGAAATTGATTTTACACAGCGAAATGCAGAGCTTACAAACTGCGCCACACTGGAGGATCACCGTAAGCACGGACTGATGAAAGAGCTTTTAAAAAAGCTGGAGGAAGATTTGTTTAACCAAGCCATTTATTGCTCTTACACGATTGCCCGTTCTTTATCTTTCGGAATGAATGCTGCATTCTATCAGCTTGGCTACGCCTACACGGGAAGACTTACAAACAACTGCTATATTTTCGATAAGCTGGAAGATATGAACGTTTGGGTGAAAGATCTTTCAAGAAGAGGACAGTAATGCAAAATCGCCGAAAATCAAGCGCTTGTTTGACGGATTTTCGGCATGGCAAGGATGGTGAAGAACAATTGCTTACAATACCGACAAACGAAATGATTAATGCCATTTTAAACAGCATTGATGAAGCAATCCATGCTGTAGATAAAAATGGAATCACCATTTTCTATAATCAAGTAGCAGCACGGCATGACGGTCTTTCTATTGAAGATGTACTTGGCAAACACGTGTTAGAAGCGTTTCCTTCTCTTACAAAAGAGAGCAGTACGTTATTGAAGGTACTGGAAACAAAACAATCCATCATTCATCAGCCGCAGCGCTATCAAAATGTAAAAGGCCAATATATTGATACTATTAATACAACCATTCCTATTATTTTAGAAGGGGAAGTAATAGGAGCTGTTGAAATTGCAAAAGACTATTCGACCATTAAGAAGCTGGGGGAAAAGGTGTTGGATTTGCAGGCGAAAATTCAAGTTTCCTCGGAGAAAAAAGAAAGGAAACACGCTCATTCGTATACGTTTGCAGATCTATTAACGAATGACCCCGTTTTAGCTGAAGTGAAAAAACATGCTGAAAAAGTAGCGTGTACCGATTCAACCGTTTTAGTTTTTGGTGAGACAGGAACAGGAAAGGAATTGTTTGTGCAAGCTATTCATCATAGCTCCTCTCACGCAAAAGGTCCATTTATTGCACAAAACTGTGCGGCTTTGCCCGAATCCTTGTTGGAAAGTCTATTATTCGGAACGACAAAAGGCAGTTATACCGGGGCAGTAGATCGAGCGGGACTGTTTGAGCTGTCAGATGGCGGCACCTTATTTTTAGATGAAATTAACTCCATGCCTCTTGAATTGCAAGCTAAGCTTCTGCGGGTGCTGGAAGACGGCATGGTGCGTCGTATTGGGGACCAAAGAACAAGAAAAGTACATGTACGGGTCATTGCAGCCATGAATGAATCACCATTGGACTGTGTAAAAAGGGGAACGCTTCGTCCGGACTTATACTATCGGTTAAATGTTTTTTCTTTATTTATTCCTCCATTACGGGAGCGAAATTATGATATTGAACTATTAACCTCTTATTTTGTGGAACAGTTTAATGCCAAGTTTTCCAAACAGATTCGCATTGTAGACAATAATGTATTTCAATTATTTCATGAATACCATTGGCCTGGGAACGTGAGAGAGTTAAAACATACCATCGAGCATGCGATGATTATGGCAGATGGGCATACACTGCATGTAAAACATTTGCCTTTGCAGCTGCAGCAACTAAAACGAAAACGGGAACAGAAACATATTGAGCCGTTGAGAAAGGTGCTGAAGAAAACGGAAAGAGCCCTTATTAAACGCGCTTTACTGCAAACAAGCGGAAATATCCAGCAGGCTGCAGCGTTGTTGGAAATTCCAAGACAGACTCTTCAGTACAAGGTGCAAAAACAAAATATTACGTTGTAAGCTGCTGGATTATTGGCAGCTTTTTCTGTTTTGGAAAGCGAAACGATGATAGGTCAAATTGAAAGGGGGGAATCGAGTCCTACAATTACAACTATTTGGAAAATAGCAAATGGATTAAAGATTTCTTTTACTTCACTAATAAATAATCCGCAGCCAGATACAAAAGTTGTTCTAAGAAGTGAAATTTAAACATTATCTGAAGACACCGGAAAATATCGAGTCTATCCCTACTTTCCTTTCGAGGATGATAAACGCTTTGAAGTTTATTCAGTCGAGATAGAAAAAGGGGGATTCCTAAGTGCTGATTCGCACAGAGAGGGAACTGAAAAGTTGATAACTGTTTTTGAAGGCGAGCTAACTGTACGTGTAAATAACAATGAATACACAGTAAGAAATGGTGATTCTATCAGATTCAAGGCTGACAGACCCCATACCTACCTTAATTCAGGGGAAATATTATGATCTTATATTATCCAACTTAAAAAATCCATTTTACAAGAACGGGGTTTTGCTTCTGTTTTTATTTGTGCCTTTGTAACAATACAGTTATTAAACTAAACCGTTAGCCATCCATACAGCGCAAAACCGGCGCTACACCACAGAGAATAAAAATGGGTCACGCAGTCGATACTGATTTAATAGCTGGCGAAGAAGGTCTTTTCACTATGGTGCCTTTGAGCCCATCCGTTAATCTGGATCCAACGACCACGGTGTACCGCCGACTGTCGCCCCCTGTAGGGGGGAGCACTCATGGGAGATTAATCCTTTTCTGGCCGTTGCGCCAGCTACCTTTAATTTGTTATGGAAGGAAGGCTATAGGCTATACTCTGAATCGCTCTACCAATCTATGAAGATCGCTTAGAAGGCCCAGCCTTTTTAAAAAAGGGGTTCCTGGGTCCATTTTTCTATGCTCTTTTTTAGTTTTGAACCAAATTTTATTTTCATGGGAGTTTAAGATCATCCGTATAATTTAAACTTCGATTCTTCTGTAAAAAATACCCTGCAATCCTCCACAATCTGGCCCTTAAATGGAATAACATAATTGGGGATTGTGTTCAAACTTTTTTACAAACGATCAGAGTTTTTTATAAATGATCAAACTTTATTTTAAATCTACAGTATCGCCAAACGTCATTTAATTCTAAAATAATAACATACACCATTGGATGATTTGAAAAAGTGATCCATCTGCCTTCTGAAGAAGAGGAAGGAGTAAAAAATTCAACAAAAAGTATAGCGGAGGGCTGATTTCTAGGCCTTCTTTTATATATAAATCAATTTTTTAATTTATATAGTTGTCAAAACGATACAGAACGCATATACTTTAATCATCAAGAAAATTTGATGTAAGGAGCATGAAATGAAAGAGCTGCCATTATACAAAGACTCAATTGTTCAATCGTTTGAAACCTACGAGAAAAAATTTAAGGCATTGGCGGATCAGAAAAGGCTACATATTTTGTACGAATTATGCCAAAGAGGAACCACTTGTGTATGTGATTTAACAGAAATTCTAGCTCTTCCTCAATCCAAGCTTTCCTATCATTTGAAAATTTTATTAGATGCTGGCCTGATTACAAAAGAAACAAGAGGGACTTGGAGTTACTACAACGTTAATAAAGAACAAGTAGATGCATTATTATCAGAGCAGCTATGCTGTATTTTCCGTCTGATGCCATAATTTTTTTAAAATATTAATCAAATATTTTTGATGTATTAATCGAATTTTCTTGATTAAAAATGACAGGGAGGAATTATGATGTTGAATGTTCATGTTGGATTAAATGTTATGAATTTAGAAAAGAGCATTGAATTTTATAGCAAAGTTTTTGGAACAGAGCCGGTGAAGGTAAAAGAAGATTATGCAAAATTTCTTTTAGAGCAGCCAGGTCTTAATTTCACACTCAATCGCATGGACAAAGTAGAGGGAAATCAAGTTGGTCACTTCGGATTCCAAGTGAAGGATTTGGAAGAAGTATTAGCCCATAAAGCTAGATTGGAGAAAGAAGGCTTCTTTGCACGAGAACAAATGAATACAACGTGCTGCTATGCGGTGCAAGACAAGTTTTGGGTGACGGATCCGGACGGCAACGAATGGGAGTTTTTCTTTACAAAAGCGGATGCTGATGTACATTCCGTAAATCAAAGTGAATGCTGCTCAATTGCTGCGGCCGCTTCTGAATCAACGGCTTGCTGCGAGTAGTATAAGTATGGGAGAGGGAACTTCCGGGGGATTGTTTCCCCTCTCCTTATGATTGTAAAAGCTATGTAAAAAATTTTATTTTTCCTTGTTTTATATAAGTAATTGGTTATATACTTATAAAGTGAATACAGAAGGTTTATCTATACGGAAACAACGTTAAGGAGAGAAATTGAAAAAAATATGCATTGAGATTTGGAGAGATTGACAGAAATAACACTGAGATCTATTGAGAATGCTGAAGGAAAAGTGCATTCGTCTGATTATTTTATGTCATCTGCAGTTTAAGTGACTGGAATGAATGCTCAAAAAGCAGAACTTTCATTTAGTATGGAGATGAATCGAATGTTATTTTTAAGAGTCATCTCACATATTTTTATTGAATATATAAATATATAATTATACAACAATTTCAGGGATAGGAGGTGTACAGATGCAAAAAACAGTTGCAGAAGTAGAAAGAATATCGCAAGCTTTAAAGCTGCTTGGAGATAAAACTCGTTTAACAATCATGGCTATTTTAAAGCATCGTGAATGCTGTGTGTGCGAATTTCTCGAAGTATTTGAAATGAGTCAGCCTTCCATCAGCCAGCATCTTCGTAAATTAAAGGATGCGGGGTTGGTAAAAGAAGAGCGAAGAGGGCAGTGGATTTATTATTCCCTGAATCAACAAAGTGATTTATACGGTCTCATTGAAACTATTATGGAACATGTGCCAAATCAAATAGAAAAAATTAAAAAAATCGAAGAGAGCAATCCTGCATTTCGATGCGGATGTTAATTCGGCAACAAGAGAAAAGGAAGTGAAAACATGAGTAAAGCAGGAAAAAAGCGCTTGTCCTTCTTGGATAGATACTTAACCTTATGGATTTTCCTGGCTATGGCATTAGGGATCCTCATCGGGTATGTATCTCCGGGATTTGTGGATGGGCTGAACAGCCTGCAAGTGGAAACCACTTCGATTCCGCTTGCGATCGGCTTAATCCTCATGATGTATCCGCCATTGGCGAAGGTGCGTTATGAGGAAATGGGGCGCGTATTTAAAGACGTCAAAGTATTAGTATTATCATTGGTGCAAAACTGGGTGATCGGTCCGATTTTGATGTTTGTTTTAGCGATTGTATTCTTACAAGATAAGCCGGAATATATGGTCGGATTGATTATGATTGGCTTGGCGCGTTGTATTGCCATGGTTATCGTGTGGAACGATTTAGCAAAAGGAGATACGGAATATGCAGCAGGCTTGGTGGCGTTTAACTCAGTATTTCAAATGCTGTTCTTTTCTGTGTATGCCTATGTGTTCGTCACAGTGATACCGGAATGGCTGGGACTCGAGAGCACCATTGTCAACATTACGATGATAGAAGTAGCAAAGTCCGTATTTATTTACCTGGGTATCCCATTCTTAGGGGGGATGTTGACGCGTTTAGTGTTAGTAAAAGCCAAGGGCCGAAAATGGTATGAAAAAGTTTTCATTCCGAAAATCAGCCCGATTACATTAATTGCATTGCTATTTACCATTATCGTAATGTTCTCCTTAAAAGGGGATATCATTGTAAGCTTACCACTAGATGTGGTGCGTATTGCAATTCCGTTGCTGATTTACTTTGTCGTGATGTTCTTCATTTCATTCTTTATGGGAAAGAAAATTGGAGCGGACTATCCGGTTACTACGACATTGGCATTTACAGCGGGCAGCAATAACTTCGAACTGGCAATTGCTGTTGCAGTCGGGGTATTTGGTATTAATTCCGGTGCCGCATTTGCCGCAGTGATCGGACCGTTAGTAGAAGTGCCGGTGATGATTGCATTAGTCAACGTTGCGTTATGGATGCAGAGAAAATATTTTTCAACAAAGAAAGCATAAAACGAACAGAAAAGGTGGAATAAGACATGGAAAACAAAAAAACAATTTACTTCTTATGTACAGGAAACTCTTGCCGCAGCCAAATGGCAGAAGGATGGGGAAAGAAATACTTAGGCGATAAGTGGAACGTATACTCTGCCGGAATTGAAGCACATGGGGTAAATCCAAATGCTGTGGAAGCAATGAAAGAAGTTGGAATCGACATTTCGAATCAAACATCCGATGTCATTGACCGTGACATTTTAAACAAAGCAGATTTAGTGGTAACTCTTTGCAGCCACGCAGATTCAGTATGCCCAACTACACCTCCGCACGTAAAACGTGTACATTGGGGATTTGATGATCCAGCGAAAGCAGAAGGAACGGATGAAGAAAAATGGGCTGTGTTCCAACGTGTGCGCGATGAGATAGGCGCAAGAATTAAAAAGTTTGCAGAAACAGGGAAATAAGATAAAGCAGCCTCTCAGCTTTGGAGGCTGCTTTATCCTTATCAGTGTTAATTATTAATGACGGGAGTCTGCAATGTCTATAGACTTACCCGTTCCAAGTCCCGGCGTATCCGGAAGTGCAATTTGTTTTCCCGTATAAGTTAATCCTTGCGGGTTTTCTGAAAGCCAAAGCGGGGCATCCAAATCAAAATAACGAACATTCGGGTGAGCTGCCGCAAAATGAGCCGCAGCACTGACAGATAAAGATGTTTCCATCATGCTTCCTACCATGCATGCTATACCGTGTACTTCTGCTATACTTGCAATTTTCCAAGCTTCGTTAATACCGCCGCATTTCATAAGTTTAATATTTAATAAGTCTACATATCGACCTGTCACCAGCTTCATAGCATCGCGTGCGGAGAACATGCTTTCATCTGCCATGATTGGCGTTCCTACGCGTTCTGTCACAAACTTTAATCCTTCCCAGTCATGAGCCGGCACAGGCTGTTCGACTAATTCGATGCCGAAGCCTCGTTTTTCCATTTCTTGAATAAGCTGAACAGCTTGTTTAGCAGTCCACCCTTGATTAGCATCTAAACGGAGTTTAACATGAGAAGGGACAGCTGCGCGAATGGCTTCAATGAGAGCGATGTCTAGCTCAGGAGAAGCGCCCACTTTCACTTTGAGCACATCAAACCCATTAAGAACGCTTTTTTCAGCATCGGCGGCCATTTTTTTAACCGTATCTACACCAATGGTCATACACGTGGAAATAGATTTTTTTCCGCCAAGAAATGCATATAACGGAACATTTAAAGTTTTACTGTAAGCATCATGTAACGCTATATCAGCCGCAGCTTTGGCACTTGGATTTCCGATGCAGCATGCTTGCACTTTCTGAAGAATGCCCCGAAAGTTGATCAGATCTGCACCTTCTATTGCATTTTTAATAGGGCCGAGCAAGGCAGCTTCTATACTTTCCGCGGAGTCACCTGTAATAACATATGTTGGAGCTGCAGCACCTCTTCCTTTTATGCCATTCTCAAGCGTAATTTCTACTTCAATGCTTTCTACTTCGGTTGCTGTTCTGAGGGCTGTTTTAAACGGAACGATCAATGGTATTGTACGGCGTGTTACTTCTAATGATTGAATGAGCACATGTATTTCCCCTTTCAAATGTAAAGCGATCGGTATATTGTTTTCCTACATAAAATTATAACACTCTTTAAAATTATTTGATGATATTAAATATTTTTTTATTTGCTTCAAACCTATGAGCCTCTAGGGCTGAAAAGGCTTTTACTGTGTCAAAAGCATATATGAAAATTCATCATGCTATTGATATTTTTTGAGAGAGTTTATATAATGATGAAAAATTCATACAACACAAGTAATGACGAGGACACGTGCGGTTTTTTACGATTTTCAGAGAGGGAGGCCGTTGGCTGTAAGCTTCCTAATACGAAAAAACAGGCATACCACCTCGGAACTTCAGCGATGAAATGAACAGTACTTGCTGACGGCAAAAACCGTTATCGGAACTTGAGCAACAAACAGTTTGTTGGAACAAGGGTGGAACCGCGAGTAAACGCTCGTCCCTTCTTTAGGGGACGAGTGTTTTTTATTTTAAAGGAGAGGAGTACGACAATGAATTTAAACGGAGCAGAATTAAAGAAAGAAATCGGCTTTTCTGTCGCACTATCAATCGTAGTAGGAACTATCATCGGATCGGGTGTGTTTATGAAGCCCGGCAGCGTTCTTGCGTATTCCGGCAGCTCAAACATGGCCATTTTTGCATGGATTGTTGGAGGAATTTTGACTCTTGCAGGCGGTTTGACTATAGCGGAAATCGGTGCTCAAATTCCAAAAACAGGCGGTTTGTACACGTACTTAGAAGAAGTGTACGGCGAGTTTTGGGGCTATTTATCCGGCTGGATGCAAACGATTATTTACGGTCCGGCTATCATGGGAACTTTGGGACTTTATTTTGGTTCGCTTTTGAAAAATTTCTTCCATTTGCGAGATATGTGGGTTGTGCCGATTGGCATCGGGACAGTTTTATTTTTAGCAATAGTAAACATTCTTGGAACAAAATATGGAGGTATCGTACAAACGGTAACTACTGTCGGAAAACTGGCTCCTATAGCGTTTATCGTGATTTTTGGATTTTGGAAGGGGCACTCTCAAATCTTTGACGTTATCATACCAGAGACAGGAGAAAGCAGTATAGGGATGGCAATTTTAGCTACTCTATTTGCATATGACGGTTGGATTATGTTGGCATCTATGGGAGGAGAAATGAAAAACCCTGCTAAACTGCTGCCAAAAGCTATCACGATTGGGATTTTAGTTGTAACAGTAGCTTATGTTTCTATTAACCTTGCTTTATTAAAAATATTGCCGGCTGCGCAAATTGTGGAATTGGGACCAAACGCCACAGCTACTGCTGCTGCGTTGCTTTTTGGCGATATGGGAGGGAAATTAATTAGTATCGGCATTATCGTTTCTATTTTCGGTTGTCTTAACGGAAAAATTTTAACGTTCCCGCGTATTCCGTTTGCAATGGCAGAAAGAGGGAAATTGCCAGGGGCAGGAATTTTCAGTAAAATCCATCCTAAGTTTCAAACGCCGGCCAACGCTATTTATATGCAGCTTGCATTGGCAATGGTTATGATGTTAATCAGCAATCCGGATAAGCTTTCTGAAATATCCGTGTTTACGATTTATCTGTTTTATGTCATGGCCTTTTTTGCTGTTTTTATTTTACGAAAACGAAATAAAGGGATAAAACGGGAATATAGTGTGCCGTTGTATCCATTTGTGCCGATGCTGGCTATAGCAGGCTCCGTGTTTGTAATTATAAGCACTCTCATCAACGAGCCTATAAGCTGTTTATTGTCGATTCTGGCTGTATTATCCGGGCTGCCTGTGTATTGGTATTTAAAGCGTAAACATCCGGTAAAAGAGGCAGATGCCCCTTCTGAACAAGATGATGTACGGGCTCTATAACTTAAGAAATGAGTAAATGATAAGGAATATAAGCATTCTAAACATAGAAACTGCAGTCCGAATGATATAATACTTAATATCTTCAAAAGAATGGGGTGAAAAATATGAACGGTGAAGCAGCTTTTGAATTGGCAACGTTCGCCGGAGGCTGTTTTTGGTGCATGGTGTCTCCGTTTGAGGAGATGGATGGAATTATAAAAATTGTTTCCGGTTATACGGGCGGTCATAAGGAAAATCCGACGTATAAAGAAGTATGTTCTGAAACAACGGGTCATTATGAGGCAGTTCAAATTACATTCGATCCTGCGCGTTTTTCTTATGATAAATTGCTGGAAATATATTGGCAGCAAATAGATCCGACCGATCCGGACGGACAATTCTATGATCGCGGACAGTCTTATCAAACCGCTATCTTTTATCATAATGAAGAGCAGCGCAAGAAAGCAGAAGCGTCTAAACAGGCACTTGCAGAAAGCGGACGTTTTCATAAGCCGATTGTCACAAAAATTTTACCTGCTTCCACGTTTTATCCGGCAGAAGAATATCATCAAGACTATCATAAGAAAAATCCATTCCGTTATGCGCTCTATCGAAAAGGATCCGGGAGGGATGCTTTTATTAAAAAGCATTGGCTCAGGGACAACTCACATTTGAAAGAAAAATTAACGGAGATGCAATTTTATGTTACGCAAGAAAATGGAACGGAGCCTCCGTTTCAAAATGAGTATTATGATAATGAGCGTGAAGGAATATATGTGGATATAGTTTCCGGGGAACCATTGTTCAGTTCGTTGGATAAATACGATAGCGGCTGCGGCTGGCCGAGCTTCACGAAGCCTATTATGTCTGCCAGCGTAAAAGAAAAAATAGACCTCAGTCATAATATGACGCGTACAGAAGTAAGAAGCAGGGAAGCGGATTCTCATTTGGGTCACGTCTTTCCAGATGATCCGGGACCAAACGGGCTTCGCTATTGTATAAACTCCGCAGCTTTGCGTTTCATTCCGAAAGAAGACTTGGAGAAGGAAGGATACGGAGATTTTCTTATCCTGTTTCGCGATCAAAAGAGCTAGCATACAGCTGGCTCTTTTTCATTGCAGGGGAGCAGGATATTCCATTTGCCGCTTATTGCTGGCATTGCTGAAGCAAAGTGCGTTATCATGGCGAAAACCTTCAAACAAAGGGTGGTTGCTGCAAGCTGGATTTAGAGTGACAGTTTTTAAAGGAGAAGGAATCAATTCGCCTCGTTATTGATCGGACTTATTTTCTGCATATTTAAAAAGTTTTTGCGGAAAGTGCGCTGAAAGTCTTTAGGGCTTCATATTTAGCGCAAGAGTATGTAGAAAATGATAAGAGGGATTAGTCCAAAAAGTTGAGTGTCGAGTCAAATGATAAAAGGGGAGCTCGACACTCTTACAGTAATTGAGACTTTATTTTAGTTGTTCAGTTAATGATGCTTCATCGATTTGCCAAGGATCAGTTAAACTGTTTCTTCGAACGACGTAATTAATGGTGCGCTTCTCTTTTCCTTTTCCTTCTTTAAAAATCTCGACACGAACCGGGATTTTTACTAAAACAGAGCTTTTCATTTCTTTGGCCGGGTGTAAGGACATGTTTTTAATTACGAAATAATCAAAGTCTTGGACTATTTTATGAAGCGATTCAAGATTGTGCTCGTGTGAGACTGTCAAATCCAGTAACTTGGTATCTTTGCTGTTTACGCTGATAGCGAATATTTGAATCAGTTCGTATGGATCTACATCGTTTATATATTTCTTAATTTTACCGGCAGCTTTTAAAATCATGACCTTGTGCCAAAGATCCACATGTTTGGAACGATGCGTTGTGCTTCCGAAAAAATGAACACAAAAATGCCCGGGAAAACCGTTCGGAAGTGCACCGGCACCATGGGGCATACCGTGCATAGAGGCAGCTAACAATTGATCGTCAATCAACACAAGGATTGCTCTTCGTTTCCAGCTCCATTTGCCCCCATAGATTTTTTTCATAATGTAAGTATCTTTTCTAGTTAAAGGCTGAACATCGGCATGCTTATTTCCGGCTCTTCGTTGCACTTTGAATTGCAATCCCGTTTCAATATCGATAATGGTGAAAATTGTTTTGTTGGGAATAACTTTATCGGCCTGCTCCCAAGGCAGCATTTCTACTTTAAAGCTGATTGGCACATCTTGATCTTCTAGCGTCGCTGCATATGCAGAAGTATGAAGAATACAAAATATCATCAATGAGAGAGTTGCTGTTTTATATACGCTTTTTCTTTTCATGCTGAACGACTCCGTTGTTTTTTGCTTATTTTTTCAAGATCCAGCCCAATAGATAACCGGAAAAAAGCGGTAATTTTCTTTTGCCGTAATAAATACATAGCCATTATTGTTTTAGAATATTGTTGTCAAGTTTTCACATTTGTTCATTGTTAAAGTGGACAAACTTTTATATACTAACTTTGAATTCAGAAATCACTTTATTTTTTTACAGTGATTGTAAACTAGAAAGCATGATGGGGTGAATACATGGGAAAGTCAAAATCAAAGAAAAAATCTAAGGCAGCTTCCAATCGATCTTCAAAATGGATGTTCTGGGTCATCGGAGCATTCAGTATATGTGTACTCGGCTTAATTTTGATAGGAAATTGGTCTGCCAAAAAAGAAGTTGCTGAAGTTGTCATTGATTATAAAGATCAACCCTATTTAGGCGAGAAAACGGCCCCGGTTCAAATTTTGGAATTTGGAGATTATAAATGTCCGCATTGTAAGAACTTCAATGAATCTCTTCTTCCTCAAATTGAAAAGGAATTGCTGGAAACAGGAAAAGCGAAATTGTATTTTATGAACTATGCATTTATCAATGTAGATTCGACTCGAGCGGCTCAGTTTGCGGAAACAGTTTATCAGGAGCTGGGAAACGATACATTCTGGAAATTCCATGAACTTCTATTTAGAAAACAGCCGGATGATTTAAAGTATGAACAGATTGACTTGTACACAGAGTCTTTTCTAACGGATACTTTAAAAGAAGTGGCGAGCGATGAGGAAACGGAACAAGTAGTTAAGGCCTTCCATAAGAAGGCTTATGAAGAGGCATTCAACAAAGATATGTCTTACGTCAAAAAGCTGAATGTTACATCCACGCCGGCGCTGTTCGTTAACGGAAAGCCATTTGAAGGAGATTCCTTTGAAGATTTAAAAGAAATGGTGGAAAAGGAAGCAAAGGAGAAGAGCAATGAATAAACCGCTGATGCTTTCTTGGATTACCGCTATTATAGCCACATTAGGAAGTTTATTTTTCAGTGAAGTTATGCACTTTATTCCATGCAATCTTTGCTGGTATCAGCGAATCTTAATGTATCCGTTGGCAGTTTCGCTTGGCATCGCCTTTTATCGTAACGATCAGGAGGTTTATAAATATGTGCTTCCTTTTTCTGTCGCAGGCATGATTGTTTCAGGCTATCATTATGGGCTGCAAAAAATTCCGTTTTTGCAAAAATTTGAAGTGTGTACAAGCGGGATCCCTTGTTCCGGGCAATATATTAACTGGTTAGGCTTTATTACGATTCCATTTTTGGCATTTGTTGCTTTTACGATTATTACAATTGCTATGCTTGCGCTTCGAAAACAATCTCATTAATGTAAAACAGTAAGGATTTTCTATGTAAATTGTTCCTTGTTTTTAATTAACAAGAAAATAATATATCGCTTTCACAAAACAGAGCTGTGCTGATGGTGCATATTATGTACTTCTAGAACAGCTCTGTTTTGTATTTAAATTATTTTAATTTTCGGAATTTTGTATTATACTTTTCACTAAGTAAATATTTCATTAAATAAAGGGTGAGAAGTTATGAAAGTATTAGAGAAAATCAGTGCATTTGCAGGAAAAACCCTTACAATATGGGTTCTATTGTTTTCAATTGTGTCGTATGTGCATCCGAAATATTTTACCTGGATTGGCTCTTATGTAATTCTGCTGTTAGGAATTGTTATGTTTGGCATGGGATTGACCTTGTCGGCAGCGGATTTTAAAGAGGTTTTTACAAGACCTAAAGATGTAGCAATCGGAGTAATAGGACATTATATTTTGATGCCAGGATTAGCTTTTTTATTAGCGATAGGTTTAGAGTTACCGAAGGAGATTGCAATTGGAGTAATTTTAGTAGGATGTTGTCCAAGTGGAACAGCCTCTAACGTTATGGTATTCCTCTCAAGAGGGGATGTAGCGTTGGCAGTCGCTATTGCCTCAGTTTCTACTTTGCTCGCACCCATTGTAACTCCGCTCTTAATCTTACTGCTTGCCAGCAAATGGGTAGCCATCAGTTTTAGTTCTTTACTCATAACCATCATCAAAGTAGTTATCGTTCCATTAGCTCTTGGATTCATTGTTAAACGCTTTTTTGGAACCCAAGCACAAGCTAGTGTAAAAGTGTTACCGCTAGTATCGGTCATTGCGATCGTTTTGATCGTATGCGGGGTTGTTGCCGGAAACCAAGCGCAATTAGCCAAATACGGTTTGTCAGTTCTTGGAGTAGTAGCACTGCATAATGTCCTTGGGTTTATATTAGGCTATTTCTTTGCGCAATTATTAGGAATGAATATATCTAAAAGAAAGGCAGTAGCACTAGAAGTAGGAATGCAAAATTCAGGGCTGGGAGTAACAATCGCACTGGCAAACTTTTCTCCTCTTTCCGCTGTGCCAAGCGCAATTTTCAGTGTATGGCATAACATATCCGGTTCGCTTTTAGCCAATCTTTTTAGTCGTATGGAAGAAAAATCAGACATGGCTAAAGAAGCAGACGGTAAATCCAAAAACATAATATAGATATATTTAAATGTTGATAGGACTAAGTGTTGAAATAAGTATTAAAAAATGAAAACTCTATGCAAGCAAAAAGTGCCAGATGAAAATCCGGCACTTTTTTTATAGAAAAATCTGAAGATTAGATTCTTTTTTAAAGTAAACTAAATTACGCTAATAAGTAAATAAGGGCGCAAATTGATTACTTGACGTAAATTAATTATTAATATAAACTAACTTATATAAAGTAATTAAATTATTTTACATGGAGTGAAAGTTTAATCTCTATTTTTAGCAGATGGTTCTTCTGCATTTGTTATTGCAACATACAGGATCAATATTTCACTAATTCTTTGAGAAAAGTACAACCAAAGCTAATTTGTCTAGAAGTAGTTTAATCATGTTTTTCAACAAACGGGAAAGAAGGTAGAACAAATATGAATTTTCATAATTACCCAAACACATTTACCGGACCAATCCATGTATTGGTAACGGATTTAAATCGTTCTTTAACATTTTATCAAGAGATTATTGGTCTTCAATTATTAAAACGTACAGATAATACAATTATGCTGACTGTTGACGGAAAAACACCGCTTTTAATTGTTGAACAACCTCAAGGGGTGGTACCTAAACAGAAACGGACTACCGGATTATACCACTTTGCACTCTTGCTCCCAAGCCGTACAGACTTATCTGTGGCACTTCGTCACCTGCTTGAAACCGGGTATCCATTGCAAGGCGCTTCCGATCATCTTGTTAGTGAAGCCATTTACTTAGCAGATCCTGATGGGAATGGAATTGAAATCTATGCAGATCGATCCCCCGAAACGTGGAAGTGGGAAAACGGATCTGTCTCTATGAGCACGGATCCTATAAATGCAGAAAACCTTTTGGCAGAAGGCGAAGATAAAAGTTGGAACGGCCTGCCACATGGTACAGTAATGGGACATGTCCATTTACATGTATCTGATTTACAAAGAGCAGAAGAATTTTATTGTAAGGGACTTGGGTTTGATATCGTAAACAGATATGGTTCCCAGGCACTCTTTTTATCAAAAGGCGGATACCATCATCACATTGGTTTAAACACATGGAACGGTATAGGAGCTCCAGCCCCTGCACGAAACAGCGCCGGACTGAAGTGGTTTTCATTGGTATTTCCAAGCGAAGAGGAAAGAAAAAAGGTCATTCAGCAGCTGCAGCAAATCCATGCATCTGTAACAGAAGAAAATGGAGCATTTTTTACAAAAGACCCTTCAGGCAATTGCATTCAACTGCTGGTTTGAAGAAATGATACCAGCATCTAATATCGCTGGTCATGCTTCAAAACAGCTGGCAGCAAAATAAACAGAATATAATATGCAAAATGAGTAAGTAAACATAGGTGATACTACATGAATCTT
Organism: Bacillus sp. (in: firmicutes); assembly: GCA_041920565.1. Taxonomy (GTDB): domain Bacteria; phylum Bacillota; class Bacilli; order Bacillales; family Bacillaceae_G; genus JAGHKQ01. Next base: position 36,854 of record JBHGXS010000067.1, on the reverse strand, counting down.
AAGTCGGATGTGTGTATAGTGGGTGCCGGACCCGGAGGCGCCTTACTAGGTTATTTATTAGCCAGGAACAATATTTCCACGATTGTCTTGGAACGTCATGGAACAATCGGGAAAGAATTCAGAGGCGAACATCTAAATGCTGACGGAGAGCAACTGTTGAGGAAGTATGAACTTTTTGAAAAAGTGGAAGAGTACGGACTTCTCTCCATGGAACGGGTAGAATATTGGGAGCATGGCAAAGTAATGAAGAGTGTTACTCCCGCTCCCGGAAACGAACACGTAGGGATTCATGTTCCGCAAAAGCATTTACTTAGCGTTTTGATTAAAGAATCCCGACAATTCGAGCAGTATCAACTTTCAAACGAAATTTTGTCGTTTCCTAATTAGAAACAGCTATCTTTGTCCCTGTAAAAATTGCAGGAATAAAGATGATTGGGTCATGCAGTAAAATCGAATAATGAGAGATGAAAAAATGCCTCTGGGGCGTATGCTATCAATAGGAAATAAATTTCATTTCTGTCCCCCAATTTGTACAGACACAGACGCCCAGTCCCCCACATACACATAGTAGAGAACACCTATTTTATCGTGGGGGTGAATGGGCATTGAGCATATTAGCTGCATTAGGAATGCTGGTCCGGGAACTGCTTTTATTCGTATCATACGTAAAAAACAATGCGTTCCCGCAACCATTGTCACCGGAGGAAGAGAAACGATACTTAGAGTTGATGGAACAAGGCGACACAAACGCCCGAAATTTGCTAATAGAACACAATCTTCGACTTGTTGCGCACATAGTAAAGAAATTTGAGAATACGGGCGAGGACGCAGAAGATTTGATTTCCATAGGTACAATCGGATTGATTAAGGCAATTGAAAGCTATTCACAAGGTAAGGGAACAAAGCTCGCCACATATGCTGCCCGCTGTATCGAGAACGAAATTTTAATGCATCTTCGTGCGTTGAAAAAGACGAAAAAGGACGTATCATTGCATGACCCGATTGGTCAAGATAAGGAAGGAAATGAGATTTCGTTAATAGATATATTAAAGTCGGAATCGGAAGATGTTATTGATACTATTCAACTTACCATGGAACTGGAAAAAATAAGAGAATATATTGGTATTTTAGATGAACGGGAAAAAGAAGTGATTGTAAATCGGTTCGGATTAGGAATGGAAAAGGAGAAGACTCAGCGGGAAATCGCGAAAAGTCTCGGCATTTCAAGAAGCTATGTCTCCCGTATCGAGAAGCGGGCATTAATGAAAATGTTTCATGAGTTTGTGCGTTCAGAAAAAGAGAAGAAAGGGAATAAAAATTAACCCTTAACAGCAGCTGTTAGGGGTTAATTTTGTGTCTGTTTACATTTTTTTGATTTTGAAATTGCTGACCATCATAAAAGCAAGGAATAATAGGAGAAACATATATGCGCTTGCCGGTACGTGACCAATTAAAAAATAGCTGAGCGTAAGCGAGCATCCCGCCACTGTGATGGGAACCCCTTGAAAGTATCCGTTTGCTTCCGTAATGTTAAAGCGTGCTAAACGAAAGGCGCCGCATGCGATGTAGAGAATGGTGAAAAAGGCGGCCGGGGCACTGTATTGAAAGAGTAAAGCTTGGTATATTAGTAATGCCGGGGCAACGCCGAAGGAAATTAAATCGCATAGGGAGTCGAGCTGTTTGCCGAGCTCTGATTCAATGCCGAGCTTGCGGGCAATCATTCCGTCGAATCGGTCAGACAATGCAGCTAAAAAAATAAAAATAAGTGCCAATTGCAATTCATTTTTGACCGTGGATAGAATGGCAAATCCTCCTAAGGATAAATTCATAAGGGTAAAGATGTTAGCGGTTTGCGATTTAAGCTTCTTCAAGGTGTGGTCTAAATAATTGGATAAAAACAAATGGGCCTCACTCCTTAAAATGTGGATTGGGGAAACAATTTAGAATATAATAACAATATTGTATGAAGAATGAAGTCAATAGTAAAGACAATTTTTAGGAGGTTCACCATTGCGGCAATCATTGTATCGACTATTCATTGAGCTTACAAACGGAAGATTCACATCATTTTTATTGAGGAAATTTGCGCAATCGCGCTTAAGTGCAGCGATTATCCCATCATATGCGCGAGTTTTTAAAATACAACAGGAAGAAATGGAGAAGGAATTAGGAAGCTATCGTACGCTGCATGAGCTGTTTACGCGCAAGTTGAAAGCAGGCGCAAGACCAATTGACCTTTCGGAAGGGACAGTAAGCTGTCCGGTAGACGGAGTTCTTGAAGATTACGGGTCCATCAGCGAAACGAAAGAATTCTTCGTAAAAGGGAAAACATATTCTATTGAAGATATGCTGGGCAGTCATGAAAATGCAGTTCCGTATATCGGAGGTACATATATCATTCTCTACTTAAGTCCCAGCCATTATCACCGCATTCACAGCCCGATTGAAGGTAAGGTGCTGCAGCGTTTTGAGATTGGCAGAAAGTCATATCCCGTTAATCAGCTTGGTTTAAAATACGGCAATAAGCCTCTTTCTAAAAATTATCGTGTAGTTACAGAAATGGAGCATAACGGTAAGCGTATGGCTCTCGTAAAAGTCGGTGCCATGTTTGTCAACAGCATTGAAGTAACGAATCCAAACGATAAAGTAGAAAAAGGTGAAGAGATGGCCTATTTTACTTTCGGTTCTACTGTCATCCTTTTATTTGAAAAAGGAGCATTTCAAGCCGAACATTCTTTGCAAAAAAGACAAGGCGTTCGCGTCGGTCAAAAGCTGGGTACATGGAATTAACTATTGTAAAAACGAATCTTTTATGATAGAAAAAAAGAGCCGTCTTTTTCAAGATGGCTCTTTTTACAAAATTATATAATTTAAGATGTATGCTCCAATTTGTGCTCAAGGGATCGCCGGATGATTTCTTGTTTAATTAACAGAATGAACTCGGGATTCAATTTCAATTCTTTTGCTTTATAATAAGATTCAGTCAGCAGTTTATCAGATAATTTTTCCATGTCTTCCGCCAGTAAGGCTTGTCACCTCCGGTTTGAATGATAGAAGAATAGAGAAACTAGAAATAAAAGAACTGAGTTTGTATTTGTAGATTTATCTATCTGTTTAGTATACTGTACCAGAAATTACCTTGCGCCACAATCCGTCATTTATCCACAAAATACAGTGGATAAACTGTGGGTGAATTGTGTGTAAAATTTAGAAAGTAATGAAATTTCAGTGTGGAAATTGTGTACAAGGTTATCCACAGTTTGACAGTGCGAAAAAAGTGTCGAAAACTTTTATGAACATTTTATATGTGACAGAAATGAAAATGAGGTGAAAAGATGTTAAAGCTGTTTTTACCAAGCGAATATGTAAAAAACATTTATCAAATTACGCCTGAGCTTTTGCAAGAACGGGGAGTAAAAGGAATTATTACAGATTTGGACAACACATTGATTGAATGGGACCGCGCAAATGCAACTCCTGAGCTTGAAGATTGGTTTCGAATCATTAAAGACAGCGGCATTCAAGTAACTGTAGTATCTAACAATAATGAACGAAGAGTAAAGGCATTTTGTGATCCGCTCGGCATACCATTTATCCATAGTGCGCGCAAGCCGATGACCCGGGCATTTAAACGGGCATTGAAGACGATGGGATTTAAAGCTGAAGAAGTAGTGGTAATCGGAGATCAGTTATTAACCGATGTGCTTGGCGGCAATCGTTTAGGGTTACATACCATTTTAGTAGTGCCGGTGGCGCAATCAGACGGATTTATGACAAGGTTCAACCGAAAAATTGAACGAAGATTAATGAAAAATATGAAACGAAAAGGATTAATCCAATGGGAGGAATAAAGATTGACTGACATTCTTAAATGTATAGGTTGCGGTGTGACGATTCAAACAGAAGACAAGAACAAGCTTGGTTATGCACCGCCTTCATCATTAGAAAAAGAGCACGTTGTTTGTCAGCGCTGCTTTCGCTTAAAAAATTACAATGAAATTCAAGATGTATCCTTAACAGATGATGATTTCCTGCGCATTTTAAACGGCATTGGCGAAACGGATGCATTAGTCGTTAAAATTGTAGATATTTTTGATTTTACAGGAAGCTGGCTGCCGGGTTTACATCGCTTCGTCGGCAAGAATAAAGTCCTTCTCGTCGGCAACAAAGCAGATCTTATTCCAAAGTCCGTCAAATCCACTAAGCTCATCAATTGGATGAAAAACAGCGCAAAGCAGCTCGGACTGAAACCGGAAGACGTATTTCTGATCAGCGCTTCGAAAGGACACGGGATTGAGGAACTTGCCGAAGCAATCGAGCATTATCGCGAAGGAAAAGATGTATATGTGGTGGGATGTACAAATGTAGGCAAGTCCACGTTCATTAACCGCATTATTAAACGATTCAGTGAGGAAACGGAGAATGTCATCACAACATCTCATTTCCCGGGAACGACGTTGGATCTTATTGATATCCCGTTGGATGAGCATTCCTCCTTATATGATACACCCGGTATCATCAATCATCACCAAATGGCGCATTTTGTAGATAAAAAAAGCTTAAAGGTTATTACGCCAAATAAAGAAATAAAACCGATGGTGTTTCAATTGAATGAAAAACAAACTCTGTTCTTTGGAGGATTGGCCCGTCTGGATTATGTCAGCGGGGGGCGACGTTCATTTGTATGTTATATGTCTAATCAGCTGGGAATTCATCGCACAAAATTGGAAAAGGCAGATGATCTTTATAAAAATCATGTTGGGGAATTATTAAAACCGCCATCCGCAGAGGAATTGAAGGAATTTCCAGAGCTTGTGAAGCATGAGTTTACAATAAAAGAACCAAAAACGGATATTGTGTTTTCCGGACTTGGATGGGTAACGGTAAACGAACCGGGAGCAAAAGTAGTGGCTCATGTGCCGAAAGGGGTAGGAGCCGCACTGCGTAAGTCTTTAATTTAGAGACGAAGGGGAGAGGAGCATGAAGCAATTATTTGGCGTTATCGGCAATCCCATCGGACATTCCATGTCACCGCTTATGCATAATGATGCGTTTGCTTTTTTAGGAATGGATGCTTATTATCATGCATTTCAAATCAAAGAGAACGATTTGGGTGATGCCGTAAAAGGATTTAAAGCTATTGGCGTTTCGGGGTTTAATGTTACCACTCCCCATAAGGTAGCGATTATGCAGCATTTAGATGAAGTGGACGAGCTTGCGAAAGATATCGGGGCAGTCAATACCGTTGTAAACAGAGATGGAAAATTGGTTGGTTACAATACCGATGGAATAGGGTATGTTCGTTCGTTGCAGTCTATTAGCAAGGAGCCTCTGCAAGAAAAAAATATTCTTTTACTAGGGGCTGGAGGAGCAAGCCGCGCGATCTTTTTTACTTTGACATCTATTGGTGTGAAACATGTCGATATAGCCAACAGGACAAAGGAGCGGGCTTATGAGCTGATTCAGTCCTGCAAATATGAAGTGAATGCCAAAGCTCTCACTATTCGGGACGCCGAAACTGTACAGGATATGTATGATGTTATCATTAACACAACAACAGTCGGTATGCATCCCCATACAGAAGAAGCTCCTTTTGTCGTTGGAAACTTAAAGACGGGTGCTATCGTATCTGATATTATCTACAATCCGTTAGAAACAAGATTGTTACGAGAAGCGAAACGGCAGGGGGGAATAATCCAAAACGGCGTGGATATGTTCGTCTATCAAGGAGCGCTCGCATTTGAGCTTTGGACGGGTGTCATGCCAAATGTAGAACGCATGAAAAGTATAGTATTAACGAAGCTTGGAGGATAAATGATGTTAACAGGAAAACAAAAGCGATTTCTTCGTGCAAAAGCACATCATCTCAGCCCGATTTTTCAAGTAGGAAAAGGTGGAGTGAACGAGAACATGATAAAACAAATCGACGACGTTCTTGAAGCACGTGAATTAATTAAGGTGAGCGTGCTGCAGAACTGTGAACTTGACCGCCATGAAGTGGCAGAAGAGTTAAGCGAAGGCGCAGGGGCGGAATTGGTTCAAGTCATCGGCAACACAATCATCTTATATAAGGAATCAAAGGAAAACAAACAAATCGTACTTCCATCATAATCGGAGGAGCGTCCACATTGAAGAAAATCGGAATTATCGGCGGAACGTTTGATCCGCCTCATAATGGCCATTTGTTAATTGCAAATGAAGTGTACCGCAGCTTAGAGTTGGACGAAGTATGGTTCATGCTCAATCAAATGCCGCCTCATAAGATGGGGAAGAATGTTACCAGTGTGAAAGAGCGGGTAGACATGCTGCGATTAGCAATTGAAGATGAGAGATTTTGCACTTTATGTCTCATTGAATTGGAGCGGGAAGGTCCGTCATATACGTATGACACGATTTTACGCTTACAAGAACGATATAAAAATTATGAATTCTTTTTCATTATCGGCGGTGACATGGTAGAGTATTTGCCGAAATGGTACAAAGTGGATGAACTAATGAACCTCATCACATTTGTGGGGGTGACTCGTCCCGGATATACGCTTGATTCCCCGTATCCGATACAAACATTAGAGATTCCGGAATTTGCGGTTTCATCTACTCTTATTCGGGACCGCTTTCGTACAAACGGAAATACAAAGTACCTGCTGCCGCAGAAGGTAAAGGATTATATTGAGAGGAATGGATTGTATGGATCGTCAACAAGCGCTTGAAATCGTGCGAAAGCAAATGCACGAAAAACGGTACGTCCATACATTGGGCGTAATGGAAACAGCTATTGAATTGGCAGAGCGATACGGAGTAGATACAAAAAAAGCGGAGCTTGCGGCCATTTTTCATGATTATGCAAAATGCCGTCCGATTCAAGAAATGGAAGAGATTATTAAACGGGAAGGGATGCCCCAAGACTTACTGGAGCATAACAAAGAGTTGTGGCATGCGCCGGTTGGTGCATACTTAGTAGAAAAAGAAGTAGGCATTACGGACCATGATATTTTGCAAGCCATTACCTATCATACAAGCGGCCATGAACAAATGACGATGCTCGATAAAGTAATATATGTAGCGGATTATATTGAGCCGGGACGAAAATTTCCCGGAGTAGAAGAAGTACGAGATCTTGCACGCCGAGATTTAAATCAAGCATTGCTGCAAGCACTTAAAAATACAATCCGGTTCTTGATGGAAAAAAATCAAGCGATTTACCCGCTGACGTTTCAAACATATAATGCACTTATAAAGGAGGAAGCAGCTGAATGAGAGAAAAAGAATTACTCACACTTGCTGCAAAAGCGGCAGACGATAAAAAAGCAGAGGATATTGTAGTATTGAATATGAAGGGGATTTCTGCCGTAGCAGATTATTTCCTTATTTGTCATGGCAACTCCGATAAGCAAGTACAAGCCATCGCAAGAGAAATGAAAGAGAAAGCTCATGAATTCGGCTTTGATATAAAGCGTATGGAAGGCTTTGATGAAGCACGTTGGATTCTTGTGGATATGGGAGATGTAGTGGCCCACATCTTTCATAAAGAGGAAAGAGATTACTACAACTTAGAAAGACTTTGGGGAGACGCTCCGACAGAGGAGATGACTGAAGTGTTGAGCCGATGAGCTATGAACATTTTGCCTTCCTATATGATGAATTAATGAGCGATGTTCCCTACGAGAAGTGGGTCGAGTTTGTGGAACAGACGATGAAGGAGCAAAACATCAAGGGGAATAAAATTTTAGACTTAGCTTGCGGCACAGGAAATATTACGCTTCCATTAGCAAAAAAAGGGTATAATATAATCGGTGCAGATTTGTCTGAGGATATGCTCGCTGTGGCCCAGCAAAAGCTGGCGCAAGAAGGGTTTCACGTTCCATTTTATCAGCAGGATATGACGGAGCTCGAGCTTCCGGAAGAGTTTGATTGCATCACCATTTTTTGCGATTCTCTCAATTATGTGCTCGAAGAAGAAGGGGTACAGAGGACATTTCAAAGGGTGTACGAGCATTTAAAAGCAGGAGGACTCTTTTTATTTGATGTCCATTCTCTTTATAAGATAAATGAAGTATTTGTAAACGAGACGTTTGCAGTAAATGAAGAAGCAGTTGCTCTTATTTGGAATTGTTTCCCGGGAGAGCTGCCGAACAGCGTGGAGCATGACCTCACCTTTTTCACAAGGGATACAGAAGATAATATATATCGCCGATTTGATGAGTTCCATGTGCAACGTACATATCCTATTGAGGAATTGAAACGATGGCTGGAAGAGACGGGGTTCTCCATCCTAAGCATCACGGGCGATTTTGAACAAAAAGAAGTAACGAGTACGAGCGAACGCATCTTTTTTGCAGCCAAAAAATGAACCATCAGCACGAGCTGATGGTTTTTGTTTATTTAGAAGGATTTTATTCATCACTGTCGTATAATTGATTTAGCAGCCTTTAAATTGCTCGCTTACTTTTTCAAGCTCCTCGTTATATTTTGCATGAGTGCTGTGCACCAAGTGTTCAAACACATCCCCCAGCTCGCTGTCCAATACTTTAATTCCTTCCCCTGTAATTCCGCCCTTTACACAAACCTTTTCCTGCAGTGTAGGCAAAGTAAAAATTTCTTTTTCGAGCAGCTTGCCCATTCCAATTAGCATCCCGCTTGCCAATTCCGTTGCCTTTTCTTCGGTGATCTCCGTTTCTGTCACAGTTGCATTGATAAATCGCTGCAGTAAATAACTGAAAAAGGCAGGACCGCAGCTTACAATATCAGATGCTACTCTTGTAATGTTCTCTTCAATTTGAACGGGAGTCGAAATGCATGAAAACAGGGCAAGCAGTTTTTTCTGCCATTCTTGTGAACACCTGTCCCCAAATGTAAAAAGTGAAATGCCGGCTAATGCTCGGTTTGTAATGCTTGGGATGATGCGTGCCACATTGCAATTTATAACGGATTCCAGCTGTTTCACACTGATCGGGCTGGTAATGGAAACAAGACATTTTTCTCTTGTAAACAATGCTTGATGCTGTTTTAATAAGGGATGCATCTCCAGCGGTTTTACACATAAAAAAATTAAATCCGCTCTTCGCACTGCTTCTTCTATTGTTTTTCCTACGTGAATGCCAGGATATTGCTCTTTAATGTTATATGCCTTAGCTAGTGTGCGGTTTACAATCGTTAAACGCGAGGGTTGTACGGCATTTGCTTCAATGAATGCATCAATCAATATCTTTCCCATATTACCTGTACCTATAATTCCTATGTTCAATGTTCCATCCCCTCCTTCGTAAAATCTTTCTCCTAAACAATATGACTGTCTTTTCCATTTTATGATTTGCCTATTATCAAAAAAGGAGTGTATGAAAAAATGAATGTATCTATTCAGAAAAGATGGCTGCTGGCCGGTATAGCAGCTTTAGGAATTGTAGGATCTGTCTATTCTCTTACTCATCCATCTCCTGAAATAAACAACACGCAACTGCCGGTGCTGCAAGAAAAGGAAGAAACCGATTCCGAAAAAGAATCTAAGGATACGGCTGTTGTTATAGTGGATGTCAAAGGTGCCGTTGTAAAAGAAGGTGTATATGAATTGCCGCAAGGAGCGAGAGTGATGGATGCCATTGCAAAAGCAGGGGGGTTTTCAGAACAAGCAGATAAAACGAAGGTAAACTTAGCCTCTTTAGCAAGAGATGAGATGGTTATTTACGTGCCGGTACAAGGGGAATTACCGGAAACAACGGACGTGGCGGCATCTGCACCTGAAGAAGGAAAAATAATCGTCAATCAAGCAACTAAAGAGCAATTGCAAGAAATACCGGGAATCGGTCCTGCGAAAGCTGAGAATATCATTCGCTACCGGGAAGAAAATGGTCCGTTTCAGAAGCCGGAAGATTTATTGGAGGTGGATGGAATTGGGGAAAAGTCGTTAGAGAAAATGAAAGATTATATGATAATTCCGTGAAAAGGAATTTGACGCTCATAGCATAAACTCGCTACACTGAAAGGAGAGAAAAAGATTAGGTGGTGCAGCATGGAAAGAATTTCGTGGGATCAATATTTTATGACGCAAAGTCATTTGTTGTCATTGCGAAGCACATGTACACGTTTAGCTGTCGGGGCTACCATCGTACGGGATAAGCGTATTATCGCAGGAGGATATAACGGGTCTATCGCCGGAGGAACTCATTGCGCGGATGAAGGCTGCTATGTCATTGATAATCATTGTGTGCGAACCATTCATGCTGAGGTGAATGCTTTATTGCAATGTGCCAAATTCGGAATAAAAACGGAAGGAGCGGAAATGTATGTTACGCACTTTCCTTGTTTAAATTGCTGTAAAGCCATTATTCAAAGCGGCATTACGGCAGTGTATTATGCTAAAGATTATAAGAATCATCCTTATGCAGTCGAATTGTTCAAACAGGCAAATGTAAAAATGAAACATGTTCCTCTTCAGTATTCTGTTGCCTCAATTGAGCAAAATGAAAAGGCAGCACAAATAAATCAGCTCCTTGATGAAGTCAATATCGAAACCGCTGAAGAAGAAGTGATTCGCGCACTGCTTGGAGAAGTAAAACGATTAATACAACCATCGTGAGGTGAGAATAGATTGCGAGGACAATATGGGTATGCTGCAATTTCGGTAATGCTTGGGATTGCAGCGGCCTGTTATGATTTTCATATATTAACTATACTTGTAGTGCTCTTGTATTTGTTGTATTGCTTAAGGTGCCCCGGTATGGTTTCTTTTTTATGTATCGGTATGCTTTTTGCATCGGCTTTCTACGCCTTTCAAGTGAATCAGCATAACAGGTCTGGTTTTACCGGAGCGGAAACGAGTTTTACCGGAGTTATTTCTTCCTCTCCAGTGTTGGATGGAGATAAGCTTTCGTTTCAATTTCAGACAAAAGAAACATTGCAAGTTTCTTACAGAATTCCTGATTTGAAAAGTAAACAGGGATTACGATCTCTGCGCCCCGGGATGAGGTGCAATTTGCAAGGAACATTGCAGCTCCCGTCTCCGGCTCGTAATTTTTATGCATTTGATTATAAACAATATCTGTTTTATCATCATATTCATTATCTGCTCATACCGGATGAAGTGTCATTAAAAGATTGCCAGAACATAAACTCCTCTATTCTTTCCTCTTTATATAATGTTCGTCAATCCGCCATTCAGCACGTGTCTTCGGCTTTCCCAGAAGAAACGATCGGCTTTATGAATGCCCTTATTTTTGGAGAGCGCAATCAAATTACAGAGCAAGTGGAGCTTCAATATCAAGCATTGGGCTTAATTCATTTGCTTGCCATCTCCGGCTCTCATATCAGCTTGCTGGCAGCAGTTTGTTACTACATTTTGCTGCGAATGGGAATTACGCGAGAAACAGCTACGGTAATTCTTCTTTTCATTCTGCCGATTTATATGATCCTTGCAGGTGCCTCTCCTTCCGTTGTCCGAGCGTGTGTCACCGCATTTATTGTATTATGCGGCTTTTTGTTTTCGTCAAAAATTATTGCTATTGATGCCATGAGTATAGCTTGTATTCTCATGCTGATGTACAATCCGTATTTCCTATTTGATATAGGATTTCAACTATCCTTTCTCGTGAGCTTTTCACTTATCCTTTCTTCGGAAACGATTTTGTTAAAAGAAGAGAACGCTTGGAGAATGATGTGGAAGGTGACGGTTATTGCACAGCTTATCGCTTTACCCGTTACGCTTTATCATTTTCATCAATTTTCTCCGTATAGTTTTCTGCTGAACATGATTTATGTTCCTTTCATTTCCTTTTTAATCCTTCCGCTTTGTTTATTTGCCTTCTTTTTTTCATTTGTGCTGCCGGTCTTAGCACAGCTGTTAGGTAAGATACTGTCTTTTCTTATTGTATATTCTAATAAGCTGCTAGATGCAAGTGCACAGCTCCCGTTTTCCAACCTAACATTCGGAAAGCCGCCGATATGGGTGGCATTTCTTTATTTTATCTTGGTGATTTGTTTGTTTGTATCATGGGAAGGAAAGGTATTTCGTAAGTATGCTCAAACTATTTTCGGTATGTTTCTGCTCGCCTTATGCCTTCACTATTACGTTTATCTTTGGAATCCGTATGGAAAAATTACTTTTTTGGATGTTGGTCAAGGTGACTCCATTCTTATTCAGCTGCCGTTTGGAAAAGGAACATATTTAATCGATACAGGAGGAACAGTTTCGTTTTCAAGAGAGAAATGGCAGCAAAGAAAAAGGGAATATTCAGTGGGGACTGATGTTGTTCTTCCTTATTTAAAAGCAGAAGGAGTTAAAACAATAGATAAATTAATATTGACACATGGCGATATGGATCATGTAGGAGAGGCAAAAGCAATTTTGGAACAAATGCCGGTTAAAGAAGTGGTGCTCGGAAAAAAAGAAGGCTATTCCGAATTGGAGGAAGAGATTGTGAAGGTGGCAGCACAAGAAGAGGTGAAAATTGAAATTATACAAAGCGGGCAGCAATGGAAAGCAGGAGAGGCGATATTTACAATTGTATCGCCGTTCGGAAATGAATTGGAAGGCAATGACAGCTCCATTGCAATACATGCGAACATTGGCGGACTGACATGGTTATTTACCGGGGATTTAGAAGAACAAGGGGAACAAGCAGTATTAAGCAGATATCCTAATTTACAAGCAGATGTGTTGAAAGTGGGGCACCATGGAAGTAAAAGCTCGACGACAGAAGAGTTATTACAAGTTGTGCAGCCGCGAATAGCAGTTATTTCTGCAGGAGAGCGAAATCCATATGGTCATCCTCATAAAGAAGTGATTGTACGTCTGAAAAGCAGAAATATTATTATATTGCGAACAGATCAAAGCGGTGCCATCGCCTATACTTTTCGAGAGAAAACGGGAACCTTTCAACGCAAGATTACATATGATGGAAGCAGATAAAAAGAAATAAGACTGCAGCGGCTGCAGTCTTACGAAGCGATAACTTTAATTGCTGTTGCAATTATGAAAAGAGTTGCAAAGAATCCGAAAGAAACAAAAAATCCTACCCCAGAATCTACTGCGTCATTTCGTTTGCTTTGAACGTTTTTCTCAAATTCATTCACACAGACCCCTCCCAACGTTTCATTATTAGTATAAGATAATGTCAGAAAAAAATCTACAATTAGTCGTTTCTTTTCCATGCATGTCAACACTTGTCACTAATACTTTGTAAGCAAGTGCAAAAAATAAGGATACACTCGCTTACCCGTTAATAAATAAGACGCCCGGGGCTTATTTGTTAACGTTTTATATAGATTGGAATAGGCAACATGGGTTGCCTATTCCCCTATTTATGTGAAACAATAGAGATGTTATATTGGACAAGTTAGGGAGAGAACGAATGAATGCTGTACATAAAAAAATAAAACAGAAGCAATTTGCGCCACTTTACTTATTGTATGGTACGGAATCGTATTTTATTAATGAAACGTTGGACTTGCTCACCAAAACTGCTTTGGAGGAAGAAGACCGAGAGTTCAACACGGTTGTATATGATTTGGACGAAGCATATTTGGAGGATGTAATAGAAGATGCAAGAACGCTTCCGTTCTTCGGTGAGCGAAAAGTAATTCTTGTTAAGTCTCCATTATTTTTAACATCTCAAAAGGAAAAATTAGAGCAAAATGTGAGGGTGTTGGAAGAATATATCGCAGAGCCTTCCCTGTTTACCATTTTAGTATTCATTGCCCCGTTTGAAAAATTGGATGAGCGCAAGAAAATTACAAAGTTGTTGAAAAAGTCTGCTGAAGTCGTGGAAGCAAATGTGCTGCAAAATCAGGATGTACAAAAATGGATTCAAGAGCGTGCGGTGGAGCAAGGTGTGAACATAGATCATAAGGCAATCTCCTTGTTAATGGAGCTTGTGGGAAACAACATTATGATGTTGTCACAAGAAATGAACAAATTATTTTTGTATGTTGATCAAGGGAGTACAATTACAGAAGAAATCGTTTCTTCTATTGTTCCAAAATCAGCAGAACAAAATGTGTTTGCATTAACAGAAAAAGTGGTTAAACGTGATATTGCAGGTGCATTGAAGATTTTACACGAGCTGTTAACAAAACAAGAAGAGCCAATTAAAATTCTTGCTTTGCTTGTCACTCAATTTCGGTTGTTGTACCAAGTGAAAGAATTGCAAACCAGAGGCTATAATCAAAATCAAATCGCCAGTCATTTATCCGTACATCCGTATCGCGTCAAGCTGGCGATGAACCAAACGGGATCCTTTTCATCCGAAGAATTGAAGAATATAATCGGTTATTTAGCTGAAGCTGATTATGAAATGAAAACAGGTAAAATGGAAAAGAAGCTGGTTTTAGAATTTTTCATTATGCGTTTAAAGCATTTTAAAGGATAAACATAAGTTCATGCAGATTATTTGCATGAACTTTTTATTTACAAGAATGCACAGATTGCCTAAAAAGAAAAAAACGACCCAATCGGATCGTTTTATGGAAAATTAAGCGTTGATTGCGTTTAATCTTTTTGCTAAACGAGATTTTTTACGAGCAGCAGCGTTTTTGTGGATTAAACCTTTGCTTACCGCTTTGTCAAGTTTCTTAGAAGCTGCAAGTAAAGCTGCTTTTGCGTTTTCTACATCATTATTGTTGATTAAAGCTTCAGCGTTCTTAACAGCTGTACGCATGTCAGACTTTAGAGAAGCATTATGTGCACGACGCTCTTCGCTAGTTTTAGCGCGTTTGATAGCAGATTTAATGTTTGCCATTTCTTTCACCTCCCTGGTGCCATCGAGAAATAGGACTCGATACTTACATAGAACAAGAGATATTCTATCAAACAGACAGAAGAAATGCAATAGTGATATGAGATGAATTTTAATAAAGAAAAATCGGTTATTGATAACCATTTAGATGAAAACAATAGTCTGATGCTTTGAAACGGAACTGCTTGTGTTGTTAAGGGAACAAAGGAACAGGGTTCGGTAAAACAACAGTTGGAATGATTGAGTTAAAATTTGGGAATCCTAATACTATTACATAAGACTGGTGGAGGAGATTATATGAGTGAATCGTTAGACTTAAGCAAATATTCCGTTCGCACCGATTTAGCGTTAGAAGCTCATCAAATGCTGGAGGAAAAACAAGAGACGCAAGGCAGTATTAATGGAGTTATCGTAAAAGAGCGAGAAGAAGATGGCATTACAATTACAAAGGTAGTTATTGAGGATGTTGCTTCCGAATCCATGGGGAAAAAACCCGGTAATTATTTGACATTGGAAGTGCAAGGTGTACGTCAGCAAGATACAGAATTGCAGCAAAAAGTGGAACGGGTATTCGCCAGGGAATTTCATCACTTTCTGGAGGAAGCGGGTATTTCAGAAAATGCCAGCTGTCTTGTTGTCGGTTTAGGAAACTGGAATGTTACGCCTGATGCGTTGGGACCGGCAGTTGTCGAAAATTTACTCGTTACACGTCACTTATTTGAACTGCAGCCGGAAAGTGTAGAAGAAGGATTTCGTCCGGTCAGCGCCCTGAGTCCGGGAGTGATGGGGATTACCGGAATTGAGACGAGCGATATTATTTTTGGCGTAGTAGAAAAAGTAAAGCCGGATTTTGTGATTGCTATCGATGCACTAGCGTCACGCTCTATCGAGAGAGTCAACAGCACCATTCAGATTTCTGATACAGGAATTCATCCAGGTTCAGGAATCGGGAATAAACGTAAGGAACTAAGCAAGGAAACTTTAGGTATTCCGGTTATTGCCGTCGGTGTGCCTACAGTTGTTGACGCAGTGTCCATTACAAGCGATACGATAGATTTTATATTGAAGCATTTTGGAAGAGAAATGAAAGAAAGCGGGAAGGCGTCTCGTTCTTTGCTGCCGGCTGGATTTTCGTTCGGGGAAAAGAAGAAGCTGACAGATGAAGATATGCCGGATGAGAAGCAGCGCAATATGTTCATGGGAATTGTCGGTACGCTCGAGGATACTGAAAAGCGGAAATTAATTCAGGAAGTGCTGGCGCCGCTTGGACATAATTTGATGGTCACTCCAAAAGAGGTAGACGCGTTTATCGAAGATATGGCTAATATCATTGCCAGCGGATTGAATGCGGCTTTGCACAATCAAATTGATCAAGATAATGCCGGTGCTTATACACATTGATTTGAAGTACCAGCAAATCTTGTATAGAAAGGAAAAAAAGAAAGTGAAGCAGTTTATGATGAAATGTTTGCTTCTTCTGGCCATCCTTTTTGTGGGAGTTTTATCGGGAATGCAGCTTGCCAATAACGGTTTGAAAAAGATGAAAGGGTACGACGATCCTACTTTCGAACAGGTTGCAAAGATCAGCGGTACGAAAAGCGGGGATATGGAAGCATCTTTCCTAGGACAAACCGTTACGATTGAAGAAAAACAAAAAAAGCTGGAAGAGCTGAAAAGTTTTAATTTGTTTTCCAAAATGGGAGATGCATTGGCGAACGGAGTACGGAAAATTGTCGAAGTTTCCACAGATGCGGTAGTTGGGAAGATTGAAGATATTTTTGCAGAGTTAAATAAGTCATAAAAAGTACATTGAAATTGGTCAATGTACTTTTTATTTTCAAATATTCTCTGTGCAGAAGGAGGTTTATTTTTTAGGACGTTTCACATGCACGAACAAGCACATACTATGATGGTATACGGATTGTCGCTTTCCGTCAGTTTTCATTGAATCTTCGTTTGTGTATTGATATAATCAATGCTAGTGTATGTTGGCGACATTAGTAGGAGTGAATAAAGAATGAACAAAGAAGAAAGAGCAAAAAGGCAATCGAAAATCAGAAACTTTTCTATTATTGCACATATTGACCACGGGAAATCCACTTTGGCAGACCGTATTTTGGAGAAAACAAATGCCTTGTCTCAACGCGAGATGAAGGATCAGTTATTGGATTCCATGGATTTAGAACGTGAGCGTGGAATTACGATTAAGTTAAATGCGGTGCAATTAAATTATACAGCCAAAGACGGCGAAAATTATATTATGCATTTGATCGATACTCCGGGACACGTAGACTTTACGTATGAAGTATCGCGCAGCTTGGCAGCGTGTGAAGGAGCCATTCTTGTCGTAGACGCTGCGCAGGGAATCGAAGCACAAACATTGGCAAACGTATACCTTGCGTTGGATAATAATTTGGAAATTTTACCTGTTATCAATAAGATTGATTTGCCGAGTGCCGATCCAGAACGTGTTCGTCAAGAGATTGAAGATGTAATTGGACTGGATGCATCAGAGGCGGTTCTTGCTTCTGCTAAAGCAGGTATCGGGATCGAAGATATTTTAGAGCAAATCGTGGAGAAGGTTCCTGCTCCGGACGGAGATCCGGAAGCACCATTGCAAGCCTTGATTTTTGACTCATTATACGATGCCTATCGCGGTGTCATTGCCTATATCCGTGTTGTAAACGGTACTGTAAAGGTAGGCGATAAAATTCGAATGATGGCAACGGGCAAGGAGTTTGAAGTAACGGAAGTGGGAGTATTTACGCCAAAAGCCGTAATGCGTGATGAATTAACAGTGGGAGATGTAGGATTTTTGACAGCCTCCATTAAAAACGTAGGCGATACGCGTGTCGGGGATACAATCACACATGCGAAACGTGCTGCTTCAGAACCGCTTCCGGGTTATCGCAAGCTGAATCCAATGGTATTTTGCGGTCTGTATCCAATTGATACTGCGCGTTATAACGACTTGCGTGAAGCGTTAGAAAAGCTTCAGTTAAATGATTCCGCTCTTCAATTCGAAGCTGAAACATCTCAAGCACTCGGCTTTGGATTCCGCTGCGGCTTCTTAGGACTGCTGCATATGGAAATCATTCAAGAGCGTATTGAGCGTGAATTTAAAATCGATTTAATTACAACGGCTCCAAGCGTTATTTACAAAGTGTATTTAACAAACGGACAAGAAGTGATTGTTGATAACCCGTCTAACATGCCGGATCCGCAGACAATTGATCGTGTAGAAGAACCATATGTAAAAGCTACCATCATGGTGCCAAACGATTATGTTGGAGCCGTTATGGAAATTTGTCAAGGAAAACGCGGCACATTTATTGATATGCAATATTTAGATCAAACACGTGTAACCTTGACTTATGAAATTCCGCTTTCTGAAATCGTATATGATTTCTTTGACCAATTGAAGTCCAGCACGAAAGGATATGCATCCTTTGACTATGAGTTGATTGGATACAAGCCGTCGAAGCTTGTAAAAATGGACATTCTTCTGAACGGTGAAACAGTAGACGCATTATCCTTCATCGTTCACCGTGATTCTGCATACGATCGCGGAAAGATCATCGTTGAAAAATTAAAGGATCTTATTCCGAGACAGCAGTTTGAAGTGCCGGTCCAAGCAGCGATCGGAAATAAAATTATAGCTCGTTCTACCATTAAAGCGATGCGCAAGAACGTTTTGGCGAAATGTTACGGCGGTGACATCTCTCGTAAGCGTAAACTTCTGGAAAAGCAAAAAGAAGGGAAAAAGCGCATGAAAGCAATCGGTTCGGTAGAAGTGCCGCAAGAAGCATTTATGGCTGTTCTTCGTATGGATGATGATAAGTAAAAAATGCCGCAGCATGTTCTGCGGCATTTTTTATAAGCATGATTATTGCTTTTTCTTAAAAAGATAAACAATGATTAGGTAAATTGATACAAAGGTAGTGAGAATAATTTGATTCAATCAGCATATATCCATATTCCGTTTTGTCAGCATATTTGTCATTATTGTGACTTTAATAAAGTGCTGATCGAGAGACAGCCGGTAGATGAGTATTTACATTATTTAGAGAAAGAGATACAAAATACGATAGAGAAAGCTCCGTTTCAAAAGTTAAAAACGATTTTTGTAGGCGGCGGAACGCCTACTTCATTAAATATGAAGCAAACAGAACGATTGTTGGACATTATTCATACACATTTGCAGCCGCAAGATGAAAATTGCGAAATCACATTTGAAGCAAATCCTGGTGATTTGCCAAAGGAAAAATTGCAGCTTCTCTTAGATGGAAAAGTCAATCGCATCAGCTTTGGGGTACAGTCTTTTAATGATGAGCTTTTAAAATCCATAGGACGCTCTCATGTCGCGAAAGACGTGTTTGAAGCCATTGAAGGGGCGAAGGAGACGGGATTCCATAACATTAATGTCGACTTAATCTATGCTCTTCCGAATCAAACAATAGACGATGTAAAACAAACGCTGGATGCAGCATTCACACTTGAAATTCCGCATTTCTCTGCATACTCTCTTATTATTGAACCGAAAACTGTTTTTTATATCATGATGCAAAAAGGAAAGCTTTCGCTTCCTCCGGAAGAAAATGAGGCGAAAATGTATGAATTAGTCATGGATGAAATGGAGAAGCATAAATATGGGCAGTATGAAATCAGCAACTTTGCGAAACCGGGCTATGAAAGCCGGCACAATTTGACATACTGGAACAATGAAGAATATTACGGTTTCGGAGCAGGAGCTCATAGTTACGTGAACGGCAAACGAAACACAAACGCCGGTCCGCTCAAGAAGTATTTTGCTAAAATTGATGAAACAGGATTGCCTTATCTCGATGTCCATGAAGTAACCAAACAGGAACAAATGGAAGAGGAAATGTTTCTTGGTTTGCGTAAAACGGCGGGCGTTAACAAAGCGCACTTCTTAAATAAATTCGGACAAGATGTTCAATCGATATTTGGTAAACAAATCAATACGCAAAAACAACTGGGATTGCTTGAGGAAACGGAATGGGATATTAAATTGACACGCAAGGGAAGGCTGCTTGGAAACGAAGTGTTCCAATCTTTCTTGCTTGACTAAAGACAGACAACGTTTGCGTTGACATATAGTAGTTAGTTTGGTAATTTATTATTAGATTTAGCACTCGAAACAATAGAGTGCTAACAGAGGTGATAATGAGATGCTAACAGAACGTCAGCTCCTGATTCTACAAATTATCATCGATGATTTTATTCGTTCTGCACAGCCTGTCGGGTCAAGGACATTGGCAAAGAAGGAAGAGATCACTTTTAGTTCCGCGACCATTCGCAATGAAATGGCGGATTTAGAGGAGCTTGGATACATCGAAAAAACGCACAGCTCATCAGGACGGGTTCCTTCGGAAAAAGGCTATCGTTTTTATGTGGACCATCTCCTTTCGCCGCAGCGTTTGCCGGAAAAAGAAATCATCCAGATTAAAAATTTGTTTGCAGAAAGAATTCTTGAACTGGAAAAGGTTGTTCAACAGTCTGCCCAAATTTTATCCGATTTAACAAACTACACATCCATCGTGCTTGGGCCGAAAATGAAAGAAAATAAGGTCAAAAGCATTCAAGTGGTTCCAATCGGTCCCCATTCGGCAGTAGCTATTATCGTAACAGATACAGGTCATGTTCAAAATAAAACCATTACAATTCCGGATTCCATTAATCCTTCCGATATTGAAAAAATGGTGAATATTTTAAATGACAAGCTTATTGGCGTGCCGATATCAGAGCTGAACAATAAAATTTTTAAAGAAATCGTGACTTTATTGCGTGCTCATGTTCAAGATTATGATAATGTAATAAAATTGCTTGATAGTACTTTACAGTTTCCGGCCGCTGAAAAAGTTTATTTCGGCGGAAAAACAAATATGCTGTCCCAGCCTGAATTTCATGATATTCATAAGATTGCTTCCTTATTGCGGATGATTGAACAGGAAGAGCAAGTATATAATATGCTTCGAGATAAGACCATGGGCATTCAAGTGAAAATCGGCAGTGAAAATGAATCTTCCGCGATGGAAAACTGCAGCTTAATCACAGCCACTTACTCGGTTGGAGAGGAACAATTGGGAACTATTGCAATTTTAGGTCCCACAAGAATGCAGTATTCCCGTGTAATTAGTTTGCTGCAGGTTGTGACAAAGCAATTGTCTGATGCGTTTTATCAAATGTATGCAAAACAATAGATAGAACTCAGAGGATTAGCGCTTTGCTGCTAATCCCTGCCTTTTGAGGGAGGTGAACAATATGGAAGAACGAAATGAACAAACAGTTGAAGAAATGACAGAACAATCACCGGAAGAAATAACTGCTTCTCAAGAGACAACGGAAGAAGCTTCAGCAGAAGACGTGCAGCTTGAGGATGCCGCAGCATTGCAGGAAAAGGTAAACGCTCTTCAAGCAAAGCTTGCTGATACTGAAAACCGCTTGCTTCGCTTACAAGCTGATTTCGATAATTATCGCCGTCGTTCTTTATTGGAGCGAGAAGCAGCTGAAAAATATAGAGCTCAAAGCCTAGTGCTTGATATTTTACCGGCTTTGGATAACTTTGAAAGAGCTATGAAAGTAGAGGCGAAGGACGAGCAAACATCTTCTCTTTTGCAAGGAATGGAAATGGTGTATCGTCAGCTGTTAGAAGCGCTGACAAAAGAAGGTGTGGAGGTAATTGAAGCGGTAGGACAGCCGTTTGATCCGCATTATCACCAAGCTGTAATGCAAGTGGAAGACAGCCAGTTTGAATCCAATACGGTAGTAGAGGAATTTCAAAAAGGCTATAAGATGAAAGATCGAGTGATTCGACCGTCTATGGTAAAAGTAAGTCAATAGTGACTACATAAATTAAGGAGGTAAATACAACTATGAGTAAAATCATCGGTATTGACCTAGGTACAACAAACTCTTGTGTCGCTGTAATGGAAGGCGGCGAGCCAAAGGTTATTCCAAATCCGGAAGGAAACCGTACAACTCCATCGGTTGTAGCATTTAAAAACGGAGATCGTCAAGTAGGAGATGTGGCAAAACGCCAAGCAATCACAAACCCGAATACAATCATCTCCATCAAACGTCATATGGGTACTGATTATAAAGTAAACGTAGAAGGCAAGGAATACACTCCACAAGAAATCTCTGCGATTATTCTTCAACATTTAAAAGCATATGCAGAAGAATATTTAGGAGAGCCTGTAACAAAAGCGGTTATTACTGTTCCTGCTTACTTTAACGATGCACAGCGTCAAGCGACAAAAGATGCAGGACGCATTGCGGGTCTGGAAGTAGAGCGCATCATCAATGAACCAACAGCCGCAGCTCTTGCCTACGGATTAGACAAAACAGATGAAGAGCAAAAGATTCTCGTATACGACCTTGGCGGCGGTACGTTCGACGTTTCCATCTTGGAGCTAGCAGAAGGTACGTTTGAAGTAATCGCAACTGCAGGGGACAACAATCTTGGCGGTGACGATTTCGACCAAGTCATCATTGATTATTTAGTAGCAGAGTTCAAGAAAGAAAACGGCATTGACCTTTCTCAAGATAAAATGGCATTGCAACGTCTGAAAGATGCTGCGGAAAAAGCGAAAAAGGATCTTTCCGGTGTAATGCAAACACAAATTTCCTTACCGTTTATCAGTGCAGGTCCAGCTGGTCCGTTACACTTAGAAGTAACATTGACTCGCGCGAAATTCGAAGAGCTTTCTGCGCCGCTAGTAGAAAGAACATTAGAGCCAACACGCCGTGCTCTTCGTGATGCCGGATTAACTGCAAGCGACCTTGATAAAGTTATTCTTGTAGGAGGTTCTACTCGTATTCCTGCTGTACAAGAAGCAATTAAGCGCGAAACAGGCAAAGAACCATACAAAGGCGTAAACCCTGACGAAGTGGTAGCATTGGGTGCAGCAATCCAAGGCGGTGTACTGACAGGTGATGTGAAAGGCGTTCTATTATTAGACGTAACTCCGCTTTCTTTAGGTATCGAGACAATGGGTGGCGTGTTTACAAAATTAATCGAGCGCAACACAACAATTCCAACAAGCAAATCACAAATATTCTCTACAGCTGCTGATAACCAAACGGCAGTAGATATTCATGTATTGCAAGGGGAACGTCCGATGGCTGCGGACAACAAAACGTTAGGCCGCTTCCAATTAACAGACATTCCGCCGGCACCGCGCGGCATTCCGCAAATTGAAGTAACCTTTGACATTGACGCGAACGGTATTGTAAATGTGCGCGCAAAAGATTTAGGTACGAACAAAGAACAAGCAATTACGATCAAGTCTTCTTCCGGTCTTTCTGATGAAGAAATCGAACGCATGATAAAAGAAGCAGAGTTAAATGCGGAGGCTGACAAAAAGCGTAAAGAAGAAGCGGAACTGCGCAACGAAGCAGACCAGCTTGTATTCCAAACAGATAAAGTCTTAAAAGACTTAGAGGGTAAAGTAGATGCGGCTGAAGTAACAAAGGCGCAAGAAGCGAAAGATGCGTTAAAGGCTGCGATCGAAAAGAACGACATTGAAGAAATGCGTGCGAAAAAGGACGCTCTTCAAGAAGTTGTACAAAACTTATCCATTAAGCTTTATGAGCAAGCACAACAAGCAGCCGGGCAAGCTCAAGGCGCTGAAAATGCAGGCGGCAAAAATGACAACGTAGTAGATGCAGAATTTGAAGAAGTAAAAGATGATAAGTAAGAACCACAAAAGTCAGAGTCAAGCTTGCCTTGACTTTGGCTTTTTTAAATGGAAAAGAAATGTTTCTCTTTATCGTTTCTCAAGATTTGATAATACAATAGGATATTGGATGTAATTCATACTCTTTCTTCAAATATTGTACACTGCGTTAATTGTTGCAAAGGTATTTCTTGAAATGATAAAATTACCTTTATGTGAAAGGAGTCGGGGTTGAGTACTATGAGTAAACGAGATTACTATGAGGTCCTTGGCGTCAGCAAGTCTGCCTCTAAAGATGAAATTAAAAAAGCGTATCGCCGACTTGCAAAAAAATATCATCCGGACGTAAGCACGGAAGCGGATGCAACGGAAAAATTTAAAGAAGTGCAAGAAGCTTACGATGTATTAAGCGATGATACAAAACGTGCTCAGTATGATCAATTCGGCCATGCCGGCCCGAACCAAGGCTTCGGTGGCGGCGGTTTCGGCGGTGCTGATTTCGGCGGTTTTGGCTTTGAAGATATTTTTAGTACATTCTTTGGCGGAGGCAGCAGAAGACGCGACCCGAATGCACCGCGCCAAGGAGCAGATTTACAATATTCTATGACTTTGGACTTTGAAGAAGCTATTTTTGGGAAAGAAACCGACATTGAAATCCCGACTGAAGAAGCATGTGATACATGTCATGGTTCGGGTGCGAAGCCGGGCACTTCTAAAGAAACGTGCTCTCATTGTAAAGGCAGCGGTCAAATCAGTGTTGAGCAGAACACTCCATTCGGCCGCATCGTCAATCGCCGCACATGTCAACATTGCGGCGGCACCGGCCAAGTAATAAAAGAAAAATGTACTACGTGTCACGGTACCGGAAAAGTGCGCAAGCGCAAAAAAATCCATGTAAAAATTCCAGCCGGAATCGATGATGGTCAACAAATCCGTGTGGCCGGTCAAGGTGAGCCAGGAGTGAACGGCGGTCCTTCAGGAGATTTATATATCGTGTTCCGTGTAAGAGCTCATGAGTTCTTTGAACGTCAAGGCGATGATATTATTTGTGAAATGCCGTTAACGTTCGTACAGGCAGCTCTTGGTGATGAAGTTGAAGTGCCTACAGTGCATGGAAAAGTGAAATTGAAAATTCCTGCAGGTACTCAAACAGGTACAGAGTTCCGCTTAAAAGGAAAAGGAGCGCCGAACGTCAGAGGATATGGTCAGGGTGACCAATATGTTATCGCTCGAGTTGTAACACCGACAAAATTATCTGCACGTCAGAAAGAATTATTAAAAGAGCTTGCAGACGAAGACCTTCATAAAGGAGACAATCTATTTGCAAAGCTTAAAAGAGCATTTAAAGGGTAATACTGATAGTGATTTTTTAATGAATTCTCGCCCGTGCTTACCAGCATAGGGCTTGTTTCTGTGAATGCAAATAATATGACAAAGAGAAAATGGAGTTGGTAGAGTTGAAGTGGTCAGAAATCAGTGTTCATACGACACGAGAAGCAGTGGAGCCTGTTTCCCACATTTTGCATGAAGCGGGTGCGAGCGGCGTTGTTATTGAAGATCCGTTTGATTTGGTGAAAAAACGAGAGAATCAATTCGGAGAAATCTACCAACTCAACCCTGATGACTATCCAAACGAGGGAGTCGTTGTAAAGGCGTATCTTCCTATCAATGATTCTTTTGACAACAACGTAGAAGAAATAAAACAGGCGATTACCAACCTTCGCCAATACGATATTGATTTAGGGAAAAATGAAGTGACTGTAAGCGAAGTCGACGAAGAAGAATGGGCCACAGCTTGGAAAAAATATTATCATCCCATCCAAGTGTCTGAAACGTTCACTATTGTTCCGACTTGGGAGGACTATATTCCTGAAAAAGAGGAAGAGCGCATTATTGAGTTAGATCCGGGAATGGCGTTTGGTACAGGAACGCACCCCACTACGGTAATGTGTATCCAAGCATTAGAGAAAACGGTCAAGCCTGGCGATAAAGTCATCGACGTTGGGACGGGTTCCGGAATATTAAGCATTGCTGCAGCTAAACTCGGTGCTTCTGAGGTCCAAGCATATGATTTGGATGATGTTGCTGTAGCCAGTGCAAGAATGAACATTGAATTAAACAATGCTCAGGATGTTGTGACCGTCGCACAAAATAATTTATTGAACGGCATTACGGGTCCTGTAGACATCATTGTGGCAAATCTCTTAGCAGAAATTATCCTTTTATTCCCTCATGACGCAGCAAAGGTTGTCAAAACAGGCGGCTTGTTCATCACATCCGGTATTATTGAGGCAAAACAACAAGATGTAACCAACGCATTAGAGAAAGCCGGTTTTACAATTGAAGAAGTAATGAAGATGGAAGATTGGGTAGCAATTATTGCTCGAAATAACTAGTCTGATTCAGCTCTTTTCGTAGGATTGCGAAAAGAGCTGAATTATCATAGGGTGATACGATGCAGCGGTATTTTGTAGACGAAACGAGAGTTGCAAATAACAGCATTACCATTACAGGCGATGACGCACATCACATCGCGAAAGTCATGCGCATGAAAAATGGCGAAGAAATCATATGCTGTTATAATCAAAAAGCAGCGCTTTGTACAATTGATGAAATTACCAATGAATTTGTAAAAGCGACTGTTGTAAAATGGATAGAGGAATCCAATGAACTGCCGGTTGAAGTGACAATTGCAAGCGGGCTGCCAAAGGGAGATAAGCTGGAGCTTATTATTCAAAAGGGAACGGAGCTTGGTGCAAAAGCATTTCTTCCGTTTCAAGCGGCACGTTCGATTGTGAAATGGGATACAAAAAAGAGCGATAAGAAAGTGGAGCGCTGGGCGAAAATTGCCAAGGAAGCTGCGGAACAATCACATCGCAGCGTAGTTCCCGCAATAGAAGCCCCCGTTTCATTTAAGCAGCTTCTTGAAATAAGCAAAGAATATGATGCGTGCATTGTTGCTTATGAAGAGGATGCGAAGCAAGGAGAAAAAGCAAACTTTGTACAAACGCTTGAAAGCTTGCCTTTAGGCGGGCGTTTGTTAGTAGTATTTGGTCCGGAGGGCGGATTATCTGAAGAGGAAATCCGGCTTTTACGTGAACATACGTTTGTAAGCTGCAGCTTAGGTCCAAGGATTTTACGTACAGAAACAGCTCCTCTTTATGTTTTATCCGCTGTTTCCTATTATTTTGAATTGATGAGGTGATACTATGCCGCAAGTTGCGTTTCATACATTAGGTTGTAAAGTGAACCATTACGAAACAGAAGCGATTTGGCAATTGTTTAAACAAGCAGGCTATGAGCGTACAGAATTTGAACGCAGAGCCGATGTTTATGTTATTAATACATGTACCGTAACAAATACAGGCGATAAGAAGAGCCGTCAAATCATTCGCCGTGCCGTTCGTCAAAATCCGGATGCGGTGATTTGCGTAACAGGGTGTTATGCCCAAACATCTCCTGCGGAAATTATGGCCATTCCGGGTGTAGATATTGTTGTTGGTACACAAGACCGTGCAAAAATGCTGGAATACATTGAACAATACAAAGCGGAACGTCAGCCGATTAACGGCGTAAGAAACATTATGAAAACACGCGTATACGAAGAGCTGGATGTTCCTTACTTTACCGACCGTACTCGCGCTTCCTTGAAAATTCAAGAAGGGTGCAACAACTTCTGTACGTTTTGCATTATTCCATGGGCGCGCGGCTTAATGCGTTCTCGCGATCCGAAAGAGGTAATCCGTCAAGCGCAGCAATTAGTTAATGCGGGTTATAAAGAAATCGTGTTAACAGGTATTCATACAGGCGGATACGGCGAAGACATGAAAAATTATAATCTTGCTATGCTGTTAAGGGATATGGAGAGAGAGGTAAAAGGATTAAAACGTCTTCGCATTTCTTCTATTGAAGCAAGTCAAATCACAGATGAGGTAATTGAAGTATTACGTGAGTCTAAAGTGGTAGTGCGCCACTTGCACATTCCGCTTCAATCCGGCTCTAATACAGTATTGAAGCGTATGCGCCGCAAATATACAATGGAATTTTTTAAAGAGCGTTTAGATCGTCTGAAAGAAGCTCTTCCGGGCTTGGCGATCACATCCGATGTCATTGTCGGCTTCCCTGGAGAAACAGAAGAAGAATTTATGGAAACATTCAACTTCATCAAGGATAACCGTTTTTCTGAGTTGCATGTATTCCCTTATTCCAAACGTACAGGAACGCCTGCTGCGCGAATGGATGACCAAATTGATGAAGAAGTGAAAAATGAGCGCGTGCATCGTTTAATCTCCCTTTCTGACCAATTGGCAAAAGAATACGCATCCGAGTTCGAAGGAGAAGTATTAGAAGTCATTCCGGAAGAAACGTTTAATGAAGAAAACAATGAAGGACTTCTTGTCGGATATACAGATAACTACTTAAAAGTAGTTTTTCCGGGAACAGAAGACATGATTGGCAAACTGATAAAAGTAAAAATTACAAAAGCTGGTTATCCGTATAACGAAGGACAATTCGTCCGCGTGTTGGATGACGTGCTTGAAGAAAGCGCAAGTGCCTAAGCATACAAGCATTTCGTTTGTATGCTTTTCTTTTTTGAATGAAAAGATGAAAATAAGCAAAAAGTAAAGGAGGAAGTTAGAAATTCTCCAATTTCTGTTTCGTTTATGATATAATACAAACGTATGGTTAGTCGTCAGACAACCAACCTATTGTGATAGGCATTATGAAAGGGGATATTATGCATGGATTATGCTAAACTAATTGATCACACGTTATTAAAAGCGGATACAAAAAAAGAAGCGATTGTAAAATTGTGCGAAGAAGCAAAGCAACATAATTTCGCTTCTGTATGTGTTAACCCGACTTGGGTTGAAACGGCAGCGGAACTTTTAAAAGGTTCTGGAGTGAATGTTTGTACGGTCATCGGATTTCCTCTAGGAGCAAATACACCGGAAACGAAAGCGTTTGAAACAAAGGATGCTATTGCAAAAGGCGCAACGGAAGTCGATATGGTTATTAATATCGGTGCATTAAAAGATAAAAATGATGAGCTTGTAGAACGCGATATCCGTGCTGTTGTGGATGCAGCAAAAGGAAAAGCATTAGTAAAAGTTATCATTGAAGCATGTCTTTTAACAGAAGAGGAAAAAGTTCGCGCTTGCGAATTATCTGTGAAAGCAGGTGCAGATTTCGTAAAAACTTCCACAGGTTTCTCTACAGGCGGCGCAACGGTAGCGGATGTTGCTTTAATGAGAAAAACAGTTGGACCGGACATCGGCGTAAAAGCTTCCGGCGGAGTGCGTGACTTAAAAGGCATGGAAGAAATGGTGCAAGCAGGGGCGACTCGCATTGGAACAAGCTCTGGCGTTGCTTTAGTAAGCGGAAAAACAGCAAATACAAATTACTAATAATAAAAAGAAGGCTGGATTCAGTCTTCTTTTTTTAGTGGAAAAGTATATGCCTTAGTCAACATGAGAAAAAATAAAGGAGTTTTTGGACACGTTGCTGTGTAATGTATTCATTTAATATGATAAGCGAAATGCAATCGTTTTTCTGGAAGTGAAATTCTTGTCAGACAGTTGACCAAGTAGGACGCAATATATTATAATCGTAAAAGACATGCTGAAAAGGTCTTCCTTTTGCATGCATAAGTTTATGATGTAAGTGAACGTTCGGAGGGAGGGAAAGTAGGATGTCTAAAACAGTCGTTCGTAAAAACGAATCTTTGGAGGATGCACTTCGTCGTTTTAAGAGATCAGTTTCTAAAACTGGTACGCTTGCGGAGGCAAGAAAGCGCGAGTTCTACGAAAAGCCAAGCGTAAGACGCAAGAAAAAGTCTGAAGCAGCTAGAAAGCGTAAATTCTAAGAGAGGGTGTATTTATGAGTCTTCTCGATCGTCTAAATGATGATATGAAACAAGCAATGAGAAACAAAGAAAAAGAGAAATTAAGTGTAATCCGTATGGTTAAAGCTGCATTGCAGAATGAAGCTATCAAAGTCGGCAAGCCTTCTTTAACAGAAGAAGAAGAGTTGACTGTATTGATGCGCGAAGCCAAGCAGCGTAAAGACTCCCTCCTTGAATTTGAAAAAGCTGGTCGCGAAGACCTTGTTGATAAAATCAAGACTGAATTTCAGATTTTAGAAACGTATATGCCAAAGCAGCTGACGGAAGAAGAACTGAAAAACATCGTTGCGCAAGTCATCGCAGAAGTAGGTGCAACTTCTAAAGCTGATATGGGCAAAGTAATGAGCGCCGTTATGCCGAAAGTAAAAGGCAAAGCGGATGGCTCCTTAGTTAACAAGCTTGTTTCGCAATTATTAGCATAAAAAAACGTCTCTTTATGAGGCGTTTTTTTATGCTTTTTTTATCCTTTCTTCCGGTGCTAGTACAAGCATTCCTTTCATACATATGAATGGAGAGGGGGTTCTTCGATGAGAAAGTTGCAACAACAAGTAAAAAGTTGGATTACGAAGAAGATGGACCTGCCTGCTGATGTTCTTATGGATCTGCCAAGAATCACGATGGTTGGCCAGATTCATATTTATATAGAAAACCATCGAGGATTGCTTGCGTTTTCAGATACTGAAGTCCGTTTGCTTTTAAAGCAAGGACAGCTGTTGATTAAGGGAAACTCCTTTGTCATCAAAACCATACTTCCAGAGGAATTGCTGCTTGAAGGCACCATAGAACAAGTACTGTTTATAGATCAATAAGGAGCGGGGGAGAAGGATGAAAAATCAATGGATGACTCTCTTTGCGGGACATGTGAAGATTCGATTGAGCGGGCGAGGAACAGAACGCTTTGTCAATGAATGTGTTCGAAGAGGGATTTATGTTTGGAATGTAAAAAAAGTAGGATCTGAAACCATAACCTGCCATGTGCTGCTGAAGGATATTCACAAGTTGCGCGCAGTATATAGAAAAAACGAATGCGATGTAAAATTTATCGGCCGTTACGGCTTGCCGTTTTTCCGGAAGAAGCTCTTGAAAAATGGCGGGTTTCTTCTCGGATTTGTTGCCTTTTTTGTTTTTCTTCTCGTTTTGTCCAACATGGTTTGGAAAATTGAAATTGACGGGGCAAAACCGGAAACAGAGTATCTTATGATGAAAGAATTGAAAGAGCTGGGAGTAAAACCGGGAAAGCTGCAATTTCAGCTGAAGGATGTAGAATCGTTACAGCGACACTTAACAAATAATGTAAATTCCATCACATGGGTAGGAGTGGAATTGAGAGGAACAACGTATCACTTTCAAGTGGTTGAAAAAAACGAACCAAAAAAGGAAGAAGTGCTCCAACCGCGCAATTTAGTTGCGAAAAAAGAAGCAGTTATTACACGAACGTTTGTGGAGGAAGGAAAGCCAATGGTGCAAGAAAACGATCACGTTGAAAAAGGACAACTTCTTGTTTCGGGTATG
The DNA here is from genome assembly GCA_041920565.1 of Bacillus sp. (in: firmicutes). Classification (GTDB taxonomy): domain Bacteria; phylum Bacillota; class Bacilli; order Bacillales; family Bacillaceae_G; genus JAGHKQ01. The sequence continues at coordinate 6,009 of JBHGXS010000067.1, read as the reverse complement.
TTTGGAAATGAAAAAAATCCCACTATAGTTTCGGCTAAAGGAATCATTTTTGGCGAAACATGGTACAAGTCTATAGTCGAGGTTCCGCTGAATACGAAGTTTCAAGTATACACAGGTGCTTTTTTCAAAAAGCATTACATAAATATCGGCAGATTACAGATAAAAGTATGGGGATTTGAAAAAAATAAGTATAAAGCATATAAAGAAGATTCCATGAAATATGACGTTCGTTTCCTGCGATGGACACTTCCTGTTTCATACGAAAAAGTTACAGTAAGAGAGGAAGAAGAAGTACATCGCGACTATACTGAAAAGCAGGCATTAAAAGAGGGAATAAAAATGGCAAGAGAGGAATTAAAGAAAAAACTTGATGAGCATGCTAAGATTATTGGCGAAAAAGTTTTGCGAAAGCGCATTAAGGATGGTAAAGTAAAGTTAGCATTACATTTTAAGGTGATTGAAAATATTGCAACTGAACAACCAATATCTGAGTCCAAAATTCAAGGAGATTGAGTAATGGCCGAACAATTAACAGAGATGAATCAACAATTGGAAAATCCGAATGAAGCTGTAGCTTTATTTGGAATTAACGATACAAACTTAAAATTGATTGAGCAAGAGCTGAAGGTGTCTATTTTTACAAGAGGAGAGGCTGTTCGCGTCTCCGGGGACGGCGAAACAGTTGCCCTTGTAGAAAAGATTTTAAACAGTTTACTCGCGGTTATCCGAAAAGGTGTTACCATTTCCGAGCGTGATGTGGCGTATGCCATTCAGCTTGGGTTAAACGGAAAACTGGAGCATTTTGCTGATTTATATGAAGAAGAAATTTTTAAGAATGCAAAAGGAAAATCCATTCATGTTAAAACGATGGGACAAAGACACTATATTTATGCAATCAAAAAGCATGATCTTGTCTTTGGTATCGGACCTGCTGGAACCGGAAAAACGTATCTCGCCGTAGTGATGGCAGTCCGTGCTTTAAAAAGCGGTTCCGTTAAAAGAATTATTTTGACAAGACCTGCGGTAGAGGCGGGAGAAAGTCTGGGCTTTTTACCGGGGGATTTAAAAGAAAAGGTGGACCCTTACTTACGGCCTCTGTATGATGCGTTGCATGATGTCTTGGGTCAAGAGCATACACAGCGTATGATTGAAAGAGGAACAATTGAGATTGCGCCGCTTGCTTACATGAGAGGAAGAACGCTTGACGATTCTTTTGTCATATTGGATGAGGCTCAAAACACAACAGGAGCGCAAATGAAGATGTTTTTAACGAGACTTGGATTCGGATCCAAAATGGTCATTACAGGCGATCCGTCTCAGATCGATTTGCCAAAAGGGGTAAAATCAGGCTTGAAAATAGCCAGTCAAGTATTAAACGGTATGTCCGGAATGTCGTTTGTAACTCTTGAACAATCTGATGTAGTCCGACATCCGCTCGTGCAAAAGATTATTGAAGCTTATGATAAAGCAGAATTATAAACGATAAGGCCCTTCTCCTAAAGGGTCGTTTTTTGTTATCATTAAAGAGGGGCGTACTCTTGTAAGAGAGGAGAATGTTCTGCAGTTATGCCAAATTCACAAGGAATAAGTCGGTTGTTAAAGCTGCTGAAACAAATGAAAGTTGCCACAGCTGCTTTGTATGTACTATTAGGATGCGTTTTGTTTGCGACCTTGATGAGTAACGTAAAGCCGGATGAAGTAGACGTGAAACTGCTCTCTATCGCTAAAAACACTATACACTCTCCGATAACGATCGAAGACAAAGTGACTACTGAAAAGAAAAAAAGAGAAGCAGCTCAGCGAGTGGAAGACCAGTATACATATCGCGGAGAGTATAAGCAAAATCGGGTTGATATCGTAAATTCTGTATTCGATGCAGTACAAGAAGTGCAGGAAGAAGCTAAAAATATGCAGCCTGCAGAAGGAGAGTCGCCAAAACAGCTGTCTATTAGCGAGCAATTGGACATGTTGAAAAAAAAGCTTCCGAACGACTTAACAAAAAGCTTGTCTGATACGGTCCTCCTTGAACTGCTCAATGCGACTCCTGAGCAGCTTGTAGTGGCTCGGGAGTCTACAGTAACAGCGGTCAACAATATAATGAGCACAAACATTAAAATCAATGAGATAGACGAATTTAAGCAGCAAATTCAAAATGAACTGAGTTATGCCAACGTAAACGGGGACGTAAAAGATGCTATTATTGTTCTCGGGAAATATGCGATTGTAGCCAATTACTTTTATGATCCCGCGGCGACGAAAGAGCGCAAGCAAATGGAGATGGATTCGATTGAGCCTGTCTACATTTTACAAGGACAAATTCTTGTAAAGGAAGGCGATACGATTACGAGGGAAGTCTATGAGCAATTGAAGCTTGTAGGATTGCTTGACGACGGGAATTCATTGCAGCCTTTTATTGGATTGTTTATTCTCGTTGTTCTTCTTGTTTATTTTGTACAACATCAATTTGATACATTTTTAAAAAGAACAACAGAAAGTAAGCCCTATCTTTTAGCTTATGTGCTCATCATTTCGCTTGTCATCGTCATTATGAAAACAATCAGCTTCTTCCAAACTATTGAGTTTACCGGCCTTGGCTTTCTCGTGCCTGTTGCTATGGGAACGATGCTTGTTAAGCTCATGATTGGAGATCGATTTGTGTTCATAACAAGTATGATTTTTTCCATTTGTGGGAGTATTATTTTTAATGAAGGCGTAACAAGCCTCAATTACACCGTTGCCATTTACTTTCTTATGAGCTCTTGGTCTGTCAGCGTATTCTTACGCGAAAAGCAAAAGCGCAGCATGATTTTGCGAGCCGGTATTCTCGTGTCGGTATTAAATGTTGCTGTATTATCTGCCATTTTATTGATTCGAAATGCTAATTTTTCGCCGGTAGAAATAGCAGTCTATTTGCTTATGGCAGCTGCATCGGGCATCGTTGCTTCTGTTCTGACTCTCGGTTTGCTGCCTTATTTAGAGAGCGGATTAGGGATTGTATCATCCATGAAGCTGATGGAATTAGCAAGCCCGAATCATCCGTTGCTTCGCAAAATTTTATTGGAAGCTCCAGGTACGTACCACCACAGCATCATGGTTGCCAATCTGTCAGAAGCAGCTTGTGAAGCAGTGGGGGCGAACGGACTGCTTGCTCGTGTGGGGGCTTACTATCATGATATCGGGAAAACGCTGCGGCCGCATTTTTTCATTGAAAATCAAATGGGGATGCAGAACCCTCATGATAGCCTGACGCCGGAGTTAAGCCGGGATATTATTATTTCTCATGTCAGTGAGGGAGTAAAGCTGTTAGAGCGCCACAAAATCCCGAAAGAACTAGTTGATATTGCCGCCCAGCATCACGGTACTACATTGCTAAAATATTTTTATTACAAGGCCGTTCAACAAAATGAAAATGAGTATACAGAAGAAATGTTCCGTTATCCGGGACCGAAAGCTTCTTCAAAGGAAGCTGCAATCGTGGGTATCGCAGACAGCGTAGAAGCAGCTGTTCGTTCTTTGAACGAGCCGACACCGGAACGAATTGAGCAGCTTGTAGCAGGAATCATTAAAGATCGCTTACAAGACGGACAATTCAGCAATTGTGATTTAACGTTTCGAGATCTTGAACTGATAAAGAAAACGCTGTGTGAAACGTTAAACGGAATCTTTCACTCAAGAATCCAATACCCCGAAATGAAAAAAGAGCAGGTGAAATTATGAGTATTGCGATTGATTTTTTTGATGAAACAAATGAACTGACAGAAGAACAAATCGAAAGCATCCGAAAGCTGCTGCATTTGGCTGCTGAATTGGAAAAAGTACAAGAAGATGCCGAAATGTCGGTCACATTTGTTGATAATGAACGAATCCAAGAAATTAACAGGGAATATCGGGACAAAGATCAACCAACTGATGTTATTTCCTTTGCACTGGAAGACGAGGTAGAAGGAGAACTTCAAATTGTCGGCGCTCAAATGCCTCGAGTGTTGGGTGATATTATCATTTCTATCCCGAAAGCGAAAGAGCAAGCAGAGGAATATGGTCATTCCTTTATGAGGGAACTTGGATTTTTGGCAGTGCACGGATTTCTGCATTTACTCGGTTATGACCATATGACAGAAGAAGATGAACAAGAGATGTTCGCAAAGCAAAAGAAAATTTTACATTCTTTTGGACTAGAACGATGAAAAAGGGAAAGCTAATAAAAAGCTTTGGTTATGCTTTTTCTGGCTTAATGTATGCAGCAAAAAATGAACGAAATGTACAAATTCATTTTTGCGCTGCAATCGTTGTTTTAGTATGTGGGCTCTATTTTCGCATCACAAATGTGGAATGGCTCATTTTATTGCTTACTATTGGCGGGGTAATAAGCTTGGAGATGATGAATACAGCGGTGGAAAAAGCAGTGGATTTAGCAACTGAAGACTTTCATCCATTGGCAAAACTTGCAAAAGATATCGCTGCCGGTGCGGTGTTGGTGCTCTCTATCGTTGCCGTCATTATCGGAGGCATTATCTTTGCTCCGCATTTCATGCAAACAATACATTAAATTTGGAAGGGAAGAGACTGTATTGAACATCCAAGAATTGATTCAAAAAGCGATTCATGCTCGTGAACAAGCGTATGTACCTTACTCAAAGTTTAAGGTTGGCGCTGCCCTTTTAACAAAAGATGGGAAAGTATATGAAGGCTGCAATATTGAAAACGCTTCTTACGGTCTGTGCAATTGTGCAGAGCGAACAGCGTTATTTAAAGCGTATTCCGAAGGTGATAAGGAATTTGATGCTATCGCAGTAGTGGCGGATACTGCTCGTCCGGTGCCTCCTTGTGGAGCATGCCGCCAAGTTATGGTAGAATTATGCAAGCATGATACGAAAGTATACTTATCAAATTTAAAAGGCGATATTCAGGAAACAACTGTGGGAGAACTATTGCCTGGAGCATTTTCACCGGAGGATTTGAATGAATAATCAAGGTTTTAAATCAGGATTCGTGTCCATTATAGGACGTCCGAACGTAGGAAAGTCTACATTCTTAAATCGTGTAATCGGGCAAAAAATCGCCATCATGAGCGACAAGCCGCAAACGACGCGCAATAAAATTCAAGGGGTATATACAGAGGATGAAGCACAAGTGATCTTCATTGATACCCCTGGTATACATAAGCCAAAGCATAAGCTTGGGGACTTCATGATGAAAATTGCCCAAAACACCTTAAAAGAAGTCGATATTATCATGTTTATGGTCAATGCTGCAGAAGGCCTGGGGCGCGGAGATGAATTCATCATTGAAAAGCTGAAGCAAACGAGTCAGCCTGTCTTTTTAGTAGTCAATAAGATCGACCAAGTTCACCCTGACGACCTTCTTTTGCTCATCGATAAGTATCGGGTTTTATATGATTTTAAAGAAGTGGTGCCAATTTCTGCTTTAGAAGGCAATAATGTAGAAACGCTGCTTGAAACAATAAAAAGATATTTGCCGGAAGGGCCCCAATACTATCCTTCCAACCAAATTACCGATCATCCAGAACGCTTTATTATTGCCGAACTGATCCGTGAAAAAGTATTGCATTTGACAAGAGAGGAAGTTCCGCATTCTATTGCGGTTGCTATTGATGCGATCGAGAAACGGGAAGGCGGCAACGCCGTATACGTAAGTGCAACAATTATTGTAGAACGGGACTCACAAAAAGGGATCATCATCGGCAAACAAGGAAGCATGTTAAAAGAAGTCGGGAAGCGCGCTCGCCTTGATATTGAAGCGTTGCTTGGCTCTAAAGTGTTTTTGGAGCTTTGGGTAAAAGTGCAGAAGGATTGGCGCAATAAAATGTCCCAGCTAAGGGATCTCGGTTTTCGGGAAGATGAATACTAATTACTCAACTTTCGCAGAGTGAAATCGGCAAATAAGCCTTGATATAACTAGGAAGGCCGGCTATCCACTGCTGAAGTTGATTTTCGATGATTTTTTTGATTCGGCTGTTCGTCTTTTTCAGGGTATCTTGAAGAAGCTCGA
>JBHGXS010000056.1:0-58612 GCA_041920565.1 Bacillus sp. (in: firmicutes) | reverse complement strand
TCATGCAGAAAGGCAAAGCTTTGGCTGGAAGAAAACCATATTCCATACCAAGAGAGAAACATTTTCTCTGAGCCTTTAACAATCGAAGAGATTAAAGAAATTTTACGTATGACTGAAAGCGGAACGGACGAAATTATTTCCACGCGTTCTAAGATCTTTCAAGAGCTAAACATAAATGTAGAATCTTTACCATTACAAGACTTATATAAGTTGATTCGCGATTATCCGGGCATTCTTCGCCGTCCGATCATCATCGACGAAAAGAGATTGCAAGTAGGATATAACGAAGATGAGATTCGCCGGTTCTTACCGCGTACAGTAAGAACATTCCAATTGCGCGAAGCACAGCGTCTTGTAAACTAATAGAAAAGCTCCGGACACTTCAAGCCGGGGTCTTTTTTGTATATGCAAAATGAAATGAGACAGGCCGCGCGCCTGCCTCATTTGTTAATTATGAGCTTTTCTTAATTTAATTTGATTCACGATATATCCTGCAACAAGTACAAGCACGACCGTTATAATAGGAATAAGAGTTGCGCTCAAAGAATTTTGAACGAAGAAATCATGCAATCTTGGTTCATGAACCATCATGCTTCCGGCAGTGTACGCTAAAATTCCTGCACCCACATATACAAGCACCGGATATTTCTCCATAAATGTTAAAATCAACTTGCTTCCCCAAATGATAACCGGTACAGAAATCAATAATCCTAGTACAACGAGGAGAATATTTCCGTGAGCTGCTCCGGCAATTGCCAACACATTATCAAAGCCCATCACAATATCGGCAAATACGATCGTACGAACAGCGCTCATTAATGTTGTCCCTGCTTTAATATTAGAAAGGTCATCGCCATCATCTGAAAGAAGATTGTAGGAAATCATAATAAGCAGAAGACCGCCGACAAGCTGCAAGAACGGGATTTTCAGTAAGTATACCGCTACAATTGTGAGCAAGATACGAACAACAATGGCTAAACCTGTTCCAAGAAAAATTGCTTTGTTGCGCTGAGATTCCGGCAAATTGCGGCTTGCTAATGCGATAACGATGGCATTATCGCCACCGAGTACTATATCTATTCCAATGATAATGAGTATTTGCGAAAGGAATTCTAAATCCATCATATATCCCCCGTTCACAAGCTATTTATCTTTCCCGATTCATAATTACTTTAATCACTATAAGGGAAGATGTACAGCCTGTCAAGAATAGGATATTGGAAATGGGTATATGACTGTTTTTTTTAATTGGCACTTTTTTATTTCCATTCCGGAGCACTTTATCATAAAATGAGAGTACAAGAATTCCTAGATTCTTGTTCATGAAAATGATATGATATTAGGAACTATATATTTATCCCGCTTGTAGAGCAGGGACAGCAGTTTCATCGATTTAGCTATCTGTCAGCGAGAGAGAAAAAAATCCTCAATGATGGAAGCTTTATCTATAGATTGTGTTTTAGGGGGTACCAGTCCCTTCAGTACTATCCATGATAAGAAGGGAGAGATTGCTTTGGATATTGAAAGAATCAATGACAATACAGTTAAGTTTTATATATCTTACGTCGACATAGAAGAGCGCGGGTTTGACCGGGAGGAAATTTGGTACAATCGCGAGAAAAGCGAACAGCTCTTTTGGGAGATGATGGACGAAGTTCGTTATCAGGATGAGTTTTTTGTAGATGGTCCTCTATGGATTCAAGTGCAAGCTTTGGATAAGGGGATCGAGGTTATCGTGACAAAAGCACAAATTTCAAAAGACGGGCAAAAGCTCGAGCTCCCGATTGGATTGGACAAAATCATTGACATTCCTCTCGATGAACGATTTGAGTCACTCCTTGAGCAGCACTTAGAGGATGAAGACTTATATTACTTAAGCAGTGATGGAACGTTAGGGTTTGTCGTAAAGTTCCAGGACTTTGAAGACCTTATTTCTTTAAGTCACCGATTGGATCTCGAAGATGTATTGAATCAATTGTATGTCTTTGAAGACCGATATTATTTATATGTAGAATTTGATGAAGCGTTACACGAAGAAGAAGAAATTGACAGCATCTTAAGTGTTGTCTTAGAGTATGGAGAAGAATCAGGGGTAACGATCCATCGTATACAAGAATACGGAAAAGAAATTATTGCGGACCAGGCATTACATTCCATTCGCACGAATTTTCCGCTCTTGCCATGAACCGATTTCTGGAAATAGAAATCGGTTTTTTGTTGTTTATTAAAGAGCAAACAGAAACGCCTTTCGTGATATTAATTCGGTGAATGGAAAAAATGTAATAGACGTTTGTATAGGACAGATGTGTTTTGAAATTCGTGGGATTTCTTTGGACTATGTTTTATAATGACAATATAGAGAAAAATGGAAAGGGGGCCATGTTTATGAAAAATACTTTGAAACTATTGCTGCTTATTCTCATCATTTTCGCGGTTTTTCTTGGCTTACGTTTCCTGTCGGACGCTGCGTTTTACACCGGACTATTTGAACTTGAACACACTTCTATACTAGGCATTTTCAGTGTGTTGTTTACGTTGTCGGCATTTTTTATCGGATTTGTCATCTTCTTGGAAAATCGTCAGCCTACAAAAACATTGACGTGGTTAATAGTGCTTGGCATCTTTCCGGTTTTCGGTTTTTTTGCATATCTATTGTTCGGGCAAAATTTTAAGAGGAAGAGAATGTTTCAAAAGAAGGCGCTGCTCGATGAACAGGCTTTTTTGCAGCATAAGGGAGAGGAATCGCGACCAGAGAACCGTATATCGGTAAAAAGGCATCAGGAGCTTCTCTTTCGATTAGCACAAAAGCTTGGGACATTAAATATTTCGTTTCATACGGAAACGAAAGTTCTGACGAACGGAGATGAAACGTTTTCCGCTATTAAAAAAGTGTTGAATAAAGCAACGCGTCATATCCATATGGAATATTACATAGTAAGAGATGATAAAATCGGTACGGAAATTAAAGACATCTTAATTCGTAAATCACTTGAAGGAGTAGAAGTACGCTTTTTATATGATGCGGTGGGCAGCTGGCGTTTGTCGAAAAAATATATAGAAGAGCTGAAAGAAGCAGGGGTGGATGTGATTCCGTTTTTCCCTGTACGCCTTCCAATTTTAAATGATAAAATCAATTATCGAAATCATCGGAAAATTATTGTCGTGGATGGAAACGAAGGGTTTGTTGGCGGACTGAACATCGGTGATGAATATTTAGGAAAAGATGAATATTTTGGATTTTGGCGTGACACGCATCTGTATTTACGAGGCGGCGAGGCTGTCCAGAGCTTGCAGCTGATCTTTTTGCAAGATTGGTTTTATATGACCGGAGAAGTAGTCATGCATCCGTCTTACTTAGCGGCAGAAAAGGTAGAAGGGGAAAACCTCGGCGGCGTACAGCTGGTCGCGGGTGGGCCTGATAATAAATGGGATACAATCAAGCATCTATACTTTGCGATGATTGCTTCGGCGCGTGAGTCCATTTGGATCGCCACCCCTTATTTCATCCCTGATGATGACATTCTGTCAGCGTTAAAAGTAGCGGCGCTGGGAGGTATAGATGTGCGCTTGCTTGTTCCGAGTAAGCCGGATAAGCGCACGGTGTTTTATGCTTCCCGTTCCTATTTCCCGGAGCTGCTGGAAGCGGGGGCGAAAATATACGAGTACCAGAAGGGTTTTTTGCATAGTAAAATCGTTATTGTCGATTCTGACTTGGCTTCCATCGGAACAGCCAATATGGACTTGAGAAGCTTTCATTTAAACTTTGAAGTCAATGCCTTTTTATATGATACACACAGCATTCAAAAGCTTGTGCAAGATTATGAAGAAGATTTAACAGTATCGCGCCAAATCCACATGGAAACGTTTAAAAAGCGAAGACTTGTTATGCGAATTGTTGAATCGACCTATCGATTGTTATCTCCATTATTATAACGTCCACAGATTGTGGGCGTTTTTTTTGCAGGAATCGGCCGAAAGAAAGGAGAAGTAAAGAGAAGAAAGGGGGTCCAATCATTGCTGGTTGCACTTAATAAAAACGGCGAACGTATCAATTTGTTGGATGAATGGAAGAAACAAGAGTTGCTTTCTCTTCGGGAACGGGAGCAATTTTTCTGTCCCGTCTGTCAAAGCCGCATGCGGCTCAAGCTGGGAGAGAAAAAACAGTATCATTTTGCACACATTCAAACGAATGATTGCCATCTGGAGCATGAATCTCATTATCATATGCAGGGAAAAGCATTGCTTTATCGATGGCTGCAAAATCAAGGATATACAGTTGAATTGGAAAAATATCTCCCGGCCATTCGCCAGCGGCCGGACTTGTTTATAGAACAGACCAGGACTGCTGTAGAGTTTCAATGTTCAACCATTGCAAAAGAGCAAGTGATGAAGCGAACAGAATCGTATCAAAAAGAAGGAATCGATGCAGTGTGGATTTTGGGAGGAATTCAATATAAACGGCATTCTGCTTACTGGATTTCATTATCCTCGTTTCAAGCTATATTCTCCAAGTTTCAGTCTCTCCTTTACTTTTGTCCACGCATACGCTCCTTTACAAAATGTGCTCCGCTTATTCCGTTTTCTCCCGCAGCAGCGTTCTCCCACTCGTTTGTATATCCTCTGAAAACAGCTCAATTTCCTGCTTTGTTTCAACAACTCCCGATCAGTAAAGATGTGCTAAAAAGAGAATGGAAGCAAAAGAAGAGAAGATGGCGTACTCATTCCCTCCAGATATTTCATCATGGCTATCAATCTTTCTTACGAAAACTGTATGTTCATCAAATTCCGCCGTCATTCTATCCCCCTGAAGCTGGCGTTCCTCTTCCTTCCCTTTTAGCAATACAAGATGCATCCGTAATATGGCAAAGCTATATTTTGCTTGAAGTCATCGGCCCGCTTGCGTCTGGTTACTATTTTTCCTTACAACAAGTGTATAATATTGTAAGAAAACAAATGCAAGAACGCCCCCTTCTTTATTTTGAAGGAAATGGGAAGCGTGCGGTAGAAGAATACTTACAGTTTTTATCGCTTGCAGGAATTGTTGAACATGCAGGTTTGCAAAAGTATAGGAAGAAACGGAACTATACAGTTCCGAAAACAGTCCAAGAAGCTATGCTGATGGATGAGGCATTGATTGAGACGGCACTGCAGCTGTTTCCTGAAACATGGGAGAGAAATCGGGTATAATAAGCAGAGCAAAAGAAGGAATCCTCACAGATGAGGAGAATTGTTAAAGAGTGAAAAAATGATAGGAGGAGTACACATGACTGAACAAAAAACTGTCAAGAAGCTGCCAGAGCGAAGCGAAATTGAAAAGGAATTCACATGGCGCTTAGAAGATATATTTGCAACGGATGAAGAATGGGATAAAGAGTTTTCACAAATTAAAGAGATGCTGCCAAAGCTCAGCGAATTTAGAGGAAAGCTTGGAAACTCTTCTCATGATTTGCTTGCTGCATTGAAATATCAAGATGAGGTTTCCTTGCGTCTCGGTAAACTGTATACATACGCGCATATGCGTTACGATCAGGATACAACAAATTCTTTCTATCAAGCGTATAATGATCGTGCGACAAATTTATACACACAAGCATCCAGCTTAATGGCTTACATTGTTCCTGAAATTTTATCGATTCCGGAAGAAAGGCTGCAGTCATTTTTGCAAGAAAATGAAGAGCTGAAAGTATATAAGCATGCGTTAGAGGAAATCACGAGTCAACGTCCGCACGTATTATCAGCAGAGGAAGAAGCGCTCCTTGCGCAAGCTTCCGAAGTGTTAAGCGCGTCCAGCAACACATTCGGGATGTTAAACAATGCTGATCTAAAATTCCCGACCATTGAAGATGAAAATGGGGAAGAAGTAGAAGTGACGCACGGCCGTTACATTCAATTTTTAGAAAGCGAAGATCCACGCGTTCGCCGTGATGCGTTTAAAGCAGTATACGACACGTATGGAAAGTATAAAAACACTTTTGCCAGCACGTTAAGCGGAGCGGTAAAGAAAAACAACTTCTACGCGCGAGTTCGTAAATATGAATCTGCTCGTCAAGCTGCGCTGAGCAACAATAACATCCCGGAATCTGTATATGATCAGCTTGTGAATGCGGTGAACGACAATTTGCATCTGCTGCATCGATATATTTCTATCCGCAAACGTGCATTAGGACTTGATGAGCTTCATATGTACGATTTATATACACCGCTTGTCCAAGAAGCGAAAATCGAAGTGACGTATAAGGAAGCGCAAGATATTTTGCTAAAAGCGTTAGCGGTGCTTGGCGATGAGTATGTATCCATTTTAAAAGAAGCTTATGAAAACCGTTGGGTAGATGTGTATGAAAATAAAGGAAAGCGCAGCGGTGCTTACTCATCGGGTGCTTACGGGACAAATCCGTATATTTTAATGAACTGGCACGATAATGTAAATAACTTGTTTACACTGGCACATGAATTCGGTCATTCCGTTCACAGTTACTATACACGCAAAACACAGCCGTATGTGTATGGAGACTACTCTATTTTCGTGGCAGAAGTTGCTTCTACTTGCAACGAAGCGTTATTAAATGATTATTTATTGAAGCATACGGACGATAAGAAAAAACGCTTGTATTTATTGAATCATTATTTGGAGGCGTTCCGCGGCACTGTATTCCGTCAAACCATGTTTGCAGAATTTGAGCATCTGATTCATAAGAAAGCTCAAGAAGGAGAGGCGTTGACTCCTGATTTATTAACATCCCTATACTATGATTTAAATAAAAAGTACTTTGGCACAGAGCTTGTCATAGATGAAGAAATCGGGCTGGAGTGGTCCCGCATTCCGCATTTCTATTACAATTACTATGTATATCAATATGCGACAGGTTTCAGCGCAGCAGCAGCACTGTCCAAACAAATTTTGGAAGAAGGACAACCGGCTGTAGAACGCTACATTGAGTTCTTAAAGTCCGGAAGCTCTGACTATCCGATTGAAGTATTGAAAAAGGCAGGAGTAGACATGACTTCTCCTGAGCCTGTAAAAGAAGCTCTTCAAGTGTTTGAAGAAAAGCTTAACGAATTAGAAGAACTGTTATTTGAAAAGTAAAACGGCCTAACGAAAACAGACATCCGAATCGGGGTGTCTGTTTTTATCATATTTAGGCGAGAAGCCTCCACTTCAAGCATAGGAAGGGAGCAACCCCATGGGGGGGTCATGAGCGGAAACCTTTAAATCGCTTATGATTGTTAAACATAGTTACAGCAATTAAAATAGCTATAAAAAGCAATGGGACAGACAAAAGGATCGGAAATACTTCAAGCAGGGACAAAATGTACAATATAAATGTTATCAAGACGAGAACAAGGCTGATTATAAGCTTATACTTGTGCATAGATACCTCCTAAAGATATGCTTGGTTCTATTTTATTCAGACACGCTTGTATTTAGAATTTGAGCGTTTTGTGACAGGTTGAGAAAAAATGTTGTCGAAAGAGCAAAGATGATGTAATATAATAAATGTGAAACGATTCACAAGTAACGCATATACCCCTTTGTTTGAACGTCAAAATTTTCTCCCATTCCCTTTATGTCTGAATAGACACAAAAAAGACTTGGTTTCCCGCCAAGTCTTTTTTGTATATTGAAGGAGTCTCTCTCTAATTGGTGAATAATGGTTAATTTTTGACGAATTTGTGAAAAAATAAGCAATCATCTTGTCATCAAATGTCGAATCATGTAATATAATAGACGTGAACTAATTCACAAACAAACATATATACCCCTTTGTTTGAACGTGAAAATTTCTCCCATCCCCTTAAATGCCTGAATAAGGCATGCAAAAAGACTTGGTTTCCCGCCAAGTCTTTTTGTTTTATGTCTAGCTTTTTCCTCCAGCTCCCTCCTTAGGCCTTTTCCTTTGCATTGACAAAAAACGCCTTTGATGGGGAAGAACACAAGAAAAGCTTCCTCGACCAAACTGCGCTGCATTACGCAGTTTAGTCGAGGGGTTTCAGGGGAAGTTAGGAACGGATGAAAAAGCTTTTCTTATTATCCGATATAGCGCCAATACATTTCTTTTTCCGTTGGAACTTGCACCACTTTTCGCTTTAACATTAATTTCTTCATTTCGCGTTCTGCTTCCGCGTGCGATAAATTGAAAATAATCGCAATCTCGCGTGTAGAGAAAAATTCATACGTTTGCAAAAACGATTCAAAAGAGGGGAGCGGATCCGGAATCAAATCTTTTTTTACAATATCCTGTAGTACTTGAACATATACTTCATAAGGATAGATACCGGATACTTTAATTCCTTCTTCATCTGAGTTGGTATGGAAGAAAATTAGGGAAGGAATTTCGGTAATATGCATTTCATTGCTGAATTTTAAATCGCATTGAAACGCTTTTGTCGCACTTACCGAATGAATATCCTTTTGAAACTCTTCCACGTCGATGCCGCTTTTTTTTGCGCATTTCATCAATATATCTTCTTCTGTCGCTTGGCTTTGTTTCAAGAATAAATACTCTTGAAATTTGCGCAAAAACTTCGAACCTGCTTTTCGACCTTGCAGCTCCGCTGCTTTCACCGCAATGGAAACAGCGTATGGGGAGGTTGCAGAATGCTCAATATTTACTTTTCCGTCACATGATAGCCCGAATCTGCTTGTAGTCTTTTCCCACACAAATCGAATATTAGCAGGCTTATTCCATTTGTGTGACGTATTGGACTGTATTTTTCCGGTTAATACGTGCCTCAGAGTAAAGTATTTTCCGTATTCCATCGTAAGCTTTTGGATAATGGGCTCGATGTCCCAGCAATCTTTGCATAATGGATCAATAAACAAATACGCTTCTATCGGTTTTCGAATGCATTTTTGAAAACGAAGAGGAGTAATCTTGTTTAAATTGTTCATTCTCAACCACCCGTTTCTTTGTCCGGTGTATTCGTCATATGTTGGGCCGTCAGTCGAAGACGTTCAAAGATAAATTCTCGAACCGGGCCTTCCAATCTGACATCGTCCATTGCTTTATGCATGCACTCGAGCCATGCTTTCGCCCGTTTTGGTGTAATTTCAAATGGAAGATGACGTGCCCGCAGCATCGGATGGCCGTGCTCTCTTGTGTATAAGTCGGGCCCCCCGAGATATTGTGTCAAAAATTGCTTTTGCTTTCGAGCCGTTTCTGTCAAATCATCCGGGAAAATAGGAGCCAAGTCCGGATGCTTCGCGACATAAGAGTAGAACGTATCCACCAATGCTGTTACTGTTTCTTCTCCGCCGATTGCTTCATACGGTGTTAACGTATCTTTGTGCATAATAATACTCCTTTTCTCACAATTCAGTGTACATTCATTCCGCTCTAACTGGCGGTAAAATCCAAGGGGATTAACCGCGAGCAAGAACCCGATCGGTTCAACTGACCATCAGCGAGGATGAAGCGCCTCCGCTGATGGAAGTTTCACTTTATTGTAGCAACGGTCAAAAAGAAGCGCAAACAAAGAGACTTGAACAAATGATGAATCGGATTCTATGGCGATTCAGAATGACAAATCCGGCCGGGTTCATCATGAAATGGACCGGATTCGTTGCAAAGCCGGCTAAAAAGAATGCATGTTCAGCTCCATTTCGCTTATTGTGAATGCTTTTGTTTTTCCAGAAAAAAGCGTTGAATTTTATTTTCTGTATGCCGAACCGGAATATGATAAGCTTGCAGCAATTCCAAAAATTTCTGTTTTCCTTCTTGTTCCTCTTTCACCTCGTATTCAAGCTCATAATCATGAACATTGAAGTACATGCTGTGGTCCAATACAAGAGTGCCGCCTTGATATTGTATTTCTGCACGTTCTGTTGTCAATTGGCCGAGGTATTGAATCTCCTGCACCGGAATTCCTAAAGAGTCTAGCATTTTTGCAACGCCGCCCTGGATGACTGTTCCTGTTTCAATCATTTTCTCTGCTTCTTCTTTTGTCAATGCTTGGTGCGTTTCTAATAGGCCCACCTCCGCCGGCTGTTTTAATGTAAGGGTATGGGCGCCATTTTTAACTCGGATGCGAAGTGCCGCTCCTTTTTCCTTCAGAGAAAGAGAAGGGGTTTCAAAGTAGTGGTTCACTTGTGTTGTAAAAGAAGGAATACGGAAAGTATTTGCTAACGTTTCAAATTCTTCTTTTGTCAGTAAATTTTTAAATTCAATCTCAATTTCTTGCTTCATTAATGTAGCTCCCTTCCAAAATATCCAGCTTTTATTATGACAAGTGCATGATTTTGAATCAATGTTTTAATATTGCCCATCATCTTATGTTACAATTAATAGAGTAAAGAAAGTATGCAATACTACATAGTGAGACTTAGCTGGAGGAATTAAAAAATGCAAAAAAAGATGTATATTAAGAGCGTACAAAAAGAAGAACATGCTCTTATTTTATGTGCGGAGCAGCCGGAGTTTCCATTGGAGCATCTTCGTGCCCGCAATCACGTATTGGTGGATTCGGACCAATTAGCCTTCTTATACATTTTAGAAAATGATGATGAGTTTGTATATGTAAGCATTCCGCATACTGTCTGGAATGAGGTGAAAGATGCGTTGACAAGCGATGAAAAAGTATTTGTCCGATCAGGTGAATGGAAGATGGAACTTGAAAATTTAAAAGAGGAGCTCGATTATTTAATTCTTAACATTGAAGGCAACTCAAATTACGGAGAGGAACTGGTGCGAAAGGTTGAAGAAATCTTTCTGTAAGAAATAGGAAAGAATTCTGTTTGGATGGTGGTAAAATGGATCGAAACTGGGAAGCATTTTTAGCCCCTTACCACCAAGCGGTAGGGGAACTGAAGGTAAAATTAAAAGGGATGCGCTCGCAATTTGAAATGCTTTCGGAGCATTCGCCGATTGAATTCGTTACAGGGAGAGTCAAGTCGGTGCCCAGCATTATTGACAAGGCGGAAAAGAGAAACATTCCGTTAGACAAATTGGCAGAGGAAATGCAAGACATTGCAGGGCTTCGCATGATGTGTCAATTCGTGGACGATATTAAAATAGTTGTAGAGCTCTTGAGAAAGCGAAATGATTTTGAAATTGTGGAGGAGCGGGATTACGTGACGCAAAAAAAAGAAAGCGGCTACCGCTCCTATCACGTTGTCATCCGTTATCCTGTTCAAACAATACAAGGGGAAAAAAAGGTGCTTGTCGAAATTCAAATTCGGACATTGGCGATGAATTTTTGGGCAACGATTGAGCATTCGTTAAATTATAAATACAGCGGCCGGTTTCCGGAGGATATTAAAGTTCGTTTGCAGCGTGCCGCAGAAGCAGCTTACTTGCTTGATGAAGAAATGTCATCTATCCGCATTGAGATACAAGAGGCGCAAAAAGTCTTTTTACGAAAGCAAGAAACACAAGAATCAGAATAACTATTTAAAGGGTGTTGGCGATGAGATTTGCGATTATGTCAAAGGGAGATCAAGAGTCAAATGCAATTGTTGCGACGATTCGGGAGTATCTGCTTGGTTTTGGCTTCCACGATGATGAACAAGAGCCTGAAATCGTGATTTCGGTAGGGGGCGATGGCACGCTGCTTCATGCGTTCCATCGTTACACCCACCGTTTAGACAAAACTGCTTTTGTGGGCGTGCATACCGGTCATCTCGGGTTTTACGCAGACTGGCGTCCGGATGAAGTGGAAAAGCTTGTCATAGCGATTGCCAAAACGCCGTTTCAAGTGGTGGAATATCCGCTTCTAGAGGCCATTATCCGCTACCTGAACGGGGGAAAAGAATCACTTTATCTAGCATTAAATGAATGCACAGTAAAAAGCTTGGAAGGCACTCTTGTATTAGATGTAGAAATTCGCGGGGAACATTTTGAAACGTTCCGGGGGGATGGACTTTGTATTGCGACTCCATCCGGAAGTACAGCATACAATAAAGCGTTAGGCGGAGCCATCTTGCATCCGGCGATTGAGGCGATTCAGCTCACGGAGATGGCCTCCATCAATAATCGCGTGTTCCGTACCGTCGGTTCTCCGCTTATATTGCCAAAGCATCATACATGCGTATTGAAGCCGGTCAAAGCAACAAATTTTCAAATTACAATCGATCATTTAATGGTTTTACATAAAGATGTGAAATCGATTCAATTCCGTGTAGCAAACCAAAAAGTACGATTTGTCCGATTCCGTCCGTTTCCGTTTTGGAATCGCGTGCGTGACTCATTTGTGGCGGATAAGTAGAAAGGATTATGGTCATTGTTTACATTAAAGTGGAGCATACAAGCAGAGGAAGAAGGAACATTAGTCCGGGAATTTTTGCGGTCTAAGGGAATTTCAAAGGCAGCGTTGACCGATATTAAATTCCATGGAGGAACGATAAAGGTGAATGATACTGTTGTGACGGTGCGGCATGTATTAAAAGAAGGAGAAGATCTTGTCATTGTCTTTCCTCCGGAAGAACGAAGCGAAGATATGAAGCCCGAACCGATTCCTCTAACGATTGTATACGAAGATGAATATGTCCTTGTCATAAACAAAGAGCCGTATATGTCGACCATTCCGTCCCGGGAGCATCCGACTGGCTCAGTGGCGAATGCCCTTCTATATCATTACGACAGACAGCACCTGGACAGTACGGTTCATATTGTGACCCGACTTGACCGGGATACGTCGGGCTTGCTGCTGGTCGCCAAAAACCGATTCATCCATCATTTACTATCTAAGCAACAGCAAGAAAAAGCGATTCGCCGGACATATGAGGCGCTTGTTCATGGGGTGGTAGAGCAAGAGGAAGGCACAATCGATGCCCCTATCGCTCGTAAAGCTGACAGCATCATTGAGCGAGTGGTCCGAGAAGATGGACAGCGGGCAGTTACTCATTTTCGCGTAGTCGAAAGAAGAGAAGCTTTGACGCATGTTTCGCTGCAATTAGAAACAGGACGCACCCATCAAATTCGTGTTCATATGGCCCACCTCGGGTATCCGCTGCTTGGGGATGATTTGTACGGCGGAACAAGAGATGAGATTGGAAGACAAGCATTGCATAGTAAAACGTTAACCTTCTATCATCCCGTACATGAAAAAGAGTATACATTTACATCTGAGCTGCCGGATGATATGGCACGGATTTTGCAAAAATGAGCACTCGCGAATCGGAGTGCTCATTTTCTTCATTCCTCAAATGTGCGAAATTTTTCGGCTACATAAGGCATAGAAGACGGGACAGAAACGGTTTCCATTTCAGGATAGCGAAGGGCAGTCAGCTTCCCGCCAAATACAGCCCCTGTATCAATGTTGACAGTGTGATTGACAAATCGTGCTTCTCGAACGGGGGTATGTCCATATACGATCCACGCCTTGCCTTTGTACTCTTTGGCCCAATCTCTTCGGACAGGCGAGCCGTCAGGATGCGTTTCCCCTGTGATATCTCCGTATAAGACAAATGTTTTTACTTTATTGTTTACTTTTCCTATATAATCGCCGCGAATGCCTGCATGACAAACAATGAGTTTTCCTTTATCCAATACATGATACAGAGGGGAAGCATCATATAACTCCATAAATTTAGAACGAATGGTTTGCTGCTCTTGCCGGGAGAGTGCTTCATATTCTGCAACGGTTGTTTCTAGTCCGTGCGTAATTTGAACTTTGCGTCCTAAAAAGAAGCGGTACAGCTTATTGCAATGATTGCCCGGTGAATAATAAGCTTCTTTCCGGCGAATGACAAGCTCATGAACAATCTCTGCCATCTTTAACGAATAGGGTCCTCGGTCCGTCAAATCCCCTACAAATGCAAGCTTTCTTCCTTGGGGATGTTTTGGAATTCCGTCTTCCCAACTGTATCCAAGGTTTGTTGTCAACGTTTTAAACTCCTCAAAGCAGCCGTGAATATCGCCAATTATATCAAGTTTCATACCGTCACCTTCTTTTTTCCTTAGTTTTCACTATTGTACAAAGAAAAAACCTATCCTGCAGCGGATAGGTTTAATCAAACATAAATTTCTTCGTTCGTGACCGGACGTTCAGCACGAAGCCGATGGCAATCATATAGGTTAAGAGCGCGCTTCCTCCGTAGCTGAGAAACGGCAAGGTAATGCCGGTAATCGGTAGAATGCCGATCGTCATCCCGATGTTTTGGAATACCTGGAAGGTAATCATTCCGATTACCCCTGCGCATAAGTAGCTTCCGAACGGATCGTTGCTTTCAAGCGCAATATGGATCATGCGGTAAATCAATAAGAAGAACAAGGAGATCACGATGCTGCCTCCGATGAATCCGTACTGTTCCGCTATGTTCGTAAAAATGAAGTCGGTATGCGGCTCAGGGAAGTACACTTCCCCGTTTTTAAAGCCTTTTCCGTACAATTCCCCCGAACCGGTAGCTAAAATCGCTTGGCGCAATTGATAGCCTTGTGTTTCATACTCGTACGGAGCAAGCCAGCCATAGAATCGATCTAACTGATATTCTTTTAAAATATGCGCTTTAAAGAAAGCGGTATGCGCAAAATAAATATAGACAAGAACAGAAGCGACTGCTATGGCAATGCCGACAAGCCCTAAAATAAAACGCCAGCGAATGCCGGATACTAAAATGATAGAAGCGATAATCGCAGTCATTACCATCGTATTTCCCAAGTCCGGCTCTTTTGCGATTAAAAGGAGCGGCGGTAAGCTTGCGCCAAAAATTTTGGCGAGCAATATCATGTCTTCTCTTGGTGCCCGGATATGATATTTTTCATTATGATTTACGACAATGCGGCTTAATACGATAATCATGAACAATTTCATAATTTCAGAGGGCTGGAAGTTTCCGAGTCCCGGCACTTTATACCATGCGGTTGCACCTTTAATGGTCAATACCATGGAGCTTGGAATTCCGAATTCCAGCCCCAACAGTAAAACCATCGCAAAGCCGTACAAATACCATGAAATTTGTTTGTAGCGATCAAAGTCGATGATCATTGTTCCCGCAATGGCAATTAACCCTATAACATACCATTTAATTTGTTGTGCTACGAAGTTAATGCTCTTTAATTTTTCCGGAAAATCAGGATGAGATTGAGCGGTTGAAATAGCTATACAGCTCGTGACCGCCAATAAAAATAAAATGCCTATTAAAGCAAAATCTATCTGATACTGTGATGTTCTTTCTTTTTCCATTGTTCAATCCTTTCTATTGCTAGAGGGCATATGTAGAAGTACATATAGTATGAGCGCAAAAAAGCTCCATTACCATCTTAACGAATTTTT
The DNA here is from genome assembly GCA_041920565.1 of Bacillus sp. (in: firmicutes). GTDB lineage: Bacteria > Bacillota > Bacilli > Bacillales > Bacillaceae_G > JAGHKQ01. The sequence goes on along the minus strand of JBHGXS010000056.1, from coordinate 43,402 downwards.
TGCACTTTGCAAACACCTTGTTTGTTTGACAAAAGAAAACAAGTAACGACATTTTGCGGAAGTTTTGTTACTATTATAAGGGTCAAGGGGTATTCGGACAAGGCAAATCGTACAGAATGCTTTGCCTTTCGGACTGATAATGAAATATTTCATCATGAAAGGAGGACGCAAGATGAATGAAGTGTTAGAAAAAGAAGTTTTGGCAGAAGAGCTGCTAGAGAAGGCTCTAGTACAGGAAGACATTGATGCGTTTCGCCATGAGTTTTTAGCGCTCCTTCCGTATGATCAAGCACAATTTTTCGTCAAACAACCGGAAGAAATGCGGATGCGCATTTATCAATATATGTCCCCGGAAGAAATGGCGGCCATTTTTGAAAACCTGGAAATTGATGAAATTGCCCCATACGTAGCGGAAATGAATCCGGCGTTCGTGGCGGACATGCTGGCACATATGTACGCGGATGATGCCGTGGACGTATTAAATGAATTAAGAAAAGACCAGGTAGCCAGCTATTTATCGATTATGAAGCCGGAAGCAGCAACAGAAATCAAGGAACTGCTTCATTATGAAGAATATACAGCCGGAAGTATTATGACAACGGAGTTTGTTGCTATCGGCGCAAACGAAACAGTGCGTTCGGCGATGCAAATTTTAAAGAAAGAAGCTCCTGAAGCGGAAACGATTTACTACATTTATGTAGTAGATGAAGAGAAGCGGTTAGTAGGTGTATTGTCATTAAGAGATTTGATTATTCAAGATGATGATGCGGTCATTGCAGAGGTAATGAACGATCGCGTCATCTCCGTGTCCGTCGCGGAAGACCAAGAAGAAGTGGCTCGCATGATGAAGGATTACAACTTCTTGGCGCTTCCGGTCGTTGACTTTCAAAATCATTTGCTCGGGATTATTACAGTCGATGACGTAATCGATGTGTTAGATGAAGAAGCATCTGACGATTATTCGAAGTTTGCAGCGATTTCTGACGTCGATGCAGTCGATCGAAATCCGTTCACTGCAGCGAAAAAGCGTCTGCCGTGGCTCATCGTCTTGCTTTTTCTTGGTATGATGACGGCAACATTAATTGGGAAATTTGAAGATACGATTAACAAAGTTGCCATTTTAGCTGTTTTTATTCCATTAATCGGGGGCATGGCGGGAAATACCGGAACGCAAGCATTAGCGGTAGCTGTACGAGGAATTGCGACAGGCGAATTCCAAAACGAAAGCAAATGGAAGCTGATTTTACGAGAAGCAGGTACAGGATTGATTACGGGAGCAACATGCGGCTTGCTTGTAACGGGCATCATTTGGTTTTGGCACCATGATTTTTTATTAGGCTTGCTTGTTGGCATATCTATCCTAATTACATTAATCTTTGCCACATTGGCAGGCGCACTTGTACCGCTCATTATGCATAAGCTGAAAATTGACCCGGCAGTCGCCTCCGGACCGTTCATTACAACGGTGAACGACCTTATCAGTATTTTGGTATACTTCAGCATGGCGAATATGTTTATGGAATATTTGATTAAGTAGAAAGCAGAACGTTTGGGAGCGTTCTGCTTTTTTAGTGAAAATAGAGGAGGAAAAAGAAGGAGTGTGGAAATGAATGAATACGAATTAATTTTTTCATTTCCACAAATGAAAAAAATGTGGTACACTGAAAATAGTATCAGGTACTAATAACTAGTATTAGTTTTATTATAGGAGGATGGAATAATGGATCTTCTCAACCTAAAAGGAAAAAACATTGTGGTAATGGGTGTGGCTAATCAACGAAGCATTGCTTGGGGTATCGCGCGTTCTTTGCATAATGCAGGCGCAAACTTAATTTTTACATACGCAGGCGAGCGTTTAGAGAAAAACGTGCGTGACTTGGCAGAAACATTAGAAGGACAAAAATCATTAGTATTGCCTTGTGATGTAACAAATGATGAAGATATTGCACGCTGCTTCCAAACAATCAAAGAAGAAGTAGGCACAATTCACGGTGTGGCACACTGTATCGCATTTGCGAACAAAGAAGACTTAAAAGGGGAATTCGTAGATACGTCCCGTGACGGATTTGCGCTTTCTTTAGATATCAGCGCGTTCTCTTTAACTGCCGTGGCGAAAGCTGCTAAGGAAATCATGACAGAAGGCGGCAGCATTGTAACATTGACATACCTTGGCGGAGAGCGCGTAGTGAAAAACTACAACTTGATGGGTGTAGCGAAAGCTGCATTAGATGCAAGTGTTCGTTATTTGGCTAACGACTTAGGGAAGCTGAACATTCGCGTAAACTCCATTTCCGCAGGCCCGATCCGTACATTGTCGGCAAAAGGTGTTGGCGACTTCAACAGCATTCTTAAAGAAATCGAGGAAAAAGCACCGCTTCGCCGCAACGTGACGCAAGAAGAAGTAGGTGACACTGCGGTATTCTTGTTCAGCAACTTGTCTCGGGGTATTACTGGTGAGAATATCCATGTAGATTCGGGATATCATATTTTAGGGTAATAGAAAAAAGAATTGAGATTTCCATCTCAATTCTTTTTTAGTAATGTATCCATTACTAATGGACCATGCATAGAGATGTCCTATGCATGGTTTTTCTATTATGATTCAATTGTCAGAGCAGCAGCGTTAATAACGAAAGTTCCTGCAATGTCAGCAGGAGTTCCACCAATAGGAGCGCCAACTCCGACTAATACGATGGAAACATTATCACCTGCATTCAATGCTAAGGCAAGAACCGATTTGAGCGGAGAAGTGGCAGTAACGGCAACAGCAGCATTGGCAATTACGGGAATTGTAGCTTGTGTACCCGGAACAACAGAACCGTTTACGGCTAATGCAATGAAGATTTCGTTAAAAGCTGCACCAGCTGCTGCTGTGGCGGTTACCGTAAAGAAGGCATTATATACACCTGCTTTTAGTACCTCTAATGATGGCAGTGCGGAAGGAGTTCCGATAAAATCAATATTTCGTCCTCTAGAAGAAGAATCTAATGAAACAAGAATAACAGGGGAAAAAGCAGCTGCAGCAGTAATGGCAGCCGATGGGGCAGTATCCGCGAAAAATGCTGATCTGAACGCTGCCGTACCTGTATTCCTGAATAATCCTGGTTCGGAAAAATCCGAAACCGTAGGAGAAGGAAGAGCGATAGGGGAAAAACCTGGGAAGGAAGTCATATTTTCACCTCTTTATCTATTAGCTACTATATTCAATGCTAGCTAATGGGAAGTTGATATAGACAAGCTCCTATTTTTATAAAAATGAAAAAATAGTCTAAAGGCTGTCCAATAGGAGAATCAGTAGATTGAACTTGTAAATCTAGTTCATTCTGCAGTCTTTGTATAAAAAGTTTTTAATTTTTATAAATTGAACGTTTGCCGGAAGCTTAAGAAAAGTACCGTGTTATAAAAATAAATGAAAGTTTCAGCTTTTTCTGAATATAATCCTAACATGGGAGTTTTTTATGGGAGGGGACAGGGATGTCAGAAAGACAAAATGAGAACGTCAAACAGCGTCCGTTACTGTATATTACACAGCCGGTATTTGACGAAGCAAAAACGCGCATGCAGCATTCGTTTATTATAAAACAAAATGGAATGCAAAAAGAGCAGTTGAAGACGGAAGAGCCGGCACAAGAATTAGAAATGACGGAAGAAATGCAAATGGAAGCTGCAGTGGAAACAATGGGGGAACAGGCAGAAGAACAGACAGAGGAACAATTAGAGGAAATTGTTGCAGAAATGGAAGAACCATTGCAAGAAGAGGCAATGGAACAAGAAAATGATGACCAAACAGCATGGAAGAGTAAATCGTTTAAAGATATGAGCAATGAAGAGAAAATTGATTTCTTGTTGAACAGACCGCATTATATTCCAAAAGCAAGGTGCCAAATCAGGACGAATGACGAAACTCATATTGGATATATTACGTCTTTTGAAGACGGTTATGTAACAATAAGAACCATGACAAGATCAAGAGAACTGGAAGTTAAATTTGAGGAAATTGTGTCTATACGTATGGTTGGTTTTTAATATATAAAGGTGGTAGAAGATTCTACCACCTAATAGTTTTTTAGTTTTACAATTTTAATTAAATTCCGCGAACATGAGCATCGCGTAAGCATTGAATTGCACAGAAGCAATTTAAATCAACTGTAATACAAGAGCTTGTAGCAAATAAATCTTCGTTACCTTTTAAGAAATCGCAAATTTCACCGATTGTTTCGTGGTCTGGATCGTATTTTTCCTGATTGGTAACTAATACTCGCAATACTGCGCAGCAATCATCTACGCTTTCAACTCGGAAAATAGGGGAACGAACGCAAACAAAGTCATGGTGACCTTGACCTGTTTTTTGGAATGCAACTGCTTTAAATAATTCTCCCTCTTTCGTATATAACAGGAAAGGACGAGTATTTGCAAACGGTGCGTTAGCGTTAGCACCTAAGAATGGTGTGTCGCAGCCAGTTGGACAGTTGTCAGTCACAGCATCTTGTAGTTCATTGATAAATTTAACAACGTCGCATACGCAGTTCGTGTCAAATCTATTCTTTTTATCGTTGCTACTCATGAATTTCACTCCTTATCATTAAGTTTTGTTTTACACTATTAAGATATTGAAACGAGATACAATCGGTTACTGTGATTATCCCATTTTTTCGTAAATGGGCATGTACCATTATCGGACGAATGGGTGTGCGGGACATTTGACATATAGTGGATATGAGAGGTGAGAGGGGATGTTTAACAGCTGGTTCCTTCTGTTCATTTTTTCTTTTGCAAGCTTTCGGTTAACGCGTCTGCTTGTATTTGATAGGATTACAAAGTTTATACGTGCCCCCTTCATTGAAGAAAAACAAGTTGTTGGTGAAGACGGGGAAGTGCTTACCTATATTCGCATTAAGGGAAAAGGGCTGCAAAAATTCATTGGGGAATTGTTAAGCTGTTATTGGTGTACGGGGATGTGGAGCACAGCATTTCTTCTTATTTGTTATTATTACATACCGAAAGTGGCCGAACCGTTACTGTTTCTTTTAGCTGTTGCCGGTATTGCAGCTGCTATCGAAGTCATTGTCAGCAAGATGACGGACGAGTAAAAATAGGAGCACGATTATCGATATGTACTCATATAATAAGAAGAATCAAGAAACAGCAGAGGAGCGATATACGTATGCCAAAACGTTCGATGCATGGTCAACAGCCCATGAATCAATGGCAATATTACGAAGCACAACAGCGACTGTATGATCAAGGATATATAAAGAAACCGAATTGCGGCTGTGGTAAAAAGAAGAAAAAGGTTGTACAAGAGCAGCCGCAACAGGAGCAACAAGAATAAAAGCCAGAGCCGTTATGTGAGCTCTGGTTTTTCGTGTTATAAAAGCGATTTAATAAAGCGAGACGGATATGCCGTTCGGCCCCGGCGCATTTGCGGAACAGATACATATAGTGATTCCTTTGCCCTAGTCATGGCCACATAAGCTAAGCGCCGTTCTTCTTCTAGCGGTGCGCTGTCGCCGTCGCGATAGGCATCCAATGCATAGTCATGCGGCAAGGAGCCATCCACTGCTCCTAATACATACACATGCTTATACTCCAGGCCTTTCGAGCGATGGATGGTTAACAGCTGCACAGCATTATCGTATGTTTTGCTTAACTTTTTCATTTCTTCATTCATGGCAATCATATGGTCCGCATGGGCTAAAAACGCCAGCACAGTGGTGAACTTTTTCGCGACCACTTTTAGATCCCGTATATCATCGGACCCTTTTTCCATCACGTTGCCTTCGCTGCCTCGCTTCTTTACAAAGTCGGCAAAGCCCATTTCCTTTTCAATAATCTCAATCGCAACGAGTGGGGAAGCATCTTTTAACGTTTTAAATAACGGGACAATTTTTTTCAATTTCTTCTGCTGGAACGGGTGGACGTTCGTAAGCTTAGCTAAGGCTTTAACGAGTGAACAATCTTCCAATATGCTGATAGCTTTTAAATCCTGCATAACCGATTGCTTTAAAAATAGAGAGACAATTAAATCGCTCATGGCTTTCACATCGTCCTCATTTATGCTTAAACGCAAATAAGCAAGCAGGCTTCTGACAATCCGGCGCTGATAAAACGATTCGGAATCCCGTTCCATAACAAACGGCAAATGAGATTGTGAAAGACGTTCAAACATGGCGCGCGCAGCTGAATGCGTTCGATATAAAATGGCAAAATCGGAAGGATTTGCACCGTTTTCGATTCGTTCCTTCAAATCTGTCACAATCATCGTTGCTTCCTCTTCTTCATCGTACGGAAAGAAAAAGGCCGGCAGGGAATGAGAGTGAAATTGCGCCTTCATTTTCTTTTCGCGGCGATTTTTGTTAAATTTAATGACTTTATTGGCAATCGTGACGATGCTGTGGGAAGAACGATAATTTTGATTTAGAGTCACGATTGCAGCGTTCGGATAATCTTGGTCAAAGTTTAAAATAAACGACGGATCGCTCCCGCGGAATGCATAAATGGATTGGTCGTCGTCTCCAACCACACAAATGTTATTGGTATGGCGCGATAACATTTTCATAATTTCATATTGCACCTTATTTATGTCTTGAAATTCGTCGATCAAAAAGTAACGGAAGCGAGCTTGATAGCGCTCGAGCAGCTCTTCGTTATTTTTCAGCAGCTCATAGCACCCGTATAGCATATCATCAAAATCGAATAGTCCCCGTTCCTTTTTTAATTGTTCATACCGTCTGTATAAATACAAAGCTTTATCTTCCCAGGCAGTATTTGGGGAAATGGCATCTTCATGAGTCAATGTGTTCTTCCAATACCCGATTTGCTGCAAAGCTTGGTCATAGGCAAATTCTTTTTCATCAATGCCGATCTCAGCCCCGGCTTCTTTCAGAATTCGGTCCATTTGCCATTCATATTTTAATAGAAAATTAGAAGACCATCGTTCCGGATCGTGATGCAGCAGCATTTTATAGAAAATGCTGTGGAAAGTGCCGACAACAAGCGAGTTCAGTTCATTTGCTGAAAGAGTTGAAAAGCGCTGCAATCGCTCCTTCATTTCTTGCGCCGCTTTCGTAGTGAACGTCACCAGCATAATGGATTTAGCATCGATTTGTTTTTCATGAATCATATAAGCAGTACGGGCGGTCAATACCCGTGTTTTTCCGCTTCCGGCTCCGGCCAAAATGAGAAGCGGACCGTCAACGTGGGTAACGGCTTCGTACTGCGCAGAATCGAGCGGAAAGCCTTCTTCATTTAAGATGGAGTAGGTTTCTTTTTGTGTACTCTCTCTAAATGCCGGGATATTTTTTATGGTTTGTGAGCTTTTCCATGCAGAAGTGAGAGTTTGTGATTCAGAGATGCTGCGTCCTTTCGGAATCCGAAAGCCGTTTTGTTCCACATACTGTGCTCCTGCTGTTACAAGCTCTTGTTTCTTTTCTTGCACTCTTGCATGAGCAGCAGCCTCACATTCATACGTTTCCTTGTGTGTTGTATGATAAAAGTGAGGGTTTTTCTGAATGCCTAAATATAATCTTACCGGCCCCTGACAGCTCACACAGGTTACTTCGCCGCGAAGACTAGCTTCATAGAGTGTTTGAAAGCTGTCTCTCGGATAATACAACAAATTGATTTCTTTTCCGTTATGTAGTGCTACATCCATGAGCAGTCCTCCTGATTAAACGTCCAACATCAGCCCTTCCATCTTATCAAATATGACAAAAGAAAAAAAGAAGACGAGAACATCTTTCGTTCCCGTCTGCTGCTTTATAATTGTTTTTTCATGACAACATGAGGAATATCCGCTTCCATAAATACATCGGATACTGTTTCATATCCAAGCTTTTTGTAAAATGGTTCTGCATGAGTTTGCGCATGAAGCTTCGCTTTTTTCAGACCTTGCTCGACAGCTTTCTCCTCTAACGCCTTCATAATCAATCGTCCGGCACCGCCTTTTCGATGGGAGGCAAGAACGCAAATGCGCTCCATCTTTCCGTATCCATCGAGCTCTCTCATGCGGCCTGCTCCAACAGGAAGATCATTGTCGTATAAGACAACGTGAGTAGCAGTGTTGTCATACTCATCGTATTCCTCTTCTGCGGACACTTTTTGTTCTTCCACAAATACTTGCTTGCGAACGGAAAAAGCATCTTGCAATTGTTTTTCGTTTTCTACTACTGCAATTTTCAATTTATTAACATTCCTTTCCTAGATGGAACGTTTCGTATACTGTCCATGCTCCGTTTTCTAACTGATAAAGCAAATGGAAGCGGTCAACCGTTTGCTCATGGTTGAACTCCATCATTTTCATGCGGCCCAATACGTCGGAATGCTCATCGTCGGACATTTTTTGGCCGATTGTAATGTGAGGAACGAATGCGTATTCTCTTTCTTGCGAAAAATAGCCGGAGTGCATTTGTTCGTTTAAGAATACCAATTCGTCTGTTTTCTCTACCTTAAAATAAATGACATTATTTACAGGGGAGAAAGAACTGACCTTGCTAACTTTTAGTGTGAACGGAGACACTTTGTTTGCGATTTTTTTCAGTTCGTTAACGATTTGATTTATTTCACTTTCATCTGCTTCAAATGCAGGTTTGAGTGTAATATGAGGCGGAACAAGCGCATAGTGCGGATCGTAGCGCATGCGATAAGAGTTTGCTATATCTTGAATAGACTTTGACGGGAATATAACGATTCCGAATTTCATGAGAAAAGCCTCCTTTTTTTAAGAAACTAACTGAATGTGATGTCTAAAAGGATACATTCTTCTTTCATTATATCAAATAATTCTGAATACAAGGAAATGTTATTTTAACTGTAACATTTTTGTAAAGGCATGAGGCAAATCTTCCTGCCAATATTTCCAAGTATGGTCACCGTCGAATTCCTTATAAATATAAGGAAATCCTTTTTCGGTAAGCAGGCGGTTTAGCTCGGCATTCGGCTTTACAAAATCACGAATTTTCCCGTCTGTTGTTTTGACGTTTGTTTCTTGTGTTCCAATGATGTGATACAGTTCAAGGGCATGCGGTTGATTGAAAGCTTTCACGCGTTCCATCACGGTCTCGTTTACAAACGGCGATTGCATAATGACTTTTCCGAATGTATGCGGATACATAAGTGCGGTCATAAGAGAAATGGTTCCGCCCAGTGAATCTCCAAGCAGCACGCGTCCGTTCCCTACTTGGTAAGTCGGAAATTGTTCGTCCAAATACGGAGCCAGCTCGTGAGCCAAGAAACGAATATAAGCTTGATTTTGCGAACCGTTCGGATGATATTTCTCTTTGCGGTCTTCTACATTTTTATAAGGAATTCCCACAATAATGGTGCGCTCAATCTTTCCTTCTTTTTGGAGACTTTCTATTACTTTGCCTGCTCGTCCGAATTGGAAGTAATCTTTGCCGTCTTGTGCAATGACAAGGGTATGCTTAAGCAACGGCGTATACGTTGTCGGCAAATATACGAGCAAGGTTACCTCTTCTTGCAAGGAGGCGCTGTAAAACGAAATTTCTTGAATGCTTCCCAAAGTTTGTATCATGATGATCTCTCCCGTAAAAATTGTTAGTACGTTCTTCTTTATATTACCATAAGAAGGTGTGAAGTATAGAATGAAGAGCATGAAAGGGACAATGACAGAATATTGATGAAGTATTATAATAGTTGCATGAAACAGAAAAGGTGGGAGGAGACGTGAAACAAAGGGAAAGCGGAAGATCCATTGGATTGCCGTTGCTGATTTCTATCATTGCTATATCATTTTCAGCTATTTTTGTAAAATGGTCGGATGCACCGTCTTCCATTTTAAGCATGTATCGCATGTGGCTGGCCAGTCTGCTGCTGGTGCCGATTGTTTGGAAGAAACGAGCGGAATTCCAAAAAATTACGAAAAAAGATTGGATCTTTTTATTTTGTTCCGGCTTCTTTTTAGCCTTGCATTTTGTTCTTTGGTTCGGATCATTGAAGCTGACAACAGTGGCAAGCTCGACTATCATTTTGGCTCTTCAGCCGATTGTATCGTTGGTTGGCGGCTTTTTCGTGTTTAAAGAACGAACGACAGCTTCAGCATTGATGACGATGGGAATTGCCATCGTTGGAGCCGTGATGATCGGCTGGGGAGATTTCGGATTAAGCAGGGACGCTATTCTTGGTGATGTCTTGTCCTTTTTAAGCGTCATTGCTGTTGTCGGTTATTTATTGATCGGACAAAGCACGGTAAAAAAAGTATCGCACTGGATTTACAGCTTTTGTGTATTCGTCTTTGCGTCCATCGTTTTAAGTATATATAACGTGAGCGCAGGCGTTGCGTTTGGCGGATATGAAGCGCGTGAATGGGGCATTTTTCTTTTGCTGGCGACCGTTCCGACATTGTCTCATGTGATCAATAACTGGCTCTTAAACTATGTGAATGCTACTACTATTTCTATGAGCATTCTAGGAGAACCTGTGGGAGCGACAGCGTTAGCGGTTGTTTTATTAGGAGAGCATCTTGTCGGCTGGCAAATTGCCGGAGGCTTGCTTGTGCTGCTTGGAGTCTTTTTCTTTTTAATGCAGCAGCAAAAACGCATTTCCTATAAGGAAGCTATAGAAGAGGGGGCGTAAAATAAATATTTTTTCATCTTCCTCTTTAGAGTATGTCTTGTATGGATAATCATTGCAGCATTTTTGGGCCTATCAGCAGATGCATAGTTACAAAAAAGGAAGAAGCATCCAGTCAGGAGCAAGGCGCTAAAATGTAATAAAAAGAACAGCCAAAGGCCGTATGCAGCTTTTGGCTTGTTTTTTATCTTCCATTCAAAAAATTATGCACCGTCACTTCGCATAAGTCGCGGTATTTTCCGTCTTCGGTTGAAACTACGATGATTGTGCGGCCTACACGATTTCCTTTTACAGTAGCTGTTCGGTTTTGGACGTCCATCTTCACTACGTCGGGATTGCTGATGACCCAGTTTACATTTTGATTGGTTGCATTTTCAGGGATAATGCTCACTGCAAGCTCTTCTGTTTGCCCGAGCTTCAGCTTCAGTTTCGATTTATTCATATGAACCCCGATTACGTCAACTTTTATGGGCGCAACAGGATTTCGCGCTATTGTCTTTTCCAGAAGAGGATCAACAAACAAAGCAGAGTGAGAAGATAAAGCGGGGTTCCATGCGTGCTCTTTATGCTTTCTGATCATCGAAGCTGCTCCTTCCTGATTGTGTTTGTAAGCTTTATCTTATCGGAAAAGTGTTATCCTGAATTTAATAAAACATGAAGAAATTATTAAGTTTTCTCATAAAAAAAGCATTGAACCAAGGAATGGTTCAATGCTTTTTTATTATGCCGATTTTTGAAATTCTTCAAATTGTTCTTGGACAGCTTTAGATGGTGCTGTCAGTATACTTACGGCTACAATCGCAAGCAAGCTTGCGGCAAAGCCCGGCACCATTTCGTATAAGTTATCCTTTAAGAAGTCGAATCGAGTCCATACAATAACTGTTATCGCTCCGGCAATCATACCCGCGAGAGCACCCCATTTTGTCATGCGCTTCCAATATAAGCTTAATAAAACAACAGGACCGAAGGAAGCACCGAAGCCTGCCCATGCGTATCCTACTAACGCAAGAATCGTATCATTTTGCTTATAAGCAAGCATTATGGCTATTAATGATACGAGGAGAACGGATAAACGGCCAACAAGTACCAATTCTTTGTCTATAGCAGAACGGCGGAAGAATGTACGGTACACATCTTCTGTCACGGCACTGGCTGTTACGAGAAGCTGGGAAGAAATAGTACTCATAATTGCGGCCAAAATGGCTGCTAATAAGAATCCAGTAATGATTGGGTGGAATAAAATTTCTCCCAATTTGATGAATACAGTTTCCGGATCATCAAGTTTTAGTCCGTTTTGAGAATAATAAGCAATACCGATTAAGCCGGTAAACATGGCCCCCACTACGGAAAAGATCATCCAGCCCATTCCGATGCGGCGGGCGCTTTTTATTTCTTTTACCGAAGAAATCGCCATAAAGCGGACGATAATATGGGGTTGTCCAAAATATCCAAGTCCCCATGCGAAAAGCGAAATAATTCCCAATAATGACGTTCCTTTAAAAATATCAAGAAGAGCCGGATCAATGGACTTGATTTCGGTAAATGCAGGGCCTAAGCCGCCCACATGCATAATTGTCACAACCGGTACAAGAATCAAAGCGATGAACATAATCAATCCTTGTACAAAATCTGTCCAGCTTACCGCCAAGAAACCGCCGAACAACGTGTAAGCGATAACCGTAAGGGCAACGGTCCAAAGTCCCAAATGGTAGTCCATTTTAAATGTATTTTTAAACAATACAGCTCCCGATACGAGTCCAGAAGATACATAGAATGTAAAGAACACCATGATGACAATGCCGGATACTAAACGCAGCATATGGGAAGTGTCACCAAAACGGTTTTCCAAAAATTGTGGAATCGTAATAGAATTGCCTGCAATTTCCGAGTATGTCCGCAAACGGGGAGCAACGTAAAGCCAGTTAGCATAAGCTCCGAGAGTCAAGCCGATAACGATCCAGCCGCTGCTTAATCCAGTAGCGTACATTGCACCCGGCAGACCCATAAGAAGCCAGCCGCTCATATCGGCAGCGCCTGCGCTAAGGGCTGTTACAGCAGGTCCAAGGCCACGTCCGCCCAACATGTAATCAGAAAGATCAGATGTACGTTTGTAAGCAAAGTAACCAATGACCAGCATGCCCACCATGTACACGCCTATTGAGAAAAGTACTTGTATATCCATTTCTGTGATGTCCCCTTTCTTGTTATGCATATTTGCATATTGTTTACATTATTAATGTACCATTTTAATAATTAAAAATCTACATTATAATACGAATTTTCTAAAATGTAAGCGTTTAATTATGGTTATTTGCTTTATTTATATAAAAAAATAGTGCATATAATTTTAAGAAAAGGGCATATATATGTTGATTTAAACGGTATTTGAGATAAATATATTTATGAATTCATTTTTAATAGATAGTAATATAAAAACATTTTATTGAATTTTTATTCATAAATATTTTTTTGAATCGACAAAAAATATATTGACATTCAGAAAAGTTATGTAATAAAATGATTACAAATTTCCAATATACAAGCGAAGATGAAGAAGAGTAAATATTATGGACACTACAGAGAGCTGATGGTCGGTGCAAATCAGTGTGAAAGTAATATTGAATGGGCTTCGGAGCTTCCAAACCGAACTAGGAGTAGGCTTTGGCGAACAGTCTCATCGTTACAAGAGACGGGTATTCAAACGATCTGTTTCGATACTTTTTATAGATTGTTTCGATACCGGCAAAGTGAGTTACATATGTAACTAATGAAGGTGGCACCACGGGGTTTCTCGTCCTTTTCGGATGAGAGCCCCTTTTTGTTTTTTAATTATATAATTTGAAATCGATGAGTAAGAGTAGTACGTATATTTGAGGCGTTCCAGAGAGCCGGGGATGGTGAGAGCCCGGTGCGATAGAATATACGGAATGGACTTACGAGAGGTACGCTGAACGTTCAGTAGGTGACACGGGTTCCGCCGTTACAAGGATATGGGTATGATTGTACCCGGAAGAGCGGGAGTATTTATGCTCCAAGCGAGGTGGTACCGCGGTAGCAAACTATCGTCCTCTACGTGCTATAAGCATGTAGAGGACTTTTTTATTTTAGGAGGGATCAATCATGAACATGACAAAAGAGGAGTTTTTGCGGCGAAAAGAACGGAACGAAAGCTTTCTCGTGATAGAGGAGATGGAGGGAGATGAATTCACGCCGATTTTATTGTATCACCGCTTGAAGGGAGAAAAGAAATTTTTGCTGGAAAGTTCGCTTCGCAATAAAGAAAAAGGGCGGTATTCCTTCCTTGGTGCCGATCCGTATTTAGAAATCAAGAGCCGGGGGATGGAGGCGGACATTGTATCAAAAAGCGGTTCAGCGAGGCAGCGCGGAAAGGTGCTGGATATTGTTAAAGAGTACTTGCCGTTCGCTCCTATCGAAACGCCATTTCCGTTCAGCGGCGGAGCTGTAGGCTACATCGGCTACGATGTGATTCGGCAATACGAAACAATCGGGGAAGAAAATGAAGATGAATTGCAAATGCCGGAAGTCCATCTCCTGTTTTATAAAACGTTTCTTGTATATGATCACGAGCTGCAGCGCATTTCGTTCGTGTATGTGTATCACAACGAAGATGCTTCGTACGAAGAGGTTGTTCAAAGGCTGCAAGATGCAAAAGAAATGGTGCTGACAAAGCAACAAACGTATCCGATTGCAGTACAGTTGTCAGATACGTTTCAATCCAACGTTTCAAAAGAACAATTTTCCGATATGGTAAACAAAGCAAAATCTTACATTCGCGAGGGCGATATTTTTCAAGTGGTGCTTTCCCAGCGGCTCAGCCGCAAGTTTGAAGGCAATCCGTTCGATTTGTACCGGAAGCTTCGCATTACCAACCCATCACCTTACATGTTTTATATTGATTTTCAAGATTACATTGTGTTGGGCTCCTCACCGGAAAGCTTATTGACTGTTAAAGGAAACAAGGTGACAACGAACCCGATTGCCGGTACGAGACCGAGAGGAATGACGGACGCGGAAGACGAAATCGTCGCAAGGGAGCTGAAAGATAATGAGAAGGAAAAAGCAGAGCACATCATGCTTGTAGATTTGGGACGCAACGATATCGGCTTTATCAGCGAAACGGGAACGGTGGAGCTCGATAAGTTTATGGCGATTGAAAAATATTCACACGTCATGCACTTAGTATCCGAGGTGTCAGGCCAATTAAAACAAGGCATCACATGCTTTGACGCGCTGCAGTACTGCCTGCCGGCGGGCACTGTGTCAGGAGCACCGAAAATTCGCGCTATGACCATCATTGATGAACTGGAAAATCAAAAGCGCAACGTCTATGGAGGGACTGTCGGCTATATTTCCTTTACGGGAGATATGGATATGGCGTTAGCGATTCGAACGATGGTTGTAAAAGATAACAGGGCATACGTGCAAGCCGGAGCCGGTGTGGTGTTCGATTCCAGTCCGGAAGGGGAATATGAAGAAACGATAAACAAAGCAAAAGCGTTAATGGAGGTTATGAAATGATACTGCTGATTGATAACTATGATTCGTTTACGTACAACTTGTATCAGCTGTTAGGAATGTGTAGAGAGGAAGTACTTGTGGTACGCAATGACAAAATCTCTGTTAAATACATTGAAAGGCTTCAGCCGGATGCTGTTGTATTGTCTCCGGGTCCCGGCCGGCCGGAAGATGCGGGCGTCTGCATAGAAGTAATTCAAGCTTTCTATAAAACGATTCCTATCTTAGGCATCTGCCTTGGACATCAAGCAATCGTGTCCGCTTTTGGAGGAAAGGTTGTTCAGGCCAAAACAATCAAACATGGAAAAGCTTCTATGGTAAAGCATAACGGTTCGTCTCTTTTTCAGTATGTAAAGCAGCCATTTTCTGCCATGAGGTATCATTCTTTAATTGCGGAAGAAGAAACGCTGCCTCCACAGTTTGATGTATTGGCAACTGCAATGGATGATGGAGCGATTATGGCAATTAAGCATCATTATTATCCCTTGTATGGCATGCAATTTCATCCAGAGTCGATCGCGACGGAAGAAGGACAAAAGATGGTGGGCCAATTTTTACAGGAAATGAAAAGGAGGAAGACATATGAATCAATATCTTCGTAAATTAGCAGACCGAAAAGATTTAACGGAGCAGGAAGTGTACGAAGCATCACTGCAAATATTGGGAGAAAGAGCAGCCGAAAGCGAGATTGCAGCCTTTTTAATCGGATTAAAAGCAAAAGGAGAAACACCGGAAGAAATTTTCGGGCTGGTGAGGGCATTGCGTGAAAAGGCCGTATCCTTTTCAAAATCAATCCCCGGTGTAATGGACAATTGCGGTACGGGAGGAGACGGTTCACAAAGCTTTAACATCAGTACTACCACCGCTTTTGTATTGGCGGGCGCCGGGGTAAAAGTCGCAAAACATGGAAATCGGGCTGTTTCGAGTAAAACGGGGAGCGCCGATGTGCTGGAGCAGCTCGGAGTCAACATTTCCCTTTCATCCAACCAAGTTGAATACCTGCTTGAAACTGTCGGCATAGCGTTTTTATTTGCACCGCACATACATCCTGCGTTAAAAAGGGTGATGAAAATACGGAAAGAACTGAACATTCCGACTATATTCAATCTTATCGGTCCATTAACAAATCCTATCGAGCTAGAAACCCAATTGTTAGGGATTTATAAACGGGATATGCTGTTGCCGATTGCAGAGGTGCTGCAGCGATTAGGACGAAAACGGGCGGTAGTGTTAAACGGAAGCGGCTTTTTAGATGAAGCTTCTCTTGCCGGCGAAAATTATTTGGCGTTAGTGGAAAGTGACAACATTCAAGAGATTGTGTTAGATCCGAGAGACTTTGGTTTTTCAGTGGTGGATAACAGCGCCATCCGCGGCGGCACTCCTGCTGAAAATGCAAGAATTACGCTGCAGGTGCTCGAAGGAGAAAAGGGAGCTTACAGAGATACAGTAGTGCTGAATGCTGCCATCGGATTATTTGCCAACGGAAAAGCGCGAACCATTGAGGAGGGCATTACACTCGCAAAAGAAAGCATTGATTCAGGAAGCGCGCTGCAAAAGCTGCAGCTATTAATTCAAGAAAGCAATCGAGTTATGGAAGAGGTGGTATAAATGACGACCATTTTAGATCGGATAATCGAAAAAAAGAAGCATGAAGTAGAACAGCTAAAGAGAGAAGCAATCGAAACGCAGGTGCGCAGCACTTATTCTTTAGCAGAACAATTGAAAAATGAAAAAAAGCTTACGATTATATCGGAAATTAAACGCGCGTCACCGTCAAAAGGAGATTTAAACATTCATGTGAATGTACAAGAGCAAGCGAAGCGGTACGAACAATTAGGAGCCGGAGCCATTTCCGTATTAACGGATACTCCGTTTTTCAAAGGGTCGTTTGAAGATCTGAAGCAGGTGAGAGCAGTAACGAACATACCGTTGCTTTGCAAGGACTTCATCATCGATGAGGTGCAAATTCGAAAAGCGAGAGCGGCAGGGGCGGACGTCATTTTATTGATTGTTGCAGCGTTGTCCCGAGAACGATTGGCAGAGCTCTATCAATATGCAAAGAGCTTGGACCTGGACGTGATTGTCGAAGTGCATAACGAAGAAGAGCTGGAAGCGGCTCTTACCATTAATCCGCAAATCATCGGCGTGAACAATCGCAACTTAAAAACGTTTGAGGTTACGCTGGAAACAACGGAAAGATTGGCGCGAAAGATAAAAGAAGCAGGCGTTCTTCTTATAAGTGAAAGCGGAATTCAAAGTAAAGAGGATGCCGTTCGTGTGAAGGAAGCAGGGGCAAACGGCATTCTTGTCGGGGAAGCATTTATGAAGGCTGATTCTCTCGGAACGCTGTTTGCAGCGCTGCAGGTGTAATCATGAAAAAGGTGAAAATTTGCGGAATTACAGATGTGCTTACGGCAAAGCAAGCATGCGCTTTCGGAGCAGACGCGCTTGGTTTTGTATTTGCAAGAAGCAAACGGCAAATTACGCCGGAAGAAGCAAAGGCCATTATAAAGCAGCTTCCGAAGCAAGTATTAAAAATCGGAGTATTTGTAAATGAACAAGCCGAAACAGTGCGGGAGATTGCAGCATACAGCGGACTTGATTGCGTTCAGCTGCATGGAGAGGAAAGCCAACAGTATTGTGATAGTCTTGGATTGCCTATCATTAAAGCCTTTGGAGTTGCAACAAAGGAAGATGTAACACGGGCGTTTCAATATGATGTCGATTATATCCTTCTTGATAGTCCGAAAGATGTGTATCAAGGCGGAAACGGCAAACGATTTGATTGGCGGTTAGTAGAAGGTTTAAGTCGAGAACAACGTCAGAAGCTCATTTTGGCAGGCGGATTAAATGAACAAAACGTAAAGCAAGCCGCTAAACTCATCCAGCCGTATATGGTGGATGCAAGCAGCAGCCTCGAAACGAACGGAACAAAAGATATCGAAAAAATAAAACGATTTATCGAAACGGTAAAGGAGTGGAAGTATGCTTAATTATCAATATCCGGATACAAAAGGACATTATGGCATTTATGGAGGACGATTCGTTCCTGAAATTTTAATGCAGTCGGTGCTGGAGCTGGAAGCGGCTTATAAAGAAGCCATGGAGGATGAATCATTTTTACAAGAGCTCGATTATTATTTAGAAAAATATGTCGGACGAAAAACCCCATTATATTTTGCCAAAAACTTAACGGAGTTAGCAGGCGGAGCCAAAATTTACTTGAAGCGTGAAGATTTGAATCATACGGGGGCCCATAAAATCAACAACACAATTGGTCAAGCGCTGCTTGCCGTGCGCATGGGAAAACGGAAAATTGTAGCGGAAACGGGAGCGGGACAGCACGGAGTTGCGACGGCCACCGTGTGCGCTCTTCTTAATTTAGAGTGCGTCATTTTTATGGGAGAAGAAGATGTGAAGCGGCAAAAATTGAATGTGTTTCGAATGGAACTGCTGGGAGCAAAGGTTGTCAGTGTATCATCAGGAAGCGCAACGTTGAAGGATGCCGTAAACGAAGCGCTGCGTTATTGGGTTACAAATGTAGAAGATACTCATTATATTATAGGGTCTGTTTTAGGGCCGCATCCATTTCCGCAAATGGTGCGAGACTTTCAAAGTGTCATCGGAAAAGAGACGAAAGAGCAGTATGCGGCTCTGGAAGGAAAGCTGCCGGAAGCGGTTGTTGCCTGCATCGGCGGCGGAAGCAACGCCATGGGAATGTTTTATCCGTTTATTCCGCATGAAGAAGTAAAGCTGTACGGTGTCGAAGCAGCCGGATCGGGAGTAGATACAGATAAACATGCCGCGACATTAACGAAAGGAAAGGTTGGCATGCTGCACGGCTCCATGATGTATTTGCTGCAAGATGAAGACGGGCAAATTCAAGAGGCGCACTCCATTTCAGCCGGATTGGATTATCCGGGAGTAGGACCGGAGCACAGTCTGTTAAAAGATATAAAACGAGCTCAATATCACTCTGTGACAGATGAAGAAGCGTTAGAGGCGTTCCAGTTGTTAGCAAGAGAGGAAGGAATTATTCCTGCTCTTGAAAGTGCTCATGCGGTGGCGTTTGCGGTTAAGCTGGCAAAAACCATGAAAAAAGAAGAAGGACTGGTCATTTGCTTGTCCGGCCGCGGCGACAAAGATGTCGAGAGCGTCAAACAATATTTAGGAGGGGAAGCGCGATGAATAGACTGACTCGCATGGCGACAGAATTGAAAGAACAAAACAAAAAAGCGTTTGTTCCATATATTATGGCCGGTGACGGAGGGATGGAACGTTTAGAAGAGCTGTTGCTATTGTTTGACAAACTGGGAGTGAGTGCGGTTGAGGTTGGCATTCCGTTCTCCGATCCGGTTGCGGACGGCCCGACCATTCAGCGGGCAGGAAAACGTGCATTAGAACGCGGAACTACAATAGAAGAAATTCTTCAAACGGTACAAAAGGTGCGGTCCCGTATCCAAACGCCGATTGTATTTATGACCTATCTGAATCCTGTATTGGCGTACGGTAAAGAGAGATTCATAGCGGCTTGTAAAGAAGCAGGGGTGGATGGAATGATTGTGCCTGATTTGCCGTATGAAGAAAAAGATATTATCGCTCCTTTGTTGGCGCAAAATAATATTGCGCTTATTCCGTTAGTGACGCTTACCAGTCCTAAAGAACGAATCGAAAAAATCGTATGGGATGCAGAAGGATTCATTTATGCAGTTACGGTAACGGGAGTGACAGGAGCACGACAGTCGTTTCAAAAACAGCTGCACTCCTTTTTACAGCAAGTAAAAGAAATTACACCGGTACCTGTTTTCGCTGGATTCGGCATTTCCACCCCGGCACAGATTCAAGAAGTAGCCTCTTCTTGTGACGGTGTTATCGTCGGCAGTAAAATTATTGAGCTATTAGAACAAGGAAGAGAAGCGGAGATTGCCGAATTGGTTCAAGCGGCAAAGGAACCATTATATAAGTGAGGGAAATAGGGCTAATCCAAAGCAGAGGTGTTTTGGGATTTAGCCCTTGTTGTTTCTTTGGAGGGGTTGTTAATAATTATTCCTTTTTGTTTCCTTCTTTTCAACTAAAGGAGCAGTAGTGTTAAATAACTATTTTAAGTACGTATCGCAATACATTGCACCCTAACGAGACAAAGCAGGAACAATGAGTTTCCGACGCTTCACAACATCTCGAAAAATCAAGCGGTAACAGGTGTACTGCACGGCCCAAAAAAGAGAAACTCCCGCTGCGAGAGTTTCTCTTTACTCATTTTACATAACTCAGCTTGTAAATAATTCAACCTAAATCAGTTCCTTAATATCCAAATGTAAAAGAAATGAATAGTTCTATGTTTCTATCGAATGATTTTTGCACTAGAATCGGGTGTTTTTACGTTGATTGTTAGTTGACGCGACGGTTCGTTTCTTTCCAGAAAGGTTCGCGCAGGGCGACTTTTTGGATTTTGCCGGAAGCTGTCTTTGGCAGCTTGTCCATAAACTGTACGGACTTTGGACATTTGAAGTGTGCCATTTTCTCGCGGCAGAAAGAAATGATTTCTTCTTCAGTCACTATTTCGCCTGGGCGCAGTACGCAGATCGCATGCGGCACTTCGCCCCATTTTTCATGCGGAATGGCAATAATGGCGGCTTCTAGAATAGCTGGATGGGAATACAGAACACCTTCGACTTCAATCGAGGAAATATTCTCTCCGCCGCTAATAATGATATCTTTTTTACGGTCCACAATATTCACATAACCGCGCTCATCGATGGTAGCCATATCTCCTGTATGGTACCAGCCGTTAATAATCACTTTTGCAGTTTCTTCCGGTTGCTTCCAGTAGCCCTGCATGACAGAATTTGAGCGGCAGATGATTTCTCCGATTTCTTCACCGTTCGGTGCAACATCATTGCCGTCTTCGTTTACAACGCGCAGCTCTGTGTTAATCATACTGATGCCTGTTTTAGCTTTTAGTTTATGGATCTTCTCTTCATCGCCTTCTTTCAGAATATCCTCTTTAATATGGGAAACGGTAAGGAACGGAGAGACTTCTGTCATGCCGTATACTTGAATGAAAGTCCAGCCCAATTCTTTTTCTACCGCTTTCACAAAAGATGGCGGAGGGGCAGATCCTGCAATAACTACTCGCATATCCTGCGGCATATGAACGGATTTGGCCTTCGGATCATTTAAAATCATATTTAGTACGGTAGGAGCCATACAGGCAACGGTCACACTTTCCTGTTCCATTAAGTCAAGAATATGGGAAGGGTCGATTTTACGGATCATAACATGGGTGGCGCCCATACCTGTGAAAGAAAATGGTGTTCCCCAACCGTTGACATGGAACATCGGAAGGGTATGAAGCAAAACATCGCTGTCGTCCGCTTTAACATGAATAATTGTATTTAGCGCATTCATATATGTGCTGCGATGTGTTTGGATTACCCCTTTTGGGCGTCCTGTCGTGCCGCTTGTATAAAGAATCATCGTTATATCGGTCTCGTCCAGATCTGTAAGAACGGGCGCTTCGGAAGCGCTGTCAATAAGGGCTTCATAATGGAGCCAGTTTTCTTTGACGGGATGCCCTTCTACAGGAAGGGAGATGTAATGTTCTACCTGGTTAAAGTTTTTAAGTACAGGTTCGACCAATGGGACAAGCTCCGCATCAACCATGAATATTTTTGCACCACAGTCGTTAACGATGTAATCATAGTCGGTTGGTACGAGACGTGTATTGAGCGGAACAATAACTGCACCCAGAAGAAAAGACGCATAAAATACTTCGAACATTTCTAGGCGGTTTGGGGACAGAATCGCAATACGGTCCCCTTTTTCAATTCCTTTTTCTTTAAATGCATGGGCAAGGCGATGGATACGCTTATTGATTTCTCTGTATGTAAAGCGGCGCTCGCCATCCACAACAGCAGTCTTCTCAGGATAATGGAAAACGGCTCGTTTTAAAAAATCTTGTATAAGCAATGGTACGTGCATGGTTTTTCTCTCCCTTCTATATTCTTACATAAATAAAATAACATAAAATTCATAGTAATTTATAAATTCTGAAAATATTTTCTGAATAATTATACTCGTTTGTAAGCAGGAAGCTAGCAAAGAGATAGCAAGCAGTATACCGATAGAAAGCCGTAAGACATTACAAACCGCTAAAAAACAGATAAAAGCTAGCAAGCAACGTACAGGATCAAGCGTTTATGACGTAGACAGCCGGTTGTCCTGTCAAATCTATAATAAATAGTTTCTTTGATTGGTTGATTTTTATAGATTGCTATGTAAATTTGTTTCGGATTAAAGTATATTAAAATAAATTGTATAGTAATAAATAGTAGACATCAAAGACGAACATGGAGGAAAATTATGAAATGGTTGATAGTATGGGCTCCAATGCTCGAGTTTCTTGTAGCGGGCTTGGCTACTTTTTTCTTGGCTGAGAAATTTAAAGAAGTAGCGCCTATAATGATTATTCAGCTTATACTATATATGGTTCTTATGAATGCCTTACTTATATATGGTTTTTGGATTAAACATTAGAAGTTTCCCGGGTTTATCCCGGGAAACTTCTAATACTTGTAAGTACATATTTGCAGTTCGCATAATTCCTATTAGTCGGAAGGTAATTATGGATTTTCTTGTCTCATTGTATCAAGAATAGATTCTGTAATTTCTTGTTTAATCTCAGTAAGGGCTTCTTCTATGAACCCTCCACTTACTCGCGTTCGCTCCTGAAAGCGGGGGGGTTCTTGCCTAAATAGTCTTCACGACATGGCTTTTCTTTTTTTACTAATGGCAAAAGAATAATTCAATGCAAAAATCTCCAACAGCAGGGGGTCTTTTCGCATCTATTTCAGAAGTATATACTAAGTCTTATTGAAATAAACTGTTGTGATACAATTATTTTCTGTTATATAATAATCTCATTATTTCATATAGTGAATGAATCAAGGTCAGGTGAAAACCAGTGGATATTGTATTGGCATTATGCCCCATACTCAGCATTTTCATTTTTTTATTCGGCTTTAAGCTCTCATCTATGAAATCTGCAATTTTGTCCTACATTGTTTGTCTTCTTATTACATTTTTGTATCCGGAATATCATCTGCAAGTGAATGGAATCTATCATTCTACTGTAAAAGGTGCTCTTATTTGTTTTATTGTCGGGTATGTGTTGTTCTTCGGCATTTTTTTATTTCATTTGATGAATAAGATGGGCTGTATCGAATCGATTGCCGCATTTGTTTCCTATACGACGAATGATCGATTGATGCAAACGCTGTTGTTATGCTTCGGGCTTTGTCCGCTTATTGAGTCGGCAAGCGGATTCGGTATTGGCTTCATGGTCGTTGCGCCTATCTTTCTATCACTTGGATATCCTCCGTTACATGCGGCGCTCCTCTCTTTTATCGGATTGCTCGCAAGCGCGTGGGGAGCCTTGGCAACGGGCACGATCATCGGTTCGCAGTTAATCCGTATGCCGCTTGAACAAATGGGAACAGGAACAGCAATCTTAACAACCCCAATCTTTCTTTACTTTATGGGAGCGGCATTATTTATAACAGGAGGACGAAAGGCGCTTACCCACAAGTGGAAAGAACTTATTGGGTTTTTTCTATTATTTTCTGCTTCTATTTATCTCTTTAACCATTACGTCAGTGTGGAATTATCCGGAATTTTAAGCTCCATCATCACAACAGGATTCGGGTTGGCGCTTATCAGATTGACAGTGGTAAAACAAAAAAGCGCAGAAGCGTTTTCGCAAAATGCCGCTGCGCGTTTAGATGAGACAAACGGCTCCATCTTTAAAATTTTAAGTCCTTATTTATTTTTAACGGCATGTATTTTACTGTCCCGCCTGATTCCTGCGCTGAAACATAGTGTACAAAAGTATGCGGTAATTGATTTGCCTGCTTATGACTATACATTGGCTTTATTGTATTCCCCGGGGTTTTGGCTGCTGATTACTTGCATGTTTACTATTTTTCTATTCCGGATTCCCGTGGGTGTTGTGGGAGAATCGTTAAAGAAAACGATAAGACAATGGATTCCGTTTGCGATTACAACTACGATGTTTATTTCCGTTTCCGAGATTATGGGAACTGCAGGCATGCATGAATCACTGGCACAAGCAGCAGGAAACACATTCGGCAGCATGTTTATGATTATTGCACCGTTTATTGGTGCCATCGGAGGATTTTTAACAGGAAGCAATGCCGGATCCAATGCCATGTTTATTAAGCTGCAAATGCAAACGGCACAACATGTGAATTTGTCACCAACTCTCATCACCATGAGCCAAAATACAAGCTCTTCCATCTCGACAATCGCTTGTCCATCTCGGATTACGCTGGGTACGTTTTTATGCGGCATTCCGCACAAAGAAAATGAACTGCTGAAAAAAACGACACTGCTTATCTTTGGAGCAGTTTTGCTGGTAGTGTTTGAAACAATTATTGCTATGCAGCTATAAAAAGGAAAAAAGCACATCTCGATGAAGATGTGCTTTTTCCTGTAGGACAGAAGACTTTGTTAAGGGATTTCTCTTTTATTGTACCTTGTTTTTTAGAGAAAAAAAGAGACAAACTGACAACAAACGTTACAATTTTATTGCAATCTCATAAGTGTTTTACGAAAACAGTATTTATTGATGATTGCTTTGTTATAATCCCTTGAGAGGAGGGGAAGCATGAGGGAAGAATTGTTAGAAATGAATGCAGCGATTGTGAAACAAAAAGAATTAATTTTAGAATTGGGCCTTGTGCCGCTTGTTATTTTGTCCGACATCATTCGTATTCAAGAGATGGTTGAAACGGACTCCGTTCTTGATATTGAGGGAGAAGAATGGTTTTTGTATGATGACACTGAGCATAACGTAAACAATTATTTGCTGGCAGTCCGGAATGACTTGGGGTTATCTTCCATTGAAGTGGAAAATGCATTTCGATTATTTGAATATATGGGGATTCTTTCGTTTCGGCAAGTAGAGGATAAATGTTATTTCAAAGTGAAGTTGTAAATACATACATATTGTTAGTTGATGAAAAGATCATCAGCTTTTTACGATACGTAAACGGTATGTGGGGAAAAAATAATAAGAGAAATTGTTGTTGAAAATTGTCAACCCATTTTTTGAATTTTTAGTTTACAAAGATATTTCATATGGATATAATTAACTGTGTAAGAAAAATTTTCTAAAAGGGGGTCGGATAACATGATTATGAATCCAATTGCAAAAGTAGTGCAAACAACTTCATATGGAAAATCAAACTATTCGACCGCATTGATGGAGAATTGAAAACCACTTAATTTTAACAAGTAAACTCCACCGCAGGACGAATGGTTCCCTGTGGATTTTTTATGCCTTCCACAGGAGTAATGGCTTCTTGTGGTTTTTTTTGTGCCTTTTTATGACCACAGGAACGTTTTTCGGCCTGTGGTCTTTTTGTGTCTGCCGCAGGAATGTTCTTGCGGTTTTTTCTTGCGGTTTTCAAAGCTCTTTCTAAACATGAGAAAGGAGGAAGGGTGCATGACGTTTACCTTTATATTTTTTACAATTACCATTCATAAACGCCAGTTGTCAAAAGCAGACATTGACCACAAACTAAACGTGCAGAAGATGACAGATGAAATGATTGATCGCCAATGCGCACTTTATCGTCCGCTGTAAGCAAGTAAATTACGAAAGGGAGGCTGAAGACAATGATGTTTGGAAGAAGTGAAATGATGATTTGGGCCGTGGAGGCAGATTCCACCTAGTCAGAAAATGAAATATTGAAAAGGAGAGATACATCATGACATTTACCTTTTTATTTTTCACGATTACGATTCAAAAGCGTCGCGTATCGGAAGCGGACATTGAACGCAACGTGAATGTGCAAAAAATGACGGATGAAATGATTGACCGCCAATGTTCAGTTTATCGCGCGATATAAATCATGAAAAGCTAAGTATACAGAAAGGAGCAATATACCATGACGTTTGCCTTTTTATTTTTCACGATTACCGTTCATAAACGTGAAGTGCCAGAAGCGGATATTCATCATAACTTAAGCGTACAAGAGATGACAGATGAAATGATCGATCGTCAATGCGCTGTGTACCGTTCATTATAATAAGCAATACAACTACCATAAAAGGAGGTTGGAGACAGTGATTTTAGCAAGAAGGAAAATGATGATTTGGATTGTGGAAGCAGATTCTATCTAGCCGAAAAGCAATTATAAATGTTCTCTCTATCACAGTGTGCAGCGCTGTGGTAGAGGAGGATGGGAGCAACTATTCTGAGGTGTACGTTGTGTTTGATACAATTGTGGTTCAGTTCGGTGCAATTATGATGAGTTTCATGCAATTTCTAGATTGTTTTGGTTCAATTATTATCATTTACGTGCAGTTCCACCGGAAATTATGTGAAGAGATCCCACTGTGCCGCTTTAGTTTGCCGGTGAATAGTGCGGAAAAGCCATGTACTTAGGATATTACAAAGGAGCCCGCGGGATCGAGTATCAGAAAAGGACCGAGCACAGGGTTACCTGTGTTCGGTTTTGATTAATCTGGAATCTCGATAATTTCAAAGTCTTCGAGCGGCAAAATGCCTTTCATTTCTCTTAGAGCTGCTTCGGCCGCTTTTCTCGTTTCAAATTTTCGTTCGTCTTCTATTTCTTTGTCTTCTGAAGCAAACGCCTTGTTTCGGACGATGTAAGCCATAATGAATTCCTCCTATGTGTGTCTTATTTGTAGTATTTCCAAAACAGTGTTCAAAATTTATTGAAAAACAGACCAATTTTTTGATTCATCTGTATATATATAATGAGAGAAAAGTTCTAGACATTGTGTTCCTATCATACTGTTTGCTGTTCCGCATACAGCATATCGATATGAGACAGCACTTCCGCCACTTCATTCCTCTCTAAATAAATAGGATCGCAATTCTGTCTAAGCAAAATGGCCACGTTGGAGCTGTGAATAAACAACGTTCCATAATTTCGTTTTATGTATAATTTCGGTTCATTTTCTTCGTAGAATAAGATATTCACAAGTTCTGCTGCTTTCGGATCGAGCTTGCGTAACAGGTCTTCATAGTCACTTTGCATCTGCATGTATTCTGATTTTTTAATGTCAAATGCGTTCACGATTATCATCCTTTCCTCGTTGTTTTGTATGGGTACAAGACCGTTTTATTATATATAATTCAGTTTTTGGCTTACGGACATTTCCATGAAAAGTCATGCAATTATAGATAAACAGTAATATTTGTTTTCATTTTGTTAAGGAAAAAGAGGGGCATGTGCTGGAATTACGTAAAAAACATACTAAGAGAGGAATTTTTGCAGAAGAATAGAAAAGAAGAATGAGTTGAAAGGATGCATATAAATGATCGCAGGTGAAATAAAGGAAATTGTCCGCCATCCTGTGAAATCGATGCGCGGAGAAAGTGTGCAGGAAACAACAATAGAAGCATATGGCATATACGGTGACCGCAGTCATGCATATTTGGACAACACAAGACCGGGTAAGTTTGTAACGGCCACACAATTTCCGGCTATGATTGGATATGGAGCAAAATTCATAGGGGAGGAAAGTCAAGACGTATACCCGGCGGTTGAAGTGAAAACTCCTGAGGGGAAAGTATATCGCTGGAACGATGCCGCATTGCTTCAAGAAATAGAAGAAAAAGCAAAACGAGAAATAGAAACCATTCAGTATAAGCCCGACTATGTACCGATGGGAGCAATCGAGGAAGAACATATTTTGTTAGTGACGGAGCCATCGTTATGTAAGCTTGCCTTTATATGGGGAGAAGAGATAGATCATCGAAGATTTCGAGCAAATCTAGTGCTTTCATTATATGAAGATACTCCATTTGCAGAAGAAACATGGTTTGGAAAGCAGATGAAAATAGGAGAAGCAGAGTTGCAAATCCAACGACATTGTGAACGATGCAGCATTATCAATATTAACCCTGCGACGTATTCGTTAGACCATACGCTGTTGAAAACCGTTGCTCGGAAACGAAACAGTCATTTTGGGGTGTATGCGTCAGTGATAAAACCTGGGAAAATAAAGGTAGGAGATAAAGTCATCTTATTCAAAAATGCATAAAAGGAGAGGCAGCATGTTCTGCCTCTCCTTTCTTATGAAGGTATGTTGTCTTCCATTTCTTGCTCTTTTCGCAGCTTCCATAAACGATAGATATGCTGAACAATTACTTTTAATACTGCGTATACCGGCACAGCTAAGATTAAACCGAGAACCCCACCGAGGCTTCCGGCAACCAATAACAGAGAAATAATAGTAAGCGGATGAATGGCCAGCTGTTTTCTCATGATTTGCGGGGAAATAATATTGCCTTCGATTTGTTGAGCAATGACCATGACGATCAGCACTTTTACAATCATAAATGGCGAATCTAACATAGCAACAATTAATGCCGGAATGATGGCAATGACCGGACCCAAAAACGGAATCACGTTCGTAAACATAGCAACAATCGCTAAAATAAGGGAATAATCAATGCCGATAATTAAATAACCGATGTAAAGCATAACTCCTACACAAACACTGACAAGGACTTGTCCTTGAATATACGAGCTGAGTGCGGCATCTAAATCGGCCAGTATCTTTCTTCCGTTTTTTCGCTGCAGGGGAGGAAGCAAACGAAGAATTTGCTGCGGAGCTTTTTCCCCTTCCTTCAGCATATAAAACAAGATAAACGGAACGGTAACAAATATAGTGACAATGTTGGCGATAATCCCAATAAAATTCACAATGTTTGTTCCCACAACAGACAAGGTATTGGATAATTGACTCGAAATGCTTTCAGAGATTGCTTCAAGGTTCATGTTGGTTCCTTTTAGAAAACGGCTGAACCAAGGGTTTTGCTGTAATTCAAAGACCTTTTCACGAACAGAGTGTATGATTGCCGGGGAGTTTTTAATCAGGCTGTTGATTTGCTTTTGAAAAATCGGTCCTAAAAGGTAAACAAGCAACGTTACCAATCCGCCTGCCGCTAAGTAAATAAACAGAATCGATACGGCCCTTGGCAGCTTTTTCGACTCCAAATAAAGAACTAAAGGCCGAAGCACATAAAAGAGTACACCCGCTAATAAAAACGGGAAAAAGAGCGTTTGAACAAGAACGAATATCGGCTGAAAGATAAAGCTGATTTTTGTTCCTACTAATATAATAAGAAAAATAAGCAAAACGCCGTATCCAAATCGAAACCACTTTGTTTGCGGCACAGTATCACCCTCGTTTCATGAATACTCCCCCACTTAGCAAAGCTTGAAGTGAGAGTTTCTAATGTGTCGTGTTCCATTCACTAAACCCGATTAACATTAGTGGAGTTGACACACTGCATTTGGGACTGCTTTTCGGAATATGTTAGCGGCGGTGTTTACGTCCGCATTCATTAAGATTCCTGTCCCAGAACGATACAAACCGCGTTTGATTCGTGTTCCTGAAAACGTCGTGTTTTGGTCATCTACACCATATGTTGGAATGAAATTATGGTCCAAAAAAACTGGCTTTCGATGTATAAGACTCCTCTGATACAACAACTGGAATGCCTGCCGCATTCGCTTTGTATGTAATCATTTGAGTCAACAAACGGTGGGGAATATGACAAAATGATTGATTATGTTGTTTCCCCATATCTGTTCCCTGTTTCCAATGTTTGTTTTGACCAATAATAATGTTGCAAACCCGTTCTCTCTGAGCTAGTTTGACGATATGATAACTCGCTTTGTGAAAGATATCTTTGATTTGCAGATAACGTGTTTGATGAAGTGTTTGATGAAGTGTTTCTAGTCGTTTCGAGGTAAACGGACCTTTGTTGGTCTGTTTCCCTTGACGGAGAACACTGATATAATGAGCTTTCTTTTTGTTGTAACATTGATTGATGCTTTTGACATGACAAGTACAGGGTTTATCCCGATATTTGTTACAATGGTTGCAAGATTGTCAATTCCTAAATTTATGACCATATAACGACCATTCTCTTCCACTAATGGTTGTTGTGAAGGAACATCTATCACCAATTCTACTACATATTCACTATATTTTGGAATAATACGAACTTGTTTCAGTTTCCCTTTGATAACACCCAATTTCCCAATATTCAATTGTAATTTTGTTTTTGGGAATTTTACATATTTTCCGTTCTTGATCACACAATCTTGGTTCGTAAACATCATTTCTTTTTGAGAAGAACGGCTATATTTCAGGATGTTCGGTCTTCCTGTATATTTGTGTGGGTTTTTACACTTCTGAAAAACGATTTCCAATTCTGGAATACGAATTTCATGACCCATTGACTCGATTGGGTAGGGTTTCTGTTGTTTTCTTAAAACATATTTTGATTCCCCTCGCTGCCTCCTCTTTCGTTTAGAGGTGGGAGTCCTCTCGAAAGATATGATACACTCAATAGTTACTGTTAAATTTCACGCACTTTAATTAAAAACTATCATATTAAGGAAGGAGTTGTAAAAAGAAGAGAGAATTATTTTAAGTTGTGCCTAACTTTTTAAAGGAGGGATATGCTTGAAATTATTTCATTTCAGCGAAAATCCGAATATTTCATATTTTGAACCGCATGTTCCGAATACAAATCCCGATCAAGAGCCATATGTCTGGGCTATAGATGAAGAACATGCTGTGCATTACTATTTCCCTCGTGATTGTCCGCGTGTTGCCTTTTGGATCACCCCTGAGACGTCCTCTGAAGATATAGAACAATTTTTTGCTCACACTTCAGCCAAACGAATCATTGCCATTGAAGCAGGATGGCTGAAACGAATAAGAGATACGAAGCTGTATGTGTATGAGTTTCCGGATGAAACATTTGAGTGTATAGATCAAAATGCCGGTTATTATGTTTCACGTGAGCCTGCCAAGCCGTTGTCAGTCGAGCCTCTCGGAGATTTATTGGACCGTTTGGAAGAAGCAAATATTGAGCTAAGAGTGACATCGTCTCTTTGGAAGCTGCGCAATGCTGTTATTGAATCTTCGGTGGCCTTTTCTATCATCCGTATGCAGAACGCAAAGCCGGAATAATATCAGGAAGGAGAGAAATGGAATGTGGATTCCAATTGTTTGCCTCACTGTAACTGTGGCAGCTGTCGTATGGAGCATTGTAAATGTTAAGAAATATAGCTTTTTTAGCTTGCTTGTCGCATTTATGATTCCTTTTTTCATGTTTTACATACTAGGTAAATATCAATATAATAAAGTATTTATCGGAACAGCCATCGTTGTGCACTGCATATTTCTGTTCTTTCTTTTAAAACCAGTTGTAAAGCAGTAAAAACGGAGGGAGAATAGTATGTTTGATGTAATAAATAAACAGGTACACCTAAAAAACGGTATATGCATTTCTTATGAATGGATCCGTCATACACAAGAAAGCAATGCGTTGTGCATTATGCTTCCAGGACTGGGATATACAACGCAAAAACCGTTGTTTCATTATTCCGTTGGGGTGTTTCTTCAACAGAACACGGACGTTTTGCTTGTAAACTACAACTATAAAGGCGATTATGAATTTAAACAAATGAGCAAGGAAGAACGAAGTGAACGGATGTATGAAGAGGGACATAGTGTGATTCAAGAAGTGCTACAAGTACAAAGCTATGAAAAGCATTTCTTGTTAAGCAAATCCATAGGCTCCATCCCGATGTCCCTTCTTTGCAAACGGCAATTCCGACAAGCGTACTGTATTTGGCTGACACCTCTTCTAACAGAAGATATCGTCTATAATGCAATGCGGGAGCACAAGCATCCTTCCGTTTCTATCATAGGGACGGCAGATCCATTCTTCATTCCTGAAAGATGGAGCAGTCTGAATGGAACGTCCAATACACAAACGCTGCTAGTACCGGATGCAAATCATAGTTTAGAAATAGAAAAACAGCCGTTGAATTCCATTGATATATTAAAAGACTGCATGGAAATACTTCAGCAATATGTTAAGGGAGCTATGCATTCAAATATGAACATTTAACTTATTTTTCCTTATTGGCGTTTTCATTTGGATTGCAGAAAATGTAGCCGCGTTTTTGGAGCCTGGCAGTATCCTAATCAATCTGCAGAATGGCATATTGTTCATATAGGAAAGATTACTTCCTTGTTTTTATTGGTTATCGTCAGTTTCATTTTGGTTGCATACAGTCAAAAAACGGCCTGTAAACAATACGGTAACGAGAGGATGCTATAATTTTATGTTTAGAAATACAAGAATAAAAGGAAGTACAGTCACATTACGAAGCATTCAAGAAGACGATTTACATACATTATGGGAACTGATTTACGGAGAAGAGGAGCCAGAATGGAAAAAGTGGGATGCCCCTTATTTTCCGCTAGAAAAAATAGAGTACGAGGCATTCAGAAAAAATACGCTGAAACGATTGGAAAGCATGAAGCCAAATGATGTGGAATCGAGGTTAATTATAGAAGTGAACAACCAGATTATCGGCTTGGTCACGTATTATTGGGAGCATGAGCCGTCAAATTGGCTCGAGATGGGCATCGGCATCTATAAGCCTGAGCATTGGAGCAGTGGATACGGAACGGAAGCCCTAAAGCTATGGATTGATTATTTATTTGAAAACATGCCATTGGTGCGCGTCGGGCTGACAACATGGTCCGGCAATGTAAGGATGATGAGAGTCGCCGAAAAACTGGGAATGCAATTGGAAGGCCGTATGCGTAAATGCAGGCTGTACAACGGTGAATACTACGATTCCATTCGCATGGGGATTTTGCGTGAAGAATGGGAGAGATTGAAAGTCTAATGAGGAGATTGCCGATGCAAAGACAAATAGGAAGCTCTTTAACTGTTCTTTTAGTGTCCGACTTAGAACGATCCAAGCAATATTATAAAGACGTGCTTGGCTGTGAAGTGACGGAGTGGTGGGTTATTCGAGACGGTTTTACAGGTTTAGCTTTGAAGCTTTTGCAGGCAAATGCTCCGGAAGATGTTTGTCCGAATAAGCCTGCTAAAGGTGCAAAGCAAGCCTTCGATATTTATTGTTATGTGGAGGATTGGAACACTCTCGATCAATTACATGAAGAGTTTACACAAAAAGGAGCCCAGATTGTAATCGAGCCGTGGATTGATGAAGAGAACGGTCCCTGGAAAGAGTTTGCCGTACAAGATCCGGATGGCTATTGCATTGCATTTGGCGGTACTGACAAACCAAACATGTAGCTTTTTTTGAGAGGGAAGCTGCATGTTTCAAAGAATAAGAAAGTATCCATTTCCCCACCGCAGTGCGCCGCGCTGTGGTGGTTTTTATGTGGAGACAACTACTCTGAAGCGTATCTTGAGGTTGGTGCAATTATCGTAAGTTTCGTGCAATTGTATACTGTTTTGGTGCAATTAATGTGAAAATGGTGCAATTATATGCTGTTTTAGTGCAATTAATGTGAAAATGGTGCAATTGTATGCTGTTTTGGTGCAATGATTGAGAATTCGGTGCAATTGGATATAGTTTTGCTACAATGAATTTGAATTTTGGGTAATTATTGGTCGTTTTGATGCAATTATTACCAGTTTCGTACAGTCCGTGAGAAATTTGGATGTGCTGAAACCAAAAAACGGACTGGGCACGGGTGCTTTTCCCGCGCAAAGTTTTTTATGAAGAATTTTCAGCACGTGTAACTGGAAAAAGACATAAAAGAGGTATACAATATTAATTGTTTGAAAAGTTAGTAATTTAATAAATTTGTTTCAAATACAGGTTTTTACTTTACATTGTTAAATATTAAAAAAACATAAAGGGGAGAAAGTGAAATGCAGGCAGCTGCGAAACAAAATGTGCTGACCGCACCAACGGTTTACCGTATTTTATTTGCTATCAGCTTGGGACATTTATTGAATGATTCCATGCAGGCAGTTGTGCCGGCCGTGTTTCCGATTTTGGAAAAGTCTATGAATCTCTCCTATACGCAAGTAGGATGGATTGCGTTTGCGTTAAACATGACGTCTTCGCTTATGCAGCCGGTATTTGGGTCATACTCCGATAAGAAACCCTCTCCGTTTTTATTGCCGTTAGGGATGCTTTCCAGCTTATTAGGAATGCTCGGATTGGCGTTTGCACCGAACTTTTACGTCGTTATTCTATCTGTACTGTTCATTGGACTTGGCTCCGCTGTTTTTCATCCGGAGGGTGCCCGCGTGGCATACATGGCAGCAGGATCCAAACGCGGATTGTCGCAGGCGATTTATCAAGTAGGAGGAAATACAGGGAACTCCCTTGCTCCTATTTTTACGGCGCTTATTTTTGTTCCGCTTGGTCAAATGGGGGCAGCTTGGTTTACCATTCTTGCGGCAATCGGCATTGTCCTATTGTCTTATGTTTCCACATGGTACAAAGCGGAGTTAGCCAGCGGATTGGCGCGCGTGAAGAAACGCGCCCAACAAGTAAATGATGACACAACAATCAGCAATAAAATCAAGTTTGCCATTGTCCTTCTTATTTTTATTACGTTTGTCCGTTCCTGGTATGCCGCCGGTATCGGAAACTTTTATCAGTTTTATTTGATTGAACATTACGGGCTATCTATCAAAAGTGCACAATTTTATGTATTTGCCTTTATGATTGCGGGTGTAATCGGCACATTCTTTGGCGGACCGCTCGCAGACCGGTTCGGAAAACGGAACATCATCTTCTTTTCTCTGTTAGGTTCTGCGCCGTTGGCTCTTCTTCTACCGCACGTTTCGTTGCTGTGGGTCGTTCCGTTATTCATCTGCATCGGCTTTATCAGCTCAAGCAGCTTCAGCGTGATCGTTGTATATGCGCAGGAGTTATTGCCAGGGAAAGTCGGCATGGTCTCCGGTTTAATCGTTGGCCTTGCGTTCGGTATGGGCGCGTTAGGAGCAGTCGTATTGGGGAAACTGGCTGATATATACAGCTTATCGTTTATTATGGTGTTTTGCAGCTTCTTGCCGCTGTTGGGTGTTATATCTTGGCTGTTGCCGAACGATCGTGTAAAACAATAGATCCAACCAAAACAACCGTTCAGAAGTCTGAGCGGTGTTGTTATATTGCAGATAAGTAGGTGAAAATGATGAGAGTATATGAAAACGTGATTGAATTAATTGGAAATACACCTGTTGTGCAGCTGCAAAAACTGGTTCCGGCTGGGGCTGCTGATGTTTTTGTAAAGCTGGAGATGTTCAATCCTTCCCGCAGCGTAAAGGACCGGGCCGCGTACAATTTGATTGCGACGGCAGAAGAACAAGGGCTGATTCGTCCGGGAGACACGATTATTGAACCGACGAGCGGAAACACAGGAATCGGATTGGCCATGAATGCTGCCGCGAAAGGGTATAAGGCAATCCTTGTTATGCCTGACAACATGTCAAAAGAAAGAATCAATCTATTAAAAGCGTACGGTGCAGAGGTTGTTCTCACGCCGGCTGAGGAACGCATGCCGGGTGCGATTGCAAAAGCATTGGAGCTCCAGCAGCAAATTCCCGGCAGCTTTATCCCGCAGCAATTTGAAAATAAAGCAAATCCGGACATTCACCGCTGGACAACGGCAGTAGAAATTTATGAGCAAATGAACGGACAATTGGATGCTTTCGTCGCAACTGCAGGTACAGGAGGAACGATCACAGGAACAGGAGAAACGTTACGCGAAAAGCTTCCGAACCTCTACATTGCGGTGGTCGAACCGAAAGGCTCTCCTGTTCTGTCAGGCGGCACACCGGGTCCTCATAAATTAGTGGGAACAAGCCCGGGCTTCATTCCGAAAAACTTAAACACAAGCATATATGATGAAATTATTCAAATTGCGGACGAAGAAGCATTGGATATGATGAGAAAACTGGCGAGACAAGAAGGAATATTAGTAGGACCTTCATCAGGGGCATCCGTATATGCAGCCATTACCATCGCGAAACGGCTAGGTGCCGGAAAGAAAGTGTTGTGTATTGCACCTGATACAGGAGAGAGATATTTGAGCATGGGGTTGTTTGATGAGGATTGAAATAAAGCGGAGGGCATTTGCCGTCCGCTTTTCATAAACATTGCAAGATGCAGCAGGCATTGCGAAAGTTTCTGTTTCTCAAATCCTTATTAGCAATGCAAAAATACAGCATCCCTGAATCGCCCCACATCATATCGAGATTTTCTTTATCCGAATCGATTTGGAACAATAACGTAATATCCTCTGCTTTTGCATTGACGTAATCTTCGGCTTCTTCCAACACTTCTCCCTGTATGGAAAAAGGAATGCCGAACACTTGGTGGTTATCGTAATTATCAGGCGAAAGCTCTTCCAAAAGTTGTAGAAAGTGATCCTCATCTCGTTCATCTTCAATGAAAATTTGAGGGATTTTCTGCTCTCGTGTAAACGTAATGCGGCATTGCGGATAGTGAAATTTGTTTCTGTCAGCCGGTTCTAATTCTTCAAGCGGTCCATCATAAAAGACAACACGCCAACCATCTTTTGCGTCCGGATTGCCGTATACATCATGAAAATCCTCATCTTCAAAATAAAAGAAATACAGCATTCCTTTTTCCGGCAGGTCATTTTGCATTCCTGTTTTGTGGATGTCTTCTAAATTGAACTGGGCAAGAAAAATCAGCGGCTTTCCATTATATGCAGGATACTCCATTGATTTTGGAAAATCCGGCACTCCTCCCATTTTAGAACTGCCAATCGGAGCGTCTTCCGCTTTTGTTGGAATTACTTTCACGCATTCAAATACGGAAGACAAGATATCGGTTTTTAAATGTGTTAAATGATGCTTGTCAATTAAGGCTTCGATGTGTTTTGTCATGAAAGCAGCTCCTTGCTGTTTTTTACTATGTAAAGTCTGTTTTTTTACAATATATCATATATGCACAAACTGCAAGAAGGGCAAATTCCTTACCTTTAGGGAAGCATAGTAATACAAAGGAATACGGAAGCGGGTGAAAGGCATGTGTTTAATCAATTTGGCATATAAACTGGACTCAAACTATCATCTGGTCGTTGCAGCCAATCGGGATGAGTTTTACAAAAGACCGACCGCACAGGCACATTTCTGGGAAGATGCACCTCACGTGCTGGCAGGAAGAGATTTAGAAAAAATGGGAACGTGGATGGGCATAACAAAACAAGGGCGCTTCGCGGCTCTCACCAATTATCGGGACCCGAATGAAGCAACAGCTAATAAGCGCTCCCGCGGAGAATTAGTAAGCGAATTTTTAGTAGGGAAAGATGAACCGCACAGCTATTTGGAAAGTATTCAACAGGTTCGTGATCAATATCCCGGGTTTAATTTACTCGTTGGAGAAGGTCATTCTCTTTACTATTACTCAAACATGGAAAATGAAATACGAGTGTTAGAGCCCGGGCTGTACGGGCTGAGCAATCATTTGTTGGATACGCCATGGCCAAAAGTCAGAAAAGGAAAAGAAGGATTAGAAAGATGCTTAAACGGTCCTAGTGAACATATAAAAGAATGCTTATTTTCCAGCTTGCAGCAGGCAGATCCTGCTCCGGATGAAGAATTGCCAAGTACGGGTGTCTCTCTTGAATGGGAACGAAAGCTTTCGCCGTTGTTCATTCAAACGCCGGAATATGGAACGAGATCTTCGACGCTTGTATTTATGAGGCAACAAGATGTTCGATTTGTGGAACGGGTATATGAAGGCGGCGAGCGGAAGGAGAGGGAATTTACTTTTATGATTGAGGGATTTTAAATACGAGTAAAAAAATCATTGCAACCAACTACAATTAGAGAGATAATGAGGTTTATATAAATTCAAAATTTCAACTTAAAATGCATTGGTGGGGATATGAAGTGAAAGTTGTAAAGTTTGGCGGTACATCATTAGCTTCAGGAGAGCAGATTGAAAAAGTATTTAATATTGTAACGGCTGATCCGGAAAGGAAAATAGTCGTTGTGTCCGCCCCGGGAAAACGGTTTAAAGAAGATACTAAGGTAACGGATTTGCTCATTTCATGTGCAGAACAGTATTTACAATTTGGGGGAGGAAACGAGACGTTTCAAGCTGTAATCGCAAGATATAGAGAGATTGCGGATTATCTCGGTCTGTCCCATGATATTATTGACCGAATCTCTATGGATTTGCTTGAAATTTTACACGGAGACCGAAGCAATGCCGACAAGTTTATGGATGCAGTCAAGGCAAGTGGAGAAGACAATAATGCCAAGCTTGTCGCAGCATATTTCAACAAACAGGGTGTGGAAGCCCATTATGTAAATCCAAAAGAAGCGGGGTTAATCGTCAGCGACGAACCGGGCAATGCGCAAGTTTTGCCGGAGTCGTATGATAATTTGCGTGCGCTTCGAGATCGTTCCGGCATTTTAATTTTCCCTGGATTTTTCGGATACTCCAAAGAAGGAGACATTGTGACTTTCTCCCGCGGCGGCTCCGATATAACCGGTTCTATTTTAGCTAGCGGAGTAAAAGCCGATGTGTATGAAAACTTTACGGATGTGGACGCAGTTTACTGTGTGAACCCGAATTTTGTATCAAATCCAAAGGAAATTAAAGAGCTGACGTATCAAGAGATGCGCGAGCTTTCGTATGCAGGTTTTGCGGTCTTTCACGATGAAGCGTTAATTCCGGCATTCCGTGCAGGAATTCCGGTAAACATCAGAAACACAAATAATCCTTCGGCTCCCGGAACAAGAATCGTATCCGAGCGCCGACATACAAACGGTCCAGTCATTGGAATCGCAAGTGATGGAGGTTTCTGCAACATCCATGTCAGCAAATATTTAATGAACCGTGAAGTCGGCTTCGGACGCAAGCTGTTACATATTCTAGAAGATTATGGTTTGTCCTATGAACATACACCTTCTGGTATCGATAACATTTCTGTAATTTTGCGTCAAAATCAATTAAATAAGGAAATGGAAGCAGAAATCATTCAACGTATTCAAGATGAGCTTGCAGTTGATAACGTAGACATTGAACATGACTTGGCCGTAATCATGATTGCAGGGGAAGGCATGCAATCAAAAATCGGAACGACATCCCGCGCATCGACTGCCTTAGCAAAAGCCGGGGTCAATATCGAAATGATCAACCAAGGCTCTTCAGAGGTCAGCATGATGTTTGGGGTGAAAGGAGCAGACGAACAAAAAGCGGTTCGCGCTCTTTATGAGGAGTTTTTTCTAAATGACTAAAGAAAAGGAATTGTCCTGACGGGGGCAGTTCCTTTTTTATTAAAACGGTTTCTAATTTCTTAATATTAGAACTTTGACATTTTATATTGATAGCATCGAAGTCCGCTGGTATGATGATACGTATTATGAATTGTCTCATATATACTTGGTAATATGGTCCAAGAGTTTCTACCGGGCAGCCGTAAAGTGCCCGACTATGAGAAAAAGCATATACATATCCCTGATATGTAAAAGTCCTTATGGATGCTTTTTCTTATAAGCATTTGTAAGGCCTTTTTTATTTTCTTAGAAAGGATGTTTCACCATGTTCAAGATTCGCGAGCGTAATACCGATATTAAGACTGAAATGTTAGCCGGTATTACAACCTTTTTAACATTGGCCTACATCATCGTAGTCAATCCAATGATTCTGTCAGATGCGGGTGTTCCGTTTCAACAAGGATTCACCGCTACCATCATCGCAATTGTCGCAGGTACATTATGCATGGCCTTTTTTGCGAATTATCCAATCGTCATTGGTCCGTCTATGGGATTGAATGCCTATTTTGCGTATTCTGTAATCAGTTCTCATCATATTTCGTATGCAGTGGGCTTTTCCGCGGTGTTTTTAACAGGTATCATTTTCTTAATTTTATCTCTTACTTCATTCCGTACAAAGCTGATTGAAGTTATTCCGGAAAACTTGAAACACGCCATCGCGGCCGGAATCGGTTTATTTATTGCCTTTATCGGTCTTCGTTTATCAGGGATCGTCACAGACCATCCGTCCAACTTGGTAACGCTTGGTGATTTTACGTCTCCCAAAGTTGCGTTAACATTGGTTGGATTAATCATTACCATTGCGTTAATGGCGCTCAATATAAACGGCGCGCTGTTTATTGGCATGATTTTAACAGGGATTATTGCATATGCTACAGGTCAATTGGAATTTGGAAAAGGCATTGTATCTGTGCCTAAGTTGCCGGAAGGAATCATCGTATTTAATCCAATCCAATCTATTGGGGATGTTGTTCACTACGGTTTATACGGTGTAGTCTTCTCCTTTTTACTGGTCATGCTGTTTGATACAACAGGAGCATTGTTAGGAATTGTAAAGCAAGCCGGATTATTAAAAAACAATAAAATGGAACGTTCTGGAAGCGCGTTTGTTGCCGACTCCATCGGAACAACAGTGGGAGCCATGTTCGGGACAAGCCCGACAGCTGCGACCATTGAGTCTTCAGCCGGAGTAGGGACAGGAGGAAAAACGGGATTAACGGGCATTACGGTTGTGGTGCTATTCATCATTGCTGCGTTTTTCAGCCCGCTTGTGAGCGCAGTATCCAACGTGGCAGCCATTACAGCGCCAAGCTTAATCATCGTCGGCAGCTTTATGATCAAAAGCGTGTCCGAAATCAACTG
The DNA here is from genome assembly GCA_041920565.1 of Bacillus sp. (in: firmicutes). GTDB lineage: Bacteria > Bacillota > Bacilli > Bacillales > Bacillaceae_G > JAGHKQ01. Next base: position 2,727 of record JBHGXS010000056.1, on the reverse strand, counting down.
GAATACGTTTGAAGAAGCATTTCCTGCATTTCTCGTCATCGTCAGCATGCCGCTGACATCCAGCATTGCAAACGGGATTGCATTAGGATTTATTGCATATCCGATCATGAAGATTGTGAAGCGCAAGTTCCGCGAAGTTCATCCATTGATTTATGTATTTGCAATCTTATTTATTTGTCAGCTTACGTTTTTACCGCATTAAGAGAAAAGGAAGCACAGAGGATGTGCTTCCTTTTTTATATGGAAATCACTGTTTTGAAGTGGATGTTGTGTTTGGTGCAATTGAGTGCTATTTTAGTGCAATTATTGAAAATTTGGCGCAATTGTAATCTTATTTGGTGCAATTATGCTGAACTTGTTACAATTCTGTACGGTTTTAGCGAAACTATGATTGTTTTCGTGCAATTGAATCAGAAATCATGCAGAGAAAAAATCTTGTATTGAAGCATAGAGGTATGTGTAACAGATGCATCTTTACATTATTCCATAAACCTTGGTTAAAACGTACAAAAAATGGATGTGTTTATAGAACATTATAGTTTCGCTTTTGTTGTGTTTTTACCTAAACCATTAGGAAAGAAAGGGAAGTTTCTTAAAATTGAATCCATAAATAATTCTTATATGGTTTCCTTCTTCTAAAACTTGTTCATGTTGTGGGCAAGTAAAAGAAGAATTGCCTCTTTTCGAACGCGTATTCCAATGCGAATGCGGGCTTGTGATAGACAGAGACTATAACGCTTAAATCAACATCAAACGCGAAGGATTGCGGCTGTTAGCATAAATCCAATATAGAGCATGGAACAGGCTTGGTAGCTCGGTCCATTTTGTATCATGAGGTGCAAGTACCCGAGAAGCCCCCACCTCTAAGCGAAGCGTAGGTGGCGGGTAGTTCACTTCACTAAACGGGAGATGCTATTATGAATAAATGGTTTGCTGCATCATTATTTTTTATTCTACTTACTCTTATCGAGCTAACGAGGAAGGTTAGTGGCATAAGTAAATGAGCTACACAATAGACGGATACTGCGAAAGAGAAATTGTTCCATAAATATATAACCAAATGGTTGAATTTTTCTCATTTGCCCATTATATTTAACCATATGGTTAAACAAAATGATGATAACTTAGATAGTATTTTCCACGCCTTGGCTGACCCAACACGAAGAGAGATTGTTCGGCTTATTGCATTTCAAGAACGTACAGTATCAGAATTGGCAGAGCCTTTTGAAATGTCGTTAGCGGCTATCTCTAAGCATATTAAAGTCTTAGAACGGGCAGGCTTGCTTGAAAGGACTGTAAAAGGGCGAACACACACTTGTCGTCTTAATGCCGAATCATTATCTACGGCCACAGAGTGGCTTCGTTTTTACGAGCGTTTTTGGAACAGACAATTTGAAGCTCTTGAACGTGAGCTAAATAAAGCAAAAAAGGAGGAACATTAAAGTATTTGCAGCAAATTTATTACATGCTATTAGTTTTAATTTCATTATTTAGTAAAGGATGATAGAAATGATTAATAAATCAACAACAACACTAACTTACGGTAGAGATCGTACCGCTTGAAAAAGGGCTGCGAGATGACTTTCACGCAAAATATTGTTGTGCCTCATGAAAAGAAGAAAGTAAAAACTGTTTTGAAATAAAAGAAGGTACGTTGTATTTGGCATTAAAACGACTTGAAACAAATAGGTATGCTGAGTCCTACTGGGATGAGAGTTTCGAGGGCGGACGAAGGAAATATTACAGAATAACAGATGAAGGTAAAGTTTTTCTAGAAAGAAAAAAAGATGAATGGACGTTTTTTAAAAGCATTATGGATCGTTTTCTAAAAGGAGTGGCTAGTCATGAATAATCAATTACTAAGTACAAAAACAGAAAAAGCAATTCAAAAGTTTGTAAATAACATTTCTGTTAATTCAGGGATTGTTTCAACTGAGAATATGACATATTTAGAAGAAGTAAAAATGAATATTAACAATGCAAAAAAAAGAAATGAAACAAAGTATTGAGCAATTTAAGGCAGACACAAAAGACTTTTTATTAAAGCTGCGACTTTCTTCAAATAGGAATGATGATTTTCAAGAGGAGATACAATCTCACATAACGGAGCATGTAAAAGAATTGGTTTCCAAAGGAATGACGGAAGAGGACACATTAAAGGTTGTACTTTCTGAGTTCGAGGGGATTGATTTTTCCGAATTGAAACAAATGGAAGGAGAAGGTGAGAGCATGAAGCAAAATGAACAAATGTATGAAGCAATTGGGGTGTTTTATGGCGGATTTCTGATTTTAGGCGGAGCAATCGGCTTTATAACTGCTAGTTGGCTAGGATTAATTTTAGGTGTAGTGATCGGTATTGGATTAGGCAACGTTGCACATGGTTTAACTGTTGCTTTAAAGAAATAAAATGTTAAAGACATCTCTACTGCTTTTTTAGGGAAATGAAAGTATTTTCGATAATGCTGAATTAAAAACAGCACCTACTTCAATATGAGAAGATCAGGTGCTGTTTTTAATATGATCATTTTGCTTAATCAGCTTCAAAATCCCCTTTAATAATTTCTAAATACTTAGACCACCGATGATGTGTCATCAACGGTGATAAAATCCTCAATAACAACGGTTTAAAATTCCCCAAAAATAACAGATAATCGTTTCAAGACAACATCTTAGATGGAGTGGAGAAACGGTGCTGAAGATTGGGGAGTTTTTTATGATTCGAGAGTT
>JBHGXS010000055.1:0-16010 GCA_041920565.1 Bacillus sp. (in: firmicutes) | reverse complement strand
ATAATAGAAATTGTCTCAAATTGGTCTAGTGATGATGGCGAAGAGGTCACACCCGTTCCCATTCCGAACACGGAAGTTAAGCTCTTCAGCGCCGAGGGTAGTTGGGGCTTTGCCCCTGCGAGAGTAGGACGTCGCTAGGCTTGTATCGTTCCGCAGTAGCTCAGTGGTAGAGCATTCGGCTGTTAACCGAACGGTCGTAGGTTCGAATCCTACCTGCGGAGCCATGCTTCCATAGCTCAGTAGGCAGAGTACTTCCATGGTAAGGAAGAGGTCACCGGTTCGATCCCGGTTGGAAGCTTTACATTGAAATTTTGGCCCGTTGGTCAAGTGGTTAAGACACCGCCCTTTCACGGCGGTAACACGGGTTCGAATCCCGTACGGGTCACTTATTATGTGGAGGATTAGCTCAGCTGGGAGAGCACCTGCCTTACAAGCAGGGGGTCGGCGGTTCGATCCCGTCATCCTCCACCATATATCGGAGGGGTAGCGAAGTGGCTAAACGCGGCGGACTGTAAATCCGCTCCCTATGGGTTCGGCGGTTCGAATCCGTCCCCCTCCACCATTTGTATAAAATAGGACAAACTGGACAAAATAAACTGAGAGGGTTTATTTTTTAAGTTTGTACCATGGATTTCATTTTTATGAAGCGTTCCTTAAAAAAGGTTGTCGGATGATTTACCTTTGTTTCTGCAAAGTAATTTCAAGGAAGCAAAGCTGAAACAAATGGAAATCACTCTGTGATGTAGCTTCACGAAGAAATTTAATTTTCGTATATCAGTTAATCTAAGTAATTTGTCGCCTTGTTTATATTTATTTTACGCAGTTAATTCACAGAAGAATTGCTAAATAAACATAAACAAGACTGTGGAGAAAATTCATGAAGCAGATTCAAGGAAGCTGATTCATGATGTTAAATCAATGGGCTATAGCCAAGCGGTAAGGCAACGGACTTTGACTCCGTCATTCGTTGGTTCGAATCCAGCTAGCCCAGCCATATATGAGCCATTAGCTCAGTCGGTAGAGCATCTGACTTTTAATCAGAGGGTCGAAGGTTCGAGTCCTTCATGGCTCACATTGCGGAAGTAGTTCAGTGGTAGAATACAACCTTGCCAAGGTTGGGGTCGCGGGTTCGAATCCCGTCTTCCGCTCCATAAGGGGCCTTAGCTCAGCTGGGAGAGCGCCTGCTTTGCACGCAGGAGGTCAGCGGTTCGATCCCGCTAGGCTCCACCAACTACATACACATCGTACTTTTGCCTTAAATCAGAATTTGGTTTAAGGCTTTTTTATTATATTTTAAGCAAGAATACCCCGTTTCTAGAGACCCACGCGAGTAAGCAGGAGAGGTTCATATTTATACGTTATTGGAAAAAGCAGGCTGCTAGTCAGCCTGCTTTTTCTCTTTGCTCTTGAAGGATAAATTTCAAACTTGGTAACATTCCCTTAACATCTCTCATTTTAAAGAACCGATGCAGGCAATGATCTTTTAATCGCTGTCCAAATTCCCCGTTTACCAGTACAAGTCCTGCTCCGCTTAAATGTGTCAATTGTGCTGCAATCATATCATTTGCTAGCGTTCCATTCCCCAGTATAGCTTGAGCTCTTCCTGCTCCTGTTATATTGATAAGCTGCTTTTTAATTTCATTTATTTTTTGCTGGAACAAAGCAGAACGATGAGAGATAGGCGGATCTTGAAGTGCTGCCGCTACATCTTTCTCCGTTTCTACAGGTTCCGGTAAAAATGAAATATCCTTTGCAAGCAAGTTTTCTGCCGGGAGATTGTTCAAAGTTTGCCGGCGTTAAGTACATGGGGTGGTATTGAGCACTTTCTGGATCTACTAAATGATAAAAAGGAATAAATCTCATATGTGTGTAAGGGTTTAGCTCGCGTGTTGTACCGGATATAACAGCTACGTCATAATGTCCTTTTAAATATCGATATAACAACCTTATGAGCCCGAAAAACACTTTGCTGTTTCGATAGGAGGGCTCTACTGCAAGTAAGCGTATTTCGCAAATGGAGCGATGGGAAGGTAAATAAGACTTTAAGTTTGGTACTTTCCAATGCAGTGAGAAAGACTTCTTGTCACGTACTGCAATCATGCCTGCTACCGTTTTGCCATCCAAGCAAATTAAGTACGTGTTCTCCTTATGAAAAGGATCAATCAATTGTTTTTCCTCATTTTCAGGATGTTGAGGGATTTCCTCAACAAATGTTTTGTAGTTGAGCCGATGAATTTGTTCAAATGTAAGATTTTATGCAAAATCCGATGTTTTGAATAAGGATAGTTAATGATTTTATATACTTTTCCTGCTGTATATAAGGCATGATTATGCAAAAAAATGTTCAGTTGAGTCAAATAATATAAAACATTTAAAATATTTAGTAAACAGACAGGGGGGAATACAATGAAAAGAGAGATTTCAATTGTGGGAGTACCAATGGACTTAGGGCAAACAAGGCGCGGAGTCGACATGGGACCAAGTGCCATCCGATATGCAGAATTAATTGAACGATTAGAGCGAAATGGATATGATGTACAAGACTTAGGGGATCTTTGTATTGAACGTCCAAATAAAAAAGTAAACAACAGCAATCCAAATTTAAAAAATTTGGATCAAGTCGTAGCAGTATGTGAGGAGTTGGCATTTAAAGTAGACAATATTATCAGCAATAGCAGGTTTCCGCTTGTGTTAGGGGGAGACCACAGTATTGCGATTGGAACTTTAGCAGGTATAGCTAAACATTATAAAAATCTTGGGGTAATCTGGTATGATGCGCATGGAGATTTGAATACTGAAGAAACGTCTCCTTCAGGCAACATCCATGGCATGTCGTTAGCTGCCAGCTTAGGATTCGGCCATCCTTCCTTAACAAATCTATATGGAGAGTATCCAAAAATCAAAAAAGAAAACGTTGTTATTATTGGAGCTCGTTCATTGGATGAGGGAGAAAAAGAATTTATTCGTAATCAAGGCATCAAAGTGTTTACTATGCATGAAATTGATCGAATGGGTATGACGGCTGTTATGGAAGAAACCATTCAATACTTGTCCCATGCTGACGGGGTTCATTTATCACTGGATTTAGACGGACTAGATCCGCATGATGCGCCGGGTGTAGGAACACCTGTAATAGGGGGATTAACTTATCGGGAAAGCCATCTAGCAATGGAGATGCTCGCAGAATCTGGTATCATCACATCTGCGGAGTTTGTAGAAGTAAATCCGATTTTAGATGAAAAAAATAAAACAGCAATTACGGCTGTAGCGTTAATGGGATCATTATTTGGAGAAAAACTGAAATAAAAGCTTCAAGCTCTGCCGCTTTCGAAAGCAGCAGAGCTTTTTACATTTTGGAAATGAATTGGTCATTTGTAATTATTCGTCTAATAATGTATGGTATAATTAATTGGTTGATTTTTTGAAATACATATTGATGGAGGAAGGTAAATGCTCTCTGGAGATATGACAGTAATTTTAAAATATCTCAGCAACATAGTAGATATAGCCCTTGTGTGGTTTGTTATATATAAATTGATTCTTTTAATACGTGGAACGAAAGCAGTGCAGCTATTAAAAGGAATTACGGTCATTGTCATAGTCCGCATATTAAGCAGTGTATTTGAGCTTCATACATTGCAGTGGCTGATGGACCAAGCTTTAACATGGGGATTTTTAGCCATCATCATCATCTTTCAGCCTGAGCTTCGTCGGGCATTGGAGCAGCTGGGAAGAGGAAGCTTATTCTCAAGAAGCATGAATCATGAAGAAGATGAGCAAGCAGTTATTATAGATTCTGTTGTGAAGGCCACCGAATATATGGCTAAGCGCAGAATCGGGGCTCTCATTTCCATGGAACGGGAAACGGGTATGAACGATTATATTGAAACAGGAATTTTAATGAATGCAAATTTGTCTTCCGAGCTTTTAATTAACATTTTTATTCCAAATACTCCGCTTCATGACGGTGCGGTTATTATGCAAAAAGATAAAATTACGGCAGCAGCCTGTTATTTGCCGCTTTCTGAAAGTCCGTTTATTTCAAAGGAATTGGGAACACGGCATAGAGCAGCTCTTGGAATCAGTGAAGTTACAGATAGCTTAACGATTGTTGTGTCGGAAGAGACAGGAAGCATTTCCTTAACAAAAAATGGAGAGCTGCACCGTGAATTAAAGCCGGAGCAGCTTCGAGAGATGTTGACAAAGGAACTGAATCCGAACGTAAAAACATCTTCTTCATCTCTGTGGAATTGGAGGGGAAAGAAGCATGGATAAATTGATAGATAATCATTGGGTGTTAAAAGGAATTGCCTTGCTTTTAGCCCTGATGCTGTATATGTCCATCAATTTGGACAAACAGCCGCAAACCAACCTGAATCCAATGAGCTTTCCGGGAGGAACGACAACGGAGACTTTAACAAATGTTGACGTATCAGCAGACTATGACGATACAAAATACATCGTCTCAGGCATACCTCAGAAAGCGACACTTACATTAGAAGGCCAAAACAGCGAGATTAAATCTACAAAACTTAAGCAGCAATATGAGGTATATGTTAACCTTCGGGGATACTCGGTCGGCGAATATGATGTTCCTTTACAGTATCGCGGAATTTCCAATGAGCTAAAAGTCAAGGTGCATCCTTCTCATGCAAAAATTATCATTCAAGAGAAGGTAATTAAACATTTTCCTGTTGAAGTGAAGTACAAAAACAAGGAGGAAATGAAAGAAGGATACACGGCAGAAGCTCCATCAACGAGCCCGGGAACAGTCAAGATTGTGGGAGCCAAAGAACTGATAGAACAAATTGCGTTTGTTCGTGCCTATGTTGATTTGAAAGGTTTGAATGAAACAGTCACTAAACAGGTGAAGGTATATGCTTACGATAAATATGGCAACAAACTTCCGTTAGAACCGGAGCCCTCTGCAGTAAATGTGACTATATCCGTAATCAGTCCAAAGAAAACCGTACCAATCGAAATTACGAAAAGAGGCAGCTTGCAAGAAGGAGTCAGCATTACAAGTTTGCAAGTTGAACCGAGTCAAGCAACGGTCTATGGACCAAAGGATGTCCTTGATAAATTGGATTCTTTAAAAGGAGTCGAAGTAGATTTAAGTAAAATCAATGATGATACAACACTGGAATTGCCGCTTTCCATCCCTGAAGGGGCAACAAAGGTAACACCCGAGAAGGTGAAAGTAAGCATCCAGGTGGAGAAGCAAGAAAGAAAGTCGTTAGGTGCTGTTGCGCTAAAGATAATTGGTCTTTCGGACAGCCTCAGTCTTAATTTTATAGATCCAAAAAGCGGATCTGTTACTGTTGATGCTGTAGGAACACCTAGTGTCATTGATAATCTGAATGCATCGCAAATACAAGCGTTTTTGAATGTCTCTAATCTTGCAGCCGGCCAGCATGATGTGGCTGTAGAAGTAAGCGGACCTAAAGATGTGACATTAGAAGTGAAACAGCAAAATGCAAAAATAGAACTCGTAAGTAAAAGTTGAGAAACTGCATATAACAGCAAAGGGGCGATTTAATCATGGGTAAATATTTTGGTACTGACGGTGTGCGCGGTGTCGCAAACAGCGAGCTGACGCCTGAATTAGCGTTTAAAATCGGACGCTTTGGCGGGTATGTTTTAACAAAAAATACAGAACGGCCGAAGGTATTAATCGGTCGTGATACACGTGTTTCCGGACATATGCTGGAAGGTGCGCTGGTAGCAGGCTTATTGTCCATCGGAGCAGAAGTTATGCGGCTTGGCGTCATTTCGACTCCGGGTGTAGCATATTTGACAAAAGCATTGGGAGCACAAGCTGGCGTCATGATTTCTGCTTCTCACAACCCTGTTCAAGATAACGGAATTAAGTTTTTCGGTCCGGATGGCTTCAAGCTGTCAGATGAACAAGAGCTGGAAATCGAAGCGCTGATTGATAAAGAAACCGACGAACTGCCTCGCCCGGTTGGAGCGGACTTAGGGCAAGTAAACGATTATTTTGAAGGCGGACAAAAATACTTACAATACTTAAAACAAACAATTGACGAAGACTTCTCCGGCTTACATGTGGCATTGGACTGCGCACATGGAGCAACGTCCTCGTTGGCGCCGTATTTATTTGCAGATTTAGAAGCAGATATTTCTACGATGGGAACATCACCAAACGGCATCAATATTAATGAGGGAGTAGGGTCTACCCATCCGGAGGCATTAGCTGCATTCGTGAAAGAAAAAGGTGCGGATGTTGGATTAGCGTTTGACGGTGATGGCGACCGTTTAATTGCAGTAGATGAAAATGGAGAAATCGTTGACGGTGACCAAATCATGTATATTTGCGCAAAATATATGAAAGAAACAGGAAGACTGAAGCAGCAAACTGTCGTATCTACTGTTATGAGCAACCTTGGCTTCTACAAAGCATTGGAGGCACAAGGAATCAAGAGTGCACAAACGGCAGTAGGTGACCGTTATGTAATGGAAGAGATGCGTAAAGGCGGATATAATCTTGGAGGAGAGCAATCCGGTCATATCATTTTCTTAGATTACATTACGACCGGTGATGGAATGTTAAGTGCAATCCAACTCGTCAATATCATGAAAGCAACAGGCAAACCGTTATCTCAGCTTGCAGGCGAAATGAAGAAATATCCGCAAGTGTTGGTGAATGTGCGTGTGGCAGATAAAGAAAAGGCATTAGAAAACGAGCGGATTCAAGCAGTTATTCGCACTGTGGAAGAGGAAATGAATGGAAATGGACGTGTGTTAGTTCGTCCTTCCGGAACGGAGCCGTTAATTCGTGTAATGGCGGAAGCTCCTACACAGGAAGTTTGTGAAGAGTACGTAAACCGTATTGTCGCAGTCGTGAAAGAAGAAGCGGGCGCTGAGTAAATAGCTCAAATATAACGAATGGTATGCATAAGAGGAACCACTGATCCTTCTTATGCATATCATTTTTTAAGGGTAAGAAAGTATAGAATGTAAAAACGTACTGTAGTTTCTTATCAACTTAACAATAAAACTGCCTGAAGGGTACCAGATAAGTTTTTATAAGACCAACGACTTCTTGAAAGGGGTTACAAAAACTTTTTGTTGACGGGCATTCCCACAATGTTGTAAGATTATTTTGTTCTTTTTCTCAACAAGGTAAAAAATAACAAAGCGCCAGAACTACCAAGTGTAGTTGACGAGGAGGAGTTTTATCGAAGGTTTCGGCGGATGACTCCCGGTTATTCATCATAACCGAAAGCTCTTATTAAAACACGGAGGCGACTCCGTGCACAAAGGTAAGAGCAATGATGAGTGAAAAAGAACAACGAACGAAAGATGAATCCTGGATGGATCCTGGACGGGAAAGAGGATGTCAGACAGGCTTCATGTACGGAACAAAGAAAAGAGAGGAAGGTGAAGGTCGTTACGGGCTTGTGAAACCTAACGCACCTTAGAAGTATCACCCTCATGTTTGTTGTTCACTTTTTTAGTAGACAGGTGAAGTATACTTATTTTATGGTAAAATTAGGTAATTTCGTGTGAATTTACAGTTTCGTGAGGAGGCTTTGCTTCTGTTAGGGAGTAATAAGCCGTATATGTAATGACGCAGAAAGTATGTGTGGAATCGTAGGATTTATCGGTCAGCAAGACGCAAAGGAAATTTTATTAAAAGGATTAGAAAAGCTGGAATATCGTGGATATGACTCAGCAGGAATTGCGGTACAAGGAAAAGATGGAGTAGTTGTGTTCAAGGAAAAAGGACGCATTGCGAAGCTTCGTGAAATTGTAGACCCATTTGTCTATGCTACAGCTGGTATCGGTCATACTCGTTGGGCAACTCATGGTGTACCAAGCAAAGTGAATGCTCACCCGCATCAAAGTGCATCCGGGCGTTTTACGCTTGTGCACAATGGCGTAATCGAAAACTATGAGCTATTAAAGAACGAGTACTTGCAAGACGTTGCATTTGTCAGTGAAACAGATACGGAAGTTATTGTTCAATTAGTAGAAAAGCATGTAAACGAAGGATTAGCTGTAGAAGAAGCATTCCGTAAAACATTACAAGTATTGCACGGGTCTTATGCGATTGCTTTATTAGACAGCGAAAATCCAGACATGATTTATGTAGCAAAAAACAAGAGCCCATTGCTTGTCGGAATGGGTGACAACTTTAACGTAGTTGCTAGTGACGCAATGGCGATGCTTCAAGTAACAAACCAATTTATCGAGCTTATGGATAAAGAAATGGTGCTTGTAACAGATGAAAGCATCACAATTAAAAACCTAAACGGTGAAATCATTGAGCGTAAGCCATTTACGGCAGAATTAGATGCAAGCGACATTGAAAAAGGAACATACCCGCACTTTATGCTAAAAGAAATTGATGAGCAGCCGCTTGTTATTCGCAACATTATTCAAGAATACCAAAACGAAGACGGCAAGATTGAATTGGATCAAGACATCCGCAATGCCATTTTAGACAGCGATCGTATTTATATTATAGCTTGCGGAACGAGCTATCATGCAGGACTTGTCGGCAAGCAATTTATTGAGCGTTATGCAAAAATTCCTGTAGAAGTTCATGTAGCAAGTGAATTCTCTTACAATATGCCGTTACTAACGGAAAAGCCGTTCTTCATCTACATCTCTCAAAGCGGTGAAACAGCGGACAGCCGCGCAGTGCTTGTACAAACGAATGAAATGGGCTATAAAGCATTAACCATTACAAACGTGCCTGGTTCTACGCTTTCTCGTGAAGCAAATTACACGCTGCTGTTGCATGCAGGTCCAGAGATTGCGGTTGCTTCTACAAAAGCATACACTGCACAATTAGCAGTATTAGCGATTTTAGCAATTGATATTGCAAAAGCAAAAGGCTTACCGGTTGACTTTGATTTAATCCAAGAATTAGGGCTTGTTGCGAACGCTATGGAAGTGCTTTGCGGTGAAAAGGAAGAAATGGAAAAAATCGCAGCGGAATACCTGGCAACAACTCGCAATTGCTTCTTTATCGGTCGCGGCATTGACTTCTACGTTGGTCTAGAAGGCGCCCTAAAGCTGAAGGAAATCTCTTACATTCAAGCAGAAGGCTTTGCCGGCGGTGAATTAAAGCACGGTACAATCGCTTTAATCGAAAACGGCACACCGGTTATCGCTCTTGCAACACAAGAGCATGTAAACCTTGGCATTCGCGGAAACGTAAAAGAAGTAGTAGCGCGCGGCGCGAACCCTTGCATCATCTCCATGAAAGGATTGGAGATGGAAGGTGACCGCTTCATCGTACCAGCTGTACATGAGGCATTTGCTCCGCTTGTGTCGGTAATACCGTTACAACTGATTGCATACTACGCAGCATTGCATCGTGAGTGTGATGTTGATAAGCCTCGTAACTTGGCTAAGTCTGTTACGGTAGAGTAAGGATAAAAGAGGGAATAACAATTTTTGTGTTAAGTGACAAAAAAGTTGTATACTGAACAAAAAAGTCGTATACTCGACAAAAAAGTTGTATACTGGGCTTTTTAAAAATACTTCTAGCTCTTAGCTAGAAGTATTTTTTTACAAAAAACAAAATAGGTATAATTACCCACAAAAACAAATGGACTTTCCATTTGTTTTTTGTTATTATAAAAACAAATGGATAGCCCATTTGGAAATTTGGGTATAGAAACGGAAGGAGGAAAAATTATGCCTGAGTTTAACTGGTTGGGTAAGAAGAGTATTGAACGGCATCATAATAATATTTATTTTAAGCAGTTCATTAAAGTAGAGGATAAATCGGTAAATCCTGAAAAATCAAATGGTAATATGTTAATTCACGGTGATAACCTACATGCAATTAAGGCTTTATTACCTTTTTATGGGGGAAGATGTAAATTTATTTATATAGATCCTCCGTATAATACTGGAAGTGACAATCAAAAATGGATTTACAATGACCAAGTTGATGATCCTCAAATTCGTCAGTGGTTAAACAAATATGTAGGGAAAGAAGGAGAAGATCTAACACGTCATGATAAATGGATGTGTATGATGTATCCACGTTTAATGTTATTAAAAGAACTGCTGAGAGAAGATGGATTCATCTGTGTACAAATTGATGATGTTGAGAGTGCGAACCTCAGAAAATTAATGGATGAAATATTCTACCCATTTAATTATGTTACAACGATTTATGTTCAAGTGCGTTATGCTGAAAAAACATTAACGCAAGATATGGATTTTCATAAGCAAATTGAACAAATTCTAGTTTATAGAAAGTCACCAGCCGCAAAACCAAAATTAGTTGAGAAAGATTACAACTATGAAAAGTTCTGTTGGTATGTGAGAGAGAAAGGCCCCGGTAGGTTAACTACAATAGGGGGAAAAAAAGTTGTGATTTTTGGCCCTGAAGAATATGAAATATACAAGGGTGAGCCATCTCCCGAGGGGCTAAAGGAGATATGGGCGTCCGGTACAGTTTTAAACAATAATTCATCAGGTAGGTTCTTTAGGGATTATTTAACAGGACGAAAAGATATTGATGGATTAGGGGTACTTTATAAAGTATACGATATTGGTGAAGATGCGTTAAATTACCGGTACTTTACAGGACCGAAAAGAGCAAATGCTTCTAGAGGTAAGTACTATCAAGGTGTCCCAATAGAGGTATTGGAGAACGAAGAAGAACATAAAAATCTATCCCCTATTCCTAATTTCTTTGATATGGCAGCGAATTTTGGAAACTGCAGACATGAAGGTGGAGTTGAATTCAACTCTGGAAAGAAACCTGAACGTCTAATTGAAACTCTTTTAAAACACTTTACAAATGAAGGTGACATTGTTGTAGATACATTTGCTGGAAGTGGTACTACAGCTGCCGTAGCTCATAAGATGAAAAGAAGATGGATTACGGTGGAAATGGGTGACCATTGTTATACGCATACACTTCCAAGGCTTACAAATGTGGTTAAGGGTTTGGATAATACAGGGGTCTCAAAAAATTACAACTGGAATGGTGGCGGCGGTTTTACTTTTTATGAATTAGGAGAGAGTTTATTTGATGATTTCGGGGTTTTAAAAGAAGACGTAACTTATTTGGAGTTGGCAAGACATATTTATTACACAGAAACGGGACATGTAATCGGCGATATATCACAAAATGACGACTACTTTATCGGGGCAACCAAAGATAGTATATACTATCTCTATTTCGAGCCAAGTGGAGAAGAAATCTTCATTACAGAAGACATTGTTGAAAAACTGCCGAAAGATGACCAAAGGAAAAAAGTTGTCTTTGCCCACGGTTGTTACGTGAGTGATTACGTTCTTAAAACAAATAATATTATTTTCAAACAAATTCCATATGATATAAAGGTGAAATGATCATGCTAGAATTAAAAAAATATCAGGTAAGAGTACTTGACTCATTAAAAAGGTTTCTAAATGAATCTCGAAAGGTAGGACCAAGTGCTGCATTTATTAAATTAACCAATAAGCAATATATTGATATTCCTAGCCTCCTAAATCTGAAGGAGCTAGAAGGAATGCCTTATATTTGCTTCAGGGTTCCTACTGGTGGAGGAAAAACATTAATTGCTAGTCATAGTATTGGAGTAGCAATGAGAGAGTATTTGCAGAGGGATAGATCTCTTGTTTTATGGGTAGTACCATCTACGCAAATACTAACTCAAACAATAAGTGCATTAAAAAATAAGAAACATCCTTATCGAAAAGCCATTGAAGAGACTATTCAAGGACCAGTGTCGGTATTCAGCATTGAAGAAGCATTAGCTATTCCAAAGGTCGCTATAAGTGATGAAACATGTATCATTGTAACAACTTTACAGGCACTTAGAGTAAAAGATACTATTGGAAGACGTGTTTATAGTGATAATGGCTACTTGATGTCTCATTTTTCCAACTTAAAAGCAAATCAATTAGAAAAGTTGGAAAAAAACGAGGATGGAGTAGTTATAAACTCACTAGCAAATGTTATTAAATTAAACAGGCCGATAGTAATAATGGATGAAGCTCACAATGCAAGGACAAAACTCTCTTTTGATACCATTGCAAGATTAAATCCATCATGTGTTATTGAGCTGACTGCTACCCCACAAACAGAATATAATCCTGAAAAAGAGAAATTTGCTAGTAACGTTTTGTGGAGTGTATCAGCTGCTGAACTTAATGCCGAATCAATGATAAAAATGCCTATAAGAGTCGAAACACATGCATCGTGGAAACAAGCTGTTTCACAGGCAATCGGAAAGAGAAGACATCTCGAAGATTTGGCGCAAAAAGAATATATGGCAACTGGTGAGTATATAAGACCTATTCTTCTCTTGCAGGCTCAAAATGACTTGTCGAATAAGAGAACAATTAATGTAAATGTTTTGAAACAAACATTAATTGAAGACTTTAAAATACCTGAAGATGAAATTGCAATTCATGCTGGTGATACAAGAGAGATTCAAAACATTGATTTAATGAGTCCGTCTTGTAAAATACGATTTATAATCACAGTTAAAGCTTTACAAGAGGGATGGGACTGTCCTTTTGCTTATGTACTTTGTTCAGTTGCTGATATAAGTTCTAATACAGCGGTTGAACAATTACTGGGAAGAATCTTGCGTTTACCAAATGTAAAGAAGAAGAAAGTTTCGGACCTAAATAAAGCGTATGTATATGTTTCTTCCCAAAAATTCAAGGAGACTGTAGATTCATTAAAAGAAGCATTAGTTCAAAATGGCTTTGAACGTTTTGAAGCTTCTACAATGATTGTACATTCTAATCCAAAGAAGGAAGAGCCTGTTTTTGTATCAAAGCAGCTAAGCGGTACCCCAAATTTCGATAATATTAACAACTCTATTCGTAGCAAAATCTTTTATAATGAAGAAAACAAGACTATCGAGTTTAGGGGGAGAATGTCAGAAAATGAACGATTAGAATTAGAAAAATGCTTCGATGAAGAAGAAGATAAACAGTTAATTTTCGATTTATTTACTCAAAGCCAATTTGCTGAAGATGCTATTGACGAAGTTACGGAAGAGGAACCAGAAAACTTTAAAGAAGAAAAAGAAAAGTTTGAAGTTCCGTACCTTGCCTATCTGGACAGCAACGGCAATAAGAAAGTATTTGAGGAAACACTTCTCAAAACGAGAAATTGGGATATTTTATCTTGTCCGCATGAACTGACAGAACATGAATTCTCAATTCAAACAAAGGGAGCGGAGCTAGGAGAGATTAATATATCTAGCAGTGGTAAAATTGAAACCGTTGAGTTTATTGCAGAGTTGGATGAGCAATTTAGTTTGGATGTTGATAATAGGGGATGGACGGCTGAGGAATTAGCGGGGTGGCTTGATCGTAGAATTCCACATCCGGACATATCCATTAAGCAGTCAAAAGCCTATATTTTAAAGATCGTAAATTATTTATTGGTTGAAAGGAATATACCACTTGAAGTGCTTATATCATACGGTATTAGGGAGGAACTCAGAAAAGCTATTGAACGATTTATCAATAAACATCGTCAAAATGCAAAGAAGAAAAATTTCGAACAGCTAGTGGACATAAATAACGACTTCTTGTTAGTAGATGATCAATATTGTTTTACATTTGATCCAGATATTTATCCGGCAAACTGGTATTACACAGGTCACTATACTTTCCAAAAGCATTATTACGATGTAATTGGAGAGTTAAAGGATTCCGGTGAAGAATTTAGATGCGCACAAGAAATTGATTCTTTACCAGAAGTAAAATATTGGGTTAGAAACCTTGCTAGTCAAGAAAAGACAAGCTTTTGGTTCCAATTGTCTAGTGGACGGTTTTATCCGGATTTCATCGCTAAGTTAAATGATGGTAGAATATTGATTGTAGAGTACAAAGGTGAACATATAATGAAAAAGCCGGATACTGATGAAAAAGTCAAGGTTGGGGAAGTTTGGGCTAAGAAAAGCAACGGTAAGTGTTTGTTCTATCTAGCTACAAAAGACAATATTCACCTGTTAGGTTCATTTATAAAACAAAATTAATTAGTTTATATAAAAAAGTAACCACAAAAATACATGTGGTTACTTTTTTATATGTAATATGTATATATGAAAGTGATGAAGATGTTTATTTGACACTCTTTAGTTTCCTGAATATTTATTTTGAGTTATAGAATAATAATAAATTTCAATATCTTTGTCTATAAATCCTCTTCTTTGAGCACCTTTCAATGTATGAAACATATTATCTCGACCAACACCATTGTCTGTGTGGATATATATTTTATCGGCACGTAATCCATTTTCGCAGATGTACTTAACTAAGTCGTACCCCGTTGGAAGCAAGTTTCCATTTTCATCTTCTCCTAAGTCGTGATCAAGCGAAAGGATATGAATTTTGTAATTTTCAAGGTAATAAATAGCCTCTTCAACATTTCTCGCTAAAACAAAACCAACAGGACAATCTCTTAAATCATCAACATATAAATTGATTTTCTCTTTATTCATTGACTAACACCTCTTCCATTTTTGAATATTAAACCAAAAATAACAACGATATTAACGAAAACAACGTTTAGAAAAGAGCCTTTATCTATGAGAAAGGATGTATTTTATTACATTGCATAGATGCAATGTAATAATCAATAAAAAAGGCTATCCCATAAGTCAGAACACCACTGACTTTGGGAAGCCCATTTCCCAGCAAAACATTATTTGATTTATTTACACAGCCGTTCATTAACCCATTTGAGAAAAGAGTTAAAATTAATCTTCACAGTTTTCTTCCAAATTCTTAAATGAATCTATCTCTTCACGTAATTCTTTTGGCATACACTCTCGTAAGAACTCCAATAAAACCCTTCCATCAATATGCCCTATTAGCTCATTCATATAAATGTGATCCAATTCTTGAATTGCCGGATAACCTTCGATCAATCTATCCTTGTATCTATTCCAAAGTTCTTCATTTTTCTCTCGGATATATTTCAAATTAAATCCAATCCCTGTTTTGTTGAAATCTTCCTCCATGGAATTTACCTCCTTTCTTGAAAATAGGGATAGAGACTACAGATTAGTTCAAAAAATCCCCAAATAAAAGTCTTATATTGAAACAGTATAAATTGATTAGGATTTATCAGTGACCTATTAAAATGAAGTCTTTAATTTAAATAAATCAAAAGTTTTCTGCATATAAGTTTCACATTGTTCTCTTGTAATATCAACACTTAATGAATTCATACCTCCGTTTTTAATAGACTCGGCTATCCGTTTTGAAACACCTAATACATCGTATTTCTTTGACATAGCTTTTAAAATTTGAGTACGTGTAGTTGTAACAATGTTATCATCAGTTTCAATACTCTCTAATAAAACTCTTTTAATGAATCTTGTTTCAATAACTTTATTTTGAGTTGGGTCAAAGTTATAAGATTGAGTAAACCTATAAGTGACCACAGTATTCATTGAATCCCCCTAAACACTCAATTCCGTTTTTAATCTAAAAAATAAAAATAACCTTTAAATCATCCCATTAACGTTAACTGCTATTTTAATAAATATTGCAAAATATCCTCATATTGTAACCATAAGTCAGGATACTTTAATTCTCCAATAATAAAATAACCACTCACAGGACTAGGTAATAAGAATTCCTCCCTAATGAGGTTATTAATAGATATTCTTACCTGCGTCTTTTTTATTTTAGTTTTCCGAGAGATTTCCCCGACATCTACTTTAACTGTACCTGTTTTGTTCTTATATGCTACATAGCATAGGTAAGCAAAAACAACTACATCAATTCCCCTTATAAAATCTTGTCTATCATATACGAAAATTAGTGATGGTACATAGAATGTCTCTTCTGAGTTTAAATTTATTTTTTTTGCACTGACCCATTCACCTCTAACATAAAATCCTTCTTTCTCGATTGTGTGTGCATGGTATCTATAAATATCAATATACAATTCCTCATCACTTAAAGATCTTTCAAAAAAATTGACAGGTAATTCGGTAAAACTAACCAAGTTTTTCCCTCCTAGAAGAAGACTA
>JBHGXS010000050.1:0-1650 GCA_041920565.1 Bacillus sp. (in: firmicutes) | reverse complement strand
TGGTTTCGATGATGGAGACTATAAAATATATAAGGAAGGTTTGTTTTACGGCTATATGTAAATTCTACCCCATGGTTTCGCAAATCTTTTACCTTGTCCCCTAATAGCTGATGTCCCCCGATTAAATCCGTCGAGAGTTTAACATCTACTCCATTTTTGGCTTTTTTTTTCAGCAGATCGAGAAATTCATTGCCAACTTCATCGTTTCTTATGATAAAAAAATGGATGTATACAGACTTTCTAGCATTTTGAATATCGCTGAAAAGAGCTTTATATAAATCCTTTCCTTCTGCAAATAGTTGGAAATCACCGTAACGTATGGGTGTTATTGAAGCAGGATGCGATCGTGCGAAAGCTGCTTTTCCTTTTTTCACATCCCAGTCCATCCATATAAATAACAAACATAATATCAGAGGTATTGACGTGGTAAACAAAATTATTTTCTTAATCATTAGTTGCTCTCCTTGAAATATGAACATGTATCTATTGGTTATGCTCCCCTATTTTCCACATTTTAATATAAAAAGGCATACCATTACGGTATGCCCAAGTTTTTTACAGTTTCATTAATACCTGTTCGATATCAGTAATCGGTTGTTCGCATGCATAATTTTGACAAATATACACTGTGGTTTCGTTGTTCAATTTATTATAAGCCGCTGCAAAATCAGCAACACCGGAAAACTCCTTTGCTTCCTCCGCATTAAGTACAAAATAGTGCGGGGCAAATGTTTGCTTGATCATTTTTACCAGCTTTTGTTTTTGCTCATCATTGTTGTCTCCAAGAATGACAATCTCCTTCTTTGCCATTTCAAGCAGCAACAGGCTCTGCAAGAAAAACGTGTGCCCGCTGCCGTAGGAAGCCTCTTTTTTAAATGCTGCCAGCATCTCCAAAACCATATCGGTATAAGCCGTTTCTCCCGTTAATTCTGCAAGCCGAACAAGCTGAACCGCGGCTACTCCGTTTCCGGAAGGCATCGCTCCATCGTATGCTTCTTTTTCTCGCACAATCAGCTCTTCCCCGTCGTTTCCGTAAAAATAAAAGCCGCCATTTTTGTTATCCCAAAACAACTCTTTCATGGACCAGGCTGTTTGATGGGCTTTTCGCAGAAACTCCAGCTGAAAGGTCGCCTCATACATTTCTAAGTACGCCCACACTAAAAAAGCATAATCATCAATATAGCCTTTAAACTTAATTTCCTCCTCACGATAACGCGCCATAATTCGATTATTCACAATCAAGTTTTCCTCAATAAACGTCAGCGCGTCTTTCGCCAGCTCCAAATACTCATTGTTGTCATATACTTTTGCCGCTTTTGCCAACGCGCTGATCATTAACGCATTCCATGAGGCTAAAATTTTATCGTCTAAATGAGGATATACACGATAGCTGCGCTTTTCGAACAATATTTCTCTGGCTGCTTCCAACTTCTGTCTCATTTGCTCCGCAGTTAAACCATATTTTTGCGCAGTATGGTCTATATTAGCATAAATTAAGTTCGGAATATTTTTTCCCTCAAAATTTCCTGCAGTTGTTATATCATACACTTCACAATACAACTGTCCTAATTCTTCACCGAGCGTTTGCAGAACTTCTTCTTTATCCCATACATAAAAGTTTCCTTCTACCCCTTCGCTGTCTGCATCGAT
>JBHGXS010000048.1:0-2081 GCA_041920565.1 Bacillus sp. (in: firmicutes) | reverse complement strand
TTTGTTTCGCTTCCGCTTCGGAAAGACCTTTTAATTTAATAACATCCGCTTCCGCAATCCCTTTTGCCTTTTGTGCTTCGGCTTGAGCAATCCCCTGTTCCTTTTCAATTTCCGCTTTTGCCAAACCTTCTACACGCACTTCTTCCGCACGGGCTCTTGCTTCCGTTTCAATTTTGTATTGTGCTGCTTCCGCGCGTTTCATTTGCTGAATTTTATCTGCCTCTGCAGCTTGCTCTGCTGCGTAACGATCCGCATCCGCTTTCTTTTTCACCTCAGCGTCATATTGCTTTTCACGGCGGGCAATTTCTCGTTCTTCCAATTCAATTTGCTTTTCACGTTCAATAATTTTTATGCGCATTTGTTCTTCCGTTACTCTTTGTTGCACTTTTGCTTGTTGCAATTCGTATGCTAAGTCAGCGTCAGCACGAGCCAGCTCTTGTTCTCTTTTATAAGATTGTACTTTTAACTCTTTCTCTTTTTCTGCTTCGGCAATTTGTGCATCACGTTGGTATTCCGCTTCTTTCGCTTCCTTTTCCGCACGCGCTTTTTCAATACGGGATTCTTTTTCACGTTCTGCGCTTGCCACCGCCGCATCTCTCTTTACAGCTGCAATTTGCGGTTGTCCAAGCGCATCCAAATAGCCGTTTCTATCAGAAATCTCTTTAATGGTAAAGGATACGATGCGAAGACCCATCTTCTTTAAATCTGTAGAAGCGACTTCATGTACTTTTTGTGCGAATTGCTCGCGGTTGCTGTATGCATCTTCCACTGTCATCGAAGAAAGAATGGCGCGCAAATGACCTTCAAGCACCTCTTTTGCCTCGGTTTTCAATTCTTCCGGATTTTTCCCTAAATATTGCTCTGCTGCAGTCGATACTTCTTCTATAGTAGAGCCGACTTTAATAATGGATACCCCGTTTACAGTAACAGGTACCCCTTGCTTGGTATATGTATCACGCGTTCCGACTTCCAGCTTATAGTTTAATAAACTGATAGGTTCGGCTTGCTGCATAATCGGTACAACAAATGTGCCGCCGCCGCGGATGATTTTTATCTTTTTACCGTCATCCGTGGTCACAACATTTTTTCCGTTTCCAAGCCAGCTTCCGGTAACAATCAGCGCTTCATCTGGTCCAACTGTACGATATTTTGTAATGAACACGAGAAGAAGTAACACCAATATTGCCAATACGACTCCGCCGATGATTAATGGTACCATTCCTTTGCCCCCTTATGTAATTGTCAAAGAACCGCTTCTTGCTCGACGGCTTTAACAACTAAAATGCCGTCATTTACTTCTACTACCGATACGATGGAACCTTGTAATATCTCTATGCCGTCAGCACTTCTTGCAGGCATCCCATTGTTTCCGAATTTAGACCGCACTAGAACTTCTCCTATTCCATCATTTGGAATGGTTATCAGTACTTCACCGGTTTGACCTGTAAAATCCTGTAGGCGGAATGCAGTGTTTTGCTCAGAACGCGAGATGGGAACAAGCACAAACGCCTTCATCAACAGTACGCTTACAAATGAAAAAAGGAAAGACACAACAAAAATGGAAAGACTGCCCCATTGCGATACATATTCTAAAATATATCCGGCTCCGCACAATATCGCGAAAAAGCTGAACAGCATGGTTAAATTCAGACTTGTTCCCACTGTGATGTCTGCAATCGCATCTAAAATATCTCCAAGTATCAGAGACAAGATTGTAATGCCGCCCATAATGATCAAACCAACTAAATAAAAATCTTGAATTCCATGCCCTAATACTGTTTGAACCAGGATTTCTTTAGACAAGGCTCTTCCCCCTTTCTGGAAAACACTTCCCTGCATTCCAAGTATCGGTTATATTTATTTTATCAAATAAAATATAAAAATTTACACTTTTTTTAATTTAACAAAAATTAATTAGAAAGGCTGTTCAAACGTACACAACGTGCGCACATTTAAACAGCATGATTTCAATATTTTTCCTGACTTTGAAATATCGTGCTGCTTATAATAAGCAAAAGCAATATAATTACTAAAGATATGGCAATATTCCATTATAATACGTCTATGTATTTTATTTCGTT
>JBHGXS010000033.1:0-1591 GCA_041920565.1 Bacillus sp. (in: firmicutes) | reverse complement strand
TGCTCATTTCAGGAGGAGACGGATTGCTGATCAACGACACCATTTTAGAATATATCTTAAGAAATCTACGTGCCATTCCTCATGTGGAAATTATCCGAATCGGCACAAGAGCGCCGGTCGTATTTCCGCAACGAATTACTGAAAATTTATGCAATATCTTAAAAAAATATCATCCGGTGTGGCTCAATACGCATTTCAACACTTCCATTGAGATTACCGAAGAATCGAAGCGTGCGTGTGAAATGCTTGTCAATGCCGGGGTGCCGGTCGGTAATCAAGCTGTTATTCTGGCAGGCATTAACGACAGTGTGCCGATTATGAAAAAGCTGATGCACGATTTAGTAAAAATTCGGGTGCGGCCATACTATATTTATCAATGTGATTTATCAGAAGGAATCAGTCATTTTCGTGCTCCAGTATCAAAAGGATTGGAGATTATCGAAGGTCTTCGCGGCCATACGTCCGGTTATGCGGTTCCGACATTTGTAGTAGACGCACCGGGGGGAGGCGGAAAAATTGCCCTGCAGCCGAACTATTTAATCTCTCAAAGTGCAGATAAAGTAGTGCTGCGGAACTTTGAAGGCGTTATTACTGCTTATCCAGAGCCGGAGCATTATGTGCCAGGCCGGGCAGAAGCATATTTTCAAGAAGTATATCCGGATTATGAAGAAAAACGCTCGAACGTAGGAGTTTCCGCACTGATGAATGATACAAAGTTTAACTTAGTGCCGGACGGGTTGCAGCGTATTGACCGCCGGAAAACGTATGAAACGAATCCGGAGCATGCCACGTTAAAAGATAAACGCCCAAAACGAGATGAATTAAAGGAGAAAAAACATCAAGCGCAAATGACAAAAATGAATTCGGTTTCATCTGAACAGACAGAAGGTGAAGCAGGATGATGAAATGCGACTGGTGTGAATCTGCAAGAGCCGTACAATCAAAAAATACGGTATATTGGGAGCTTCCGGATGGAACAAAAGCGATTGAAATTACAGATACTCCTTGTATCACATGCCCGGAGTGCGGCATTGCGTATCAAACAGAAGAGATGGTGAAACAAATTGAAGATCAGCTGTTTTTGATTAACACGAAGCAGTTGGCAAAAAGCATCACCTATACGGAGCTGATGAATCAGCAGCGATTGTTAAAACGAAACTACTTTGATTTTTCGAGTTAACCAAGGAGCAGAGCTTCTTGGTTTTTCATTTTCAAAAACAATGGTATCATGTTCAAAAAGGAGGAAGAACATGAACAAATCATTTTACCATTACATGATGAAATATAGGGCAAGCTATCAAAAAACGCCAATGTCCCAGCTTGCAGCTGCGATGTACGAAGATCACAGCTTTCCAAAACAATCGAGCGATTATCATGAAATCAGTTCCTACTTAGAATTAAACGGCATTTTAGACAATATGTCTGTGTTTGATGAGGCGTGGGAACGATTTGTACAAGAGGCATAAAAGCACACTCGATTTTGCAGAGTGTGCTTTTTATGAAAAATCTTTTGCATCCATCCATATACGATAAGCGTTTTCTTCATGAGCGCATATACTGTTATCGTTAGCAGACTTTAAAAATCACGGCT
>JBHGXS010000027.1:0-6760 GCA_041920565.1 Bacillus sp. (in: firmicutes) | reverse complement strand
ACAATCTCACTGTACCACAGAACGAGGTGTTTTTTCTTTCAAAATGTGTTTTGTCAAGGAACAAAATGAAATAGCCATGACATCAGTCATTTCAACTAAGCAGAAGGATATCGATGTGCGAAAGTTGAGTTACTTATTGACAGTGAGTTTATTATTTTATATACTTACTTACGTAAGATAAGTTATTAAATATTTTATACTTAAATCTCAAATTAAAGATGTTATGATATGAGAAAAAGGAGAGATTAAAATGAAAAAAGTATTATTTATCACAGCAAATCCAAAAGCAGCAAACGATTCTTTCAGTTTAACAGTAGGACAAGAGTTCATCGAGGCTTACAAACAAGAAAATCCTGCGGATGAAGTGGTAACAATCGATTTATTTGAAGCAAATGTACCAATGATCGACGGTGAAGTGTTAGAAGCATGGGGGAAATTAGCTGCAGGTACAGCGTTTACTGATCTAAGCGAAAGCCAACAAGCAAAAGTGGGCGCTATGAATGCAAACTTAGAGCAATTTATTGAAGCAGACCGTTATGTATTTGTAACGCCAATGTGGAACTTCAGCTATCCTCCGGTAGTAAAAGCGTATATCGATAATCTAGCTGTAGCAGGCAGAACATTCAAATACACAGAAAACGGTCCTGTTGGTTTACTTGAGGGCAAAAAAGCTCTTCACATCCAAGCAACTGGCGGTATCTATTCTGAAGGTCCTGCAGCAGCAATGGACTTCGGTCACAACCACTTAAAAGCAGTTCTTGCGTTCATGGGTGTAACAGATGTTGAATTGCTTGCGGTAGAAGGTATGGGTGCAATGCCGCAACAAGCTGAAGAAATTAAAGCTGCGGCAATCGAAAAAGCTAAAGAAGCTGCTGCTCGTTTCGGTAAAGAAGCAGTAACAGCCTAAGAATAGATTTCAAGCGTAGAAGCCTGAACCGACTGTGGTTCAGGTTTTTTTATGGTGTGCTGCCAGAATGCGAACTTGCCGGATTTATGATTCAATTGGCTGAATTAATGATAAAATCAGCCGAATTCATTATAAAAATGGTTAAATTCATCACAAAACTGGCGGGATTCCTCACAAAATGTACGAAAACAGTCTTTACATTCGGTCAAAACAGCAAGTCTCTGAAAAATCTCTTTCATTTTTTTCTTTTTCTTCTGTATAATGAAGGTTGAATGAGTGGAAAGTGGAGGTCTTATATGTTTCGTACAATTTATGCAGCAGTATATATCGTTCTGTTAGTATTGGGAACGTATCCAAGGTTGCAAAAAATGAAAAAGCTGCCGCCTTCGATGCCGCCGCAAGAAAAGGATGCTTTGGTCCACCAAACACCTGATTCTTTCGGAAAAGGCATGATGAAGGTAACAGGAGCCAAAATAGAAGTGGAAGGGCTGGAACATATCCCGAAAGACCGTGCAGTGTTATTCGTGGCGAATCATCAAAGCAACTTCGATATTCCGCTGCTTATGGGATATTTGCAAAAGCCGATTGGATTTATTTCAAAAGCTGAAATTAAGAAGTTGCCGATTGTTGCAGAGTGGATGGAATTAATGAACTCAATCTTCATGGATCGCAGCGACCGCAGACAATCGCTGCAAGCCATTAAGGACGGCATTGAACTATTAAAGAACGGTCACTCGTTGGTAATCTTCCCGGAAGGAACGCGAAGCAAAAGCAGTCAAATGGCAGAATTTAAGACGGGGAGTTTTCATCTTGCTGTAAAATCAGGTGTCCCGATCGTACCGGTAACGATTAACGGTACGTATAAGCTGTTTGAAGCAAATGGAAACCGAGTGAAGCCTGCACGTGTCAAGCTGACTGTGTCCGCCCCGATTTATGAAGAGCAATATAAAGAAATGGAGCTAAAAGATTTAGCGAAGTACACTCAAGACATCATCGCTTCTAAAATGTAAAAAAAAGTCTGGTTCATATACGAACCGGACTTTTTTCATGCCACTGGCAGCACATAAAACAAAACACAGAAAAACATCATCGCGCTTCCGCCGAGAACAAACAAATGCCAAATCATATGGTTGTATGGAAGTTTTTCCCAAAGAAAAAAGACAGCTCCTACGGAATATAAAATTCCGCCCATTAACAAAAGGGAAAACCCGTCTGCTTGCAAGCTTTCGTATAACGGACGAATCGCGATAATAATAAGCCATCCCATTATTAAATAAAAAATCGTTGAAAGCGTCAGGAACTTGCTGACGAATATGATTTTAAAAATAATTCCAAAAATCGCCAATGACCAAATGATGATGAACAGCGTCCAGCCAAGGGTTTCTCGCAGCGACACCAATAGAAACGGTGTATATGTCCCGGCAATCAACAAGTAGATGGCGGAATGGTCCAAAATCGTAAATAATTTTTGTACTTTAGGATGAGGGATGCTGTGCAGCAAGGTAGAAAATAAATACAGTAAAAACATGCTTGCGCCGAAAATCGTGAAGCTGACAACGTGAGAGGCTGTGCCGTATTTCGCCGCATGGACGATAAGCAAAACCAAAGCCGGAATGCTTAATAATGCACCGATTCCGTGCGTAATTGCGTTTGCAATTTCTTCTTTTATTCGTAACTCCATGAAAAACCCTCCTTTGCCGCAATGGTCTGTAAAAATGAATTGTATGATACCAAAAAACAATAAACTGTTTTCCTCCATCAGCCCACATGTTTATCATATGTATCAAGCTAAAAAAAGCCACGTTTCTATCTTGAAAAGTATGCCATTCTAACATATCATATATCAGACGAGTATGAAATAAAGAAATAGCAATATAGAAAAAACTCTGTAAAAAAGAGAGGAATACTATGCTTACTTTAATTCAAAACGGAGAAGTGTTCGCCCCTTTTTTTATAGGAAAAAAGGATGTTTTGCTTGTAGGCGATAAAATCGGCCATATCTGTGATACGATTGAAATACCTAACAATTTTGTTGATGTTAAGGTAATTGATGCCACCGATAAATATATTGTGCCCGGTTTTATTGATGCCCATGTTCATATTATTGGCGGAGGCGGAGAAGGCGGTTTTAAAACGAGAACGCCTGAATTGAATTTGACAGATGCTACAACAGCCGGGATAACTACGATAGTAGGGGTATTGGGAACCGATGGAACGACAAGAACGATGGAAGCCCTTCTTGCAAAGGCGAGGGCTCTTGAAGAAGAAGGAATTACTTGCTATATACATACTGGTTCTTATCAAATTCCTGTAAAAACGCTTACGTCTTGCATTCAAGATGATATTATTTTGATTGATAAAATTATTGGAGTCGGAGAAGTGGCGATTGCGGATCACCGTTCATCACAGCCGACGTTTGAAGAATTGGTAAAAGTTGCAGCAGCAGCCCGAAATGGAGGTATTTTATCCGGAAAGGCGGGAGTGGTGGAGATCCATGTTGGCGATGGAGAGGATAAGCTGTCTTTGCTAGAACAAATCGTCGACAAGACAGAAATTCCGATTCGACAATTTCATCCTACTCACATAAATCGCAACGAGGAGTTGTTCCAAGCGGGAATTCGATATGCAAAACGCGGGGGCTATGTAGATTTTACAACGAGCACCATTCCGCGCTTTTTAGAAGAGGGCGAAGTAAAGTGCAGCAAAGGCCTCAGGATCATGCTGGAACATGGTGTGCCGATCGGCTGCATTACGTTCAGCTCCGATGGGCAAGCGGGCTTGCCTGCATTTAATAAAGATGGAGAGTTCACGGGACTTCAAGTCGGAAAAGTATCTTCGTTATATCAGGCGGTGAAAGAAGCCGTAATAGAAGAGCAAATTCCTCTCGAAACAGCGTTGCAAGTCATTACATCCAATCCCGCTCAAGTGCTGCGCCTTTCCCAAAAAGGAATGGTGCAAGAAGGAAAAGATGCGGATATTGTATTGCTTGATAAACATACGTTGGATATTCATACAGTGATTGCCAAAGGAAACGTTATGGTAGAAAATCAAATGATCATTGTAAAGGGAACCTTTGAATAAGTCCTGGAAGGAGCAGACCTATGTTTACTATATTAAAAGGCATGTTAATAGGGTTTTCGCTTGCTGTTCCGGTAGGGCCTGTCGCCTTGATTTGCATTCAGCGAACATTGCTGCAAGGCTTTCGTTATGGGTTTTCTTCGGGACTTGGGATTGCCAGTGCCGATGCTTTGTATTGTGGGATTGCGATGTTTGGAGTAAGCTATGTGGCTCATACGCTGCTTCATTACAGCACGGTGTTTAAATTTGTGGGGGCTTTTTATCTATTCATACTGGGAACGAAAATATTGCTGACAAAGCCGCGATTTGAGACGGATGTCGGCAACGGCAAGCTCGTTCAATCCTACGGTTCCGTGTTTTTGCTGACGCTTGCCAATCCTTTGGCGATCCTTGCATTTGCCGGTATTTTTGCCGGGCTTGGAATCAACGCTAACCATGCCTCACAGGGTACGATTCTTTCCACCATTTTGGGCGTGTTTTTCGGCTATGCGCTTTGGTGGTTGCTGCTGACCTCTTTTTTGGCACGTGTGCGCAACAATATGAACGAAACGTATGTATCGTTAATTAATAAAATATCGGGATCACTTGTTGTCGCTTTTGGCATTTTGATATTATTTGGCGTTCACTAGCCTATCGTTGAATTTCAATGATCGGAAATATGACAAATCCAATAAAAAATGAATAGTGCAATTTTATTTTAAAATAATACGCTTACAGTTGACGGATACCGCAATTTTTGACAAAATGAAAGAAACGAAGGGGATTTGTCCATAAGACAAATTCACGCAAGGGGGAAGACAGATGCTGCCTAACATTGGATTTCCAGGCTTAATTTTAATATTGATTATTGCGTTGGTCGTATTTGGACCGAAAAAGCTGCCTGAAATTGGCCGAGCATTCGGAGAAACATTAAAAGAGTTTAAAAAGTCGACAAGAGAATTGCGCGATGAAGTAATGGATGACAAAGAAAAGAAATAAGAGTGGCGGAAAGATGTAAGGTAACAATCTTGCATCTTTTTTTGAGGAGAAATCAGGAAATGTGGTGAAGACATGGACAGTCAAGAAATGAGTGTTGTAGAGCATTTAAGTGAGCTCCGCAAACGATTGATTATAACGATTCTTATTTTCTTTTTCTTTTTGGTCATTGGTTTTGTGTACACAAAAAGCATTTACCATTTTATTGTCAAGGATTTGGAAGTCAAGTTGACTGTACTGGGCCCAAGCGATATTTTATGGATTTATTTTATTATTGCAGCCGTGTTTGCCATCGTCTGTACAATTCCGTTTGCAGCGCTGCAAATTTGGCTGTTTGTCAAACCGGCATTGCATCCGAATGAGCAAAGAATGACAATTCTCTATGTACCGGCATTATTTCTTTTATTTGCAGGAGGTCTTTGCTTCGGATACTTTGTTATTATGCCGTTCGTTCTTCACTTTTTAGTCAGCCTTGGCGATGACATGTTTCAAACGATGTTTACCACGGAAAAGTATTTTCAATTTGTCATGAACATGACGCTTCCGTTTGCCGTGTTGTTTGAGCTGCCTGTGATTGCCATGTTTTTGACGAGCATAGGCATTTTAAATCCGATTGCCTTGCAGAAGATGAGAAGGTATGCGTACTTTATTCTGATCGTCATTGCAGTTATGATTACACCTCCGGATTTTATATCTGATTTTACAGTGGCCTTGCCGTTATTGTTTATATATGAACTAAGCATTTCTTTGTCTCGTATTGTGTACAAACGCAAAATGAAGCGAGAGATGGAAAACTCTAATGAAAGTGCGTAGCTTTTTGCTGGGCACTTTTTTATTTCGTTGTTATACTATAAATGTAAACGTATACAATAATAGAACAGGAAAAGTTTCTCTTCTTTCATCCTAAATTTAGACAAACTTTTCAAGAGTTTCATCTTATAATAAAAAATAAATCCAAAAAAGAGGATTGATATTTGTGATTATGAAAAGCTTCTACTTCACTCATCAAAATGGCAAATGCGTTAAAATCGTTGATATCCCCGTCTTACAAAAAGCTGATCCGTTGTCATTCCAACTGCAAATGCGTCTTCAATTGTTTGTCTCCAAAATTCAAAATCATCATAAGCCAAGACAACAGTATTCGTTTCGGGATTATCTCAGAAGCTGTTTAAAATGGAACGATTATTCCAAAGTATATGAAGTCAACACATTAGAACAAAATGCATAAGGACAAAACAGGAATACGGTTGCGTGTTCCTGTTTTTGTTTGAACGAAAAACGAATGTAAAAATAATCCAGGTGCCAAGCTAAGAGCGGGGCAAAAGCTTCTGATTTTCCTGTTAATGAAAGAAGGGATTTTTGTCGAAAAAACAAAAGTAATGGTTGAAAGCACTGTAAATGCTAGTATAATAACAAAGAGAGTTATTTTTTAGGGAAGAAGTGAAAGCATGCACAAAATTAAAGTAGTGACGGACTCAACAGCGGATTTATCCCAAGACATTTTGAATAAATATGATATTCATGTAATACCGCTTTCCATTTCCATTGATGGAAAGACTTATTTGGACCGGGTAGATCTTACAGCGGACGAATTCATTGACAAAATGCTGCAAGCAGACGAATTGCCAAAAACTTCGCAGCCGGCTGTGGGTGCGTTTATAGAATTGTACGACCGCTTGGGAGAGGACGGCAGTGAAATCATCTCCATTCATATGACAGGCGGAATGAGCGGCACGGTATCTACAGCGCGCAGTGCAGCAGGAATGACAAATACAAAAGTAACGGTTGTTGATTCTATGT
>JBHGXS010000018.1:0-1466 GCA_041920565.1 Bacillus sp. (in: firmicutes) | reverse complement strand
GCAATGGATAAAGCCCCTGCCGGTTCTGCCACAACGGCATTTTTATTGTACAGCTCTAAAATGGTAGAGCACACTTTTCCTTCCGGTACAAGCACAATATCATCCAATACTTCTTTACAAATCTCAAAAGTGAATTGACCGACTTGTTGAACGGCTGCTCCGTCCACAAACTTGTCGATTTTCTCTAAGGATACGACTCTTCCTTCCCGAATTGATTCTTTCATGGAAGCCGCTCCTGCCGGCTCAACTCCTATTACTTGCGTCGACGGGCTGATTCCTTTTATGTAAGTTCCCACTCCTGCCGCTAATCCTCCTCCGCCGATTCCCATAAATAAATAATCAATCGGACACTCGATATCGTTTAAAATTTCTACTCCTACGGTTCCCTGGCCGGCAATGACTTCATGATTGTCGAACGGATGAATAAATGTCATATTATGATTACGGCAATAGTTGACCGCTTCTGCATAGGATCTGTCAAACGTATCCCCTGTCAACACCACTTCAATCGCATTCCCTCCAAAAAAACGCACCTGTGATACCTTTTGGCTTGGAGTAGTGCTCGGCATAAAAATGGTGCCTTTAATTTGCAATCTGTTACACGTATACGCAACGCCTTGCGCATGGTTGCCGGCACTCGCACAAACAACTCCGTTTTTTAATTGTTCGATGGGTAATGTGCTGATTGAGTTATAAGCTCCGCGAATTTTAAAAGAGCGAACGGTTTGTAAATCCTCGCGTTTCAAATACACATTGCAATCATATTTTTCGGATAAGATTGGATCTCGCTGAAGAGGAGTTTTAATGACAACATCCTTTAAGTGAGTATGTGCGACTAAAATATCTTCAATTTTGATTCTTTCCTTTACCTTCGCCATTGTATCTAACCTGCCTTATATTTTGTATGGAATCCATCTCATCCGGATGAATATAGTTTCTATTATATTAAATTCATGCCTAATAATAAATTATTTTTTCTAAAAATTCTCATAATTAATAATAAAGAAGCAACGGTCTTCCGTTGCTTCTTAAGGGAACTACAAGTAATATTCTATTTTAGAAGGCATATGTTTCAATATTCGCATCCAAAACGGAAGGTCGCGGAATGTGGAAGCGTTGACTCGTTCTGCGTTTTTAAAATCCTCATCCAATTTCTTCTGCAGCATTCCGACAACATCTTTATCATAAATTAAACAATCGGATTCATCGTTCAAATAAAGGCTTCGCTTATCCCAGTTTATTGTTCCAACATCAGCCCACACATTGTCTATAATCATGACTTTTCCATGGAAAAATCCGTTTTTATATTGATATATATCTACTCCTCGTTTCCTGAGAACTTCTAATCTTAGATACACTGGGGGGAGCAAAAATTTTGCATCGGTTTTTTCTGTGACTAAGATTTTGATGCTCAGCCCTCTCTCTTTTGCGTCTTCCAGCGCTTTCATTAAGGAATCCGCCGGAAT
>JBHGXS010000012.1:0-27992 GCA_041920565.1 Bacillus sp. (in: firmicutes) | reverse complement strand
CCACTGTCACATCTTTAATATTAACGGAAATAGTTATCGAATGAAAGAAAGATTATCTAAGATTGAGGCTTAAGGGTGGGTCAAAATTCAGTGCAAAAGGTGGGTCAATTTTAGTTGACAATCTACAACCTAATGAGTTTATCCCTGTTTCTTTGTTAGAAAGAGCGCATAGGGTAATAAAATCTTCGGGCTTAATTTTTCGATTCCGTTTTGTAAACCCGTGTTGAACAGCTAACTCATGTAAGCGTGCAGGAGAGAAAATTTGTTTACATGTGTCTAAAAAAAGTATCCAATCGATTTGTTTCGGAGATACTGGAGTTATAGGCAAAGTAATGACCATCCTTTCATATTCAGGCGTGCACTGAATCAGGATGGTCATTTTTTTGTCTTTTTATATCATTTTCTTAACTTGATGGCTATGGGGACACCCTCTTTCTTTATAAAAGGTCCGCTGCCAGCTGCGCTAATGAAGAACGTTCTCCTTTCACAAACTTAACGTGACCGCTTATTTTTTGCTCCTTAAATTTTTCTACTACATATGTTAAACCATTATTATATTCATCCAGATACGGATGGTCAATTTGCTGAGGGTCACCCATCAGAACGATTTTACTTTTCTCCCCTACACGGGTTAAGATCGTTTTCACTTCATGCTTTGTTAAGTTTTGCGCTTCATCAATGATAATGAATTGTTCGGGGATACTTCTTCCCCGTATATACGTCAGCGCCTCAACTTCAATGGAACCCATTCCGGCCAAAATAGCATCCAACTCTCCCGGCTTTTTCGTATTAAACAAGTATTCCAGATTGTCAAAAATCGGCTGCATCCACGGCCGCAGCTTCTCTTCTTTTTCTCCCGGCAAATACCCGATATCTTTTCCGACCGGCACGATTGGACGAGCAACTAAAAGCTTTTTGTATAACCCTAAATCCTCTGTTTGCATTAACCCCGCCGCTAACGCAAGCAGCGTTTTTCCGGTTCCTGCTTTTCCGATAAGCGTGACAAGCGGGATATCATCTCGAAGCAAAAGCTCCATCCCCATAATTTGCTGGACGTTTCTTGGACGAATGCCCCAAATTTGATCATTGTTAAATACCAATCGTTTTACTTTACGGCCGGTGTAATCCACCATGCCAAGTGCAGAACCAGAGCCGCCCAACGCATCTTTCATGATGATAAATTGATTCGGATAAAATGGATGATTTGCTAATTCAGAAACGTTAAGCTCTGATTTTTCATAAAATCGATTTAATAACTCTTTGTTTATGTAGTATTCTAGGAAGCCTGTATAAATGTTTTCTACTTCTATTACACGGTCGCTTAAATAATCTTCTGCTTGCAATCCAAGTGCGTCAGCTTTTACACGAACCAATACATCCTTGCTGACTAAAATGACTTTCTTTCCGTTTTCCTTAGCCTCTTCTTCAAGCGACAGATTTTTGGCAACTGCCAATATTCGATTGTCGTTCGTTTTTTCTACAAAAATCTCTTGAAGCTGCTGAAATGAACGATGGTTTAATTCAATACGAAACGTCCCGCCGTTTTCAAGCGGAATGCTTTCATGCAGTTTTCCAAGTTCTCGGAACTTATCAATGAGCTTTGATACATATCGAGCATTTCGGCCTATCTCATCCATGTACCTCTTTTTTGAATCAACTTCCTCTAGCACGACCGCTGGAATGACCACTTCATTGTCTTCAAACGAAAAGATGGACAATGGATCTTGCAGCAATACATTCGTATCAAGAACATAAATTTTACTCAATATGTTACCCCCTGACTTGTGTAAATCGACACATTTCATGGACGAACCGTTGTTATAAATATATGAGCTGCTTTAACAAGATAGAATGATGTAGAGGAAAAATTCAAACTAGCCCAAAAAGGATGAACATGCTCTGTTCATCCTTCTATGTATCAGAACCCTTTCATTGCCGTCAGCACTTGATTATCAAGCTTGGCAGCCGCACGAGGGTCATATGTTTTTTCATATTTTGGCTCTACGGCAATTTTCGAGCCGTAAAACATTACATCCCGGACTTCTTGAATTGCAATTTCTATAAGCGTCAGTTTTAAAGGTACGCCTTCTAGTCGATCTGCCTGAATAGAAGCCGTGCCGCTGATGGAATATACGGATTCGTTTGCTATCACGGTCAGCACAATAGAAGGATTGCTGCGCACGTTAGCGACAATTCGGGAACGCTGGTCCACCGCAAAGCGTACAGTATTGTCATTCATAGCATAAACCCATGAAATAGCGCTTACGTTCGGAGAGCCCGTTTCATGGTCAACCGTGGCGATTATCACAAGGCGTTCCTCTTGCAATGCTTGTACTAAACCGTCCGTTAATTTCGGTTCTACTACGTTTGCCATACATACACCCCCATTAGGTTTATAATTTTATCATACCTGTTTTTTAGAATTATGAAAATATTTATTTTTTGGCGGAAGTAAAAAATCAGTATATAATACATGATATACTGATTGATAAACGTATAAGTTGAGGTGACACAATGAGAGTCAAATGCGTCCTTTGTGATGAAATACATACGATTGAAAACGAAACGCTGCTGGCTAAGCGGCTTCGCAATCGACCCATCCATACCTTTATGTGCGAGGGCTGTCGGGAGCGTATCGAAAAACGTACAAAAGAGCGTCTCGCTACAGGAAAGTTTCGTTTGTATCGTGACAAAAAATTAGAGGAGGAATGGTAATTTAGTAAGGCGGGGACTTTTCACAGGTCTTTTCGACGGCATCATTCTCGGACTCTTTTTAAAAGGAGCGAAGCAGTTTCTTCCATTAAAGTATACACCTTATTGTTAAATGTGGACCTTATTCCCTATATCGGAAGCATTCGCTGGCCGGAGCTTGCAGAATTCGCCTTTCATCTTATCATCTCTTTATTCCTCGGTCTTCTCTTTGTTTACTTGACAGAGAAGGGAAGGCGGAGTCTTTATGTTTTATCTTTTTTATAATGAGGGCCGCTATTTTTTTATATTTTCCTTTAACCGTTCTGTCTGTTAAAGAAGCACCTGCCGCAATCGATGCAGCTGCGTTTGTTCTATGGGCAGCAAGACATATGCTATGCGCTGTATCTCTTCCTTTTTCCTATAAAATGCAAAAAGCCCTTATCCGCTAGGATGAGGGCTTATTTTGAATAATTTCGAAATTTTTCGGGCTCGCGCTTCATATGATCCAAATAGCAATCGATCAGTTCGGCCGGAAAACGAGTCGATTTTGTTTCTCCTTGCTTTTCATAAGTCACAAGGTACATTTCATCCAGCTTTTCAATCGTAACGGATGTAATTCCATGGTCCTCTCTTAACATTGAATCAAACAGCTCGTACGTTTCTTGAGCGGCTTCGTCATCCGGTCTTGCCTCAGCCACCACTTTAATGGTAAGCCAGTTGTACAGCGCATCTTGAACAGAATGCATTCGTTTCCCCCCTATCAGCTTGCCTGCCTTTTATGTTGATACAGACGAAGCTTATATATCCCCAGAACGATTGCAGCCACCACCAAGCCTTCTGCCACCGGCAAAAAGACCCCTAAAAATGTTAAAACCGTGCAGCCCAATACAAGCGCAGTGTATACGATTACATTCTTGAGCACTGACAGCTTTCTTGCAAATCCAAGATTGTATACAATCACACACAGCACGATAATTGTTCCATATAACAGCCACATGCCAACATTCGGGTTTTGGTCTACCCCGTATAGCTTTGCAAAAAACGACATTCGTTCCATCATTATGTCTATCCCCCCCTGCGTCTTTCTACTATAAGAGTACCTTTCTCCTCTCTGCCTGTCTAGTGGAAACGGACAGACTAGTAAAAAAATTCGGCTCTATTATATAAAAAGGCCCCCGCTAAGCGGAGACCTTTTCATTATTGACCCATTTCAGCATACTTCTTTTTCTTTGCGATTTTCTCGCGTTCGTTTTTATCCAGAATCTTTTTACGTAGACGGATTGATTCCGGCGTTACTTCGCAATATTCGTCTTCATTCAAGTATTCCAATGACTCTTCAAGCGTCATAATGCGAGGCTTTTTCATCGTTGTCGTTTGCTCTTTCGTGGCAGAGCGGACGTTTGTTGCATGTTTTACTTTTACGATATTTACCGTTAAGTCGTTTTCGCGAGTATGCTCGCCGACAATCATTCCTTCGTATACTTCCGTGCCTGGCTCAACGAAGATCGTGCCGCGATCCTCTACTCCCATGATTCCGTATTGTGTCGCTTTTCCTGTTTCCATAGAAACAAGCACACCCTGACGGCGGCCGCCGACTTGACCCGGCTGCACCGGCTGATAGCTGTCAAAGGAATGGTTTAAAATACCGTATCCGCGTGTTAACGTCATGAATTCTGTTGTATAGCCAATTAAACCGCGCGCAGGAACCATAAAGATTAAACGAACTTGACCGTTACCGTTATTAATCATATCGATCATTTCACCTTTACGAGCTCCCATAGATTCCATGATGGCACCTGTATACTCTTCCGGGATATCGATCTGAACGCGCTCAACCGGCTCACACTTTACGCCATCGATTTCCTTTATGATAACTTCCGGCTTTGATACTTGCAGCTCATATCCTTCGCGGCGCATGTTTTCAATTAAGATGGATAAATGCAGTTCCCCGCGGCCGGATACAATCCATGCATCAGGAGAATCTGTGTTTTCCACGCGTAAGCTTACATCCGTTTGCAGCTGCTGACGAAGACGTTCTTCAATTTTACGTGAAGTAACATATTTTCCTTCACGGCCCGCAAATGGACTGTTGTTCACAAGGAATGTCATTTGTAACGTCGGCTCATCGATCCGAAGAACCGGAAGCGCCTCTTGATGCTCGATCGGACAAACCGTTTCCCCTACGTTAATGTCTTCCATACCGGAAACTGCTACTAAGTCGCCTGCTTTTGCTTCTTGAATCTCTTCACGCTTTAATCCAATAAATCCAAACATTTTTGTTACGCGGAATTGCTTGACTGAGCCGTCAAGCTTCATAAGAGCGACCTGCTGTCCCACTTTCATCGTCCCGCGGAAAACGCGGCCGATACCAATACGTCCCACGTAATCGTTATAGTCTAACAGCGCTACTTGGAATTGAAGCGGCTCATCACTATTGTCGATCGGCGCAGGGATATGCCCAACAATTGTGTCAAACAAGCACTTCATATTCTCTTCCTGGCTTGCAGGGTCCGGATCCAGGCTTGCCGTACCGTTAATGCCTGAAGCAAAGACAACCGGAAACTCCAGTTGGTCTTCGTTTGCGCCAAGCTCAATGAATAAGTCCAGGACTTCATCCACTACTTCCTCAGGTCTTGCAAAATCACGGTCAATTTTGTTAACAACAACAATCGGCGTTAAATTTTGTTCTAATGCTTTCTTCAATACGAAGCGTGTTTGCGGCATACAACCCTCGTATGCATCGACAACAAGCAGAACACCGTCTACCATTCGCATGATACGTTCCACTTCTCCGCCGAAATCTGCGTGCCCCGGAGTATCTAATATGTTAATACGAGTGCCGTTATAGTTAATCGCTGTATTTTTCGCTAAAATTGTAATTCCGCGCTCTCTTTCAAGGTCATTGGAATCCATTGCGCGCTCTTCCACATGTTCATTGGAACGGAATGTTCCGGCTTGACGCAATAGTTGGTCAACCAGTGTCGTTTTACCGTGGTCAACGTGCGCAATGATTGCTATGTTGCGGATATCTTCTCGTTTTTTCAAGTTTGTCCACTCCTATTTTTCATACATTTTTCTACATCCTTTCCTACTTTACCACACAAAGCTCATTTATAAAAGTGAATGTATTTGGCGGAGGCAAGCATATAATATAATAAAATACTTCTTTCTCTTCATTCTCCATCCAAATTTCATGGAGCTTCTCAAAGATTCTCAGCAGCGCAGAAAACGTTCTCGCAATTACATGAATTATGTTTGCACTTTCGTTTTCAAGTACGGTAAAATATTCATGTGGAGGGTGGAACAATGGAGAATATTCAATATCGTTTTTTAATAATTGCTATTATTGGTGTTTTATTTATGATTTTAATTGGAATTATGATTGCTGAAAAAAGTTTAATCGGCGTTCTTTTAGCGATTGCAGGTACGCTCGGAACCATCGGATACGGGTTTATGACAAAACGAAAGCTAAGAAACGCGGGGAAAATCGAATAGCCTTCTACAAAAGCTTCTGACACGGAACAGGAGCTTTTCTTCTTTTATTTGGGGAATAACAAACTAGGGGATCTGGCTGAATAATCTCAAATTCCTACTGAATCCCAGAGCAACGTATTCTATTTATATTAATACAAAAAAAACGAAAAAGATTACTCAATATCGAGCAATCTTTTTCTTGGAACATACTGGCTTAAGATTTCTTCATAAATATCCGGTCTTGCCACAAGGACACTGCTTTTTTCTGTTATATTTAAGGCATTCCCCTCAAATGTACTTACCAGGCCGCCAACTTCTTGTACGATAATAGCTCCCCCTCCAAAATCCCATGGAGAAAGTCGAGGAGTAATATAAGCATCCACTCGGCCTGTCGCCACATACACAAATTCTAATGCAGCACAGCCGTAAGACCGCGTGCCTCTGGCCCGTCTGACAAGTTCGCCCATTTTCACATGATCTAAATACGAGTTTTGCGTAAGCCATGTTGCATTAACACAAACAATACCTTCCGCCATTGTTCCCGGCTTGAGCTTCGGTATCGGCAGCTCGTTGCAAAAAGCGCCTTCTCCGCGAATTGCATGGTACAGCTCATCATGAACAGGGTCATAGACCAGCCCGATTTGTCCTGCTCCGTCGTGATAGATGCCGATCGAAATTGCAAAGTTTCGTTTTTGATGAACAAAATTCATGGTACCGTCAATCGGGTCAATAAGCCAAACCGTTCCTTGTGAAGAAGTTAACGTATCTCCGTAGCCCTCTTCACCTAACACGAAATGCTCAGGGTATTCTTCGTTTATTTTTTGAATAAAAAACTGCTCAATTTGACGATCTATATTGGTTACAAGGTCAGAGGCGTTTGATTTCGTTTCAATTATGAGTTCTTCTTTTAGGGAAGAGAGGATGATCCCGCCTGCTTCCTTAATCCATTCCTTTGCCTTAGCATCGATTTCCTTCCAATTTTGCTGTATCATGTGCAAACACTCCGTTTAAAATTGTTTCTATGTAGTTAACGTTCACAGAAAAAACGAACCTCATGCATAGGTTCGCACCAAAATAGGTATTCGTACACAACATATTATTACGCTTCTAGGCGAATCATTTCAAGTCGAAGCAATTCTAGCTTTTTCTTGCATTCTTCTTTTTTCTTTTCATCATTTTCCATCATCGCATCATACAGTGTTGCTAATTCATAATCTAATTCTAAACGCAACACTGGAATTCTTTTTTCTGCATCTGTTCTCTTTAACGCATTGATCACTTGTCTCATGGTGTTTGCCTCCTCCCGTTTTCATATTGCCTTTGATCCCGAAACTTGACTTAATTTTCTGATATTTTTTATACTATATTATGTGGGATAAATCCTCTATGCAACAAATTTGTATTTTTACCTATATTTTTTCAAGCGCCTTTTTTTATGATTAGTACAAGCTATGTTAGAATAAGAAGCAAATGCTTTTTGGAGGAAGAAAAATGAAAGCTTTATCTTTTGAACAACAAGACTTTCAAGTGTTTGAAGTGAACGGCTTGGATGAACGAATGAGTGAAATGAAAGAACATATCCGCCCGAAACTGGAGGCGCTCGGCTCTCGCTTTGCATCCTTTTTTACTAACGCAACAAATGAAGAATTTTTTGCTCATGTGGCAAAGCACGCAAGGCGCAGTGTAAATCCGCCAAATGATACGTGGGTTGCTTTTGCCGCCAACAAACGAGGATATAAAATGCTTCCTCATTTTCAAATCGGCTTGTGGGGCAGCCATGTGTTTGTTTATTTCGGCTTAATTTATGAATGCCCGCAAAAAACGGAATATGCAAAAGCTTTTTCTCGTCATATCGATGCGATAAAAGAATCTATTCCTTCTCATTTTGTTTGGTCAGTCGATCATACAAAGACGGCGGTAAAAATGCATGATTCTCTTTCCAACGAAGAACTGCAAGCTATGTTTAACAGACTTGCCAGCGTGAAAAAGGCTGAACTTCTATGCGGCATTCACGTACCAAAAGAAGAAGCAATCGATCTAAACGACGAGCAGTTTGTATACCTTGTGAAAGATACATTTAAAAAACTGCTCCCTCTGTACAAGCTGACAGCCTCTCTTTAGGTAGAAAAAACGGACAATGTCTTATTGTCCGTTTTGTGTTGTTGTTCTATTATATCATATGCTATTAAGTTATCAAAATGTTTTTACATTTTAATAATTTTTTCATTTTCTGCTGCTTTTACTTTTTGAACTGCACGATACAAGGAATATCCCGTAATTTCTTCAAATTCATTACCCAGCTTCTTTTCTTCTGCTTTACTCGGCACGATTTCTTTAAAGCGGCGATACGCCTCCATAAACTGTTCGCGGTCGACTCCTTGCTCGTATGCTTTCTCCACACTCTCGTAAAATTTGATGACATCAATAATTTCCTTTGTTGACCAATGATAATCCAGAGGATATTGATAATCCATCATCATCACCTCATTTGCTCCATCTTGTCCGAATTTCTTCTGCTTCCTTTATTATACGGGCGAACAGCTCTTGCACAGTCGGGACGTCCTTAATTCTTCCCATTACTTGTCCTGCCCATGCAAATCCTTCTTCTTGATTGCCTTCATATATGTATCTTTTATTCGCGCTGCCGCTTATGTAATCTTTCAAGCCCTCATAACCAAGTTCTTGCGCTTCGATTTCTAATATTTTATCGGTCCAGGAATTGCTGATGACACGTGCAGGAGCACCAATACTTCGTTTTATGACAACCGTATCATTTTCTGTTCCTTTCACCAAAGCCTCTTTGTAAACCGGGTGCGCATGGACGCACTCCTGTGTTGCAATAAAGCGCGTTCCCATTTCAATTCCTTCTGCACCTAAACTAAGAGCTGCCATTAATCCTTTTCCATCACCAATGCCTCCGGAAGCGATGACAGGAATCGAAACTGCTTCAACTACTTGCGGAACGAGAACCATCGTGCTTGTATCATTTTTTCCTAAATGACCTCCGCCCTCTTGCCCGACAACCATAACCGCATCCGCACCAAGCTCTTCCGCCTTTTCCGCTTGTCGGCGCGCCGCCACAAGGACGAGCTTTTTCACGTTCACACCTTCTAAGCGCTGAAAAATAGGAGTTGGATTGCCTCCTGTCATCGTGATGACAGGCACTTCTTCCTCCACTGCCACTTCCAACATATGTTCAAACGGTCTGCCGTGCTGCCCGATGGCAAAATTGACTCCGAACGGTTTCGTTGTCAATCCTCGCAGTTTGCGAATTTCACCCCGCAGCTCATCCGGTGTTTGCAAACTCATAGCGGTAATTTGTCCTAAACCTCCGGCGTTGCTCACGGCACTTGCAAGGTCCGCATAAGCCAAATATGCCAATCCGCCTTGAATAATTGGATATTGGATTCCTAATAGCTCTGTTACTCTTGTATTCCAGTTCATTTTTCCTATCCCCTTTCTCTGATTTATTTCGAGTTTTTTTCTCGTTGTCCTTCTTAACTATAAGAAATTATACAATTTCTCGCAAATTTTATATACATCTTCTGTCATAGGTGATATAATTCATTTGTTTTGTAATAAAAAACTTTCATAAGACTCGATGGTCAGTTGAACTCTTCCAGCTCTTGCCGGATTTTATAGCCGAGAGTTGCCGACAATAAGAGCAGAGCAAACAGGAACAACGCGTTCAAATATAAAATACTACTATAAAGGGGTGTGTTAGATTGTCCCAACATGAAACACCATTGTTCACTGCATTAGTGGAACACAGTAAAAAAAATCCAGTTCAATTCCATATTCCGGGGCATAAAAAGGGCCATGGGATGGACCCGGAGTTTCGTGAGTTCATTGGGCACAATGCATTATCAATCGATCTGATTAATATTGCTCCATTAGATGATCTTCACCATCCGAAAGGGATGATTAAAAAAGCGCAAGAATTAGCTGCAGAAGCATTCGGCGCCGATCATACATTCTTTTCCGTTCAAGGAACGAGCGGAGCAATCATGACGATGGTTATGAGCGTGTGCGGACCTGGAGACAAAATTTTAGTTCCGAGAAACGCGCATAAATCCATCATGTCAGCCATTATCTTTTCAGGTGCGATGCCGATCTTCATTCATCCGGAAATTGACCCGGTCCTTGGCATTTCTCATGGCATTACCATTCCATCTGTGAAAAAAGCATTAGAAGAACATCCGGATGCAAAAGGATTGCTGGTTATCAATCCAACATATTTCGGATTTGCTGCTGATTTAAAGAGCCTTGTTGAATTGGCCCACTCTTACGATGTACCTGTGTTGGTAGACGAAGCTCACGGTGTGCACATTCACTTTCATGAAGACTTGCCGCTGTCCGCTATGCAGGCAGGCGCTGATATGGCAGCGACAAGTGTGCATAAATTAGGCGGCTCTTTGACGCAGAGCTCCATTTTAAATGTGAAAGAAGGACGCGTGTCCGTAAAACGTGTGCAGGCGATCATCAGCATGCTGACGACGACTTCTACTTCTTATATCTTGCTTGCTTCTTTAGATACAGCTCGCAAGCGTTTAGCCACAGAAGGCCGTCAATTAATTGACGAAACGATTCGTTTAGCGGAGAAAGTACGCAAGCAAGTGAATGAAATTGAGCATTTGTATTGTCCGGGCAAAGAATTGCTTGGAACAGATGCAAAGTTTGATTACGATCCGACAAAGCTCATCATTTCTGTAAAAGACTTAGGAATTACGGGTCATGACGCGGAGCTTTGGCTTCGTGAAAACTATAACATCGAAGTGGAACTGTCCGATTTATACAACATCCTTTGCTTGATTACATTGGGAGATCACGAAGAAGATGCAGCACTTCTTGTTAAAGCGCTGAAACATTTAGCGGAAGAATTTACACATAAAGCAGACAAAGGTGCGCACGTAAACGTGCAAGTTCCGGACATTCCGGTGCTGGCTCTTTCTCCGCGCGATGCGTTCTATTCAGAAACAGAAGTTGTGCCGGTAGAAGAAGCTGCAGGACGCATTATTGCTGAATTCGTGATGGTCTATCCGCCGGGCATTCCGATTTTCACACCAGGCGAAATCATTACACAAGAAAATCTGGACTACGTGAAACAAAACTTTGAAGCGGGTCTTCCTGTACAAGGTCCGGAAGATGCTGAACTAAAAACATTGCGCGTCATTAAAGAATACAAGCCTATCGCATAGCGATGGGCTTTTTTCAGCTGCAATGAGAAGCAGTATTCTGTTCCAGGCTGATAGCAAAAGATTGTCTTTCATTCACACTTTTTTCCCTCCTTCATACGATATAAAGAATTCATATGTATTGGTGGGATTGGTGCATGATTGTAATCGGACGTTCAATCGTACAGCCCTATTTAACAGATGATACGGAGCCTTACTTTCATACAAAGGAACAAATTTTAAGCAGCATGGCGAGCAATCAAGAAGTCTATGCATATCAATCTCTTGATCAGCTCGCATTTG
The DNA here is from genome assembly GCA_041920565.1 of Bacillus sp. (in: firmicutes). GTDB lineage: Bacteria > Bacillota > Bacilli > Bacillales > Bacillaceae_G > JAGHKQ01. Next base: position 16,350 of record JBHGXS010000012.1, on the reverse strand, counting down.
ATTTGAATGTACGGGTAAACTTGGTTCTTGCTTGTATTGAAATGTTTAACAGCGGGCTCCAGTTTCGGACCTTTAAACACTCGTATTGCAACGAAAAATTTTGGGAGCGGACTAAGCTTGGCGGATTCCGCCTGAAGCCCGGACAACCCGCATCTGATGCCATTCGCGACATTTTAAAAAACGGCACAAAGTATGCCACAGAATGCGCAACAGCCATGATTATTCTCATTTACAGAGCGCTTTTGGATATATACAGCGAGCAAACGTTTAATCGTTTGTTTGCTAATCTTTTGCTATATACATGGGAATATGATCGCGATTTACAGCTCATTACTAAAACTGGCGGAGAAATTATACCGGGGGACTTAACGTATTTTAAAAATCCGCAAGTGAATCCTGAGACCATGGAGTGGCAAGGAGAAAATACGGTATACTTGGGCGACGGATTATATTACGGTCATGGTATGGGGGTTAAAACAAAAAAACAAGTAATTGAACATTTGAATATACGTCGCATTCCGTTTGCTTTTCTATCAGCATACTTGACCGACTTCATTACTCGTATTGATTATCGTTATATGAGTCAATATGCCTCCCCATTGAAAATGAAAACAAAAATAGGGATTCGGCCGATTCGTGACGACGCTGTTATCGCTACTATCGGAAATACAACCCTTGTGTATTAATGAAAAACCCTCGCAAAAGGCGAGGGTTTTGTTATAACGCGTTCTAGCGCTCTGAATTTTTATGCTCTTGTTGAAACAAAAAAGCCTGCTTAGGCAGGCTTTCGCTTATTTATGTGATTGTGCTTTTTGTTGAGATTCAGAACCGCAGTTTGTGCAGCATTGACCATATAAAACCGTTACTTTTTCGTCCTCGAAATGAGCGATTGTTTCATTACAAGTTTGACATACGATAGTTCCCATATTCGAATCCTCCATTTTCCCTTTATTTTGTAACCGCTTTATCTTTCTACTATTATATTAATATGCTATACTTTTTAAGTCAACACAAAAATAGTATGACATATTAAAAATTATTTTTCCGTTTTATTACACATCATTTTCTATATATGTGTTATTTTTGTCCATACTGGACACATATCGTCCCTGCAAAGAAAAAACCGCTGTGAATAAACAGCGGTTTTCGTTTCAATCATATCGCTCTGCCATAGGGACATCCGGAATATAAAACCGGAGGAACTCCGCCAGCTCAGCCGCTTCTTCATAGCTCCCAATACGAAATATTTTCTGAAGGTGTGCTACATTCTCAATGTCTTCATGACCAAGGAGAGTGGATTGGCCTGTTTGCATGCACACAACAAGCGGTTTTCCAAAAAACAAATTTGTATATATGATCCCAAAATCATACCGAATATCATTTGTTGTAAAGCCCATAAAACGAACTTTTACGTTTTCGTGTTCGTCATATAATTTTTCGAACATATTCATACTCTCCTTTCTTTGTTAACGGAAAATAGTATGAGTATTATATATATTCTGAAAAAGAAGAAAAAATGACTACATAATTGTCAAAAAATTTACGCGAGTGTTAAAATAGAGATACGACATTGTCTAAACAGGGGGATTCGTGGATGAACCAACATGCATTTATTAAATTAGTGCCGAAATCTGCAAAGCAAACGATTACGTTACAAGATGTGAAAGAGCTATTCTCATATTATAAAGAAATAACTTCTCAAACAGGCAAACAGCTTGGATGGAATTATGGAGACGCTGCATTTCCATACGAAGTCATTAATACATCGGAGCACACATTACAGTTGAAATCCGCTCATGATCGCTACCATACCATCTTCGTAGGAGTGGGAACAGAACAAACGGAACAGGAAGAGGAGCAACATTTTATTCAAATTACCCTTCCTCCGACCGCAACGTTTGGCGATAAAGGGAAAGCCAATGAATTTTGCCGATTTCTTGCCAAAAAGCTGGATGGGGAACTCCATTTATTTAATGGACGCGTGATGTATTTCTACAAGCGTTAAGTGATGAACATCGCTACAAAGGTGACAATCCCTTTTATAGCAAAAAACAAGACTGCACTAAAGAGTGTGAACAATAGGGAAGCACGTTTTGTTTCAAAAAAGAAATTGGCCACTATGTAAGATAAGTATACAAACACAAAAAATAAAATGACTTTAGAGTAAAGCTTATCGCGTTGGGAGAAAAACAGCACTAAAGAAAATCCCAGCCATATGACGCTGTGAAAGGTCGATGCAAGGATGGTTTTTTTCATGTATCTGAACTCCTTTTAAAGGAATGCTTGTACTTTCTGAACAGAGGGATTTATAGTAACATATGAGAAATGGGATAAAAATAGAAGAAAAATGATGTACAGATAGTGTTGCCTTTTCTGCTTATTCCATGCAAAAAAGCACTCTGCAAAAGCAGAGTGCTTTCTTCATTATTTTATAATGTGAATTGGCATGCCAAGTGCAACTTCCGCTGCTTCCATTGTGATTTCTCCTAATGTTGGGTGAGCATGGATTGTGTGAGCGATATCTTCTGCAGTCATGCCTGCTTCGATCGCTAAACCAAGCTCAGAAATGATGTCAGATGCTCCTGCACCAGCCACTTGTGCCCCGATAAGCAATCCATCTTCTTTACGAGTGACAAGCTGTACAAAGCCTTCTGTGCTGTTAAGAGATAATGCACGTCCGTTCGCGCCAAATGGGAACTTGGATACAACAACTTGCAGACCTTCTTCATCAGCTTGCTTTTTAGTGTAACCTACAGACGCTAATTCAGGATCTGTGAAACATACCGCAGGAATTGCTAGGTAGTCGATTTCTGCAGGGTGACCGCTGATCGCTTCTGCCGCAATTTTGCCTTCATAAGAAGCTTTGTGAGCTAAAGGCGGACCTTCTACGATGTCACCAATTGCGTAAATGTTAGGCACGCTTGTGCGGCATTGCTTGTCGATTTTCACTAGACCGCGTTCTGTCAATTCTATGCCGGCTTGCTCTAAGCCAAGATCTTGTGTGTTCGGACGGCGGCCAACTGTAACTAGCACGTAGTCAGCATCAATGGATTTTGTTTCGCCGTTTGCTTCAAAATGAACTGTTACACCGTCTTCACGTTCTTCAACAGATTTTCCGAATGCTTTTGTGAAGATTTCTACGTTTCCTTTTTTCTTTAAGCCGCGTTTTACAATCGCGCTCATAGATTTTTCAAAGCCAGCTAGGATTTCATCACCAGCTTCTAAAATTGTAATTTCTGTACCGAAGTTCGCATATGCACTGCCTAATTCCATACCAATGTAACCGCCGCCGATTACAACCATTTTCTTAGGAATTTCCGGTAAGTTTAATGCGCCTGTTGAGTCAATTACACGCTTAGAAAACTTAAATCCAGGAATTTCAATTGGCGTAGAACCAGTTGCAAGGATTGCGTTTTTAAACGTATACGTTTGTGCAGAGTCTTCAGTCATTACGCGTAATGTGTTGGCATCATTAAGGTATGCTTCACCTCTGATGATCTCTACTTTATTCCCTTTTAATAAGCCTTCTACACCGCCAGTCAGCTTCTTAACTACGCTGTCTTTCCATGCTTGGACTTTTGAGAAATCCACTTTCACGTTCTCAGCTGTAATCCCCATGTCAGCAGAATGTAAAGCTGTTTCGTAACGATGTCCCGCAGAGATTAACGCTTTAGAAGGAATACAACCTACGTTTAAGCACACTCCGCCAAGGTTTGCTTTTTCAATGATCGCTACTTTTTGGCCTAGTTGCGCAGCGCGGATCGCCGCAACGTATCCGCCTGGGCCTGCACCAATAACGACTGTATCTAATTCGATTGCAAAATCTCCTACTACCATTAATTACGCCTCCATTACTAATAATTGTGGGTCGTTTAACAGACGCTTAATGTGGTTCAATGCATTTTGAGCAGTTGCGCCGTCGATTAGACGATGGTCGAAGCTTAAAGATAATGCCAATACTGGTGCGATTACGATTTCACCGTTTTTCACAACAGGTTTTTCAGCGATACGACCGATGCCAAGAATAGCAACTTCCGGATGGTTGATAACCGGAGTGAACCATTGACCGCCTGCAGAACCAATGTTTGTGATTGTGCAAGAAGCGCCTTTCATTTCAGCAGGAGCTAACTTACCTTCACGCGCTTTTGTCGCAAGCTCGTTAATTTCTTTAGAGATTGCGAAGATGGACTTGCGGTCCGCATCTTTTACAACCGGTACTAAAAGACCTTTATCAGTGTCAGCTGCAATACCGATATTATAGTAATGCTTGTGAACGATTTCTTGAGTTGCATCGTCCATAGAAGTATTTAAGATTGGATATTCACGTAAAGCAGAAGTTAACGCCTTAACTACATATGGCAAGTAAGTCAACTTGATGCCTTTTTGCGCTGCCACTTCTTTGAATTTCTTGCGGTGCGCCACTAAATCTGTTACGTCTACTTCGTCCATTAATGTAACGTGCGGTGCAGTATGCTTGGAATTTACCATTGCTTTCGCGATTGCTTTGCGGATTCCGCTCATCTTCTCGCGAGTTTCTGGGTATTCTCCGGCAGGGATTGGTTGAGCTTTTGGAGCTTCCACTGCTTGTTCTGCTTTTGGAGCCTCTTGAGCCGCAGGAGCTGCCGCTGGCGCTTCTGTTGCCGCAGCTGCTTGTCCGCCGTTCAAGAATGCATCGATGTCGCTCTTAAGAACGCGGCCGTTTTTGCCTGTTCCTTTTACTTGACGGATGTTCACACCCATTCTGCGAGCATAGTTACGAACAGAAGGCATAGCGATTACGCGTGCGTTTTCATCTACTGCTGTTGCAGCCGGAGCTTTAGCAGGAGCTGCCGCTTCTTCTTGTTTTTCTTCCGCTTTTGGAGCTTCGTCTTCTTGACCTTTGAACTTTAAATTTTCGTAACCAGGAGCATCAAATTTAACAAGAACATCCCCTACTACTGCAACTGTCCCTTCCTCAACTAAAATTTCTAATACTTTTCCTTTTACTGGAGAAGGAATTTCTACAACTGCTTTGTCGTTTTGCACTTCTAATAGTACGTCATCTTCATTTACTTCATCGCCAGGCTTCACGAACCATTTTACAATTTCACCTTCATGAATACCTTCACCGATATCTGGTAATCTGAACTCAAATGCCACGGATTTCATCCCCTTGTAATTTGTTGTTTTAATACGAATAGTGTAAAAGAAATCAGAACAAGCTGATTTCTTTTACATGAATTAGAAGCTCATTACTTTTTGAACAGCTTCTACGATGTCTTTATGGTTTGGCAACCAAACGCTCTCAGCTTGAGAGAATGGGAAGATTGTATCAGCAGCTGCTACGCGGACAACCGGAGCTTCCAGGCTAAGGATAGCACGATCGTTAATTTCCGCTACTACGTTTGCAGCAATACCAGCTTGTTTTTGTGCTTCTTGTACAACTACAACGCGTCCTGTTTTTTCTACAGAAGCGATGATTGTGTCAATATCTAATGGATGTACTGTACGCAGGTCTACTACCTCTACGGATACACCTTCTTTTTCTAGCTCTTCAGCCGCTTTTAAAGCAGCATGTACCATCGCACCGTAAGTGATGATGGAAACATCTTTACCTTCGCGTTTCACATCAGCTTTGCCGATTTCAATTGTATACTCTCCTTCAGGAACTTCTTGACGGAAAGAACGGTACAATTTCATATGCTCTAAGTAAATAACAGGGTCGTTATCACGGATCGCAGAAATTAAAAGTCCCTTTGCATCATAAGGAGTGGAAGGAATAACAACTTTTAATCCCGGTTGTTGCGCTACTAATCCTTCTAAGCTGTCTGCGTGCAATTCCGGAGTATGAACGCCGCCGCCGAACGGAGAACGAACTGTGATCGGAGCATGCCAGCGGCCGCCGGAACGGTAGCGCATACGAGCCATTTGACCGGAAATAGAGTCCATTACTTCGTATACGAAGCCGAAGAATTGGATTTCAGGTACAGGACGGAAGCCTTCTAACGCTAAGCCGATCGCAAGACCTCCGATACCGGACTCTGCAAGTGGTGTATCAAATACGCGTTGTTCACCGAATTCAGCTTGTAATCCTTCAGTTGCACGGAATACACCGCCGTTTACACCCACGTCTTCACCAAACACTAATACGTTTGGATCGTTTTTCAATTCGACGCGTAACGCATCGGTGATTGCTTGAATCATTGTCATTTGCGCCATGGCTTACTTCGACTCCTTCTCTTTATAAATTTCATATTGCTCCTTTAAGTTGTAAGGAAGTTCTTCAAACATGATGCTGATCAAGTCTGTTACCTTTTGCTTAGGAGCTTGGTCTGCTTTCGCAATTGCTTCTTTAATATCTTCTTTCGCTTGCTCAATTACTTTTTCTTCTTCTTCTTGAGACCATAAGCCTTTTGCTTCTAAGAACTTACGAAAGCGAACGATTGGATCTTTCTTTTCCCATTCGTTTTCTAAATCTTTTGTACGATAACGAGTCGGATCGTCACCAGCCATTGTGTGCGGACCATAACGGAATGTTAAAGTTTCAATTAAAGTAGGTCCTTCGCCGTTCACTGCGCGCTCACGAGCTTCTCTTACAGCTGCGTAAACCGCTAATGGGTCCATACCGTCTACTTGAATACCAGGGATACCGACTGCTACTGCTTTTTGCGCGATAGTTTTCGCTGCAGATTGTTTTTCTACCGGAGTAGAGATAGCGAAACGGTTGTTTTGAACGATAAAGATTGCCGGAGCTTTATATGCACCTGCAAAGTTCATACCTTCGTAGAAGTCACCTTGAGATGCTCCGCCGTCGCCAGTGTATGTTACTGCTACTGCTTTTTTGCCGCGAAGCTTCATACCTAACGCAACACCCGCTGTTTGGATGATTTGCGCACCGATGATGATTTGCGGCGGAAGCGCGTTTACGCCTTCAGGAATTTGGTTACCCATGAAGTGACCGCGGGAGAACAAGAATGCTTGATATAATGGTAAACCGTGCCAAATCAATTGTGGAACATCACGGTAACCAGGTAAGATGAAGTCTTCAGATTCAAGAGCAAAATGGCTCGCGATTTGAGAAGCTTCTTGTCCGGCAGTCGGTGCATAGAAACCTAAACGGCCTTGACGGTTTAAAGAGATAGAGCGTTGGTCTAATACGCGAGTATAAACCATACGACGCATTAATTCTTTTAATTGCTCATCTGTAAGCTCAGGCATAGCTGCTTCGTTTACAACTTGGCCTTCTTCATTTAAAATTTGGAATGTTTGAAATGTTTCTTCAATCACTTTCATTTGCTGATCCACATTAATCAGGGACTTTTTTGTTTTAGTACCCATTCCGTTCACCTCTTCCTCTCTATCAATGGTTGGACATCACATTTTCTTGTAGGTGAAAAGCAATACGAAAATGTGATAAAAGTGTAAGTATATGCACCGACCGTGAATTTTGTCGGTTTTTGAAGGTTTTATTAACCTCAAGAAACTGTACTAATTTTTCCGATAAAACAATTAATACAATAATTAAGTACGTTTCTTAGTTTACAACAATGCAATTCCTTACGTCAATTACTTTGAACTCAATTTTTCTGCAAAATATACACCTTTTGTTTTTAGCTAACATTTCCAGATAAAAACCTCTGTATTAGTAGCTTATACTACTCTGTTATATTATTCCCCTTTCTCCTCATTTACTATCATAGTATAATATGTAAACGTTTAATAACACTGTACGCATTTCCCCATTGTTTCGTAAAGCAAAGACATCCCCTTTCACAAAACGTTCATCAAATTGCAAGAAAATACTATTTTTCGACAATATTTTCTCTATCTTAGTACCGTCATTTATCCTTCTTTTTCCACTTTAATTATTAAACCACTCTCCTTATAAAACGCTTCTTTTACATCGTTATATTGTTCAGTATGCTCATTAAAGGCTTGATTTAACTTTAATACCTCTGCATAACTATCATTTATTTCATTAATTTTTTGCTCCACTTGCTCAAGCTGCAAGATGCCGGTTTCGAGAAGTTTATACAATTCCCGATCTTTTTGTAAAGCTCCTTTATACTGAGCATACAAAGAATCGTATATGTCATATCGTTTTTGCATTGTGTCTAACACAGCATGCGCCTTCGTTCGTAACGATTCTTCTGATAGTTTGTTCATTAAAGGCTTTACTTTTTCAAATTCTTCTTTGGAAGCAAGCAGGCAGCTGCGTTCCTTTTTTAAATGCTTCTCCCGTTCGTCTAACAAAGACTGAGCCTGCAGCGAGAGGTCTTTTCGTTTTTGAGTTTCGTGCATACCCAGTGAAATAATTTGATAATAAATTTCCTTTTCTTTTTGTTCGAGCTTTACTAACGGCTGTTGTTCATGTTCAAATGTTTGTTCCAATGAAGCTGCTTTTTCCAGCTCATTGTATATTCTTTCTTTTGCCGTAACGCCGCAGGAACTCAATACAAGTAAACATAAAAACATATAGACGGCCCGCATTTCTTCCCTCCTGCTGTAATTTATCCTATCCTGCCGGGAAAAAGTCCCGCTGAAGGAAGTTTCACTTTATCTTTTCGCTTCCTCTGGTAAAAATATTCAGCTGATTCCACCGTTCTGGGCGAATAACTATACATTTTTTTTTCTGTTTCATAGGTTATACTAACCGCACTTTTAGCGGAAAGGAAAAGGAGGTAAAACTGATGTATGGATATACGACTTGTTACCCATCTTACACAGCTCCAGCATACGGATATTGCGATGGAGGATACGGCCATGGACGCGGCGGTGGCGGTTTTGCTTTAATCGTTGTATTGTTTATTCTTTTAATTATTGTTGGTGCATCTTTCATCCGTTAATTTCGCGTAAGACGAAAAACTATGAAAAGTCAAAAAAGGAAGGAAAAACACCCCTTCCTTTTTTACTTCGACTTTTCTTACAAGCTTTGGTAGACTAATACGTAAGAAAGGAGAGAAGAAGATGTTAACGATGGAGAATATTGTTCGAGAAGGACATCCGGTACTGAGGGAAATCGCCAAAGAAGTAGCCCTTCCTCCAAGCGAAGAAGATATACATACACTTAGAAGCATGCTTGAATTCGTCATCAACAGTCAGAATCCTGAGATTGCAGCGCGCTATCAGCTGCGTCCAGGCATCGGATTGGCCGCTCCGCAAATCGGCGTTTCCAAACGCATGATTGCCGTACACGTAACGGACCACGATGGAAAACTGCACAGCTATGCGCTTTTCAATCCAAAAATCATCAGCCATTCTGTTGAACGTTCTTACTTAACATCCGGGGAAGGGTGCCTGTCAGTGGATCGGGCAGTTCCAGGCTATGTGCCTCGTTATGCGCGAATTACGGTAAAAGCGACATCCATTGACGGTGAAGAATTAAAGCTTCGTCTAAAAGGGCTTCCGGCAATCGTATTCCAGCATGAAATCGATCATTTAAACGGCATTATGTTTTATGATCATATTAATCACGAGAATCCGTTTGCCATTCCGGAAAATGCTGTTCCGCTTGAAAGATAAAGGCGATGTCACACGACGTCGCCTTTTGTTTCACAGCCTCCCGCACATGATGTGTTGAGAGAACATGCTGCACATTTTCCTTTTTTGCTTTTCTTTACGAACTTTGCTAAAGAGTAACCTGCATAGCCGAAAATGAGAGCACCAATTGTAATATTAATCATATTCCGCCCTTCTTTCTATTGGAATCCAAGCAGCTTTCCGCCTTGATAAATAAGGAAACTTAATCCGTATGCAAGGATAAGCGCATAGCCGATGGAAAACAGCGTCCACTTTTTAGAATCTGTTTCCTTTTGAATAACTGCAACTGTCGCCAAACAAGGGATGTATAACAACATAAACACTAAAAAGCTGTACGCGCCAAGCGGCGTAAAGTAATTTCCCATCAACTCTTGCAATTTATCAATATTCGGCGTTTTATAAATAATGCTCATCGTAGATACAACCACTTCTTTGGCTAAGAATCCTGTAAGAAGCGCTACACCAGCTTGCCATGTTCCGAATCCTAACGGTACTAAAAGCGGAGCAATTACGCCTCCAACTAACGCCAAAAAGCTGTCTTCCATCTCCACGTTTAGTCCACCCGGTCCTGCATAGGACAGAAACCAAATGAGAACGGAGCCTCCAAAAATAAAAGTACCCGCTTTTTTCACGAATCCTTTTCCTTTATCCCATGTACTGCGAAGGAGCGTCTTCCACTGCGGCACACGATACGGCGGCAGTTCAATGAGAAAATATGTTGCTTCATTACGTAACAACGTAGACGAGAAGACTTTAGCTAGCACCAATGCCATTACAACTCCCAGTACATATAAGGATAGTACAATTAAAGCCTGATGTTCTTTAAAAAAAGCTGCTACAAATAAACTATATACACTGAGGCGTGCCGAACAAGACATAAGCGGTGTTAAAACAATCGTCAGTAAGCGCTCCTTCGGCTGTTCGATGGTGCGTGCCGCCATCACTCCTGGTACGTTACATCCAAATCCAATGATCATCGGAATAAATGCTTTTCCGTTCAATCCTACTTTTTCCATCAATCGATCCATTACTGTCGCTACTCGCGCCATATAGCCGGAGTCTTCAAGCAAAGAAATAAAGAAGAAGAGAAGGAAGATTTGCGGTACGAATACAAGCACGCCGCCGACACCGGCAATAATGCCGTCAAGTATCACTGCTTCAATAAACGCATTTGCTCCGATTTTCTCAAGTAAACCCTTTACTCCATCTGAAAACGAACCGGATATAAACCCATCCAGCATATCAGAAAGAGGGGTACCGACCCAATCAAATGTTACCTTAAATAAAAGAAACATACATACTAAAAAAATCGGAATACCGAGCACTTTGTGGGTCACAACTTGGTCTAGTTTCTCCGTGAAGGTTGCCCCATGTTCCTTTTCCTTTGTGACACACCCAGCCAAAATTTCTTGAATATATGAAAGACGCTTTTGGTAAATAAGCTGCTTGAGCGACTTAATTTGAACCTGAGCACGTACCGCTTCTTCCGTTTCTGTAATGATGGTGCGCCAATCCGTTTGCGGAGCCAACGTTTCCCATTCTTGCAAAACAACCTCATTTCCTTCAAGCGCTTGAAGCGCATACCATCGTTTCGACCCTTTTATTCCATCCGGCAATAAGGAAACTAAACGATGAATTGCTTGTTCAATAATCAAGCCGTACGGGATCAGTAACGGTGTATGTTGTTTGGCTTTCGGCAGCACGTCAAGCAATTTATCAACCCCGATTTCCTTGTGGGCTACAATCGGATACACCGGTACTTCCAACGCTTCCCATAGCTTTTGATAATCAATCTGAATACCGCGTCCCTTGGCAACGTCCATCATATTCAAGCCAATGATCATCGGCTTTCCAAATTCTAGCAATTGAATGGTCAAATGAAGATTACGTTCCAATTGTGATGCATCTACAATATTTAAAATAGAGGAAAATTCCTCGTATAATAAGAAGTTCGTTGCAACTCTTTCATCTTTTGAAATCGGGTGTAAAGAATATACTCCCGGTAAATCTATCAATAATCCTTTCTGCTTTCGTAGTGTTCCCACCTTTTTTTCAACGGTTACGCCGCTCCAGTTTCCTACATATTCGTAGGAACCAGTCAATGCATTAAAAAGTGATGTTTTTCCTGTGTTTGGATTTCCGAATAAACCAATTTGCTGCATTACACTTCCTCCACAACAATGCAATTTGCTTCATTGCGGCGCAAGCTGATGCATTGACCGCCTACTTCAATCATGCACGGTCCTTGAAACGGAAGTAACTGCTTGAGACATACTTTTGTACCTTCGTCTATTCCGAAATCTAATAATCGCCGTTGTATGGCAGGATTGACTGAAGACATGTCAATAATGGTAGCCTTTTTCCCTTTTCTCATCTCTGTTAATACCATGAGGTTTCCCCCGTTAACTCTATGAGAATGAATTTCATTTTCCGCTTTCATTATACCTGTTTCCAATCCATAAGAGAATGCAGATTCAAAAAAGTTCATGATTTTGATGATTACTTGTCAGATTTTCTACAACAAAAAACTCTCGTTGTACGAGAGTTTTATAACAGTCTTGCCCACTTCAAACCGTGAAGGATTCCATCTTCCGCAACATCCTTCGTTACATATTTTCCTATTTTCTTTAAATCTTCATGACCATTTCCCATCACAATGCCGGTACCTACCGTTTGGATCATTTCCATATCGTTTAACCCATCGCCAAACGCATATACTTGATCATGCTTGAAGCCAAGACGTTCAATGAATTTTTCGATTCCATTCGCCTTAGACCCTCCCTTTGGAATAATATCCATCGAGTAATTATGCCATCGGATAAAATGAAAATCAGGATAATCATGAATAAATCGCTCTTCCTCACCCGCTTCACAGAATAAAAGAGCTTGATAGATGTCACGGTCCTTATAAAAAACTGGATTAATCGGGGGATGTGACATGTGCAGACTTTGCATGCTTTCGTGAATAAACATATGATTTTCCACTGTCGCCGTCATTTCTTTTTCATCTAAAAACACTAATGGAATGTTTGCTTCCGCTGCATAGTTTGTGAATGCATGAAGCAAATCAGGCCGCAGCGGATTTTTATAAATGACTTCTTCTTCAAATACTACATACTGCCCGTTAAAGCTGACATAATTATGGATATTTAATTCCTTGCGAACATCTTCAAACATAAACGGGGCTCTTCCGGTCGCAATGGCAACGTGAACTCCATTTTCTTGCAGTTGGCGCACCGCTTCTTTTGTAGAAGCAGGAATCTTTTTATCATGATCAAGCAACGTCCCGTCAATATCAAAAAATACAATTTTATCGTTCATCTAAACAATCCTTTCTATGCTGCCGCTTTATCACGACTTGAATTTTTCCCTTTTGAGAACGTCGATAGGTACACTCCTCCAAAAATGAGAATTAATCCGAAAATCATGTGATATGTAACTTTTTCTCCCAATATTATATTACCCCAAAGCATGGCGGAAACCGGTACTAAATAAGTGACAAATGTAGCAAATTCCGCGCTTCCTTCCTTGACCATATAATAAAACAGCAAGTAAGCAAAGCCGGAGCCGAGAACGCCAAGCCCTACTAAAGATAACAGTATATCATAAGAATGAATCCCTCGAAATCTTTCTGCACTGACAAAAGTCATAAAGAAAAAGCTAATCACGCTTGCTATCAATAAAGTTGATGCCGACAGTACGGTGACTGACAAGTGACTTAAATGTTTGCGCGATAAATGCGTCCCCAAGGCATAACAAAAGGTAGCCATAAGGACAAACAACATTCCGTTTATGTCTCCTGAAAGCAATTGTGCAACATCGAACTGCAATAAAATAAGAATGCCCATAAATCCTAACAGAATGCCGACCCACTGCATTTTTTGGATGCGAACGGCAAAAAACAAAACCCCGATGATTACAGTAGATATAGGGGTCATGGCATTAATAACGGATGCCATGCTGCTTGAAATTTTTAATTCACCGATTGCAATGAATCCGAACGGCAACACATTATTAATCAAACCTACAAGAAAAATCCAACGGAGCGGCAGATCTCTCCAAGATATGCGTTCTTTTCTTACTAAAATGATGGCTGCTAAAGTTATGGCACCAAATAAACAACGCCAAAACACTACGCCCCATGGCCCGAGTTCCGGAGTCATTATCTTGATAAATAAAAAGGATGTTCCCCAAATAATGCTTAACGTCAACAACGCACTGTATAATTTCCCCAATCTGTATTCCCCTCTCTGTTTCTCTCCATTCCTATTGTAAATAGTAGCATAAAAACTAAAAATATTTTACATAATTAAACATTTTTTATGTTCCCTATTCTGTTTTTTCTATACATGAATTATCACCGTTCATCAAATACTATAAAAAACGTCCGTAATGTTTGAAAGGATGAAAGGGTGGTTAATAATGTTAAAAAAATTAAAAGAAAAGCTGAAAATATATTGGAATGATTTGATGCGCAAAAAGAAAATTGCATAATCGCCTCTCCCAATCGAAACGCTATATTATGAGAGTCTTTCCGTACTCAGCTTTGGGTTTTTCCCTGCCAATTTAGGAAAATGCATGAAAAACGCAGCTATTTCATTTATAATAGGTAAAAGGCAGCCAAATAATAGACAGTAAGGAGAGATCAACGTGATTTTTAAAGTGTTTTATCAAGAAAATGCTTCACAAGTTCCTGTAAGGGAAAATACAAAAACACTGTACATTGAAGCGGAATCTGAGAAAGATGTACGTGCTAAATTATCCAAGTTCAACTACAATATTGAACTAGTTCAACAATTATCCGGTGCTCATCTTGAATACGAAAAACAAAGCGAAAATTTCAAGCTTTTGGAGATCGTATAGATGAAATTTCTAAAAAATGACCAAACAGCCGTTTTCGCACTCGGCGGTCTTGGAGAAATCGGAAAAAATACATACGCTGTTCAATTTCAGGATGAGATTATCGTAATCGACGCCGGCATTAAATTTCCGGAAGACGAGCTTCTCGGCATCGATTATGTAATTCCAGATTACACGTATTTAGTGCGAAACGAAGAAAAAATTAAAGGATTGTTCATCACGCATGGTCACGAAGATCATATCGGGGGCATTCCTTATCTTCTTCGACAAGTAAACATTCCCATTTACGGCGGGAAATTGGCGCTTGGCTTAATTAAAAATAAACTAGAAGAGCACGGTTTATTACGAAAGGCAAAGCTATATGAAATTAAGGAAGATGATGTGATTAAATTCCGCAAAACATCCGTATCTTTCTTCCGCACTACTCATAGTATTCCTGATGCGTACGGTATAGTAGTAAAAACTCCGCAAGGGCAAATCGTTCATACAGGTGATTTTAAATTTGATTTTACGCCTGTCGGAGAGCCTGCCAACTTGACAAAAATGGCTGAGATCGGTAAAGAAGGCGTGCTTTGCTTATTATCCGACAGCACAAACAGTGAAGTTCCTGACTTTACAATGTCAGAACGTAAAGTGGGAGATACCATTGATGATATTTTCCGAAAAGTGGACGGACGCATTATTTTTGCAACTTTTGCCTCAAACATCCATCGCCTTCAGCAAGTAGTGGCAGCAGCGGTGGAAAACGGAAGAAAAATTGCGGTCTTCGGACGCAGCATGGAAGCTGCAATCGAAATCGGACAAGAGTTAGGCTACATTCGTTGTCCGAAAGATACGATTGTCGATGCCGCTCAAATTAATCGTTTGCCTGCAAATCAAGTAGTTATTCTATGTACGGGAAGCCAAGGTGAACCGATGGCTGCTTTATCTCGAATTGCAAACGGTACACACCGTCAAATTCAAATTATTCCGGGTGACACAGTCGTCTTCTCGTCTTCACCGATTCCAGGTAATACTGTCAGCGTAAGCCGTACGATTAATATGCTGTATCGCGCAGGTGCAGAGGTTATTCATGGCCGGCTGACGGATATTCATACGAGCGGTCACGGCGGTCAACAAGAGCAAAAACTGATGATTCGCTTAATGAAGCCGAAGTACTTTATGCCGATTCACGGTGAATATCGCATGCAACGTATGCATGCCAAGCTTGCAGTGGATTGTGGTGTACCGGAAGAAAACTGCTTTATTATGGATAATGGAGACGTACTTGCATTACGAGCAAATGAAGCTGCCATTGCAGGAAAAATCCCTTCCGGCTCTGTCTACATCGACGGAAATGGAATCGGGGATATCGGAAACATCGTTCTTCGCGACCGACGCATCCTTTCTGAAGAAGGGCTCGTCATCGTGGTTGTCAGCATCGATATGAAGGAATTTAAAATTGCTGCCGGTCCTGATCTTATCTCACGCGGCTTTGTCTATATGCGCGAAAGCAGCGACTTAATTAACGATGCGCAAGCACTTATTTCCAATCATCTTAACAAAGTGATGGAGCGTAAAACAACGCAATGGTCTGAAATTAAAAATGAAATTACAGATACATTGGCTCCGTTCTTATACGAAAAAACAAAACGCAAGCCGATGATTTTGCCTATTATAATGGAAATATAAAACAACAAGCCAATGCGTGATCGCATTGGCTTGTTTTATTGTTCCGATATTCCGATATAAGGTACACGGGTTTATATTTCCATTAATAAGTTCTTTCGTATAAAACGGAAGAGAATTTTGTCGTCAAAGGATTCCCAAACACTGTTTAAGCCTTATGCTTTCTTATCTTTTGGCTCTGTTAAAGGTAGATGTTGATATTTGATACCTGCCCGAAATCTTGATATAATCAAAAAACAAGAACAAACATTCGGGAGGTTATCAAGGTGAGCAAAGCGTTTAGCAACTTGTTAAAGTATATCG
>JBHGXS010000135.1:0-2358 GCA_041920565.1 Bacillus sp. (in: firmicutes) | reverse complement strand
TCAATTCTCTCCAATGATTTTCTGCGCGTGCAATAATCCATCCAAGTGTCAAAGTAATAAAGAACGATATAACAGGGACAATCAGCCAAACCAATACGATGAAAAGGAGTTTATCAGCATATACAGCTTGATAAGCAATTCCTGCACCTACAATGGACCCGACAGTTACTTCGCTTGTTGATAAGGGGATTCCCATAATATTAGCTAAAAATAGCGTAAGTGTTGCTCCCGCCAGAATAATAACAACAACCTTAACGCTTAGAATACCGGAAGGAATAATCCCCCCTCCAATCGTTTTGACAACTTCTCCACCTCCAAGGACCGCGCCTAGAAAAGCAGAAATTGATACCAAAAACATCGCTATACGTTTGTTTTTTATTGCTCCCGCTCCATACGCCGCTCCCATGGAAGCTGCAGTTCCACTTGCACCGATATTCATAGCGAAGAAAAGCCCCACAGCAATGGCAATGTAGGTTAATATCATGGCACTATTCCTTTCTTTTTGTATAAGAAATTAATTTCATTTCACATTAAACATATGTATTTAATGGGATTAAAAATTAAAATGATTCTTTCTAAAAATATGGTTTAAACGCAACTACCGACAGAGTATATGCTAATATTCAAGTAAATACATTGGAATTTATAGTTTAATAGTTTTAATTATAAATTTATTTCACAAAAAAATAAAGATATTTTTGAAAATTACCTAAATAAAAATAAGTTCCTGCTATCCTGTCCCTATTACAAAATACGATTATTAAGCTACAATGTCAGAAGCAACTCAAAAAATCCAAGTTGCTTCTATTACATTACCTATTTTTTATTAAGAGATTCCAAGATTGGGTAAATTTCCTCTAAGTGACTGATTTCGTAATCGGGCACCACTTCGTTCCGCTCCTTATTATGACGATTGATCCAAACTGATTTCATTCCTGCACGTGATGCACCGAGAATATCTGTCATCAAGTTATCTCCTACCATAATCACTTCATCTTTATGGAGTGACAAAAGCGTCAAAGCATGTTCGAAAATGGAAGGATCAGGCTTTCCTCTTCCAAACGCGCCAGAAATAACAATGTGATCAAAATAAGGAACAAGCTCAGGGGTCATGCCTAGTTTCGTATGTTGTAAATCAGGCGAGCCATTTGTTAAAAGTAAGAGCTGATATTTCCCTTTCAATTCATTAAGTACTTTGAATGTTTCTTCGTACACAAATGGTTTATCACGCCGTTCAGCAGGGAAGCGTTCCGCTAATTCGTATCCAAATTCCGGATCGTCGATCCCCAAAGCTTTCAATCCTCTTGTCCATGTTTCTTGACGATAAACGGGAACAATTTCTTTCATTTTTCGAAAGTTGTCATCATCATCTAAAAAATTTCCCCACAGCCCTTCGAATGGGTTAATGCCAATCATTTGTGTAAAAGGATACATTTCATAGGAGGAGTAAAGTTCTCTCGCTTCTCTTCGAACCGCTTCTTCAAGCGCTTCCGGATCAATGCCGTATTTTTGTTGTGCAGTTTGGCAAGTTGCTGCAAAGGCTTCCTTTACACTCTTTTGATCCCAAAGCAGCGTATCATCGAGGTCAAAAAAGATTGCTTTAATCATATTAGTAGAACCCTCATTTCTTTCTCTATTTATTTTCTTAAAAATTTCACTATTCAAACAACAGGTTACATGGAATTTAATTATAAGTAAATAGGATTATACCTTATCTAGTATCGAAAGCTGAAATTTTCCCATACAATCAGGCTTGATAGTTTTTGCGGCAGAATCGATTGTAATATCTTTTTTCTTGATTATAAAATTAAATAACCTGAATATTATGTATATTATGGTAGAATAAAACTTGAAATGGAGGTTGTATCATGCAAAAGAGAAAACTTATTATTACACATAATATTGATCAAGCTTATTGACAAGAAATCCAAAAAATCATACCCGAATGGGAGATAATTGTGGGAAAAGACCGTTCCATATGGCAGGATCATTTAAAAGAGGCTGAAATCATTGCCGGTTGGAAAGAAGAAATAAAATATCATTGTATTGAGAAGGAGTCCAAACTTCGCTGGTTGCAAAGTTGGAGTGCTGGTGTAAATAAATTACCTTTAGATGAAATGGCTGCGCGAGAGATTCTCTTAACAAATGCCAGCGGTGTGCACGCTTATCCAATCTCAGAATCCATTTTTGCTTTAATGCTCGCATTAACGAGAAGCATTCATGTATATGTCAAAAATCAGCTTACCAAAACGTGGCATCATGCCAATTTGCGGCAAGAAATACATGGAAAAACCGTTGGCATCATCGGTGTCGGCGCTATCGGCAAAGAAACAGCTAAAATCGCCAAAACATTCGGCA
>JBHGXS010000134.1:0-24000 GCA_041920565.1 Bacillus sp. (in: firmicutes) | reverse complement strand
TTAAATGAGCAACCATTTCGTTCATTTCCCGATATAATTCTGAAGTATCTTTGCTGATATCAATGAGTTTACGAACGCCTTCTTGATATTTCTTCTCTTGCTCCATTTTGCTCCCTCCTCATTTTTCAGAAAAATAAAACTTTTCATCTATTATAACAAGAAATTTTTTGTTTGGCTTTCCTTTTTTTGTTCCATTTCTATTATTTCACGCTTTACTACTTATAGTATACTAAAAGGATAAGTTTGTGAAATATTTCACCAGAAGTGAGCTATCATGTCCAGAATGACTCGCGAGCCAAAAACGGTACAACATATGATACAATAAAACGTGGAAGATACGAAAAGGAGATTGGTTTCATGAACGGTAAACTATATTATGACGACGCATACATAAAAACTTTTACGTCCTATATTACAAAACAAGAATGGGATGAAAACGGAAGCTTGTACGTCGTGTTAGAAGAAACGGCGTTTTATCCGACCGGAGGCGGTCAACCTCATGATACCGGGACGCTCAATGGTGTCGAAGTAGTAAACGTGGAAGAAATAGATGGTGAAATCCGTCACTACATAACAGAACAAATAAAGGAACGGGCAGTAACGGGTCATATTGATTGGAAACGCCGTTTCGACCACATGCAGCAGCATACAGGGCAGCATATTTTGTCTGCGGCATTTATTGAGAAATTCGGCATTCCAACCGTGGCATTCCATCTTGGAAAAGAAGTATCTACTATTGATATTGAAACTCCTGAACTAACGACAGAAATAGCACAACAAGCGGAAGAATTGGCAAACGAAATTGTCTTCCAAAACCGTCCGATCGACATTCGCTGGGTAAACGAAGAGGAAGCAGCCAAGCTGCCGTTGCGTAAAGCTCCGACTGTGAAAGAAAACATTCGTGTCGTAATTGTAAAAGACTTTGACTACAACGGCTGCGGAGGAACTCATCCAAAACACACCGGAGAAGTCGGACCAATTAAAATTTTGGGCTGGGAACGCCATAAAGGGAACATTCGCCTTCAATTTGTGTGTGGATGGCGTACGTTGCATGCGATGCAAGAAAAGCAAACCGTTGTCAAAGAAGCTGTGCGGCTTCTTAACAGCAAGGAAGCTGAATTGCCTGCAAAGATGAAGCAGCTTATCATGGAACAAAAGGAACTGGAAAAGTCTCTTCGTGAGGCAAACGATAAGCTGTTAGCGTTTGAATCAACAGAATTGCTGTCTGCCGCAAAAGAAGAGGCTTTCGGCAAACTGATTGCAGCTTCATTTACAGGTCGCTCAATGCAGGACTTGGCAAAATTGTCCGCTGTCATTACCGAGCAGGAAGAACGTTCTGTTGTTTTGCTTGTAACCAAAAATGATGAAAATTTACAGTGCGTTTGTGCACGAGGAAAAGCAGTCGAGAAAAATATGAATGATGTCATTAAGGCTGCCCTCTTTCTTATTGAAGGAAAAGGCGGCGGCAATCCGATCAGTGCGCGCGGCGGCGGGAAAGCTGTCATCAGCGCAGACGAATTTTTAGAAAAGCTGATTGAACTTGTTGTCGCATAATATTAGGGCGGTGCTATACCGCTCTTTTTTATTGCTAGCCTTTCAGTTCGTTTTTTCATGAGAATATTCATTTTCTATCTTCTATTCACATAATAGTACCGAATCATTCAATCTGATTCCGGTACATTTTCATAATATACTTTGTTTCTCCGTTCTCCTGGACCATCTTTACATGTTGAAACCCCACTTTTTCATATGCTTTAACAGCAATTTTATTTCCTTCTTCCGGATCAATTATGCATGCTCCCGTTTTTTCGTCTGCGAAGACAATCTTCCGTAAAAATTGTGTTATAATAAGAGGACCCAATCTTTTATGTAAATACTCTTTTTCTCCAATACATACATCTATACCGGCCGTTTGTTCTCCGTATTCTTCTAAAATATAAGTTTGAATAAAGCCGATGGGATATTTCGAGCATTCGATTATATAACATTGTACCGACTGCTCTCCTCTTATTCTAGGAGTATATTTCTGTTTCACTTCTTCAAATGAATGAGGACGTTTTGAATACCACTCCATTACATGCTGATTGTTGAACCATTGATGCAATAATGATAAATCCTCCATTTTCAGCTTTCGAAAGCTAATTTTTTTCTCCATACTATTCCCCCAGAAAAAACGGCGTGCTGTTACACGCCGAAAACTCACAATCTTTCAATTATTGTTGCCGTTGACATGCCATGGCCGATGCAAATGGTAAGCAATCCGTAGCGGCCGTTTCTTCGTTCCAGCTCATGCAAAAGTGATGTTATTAGTTTTGCTCCGGTCGCTCCCAACGGATGCCCCAATGCAATAGCGCCGCCGTTGACATTTACTTTCTGCAAATCAGCGCCGATTTCCTTCTGCCAAGCTAATACAACCGAAGCAAACGCTTCGTTAATTTCTGCTGTATCAATGTCGTCAATTGTTAAATTGGATTTTTCTAACACTTTTCTCGTTGCGGGAATGACTCCATCCAACATTAACGTAGGATCGGAACCAACCACGACTTGATTGACGATACGTGCTCGTGCCTTACAATTCAGCTCTTGTGCTTTTTTGCTGTCCATGAGAAGAACTGCTGCGCTGCCGTCGCTGATTTGACTGGCATTTCCGGCTGTAATGACGCCATTCTCTTTAAATGCTGTCTTTAAGCCCGCCAATACTTCAATAGACGTATCGGCCCGCGGTCCTTCGTCTTGTTTTACTAGCACAGCGTTCCCTTCTTTATCCACACCGTATACAGGAACAATCTCCCGTTCAAACCGTCCTTCCTTTATCGCTCTAATGGCCCGTTGATGACTTTCATACGCGTATGCATCAAGCTGTTCTTTCGTAATGCCGTATTTTTCGGCTACGAGTTCTGCTGAAATGCCTTGATGAACAAAGTTATATTTCTCATGAAGGCTTTTCGGAATTGTATGGGCGTTGCCGTCGCTCAAAATCGGCACCTTCGTCATATGCTCGACACCGGCGGCGATCGTAATGTCCATATCGCCGGACTTGATTTCTTGCGCGGCAAAATGAAGAGCCTGCTGTCCGGAACCACACATTCGATTAATCGTCACAGCCGGAACGGTAACGGGAAAACCTGCTTCTAAAGCTGCCAACCTTCCGATATTATATCCTTGTTCGGCAATCGGTGTAACACAGCCCATTACAATATCTTCTACTAAACTCTTTTCTATATTTGCCCGTTTCATAAGAGCATCTAAAGTCACGCTCGCTAATTGAACGGGATGCAGGTCACGGAACACGCCGTTCCGTTTTCCTACGGGTGTTCGCACTGCTTCGACGATAACAACCTCTCGACTCACTGTTTCACAACCTTTTCACTCGATTTCGTATAATCGTAAAAACCCTTTCCCGTCTTACGTCCGAGATGTCCTGCTTCCACAAGCTTTACCAATGTTTGCGGAGCACGGAATCTGTCACCGAACGCTCCTGTCATTCCTTTGCTTACGAACAGCATCGTATCTAGGCCAACATAATCTGCAAGCTCAAACGGTCCCATCGGGTAATTCAATCCGAGTTTAATAGCTTTATCAATATCTTCTTTGCTCGCTATCCCTTCTTCATACATGCGCATGCATTCAATCATATGGGCAGCGATGGCTCTGGAAGTAACAAAGCCTTGCATGTCCTTTACAATTACCGTTTCTTTTCCAATTTCTTCAGACAGCTCTTTAATGGCTTGAATCGTATGTTCATTTGTGTCAACTGCCCGGACAATTTCTACAAGCTTCATAACAGGAGCCGGATTGAACCAATGCATGCCGGCTACTTTTTCTGGCCGTTTCGTCGCACTTGCGATTGCTGTTACACTTAGTTCAGATGTATTGGTTGCCAGAATCACAGACTCAGCAGTGTAAGCGTCCAACTGTTTAAAAATTTCTTTTTTCAGTTCCAAGTTTTCAGGCACTGCCTCAATAACAAGCTCCACGTCTTTGCATACCTCTTCTAACGTTGTAAAGGAAACGATATTAGCCAGGATGCCTGCTTTATCCTCCTCTGTCATGCGCCCTGCTTTAACAAAGCGGCTTAGACTTGTTGTTATGCTTGCGTATGCTTTTTGCAAGCTCGCCTCGGATACATCATACAATTTTACGCATTTTCCACCCATTGCTAACGCTTGTGCAATGCCGTTTCCCATAATTCCCGCACCAATTACTGCAATGTTTTGTATCATGTTTCTCCCCCTAGTTTTGAACGTAATAGTTTTTGATTTGTTCCCGCAATGCACGCTTTAAAAATTTTCCTACTGACGTTTTCGGAATTTCATTCAGGAATAAAATATCGTCCGGAAGCCACCATTTTGCGAACTGCGGACGTAAAAAGTCATACAATTCCTCTTTGGTGACCGTTGCTTTTTCTTTTAGGACAACACAAGCAATTGGACGCTCCTGCCACTGCGGATGAGGTACGGCAACAACCGCGGCTTCAAAAATTGCTTCGTGTGCCATTAACGCATTCTCTAAATCAACGGACGAAATCCATTCTCCGCCGCTTTTAATGACGTCTTTCGTGCGATCCACAATTTTGATGGCACCTTCTTCGTCGACAGTTACAACGTCACCCGTATACAGCCAACCGTCCTTAAATGATCCAGCTGTCCGTTCATCTTTATAGTATTCGCTCGCAATCCACGGACCGCGCAGAAGCAATTCGCCGATTTCTTCTCCGTCCCATTTGACTTCTCCGTCTTTTCCGACAACTTTCATCTCCACTCCCGGTACTAAGTAGCCTTGCTTGGAACGAATGTTTAATTGCTCACTATACTCTAAATATGTTTCATAACTCTTCAACCTTGCTAATGTAACAAGTGGGCTTGTCTCGGTCATGCCATATGCATGGATAAATGGAATTTTGTATTTTTGCTCAAAAGCAGCGATCATTGCTTTTGGTGCAGCGGAACCGCCGCAAATAATCGCTTTCAGGCTGGAAGTATCGTATGTTCCTTCTTCCAATTCTTTTAATACACCAAGCCAAATGGTTGGTACCCCTGCCGTGGCAGTTACTTTTTCCGTTTCAATTAACTGCAACAGCACCTTTGGCGTAAACATAGGTCCCGGCAGCACAAGGGAAGAGCCAAACCAAACAGCTGCATACGGCAAGCCCCATGCATTCACATGAAACATCGGGACGATCGGCATCCACACATCGCTTTCAGATACCGCAGCGCTGTCAACCAGCCCTAAGCTCATGCAGTGAAGCACCGTGCTTCGGTGAGTATACACCACGCCTTTTGGATTTCCTGTTGTCGCAGAGGTATAGCACATACCTGCTGGCTCATTTTCATCGATATCTTTAAGAAATGGGAATGACGGGTCTCCTTCTGCAAGAAGCTGCTCGTATGAATATACAGGGTGTAAAGTCGTTTCCGGCAGTTCCTCTTTATCCGTCATAATAATAAATGCTTGTACAGTAGATAATTCGTCCTTTACCTTTTCAATAAGCGGCACCAGGTCTTCATCCACGAACAATACTTTGTCTTCTGCATGATTAATAATATAAGAGACATGATTTGGCGCCAAACGAATATTAATCGTATGCAAAACCGCACCAATTCCCGGAATAGCAAAGTACGCTTCTAAATGACGATGGTGATTCCATGCAAATGTACCTACTGTTTCTCCTCGTCCAACACCCATCTTAGCAAGAGCGCTTGCCAAGCGGCGCGTTCGTTTTCCCATTTCTTCATATGTAAGTCTTGTAATCCCGGAGTGTGTCCTTGATACGATTTGTTTCTTTTTAAAAAACGTTTCTGCGCGTTCGATCATGGAGCTGATTGTTAACGGTACATTCATCATATTTAGTCCCCCCTATAATCTCTTCTTTTTGCAATCTTGCAATCTCTTTATCTGTTAAACCAACCCATTTTGTTAACATTTCCTTTGTATGTTCTCCGAGCTGCGGCGGCTGGCTGGCTTGTTGTTGCGTATTGGTTAATACATATCCGTCAAACGTAAGAAGGTGCTTTGTATACTCGGAAGACGTCAGCTCTTTTGTCTCCACGATCGGCGTTAAGCAGCAATCTACCTCTTGAGAAAAACGAGTCCAATAGGATAGCGGCTGGCTGAGAAACAATGTTTGTATCTCTTCATACACAGCTTCCCCTTTATTGGCGGGATTGTATTGTTTTGAAATCCAGTCCGGCCGCCCTGCCGCTTCACAAAAGCGCGCCCAAAATTTACTTTCCACAGCTGCCAAAGCAACAAATCGATCGTCACTCGTTTTATAAATGCAATAAGAGATAATCTTTCCGCCCAGTACATCCAAACCATGCTGTTTCCTTGTTTGCTTCTCCAGCATGACATGACTGTTCATCAGCATCGTTAAGCTATCGGTTAACGAAATATCTAAATAGCATCCTTGTCCTGTTCTTTCGCGCGCAAACAATGCAGCATTTATTTTTTCAGATGCCATCATCCCTCCGATTTCATCCCCAAATGTCAGTTTGGGATGAACAGGTGTTCCGCTCTCATCTTTTAATTGTGACAAGATACCGCTTACAGCCATAAAATTCAGGTCATGGCTCGCCAAGTTCGCATACTTGCCAGTCTGTCCGTAGCCGGTAAGAGAAGCATATACGATGCTTTTGTTCACTTTGCATACATCTTCATACCCTAATCCAAGTCTGTTCATTACTCCCGGCCGAAAGCTTTCGACCAATACATCGGCTTTTTCAATAAGACGAAGGGCAAGTTCCTTTCCTTCCGGGTGTTTCACATTTAAAGCTACACTCTTTTTGTTTCGATTATTGGCTTCAAAAAGAGCTTTGCTGTCTATATCAAATCCTCTTGCCAAATCCCCGTACAACGGCTCCACTTTAATCACTTCCGCACCTAAATCTGCCAGGCGGAGCGTAGCAAATGGTCCCGGTAAATAATGTGAAAAGTCCAATACAACGATTCCCTGAAGCATGTTTCCTCCTTATAATCTCATGTTTTTTGCGATAATCACTTTCATAATTTCGTTTGAACCAGCGTAAATGGAGCTGACCGGAATGTCCCGATACCGTCTGGCAATCTCGTATTCTTCCATATAGCCGTATCCGCCATGCAGCTGCACGCATTCCGCAGCCACTTTTTTTGCCAGATCGGTAATCCACCACTTGGCCATGGACACTTTTGTAACTATGTTCTTTCCTTCCATATGAGAAGCTATGCATTCATCTACAAATGTGCTTCCGATTTCAATTTCAGTTGCCATTTCTGCCAAACGAAACTGCACGGTTTGGAAGTCGCTTATGCTTTTTCCAAATGCTTTTCGCTCTTTTACATATCGCTTCGTCAATTCAAACATCACTTGTGCAGCAGTTTTAGCCGCAATCGCAACGATGAGGCGCTCTTGCTGGAGCTGCTCCATCAAGTAATAAAACCCTTTTCCTTCTTCCCCTAACAGATTGAATGCCGGGACTTTTGCATCTTGGAATAGAAGCTCAGCAGTATCTTGGCTATGCAGCCCGACTTTTAAGAGCTTTTTCCCTCGTGTAAAGCCTTCCGTCCCTCTTTCCACAACAAGAAGGCTGATACCCTTATAAGCCGGCTTTGCGTTCGGATCTGTTTTACAAACAATGACGACTAAATCGGCATGAATGCCGGTTGTAATAAATGTTTTTTCACCGTTGACAATGTAGTGGTCTCCTTCTTTGCGGGCCGTTGTTTTTATGCCTGCTAAATCAGAGCCTGCTCCCGGTTCCGTCATCGCAATAGCCGTTATATACTCACCTGTTACGCACTTCGGGAGCCAACGTTTCTTCTGTTCTTCTGTTCCATAGTGCATAAGATAGGGAACAACAATATCATTATGCAATCCTATACCTACTAAGCTGGAACCAACCTTCTCCAGCTCTTCATTAATAACAACGGAATAACCGAAATCTGCATTGTATCCGCCATACTTTTCATCCACTGCCGGACATAAAAAGCCATTTTGCCCCATCTTATCCCATAGCGAACGAGGGATTATTCCATCCTGCTCCCACTGGTCGTAGTATGGATATGCCTCTTTTTCTAAAAATTTGCGGAAGGCATCACGAAAAATGTGATGCTCTTCCTGTAAATATCGATGCTTCATCTTGTTCTCCCCTTACTGCTTGGCTGTTTCTGCTTGCTGACGTAAAATAAATTTTTGTGTCTTTCCGCTTGCGTTGCGCGGCAGTTCTTCCACAAATACGTAACGGCGCGGCCGCTTATAAGCTGCCAGCTTATCACTTGTCTTGCAATACTCGTCCAATTCCTCAGCAGTTAACGCCTTATTTTTGCATACCACATAAGCAACGACACGCTGTCCCCATAAGTCGTCTTTTTCCCCGAGAACCGCGACATCGAGAACCCCGTCATGCGTATACAGGAAATCCTCTACTTCACGCGGGTAAATATTTTCGCCGCCGCTTATGATCATGTCATCCACACGATCTGCAACATATAAATAGCCATCTTCATCCAAGTATCCTAAGTCACCTGAATGATACCATCCTTTATACAAGGCTT
Organism: Bacillus sp. (in: firmicutes); assembly: GCA_041920565.1. Classification (GTDB taxonomy): domain Bacteria; phylum Bacillota; class Bacilli; order Bacillales; family Bacillaceae_G; genus JAGHKQ01. The sequence continues at coordinate 15,471 of JBHGXS010000134.1, read as the reverse complement.
TTTCTGTCGCTTCCTCTTTTTTGTAATACCCTGCCATTAAACAAGGCCCTCTCATGATGATTTCCCCAACTTCATATGGCGGCAGAATGTCATCCGGATCAGACGGACCATCTTCGTTTGGACGAACGACTCGAATCTCGTGGTTATAACCAGCTTTTCCTGCAGAACCAACCTTTGAGAGCTGCTCGTTCTCGCGCAAGAACGTAACGGCAGGACCCATTTCAGTCATGCCGTATGCTTGAATAAGTTCCACGTTTAACTTTTCATAGCACGCTTTTACCAGCGCAGGCGCCATTGGAGCCGCACCATATAACCCGCGATATAAAGAAGTTAAATTATAATTTGACAAATCTTCTTGAAGCAGCATATTCCACATCGTCGGTGCTGCAAACAAGACCGTAATCTTTTCATCTTGAATCGTTTGCAGTACTGCTTTTGGATCAAAATGATGAAGAATGACGTTTGCGGCTCCGCTATGTACTCTCGGGATGAAACAGCAATGCAGCTCAGCACAATGAAACATCGGCGCCGTAACTAAACCGCGGCTTTCTCCGCTGTAGCTTAAATACGCGACACACATAAGACTCTGTTCTACGATTTCACGGTGGCGGTGCAGCACTCCTTTTGGATATCCCGTTGTTCCGCTCGTATACATGATGGAGCAAATATCATCTTCCTGAACATCCACTTCGATATAGTTACCAGATGTATCCAGAAGTTTTTCTTTATAGGAAACTGCGTATTCTGGAGGATTTTCATCGGTGTACCAAAATTGAATATGAGAAAATGTCTCATGGATGCTTGTCACTTGAGGAGCTAATGCTTGTTCAAACAGCACGACTTTTGGAGAAGCGTCTTCTAAAATGTAAGCCAGTTCTTGCGGCTTTAAACGAAAGTTGATGGGATTGAATACAGCGCCGATCTTCGCACAAGCAAAAAGCGTCGTTGCCAGTTCTTGGCAGTTAAATAGAAACGTAGATACACGGTCTCCCTTTCGTACCCCGCTTTTTTGAAGAGCGCTTGCCAATTTGTTTACTTGGTCGTTCCATTCTCTGTACGTCCAGCGAATGTTTTTTGCAGGCTCAACAATCGCCTCTTTGTTTGGCCCATTGCCAACGGTCAATTCTAACAATCTTCCTAAAGTCGTATACATAAACTCCCTCCCTTTATTTAAAACGCTTTCATAAAAGAAATGATTGTCAGATTGTTAGCACGAATAATCCAGGGTTAATTATTATAATTTTCTGAATAACGGTTCGTTCTTTCATTTCGACATCTTCTGTAAAAATCCTCCTCGCAAGCATGTCGGACATAAAAAATCAATAAACTAAAAAATAGAAACAATATTTCGAATATGATACATTATTTGTAGAACTATACAAAGGAGCCGTTTCTAATGAAATATGCCATTTGTCTGGTGCTGGGCGCTTTGCTCGGAAGCTTTCTGACCGTTCCGTTCTTTGTCAGGAAAGATCTCGTCGAAGCGATGGTAAAATGGTATAAAACCGTTTTAAAAGTTGTGCCGTCCGTACTTACTATCTTGCTTGTCGGAAGCATGATCGTCGTATTTTGGCTCAACATGGATTCGTTTTTGCATCCTCCAACCATGAACACCCCCAAAGACTTGATGCAAGCCATCTTGCAAAACAAAGCTATCATGCAGATTGTCATGATCGGCATTTTGCTTATTGTCTTCGGAGCGCTTTCTTTTATTATCCGTATTCCATTTATGCGCATGGAGCATATTCGTGTATTTGGCTTTGAATATAAAAAAGAAGCGGATCAAATTGTGGAAGCCGCGGCCGTAGAATTGGAAAACAGCCGGCAATTCGAGTATTATCGCCTCGCCATTTTAAGCACTATATCCAACGAAGAATTTTACATCAATAAATTTAAACCATATATTAATCAAGATATGAAGCTGGACGCTAAAAGCTTGGTCGAAGAAGTCATGGCAATCATGGAAATGACGTATCGGGAGGAACTGAACGTCAGCTTCGATTATGATATTGTCGAAGTGTTTGACGATGTGCTTGATGAGGAAAAACTGAAGCATATCCCCCGCTTTGTAAGAGAACTGGCTGCCCGGGCAAAAGATTTGAAGGACAGCATAAGTTCGACAGATAAAGGCACAGGGCTGTCTGCTGTTGTATATCCTATCGTTTTTTCGGCTGCACAAGACGATTCGTTTTTGCTGGTGTTTATGTACAGTGCGGAGTATACTTTTGATAAAACAGATGAACTGCAATTAAATGCGCTGTCGAATATTTTAAATGAATTTGCAGTACGCGCCGTATATGAACGGTTAACAGAACCGGAAAAACCAATGATTTGCTAGAGGAGGTTGCACTTATGTCCAAACAAAAAGAACCGAGGTACATACAGTTGGCTCATTCTCCAGCCCCTTCTTCTCCTGAACGGCAGCTGGATACGGAGGATTTCGTGAACATCATCCGGAAAAAGAAATATTCAAAAAGCAAGGATGCCGTCATACAAAACTTTGAACGAAAAATAAGCCGAATCTACGGCTTTGGCACAACAAAACGTATATAAGAATATAGTATATGGGCAAGATTAAATCGTGGAGGTGTTTTCCTTGTCCATATCTTTTTTTTGGCATAAAAAGAAAAGCCGTTCAGAAAACCCGGTTCGAGCATACTTGCAAAAGCACGGGTACGACAAAAAAACATTTCATTTGGAGCCCCGGACAGAGCTGGGAAAAAAATGGCTCCGCCCACGGCGTGACCCTTGTTAACGAGCTGCTGTTTATAGGAGCAATTTTTTTATTTGGGCGCGAAATTCGTCCATATTAAAGTTCAATCCCGGGCACGTTTTTGTGACTCCTTCTATTTCCCTATGTCCAATAACATTCTCTGCTGTAAGTTTGTAGTCTGATAATAACGTTTTACAAATCGCATATGACGATGTCATTTGCGATTGGGTCGGAACAATTTTATCGAAGTTTCCGGACATACAAATGCCGACACTGCTTGCGTTATATCCTTTTGCATGAGCTCCTTCATATAATCCTCTTCCTTCAAAAATCGTTCCGTCCTCTTCAATAAAATAATTATAGCCGATGCCGCTCCAGCCAAGACTTTGATGATATTGATGCGTTTTATAAACGTCCCATCCGTCTTCTTGTGTATGATGGATGACGATTGCTGTTATTTGCTGCAGCGGCCTTAGCGGTTCATGAAACGATAGGTTTGGCTTTTCAATACGCATGCCTTTCCCTCCTACAATGTAATCACAACAGCAGTTTTATCATCCGGGCGCAATCCTCTTTGTCTTTCTATTTCTTCTAGCTGTTGAACGTATGCTTCGATTCCTTGGTTCCATATGAAAGAAGCTGTGTCTTCTAATTTTATGTCGGGATGAAACAATCCGTCGGAGCAAATGAAAATGTTCGTTATATTTTCTATTGCTTCTTCACCAAATTGAATATACTTCCCCGCCTCTTCCGTTCCATTCGCCACAGTATAACCGTTCGGCACGTTAGCAAGCGACCGATTATAAATGAGCCGATGCTTTATATTTGCAAAATAACTCTCGTCCGGCAGCACGATGCCTTGTTTTCGCTCTTCTTCTCTTTTCAAACGCGCCCGCTCTCCTATTCCTTTGACAGTGTCCTTCGTTAATACTCGAATGGTTCCGTTTTTATATTGAACAACAATCATGCTGTCGCCTAGTTGGGCGTAGTAAAGCTCCGTTTGCGTGATGCGGATGACCGCAATACACGAGCACCATAAGTGATGTTTTTGTGTGACATCTACATTATGCTGCAGCATGGCGTTGTGTAAGATCCGATTAGCTTCCCTAATACCTGTACGCAAATCTTCCTCTTCTGTTTCCTCAAAATATCGTTTTAAAAGATTCGCAGCTAAATAGGCTCCGTTATGGCCGTTTCCATCTTGAAAGGAAGCAACAGGGGTAGCCCCGTCGCATACCCCGTATATGTTCATTTTTTTATTTATAAAAAAAGCATCCTCGCTTTCCTTTTTTAACGGGCTGCCTTTCATAAAATAGTCTACTTTCATCTGAATCACCCTTTATATCCGTGTTAGACAAATTTTGTCGCTCTGTGTATACATCCGCCGTACGTTTCTTCTTTCAATTTGTTTTCACGGCTGCTGTTATAAACCGAAAATACAAAACGGAACTTTTGAAGCAGGTATATGAAGTGGACTTAGCTTTTTATATCGAATTCTAATAAAACAACGGCCATCCTCCATCTCCATATATATGCGGCGTGTACTCACTAATGTCCGCCCGATTGAACGTTGAGGTCCCCCATACCAGCGAGATTCTTCTCCAAGCTCCCATTGGCTATCTATAATAGCATTAGCTGACCGTTCATTTCGTTTTCTCTATTATAGCAGAAGGTGTTTGTCAGTTTCGCAAAAATTAATGATCATGTATTATGTAATGGAAATGAATATCTCTTTCTTAATTACAAAAAATAATTTCTAACTTTCTATTGATATCGAACGTTCGTTCTGTTGTGATGAAGGTGTAACAATAAATACATAATGAGGTGGCCAAATGATTACAAGTTTATCCATTGTTTGCATTCCTGTTAAAGATTATGATGAGGCAATCGCATGGTATCAGGACAAATTGGGGTTTGAAGTATTATCAAATGAGTCCTTTGGCGGACAATACCGTTGGGTAACCGTGGGGGTTCCAAACCAAAAAGGAATCGAAATTTCCTTATTTAAAAACAGTGACGATCCATCTCAAATGAAAGTAGAAAAAGTAAACGGCTGGTGCTTTGGTACGGACGACTGCCGAAAAACGGTTGCAGAGCTGAAAGAAAAAGGCGTCGCTATCTTAATGGAGCCAAACGATGCTCCTTGGGGAACACAAGCGGTGTTCGCGGATTTATACGGCAATACATTTGTTCTCGTAGAGGCTCGCAACAACTATACGCAAGAAGAATTGGATCATTATAATATGTAAGCTAAAAAGGGAACAGTCATCAAACTGTCCCCTTTTCTCTTTGCTCAAGTTCCTGCTTCTCCGCCGGGAAACGACGGTCCCGGCGCAATCTTTTAAAAATTCCAAGAGGCTTTCCTACGGGCAAGAACACGTATTCAAAATGATTGTTCAGCACAGCTGCGGCACAACCGTAAAAGGAAAACAAGGAAATGGTAAACTCGGTATACGCGGCTAAAGGATGAAACAAATCAGGAGCTATGCCAAATGAGACAAAAAATAACGAAAGCAATAGAATATCAATGAGTATAAAGGTTATGAATAACACCTTATGTGTTTCCGCTGCTCCGATTGTTAAAGCAAGCGTAAAAATGAAGTAGCCGCCGATTGCTATCCCTAATTGTCTTGTGTCTATATTATTCGCAAGTGTTTCTCCGAAAACGCCAAGCTGTATCAACCAAGACGTACCGACAGCGAACCAGTATAAAGCAAAGGCACCAAATACGGTCGCTCCAAACGTATTTTTATGCTTCACATCCTGCAAGGCAGCAAACAACTGAGCAAATGCCCCCAAAAAAATCGCCCATGGAAGTATAAAGGAAACTCCTTCGGTCCATCCGAACTTTTCCGATGCACCAAGCAGCGTAATAATCGCAAAGCCGAGCAATCCAAGCGGCGTTCCATCCGCCCCGTCTATCCTTATCTTTTTTGCTTCGTCCATTTCCATTCAACCCCTCAAGTCCAAAAACATCCATATAAAATTAGTGTAAGCAATATAAGAGCGATTATACCGTTACAGCATTATTTCTCTTAACGATTTATTAAGACAGCGAACGGTTTCAGATTATGCATGCTTCCTTATCTATTGTTAACTACCTCACATAATTCATATAAACTTTGCATTATAATGGATTACAGAGATCGCCATAGAATGGTACACTTTTTGAAAAGAACAAAGTAGGGAGAAAAAGACTATGACTCGAATAACCAAAGTACTCATGTTTACACTTATTTTTGCTTTGTTGGCCGGGTGCTCCGAAACCGATCAGGGTAAAAGCAGAATACCGGAACAACAAATCGAACTCACCGTCTCCGCAGCAGCAAGCTTGCAAAATGCATTACAAGAGTTACAAAAAGAATATGAAGCCCGGCATCCAAATGTCAAACTATTGTTCAATTTTGGCGGATCCGGCACTCTGCAACGGCAGCTTGAGCAAGGCGCTCCGGCTGATTTGTTTTTTTCGGCTGACGAATCGAAATTCAATATGCTCGTGAATCAAGGAATTATCGATAAAAAACATCATGCGGCGCTTTTAAAAAATGAACTGGTGCTCATTATACCGAAAAGCGCTGATTCCCCTGCTTCCTTTGAGGAGTTAACAGAAGTGAAGCAGCTTGCATTAGGCGCTCCGGAATTCGTGCCTGCAGGCAAGTATGCCAAAGAAACGTTAATGTCTATGCAAATATGGGATGAAATAAGCTCAAAAGTCATTCCTGCAAAAGACGTTCGTCAAGTGCTGTCTTATGTAGAGACAAAGAATGTGGATGCAGGCATCGTTTACAAAACGGATGCTTTGGCCTCTCATAAAGTAAAAGCTGTTGCGACAGCTGACAGCAATTTTCATTCTCCTATTGTCTATCCGCTTGGCGTTGTCAAAACTGCAAATCATTTAGAAGAAGCAACAAAGTTTTATGATTTTTTATTGAGCGCAAAGAGCAAGAAGGTGTTTGAAAAATACGGATTTACAGCTGATTAAAGCGAAAAGACCTTAATCCTTGTTCAGGATTAAGGTCTTTTCATTTAAGCAGTTCGTTTCACTAATTTTGAACGTTTTGTTCCTTTGAGCATTTCTTTTTTCATCAAGATTCCATCTAGCCCAAGTTTGCCTGCATTGGCTCCGGCAACGATGATGAAGATCGACAGCAACAGCATTTGCGGGTTTGTGCTTGTTGTGCCGCTGAACATGAAGGCGAAATTCATGACCATACCGAAGAAAATCGCTGCAGTTGTCAAACACCCTAATAATAACCCTAAGCCGACTAACAATTCTCCCCAAGGAACTAATACGTTAAACAGTTCTACATTCGGAACAGCGAACGTTTTTAAGAATGATACCCACCATCCTTGCACTGCCGGATGGTCGCCTCCTGCTTTTGCAATCGCTCCTTGTAAAAAGCCGGAAGCATCAAATCCGTTTTGAATTTTTCCAAGTCCGGCCGTAAACCATGTATATCCCAAATAAAGACGCAAAGCTGTTAATAAATAAGATGCAATTTTGTTTTCGCGAAGAAATGAAACGGCCATTTCTATTCCTCCTTTTTATATTTTCTATTGATTACACTTTTATCGTAATACGCATGGTTACGAAAAACAATGAACATAATGTGAAATATTTCACAAAAAATGCATATTAACAAAATGTTCAAATATAAAAAAGCCTGAATTTCTCCAGACCTTATATATGAAATTCTCGGTACCAAACAGGCGCATACTCTTCAAAATCATGATGATCGGCCAATATGGTTTGTAATCGCTCTTTCGTTTGATGGAGACGATTTGGCGTGTTTTTATGTGACCATACAATGTCCGATACAAAAATGAGCGCAGCGTAGAGAGAGTACAGTTTCCAAAATTGTATCGGCGGTTCGCCTTCAAAGTATCCATGCACTTGTCCGACTGCAAACGGTGCACTGATTTTACGTGTGAACAAAGCTGCCTTATAAAAATCGTGGTACGGATCACCCCATTCATACCTGCCAAAATCGATGACCGCTTGAAGCTTGCCTGAAGAAAACATAAGATTTGCCGGATGATAATCATCATGCAAGAAGACAACAGGACGATTTTTTAATAAATGTTTGTGGGCATGAATAAAAGCATTTACGTTTTCAAGCGGTAAAAAATTGAGATTCATTTGCTCGTATTGCTTTATGTATCGCTCGTACTTGCTCCAGCGATAGTGCTCCCACGAATCTTTTGGATTCTGCTTTTCTAGAGAATGAATCATTTTCAACACTTGCCCTGCTTGCTTACCTGCTTCGTACTGCTCTTGCTTTGATAAAACAGGTAAAGCTTCTTCCCCATCTTTCCCGTCTAAAAATTCAAAGATTTGGGCGCATTTTTCTTCTTCGGAAAGCTCATAGAAGGCAACGGGTAACGGAACCGGAACTCCCATCTCATGAAACTTCTTGATATATTCACATTCTGTCTTGTAGTGAGTTGCATTGCTGGAATTGCTTATCTTTACAAAGTATTTCCTGCCGTCTCCCAGTTCCGCTTTCCATTTTTCATCATGTGAACCCCCCTTTTGAATAGGGTTCACTCTTACAACACGCTGCAATTCTGGAATCTTTTTTAGCAAATCCATAGTCATCTTACTCCCCCTTTTCTCCCATCAGCAGAAATAATATTATAGACTAATTTTGTAAAAACAGATACATATATTTTGAGGCTGTTTTTATATAAATTGTTGCTAAACGGAACACAATATAAAATAGAATTAAACAATTATGGTGGAGGGTGTTCCGTATGGCAATGGCTTGGTACGATGTTTACAAAGACTTTTATACACTTCCGAAGAAAGAACAGTTAGAACTGTTTGGAGCCATTAAACAAGACTTATTTCCAGAGCCAAAAGCCGACATTTCCAAAATGGTTGAAGAAATTCAGGAAACTCGCTTTTCTAAAGGATTAGCGTGTGTTTATTGTGGAAGTATGTCTGTGAAACGTAATGGAAAATATCGTTCTCGTCAACGTTATCTCTGTAAGGATTGCGGGAAGTCATTCAATGATATGACAGGTAGCCCATTGTCAGGAATAAGATACCCTCATAAGTGGTTGAAATACTTTGAAATGATGATTGAAGGTTATACATTGCCAAAGATAGCCAAAGCACTTGATATTCACATTTCGACTACGTTTTATTGGAGACATAAAATCCTGTATGCCATCCGTTCTTTTGGTCATCCAACACTAAAAGGGATAGTGGAAAGTGATGAAACATACTTTTTAGAGATTGATAAAGGGAAAAAGCATATTACACATAGAAAGGCTCGTAAGCGTGGCGGTGTCGCAAAACAACGTGGTATTTCTAAAGAACAAGTTTGTGTTGCGGTCGCACACGACAGAAACAGTCAAATCCTTTCCCAAACGGCAGGAAAAAGTCGTATTACGACAATGAAAATTGACGGGGTGTTAGGAAAATATATCGACACCTCTGCTTTGTTATGCACAGATACGGCAACAAACTATAAAAAATTTGCTACGATGAAGGGCTTACAACGCGAAGCCATTAATGTACACAAAGGTATCTATACGAAGAAAGGGATTTACCATATTCAGTACGTCAATGGGTATCACACTCGTTTAAAAAAATGGATAAACAGGTTTCAAGGTGTAGCAACAAAATGCCTTGATAACTACCTTTTCTGGCATCGTTTTCTTGAGCTGAATAAGAAAATGCCGTTTCAAGAACGTGTAAAGGAAATGCTTCTCTCATCTTGTCGAAAGGTAAACTTTACTACCATTCAACATCTAAGAGAGGCATAATTCCCTTTATTGTTTTGTACGGTCAATTTTACTATTTTTTGTAAATCCATAAATTGTTAATGAAACAAAAAATACACATAAGACTATAAAAGTAATGCTATAACCTATCTCATTTTCGCTGTATTTGTCATAAGCAAACATCCCCATCACAATTGAATTGATAAATAGGTTCAATAGTACCAATGGGTGAATTTTTTTATCCATTGTTTTCCACCTCCCGCACCATTATTCTACCATATTTTATTCATTCCTTTTAGCAACATTCTTTTAGAAAATAGCTAATAAAAAACGACTTTTCTAAAAAAGGTTTTTAACATAGCAGAATGTATTAAAATTCGAAAAAATAAAGCCTTTGTTTCATACAGAAAAAATACAAGAAACCCGTGAACACAGAGTCATTCAGAGTCATTCACGGGTTTAATCATTATTTTTGCATTGCAGCAATATTTTTCTCATTTTGTTTCGGGTCTTTTTGATTTAGTTTTGTTTTTATGTTAGATAACAAGAGTACGGCGAAAGATACAATTCCAATGATCCCTAAAGCTTGTTCATAAGGTTCCTATATTATATCCGCCGAAGAAGAAGATGCTGCGAAATCCCTCTACACTGTACTTAAACGGAATCCATGAATATAACCAATCTCGCGTGACATCCGGCATGAATTCTACAGGAAAGCTTAAAATTGGGGAAGAGAAGAAGAACAACAGGATAAACAATGGTGCTCCTGCAAATCCTAACCAATTTAATATGGCATTTTGGAGCAAATAAAACATGTAGCCTGTAAATAACATAAACAGGAACGTTTCACCTGTATCCGGTATATTGACATCCAATATGTTCATAGCAAGCCCCATCACAATGGACGTAACAGCTGTCACAAATATAGCTCCTGCCAACAGCTGACTTCTAATAGAAGCAAGACTGATTTTGTTATGAGTTGTTTTTTTTTCAATGCCGCAAAAAGAATCATGGAGCTGATGAATGTCATAAGCCATAACACTTGCGTGAACATGGCAGGCAAGTTTCCGCTTGCTGTATGTGTTCCTACTTCATTTACTGTAGTTGTTTTGACCGTAAGCGGATTTGTTAACAACTGCGCTTGATCCGCTGTCAGCATTTTTCCTTGCGCTTTTATCTGAGAAAAGATCATATTCTGCATTTGCTGATTGACACCAATCATCATCTTTTCAATGATTTGACTTGTCGCAGCTGCTCCGGAGTAGTTTTTCCCTTGATTGATGATGACCTCTGCTTCCGGCTTTTGCGGATTCGACGTTTGCAAGGATAAAAACTTTTGTGTCATCGTTTCCGGAAAAATAATGGCACCATAGTATTTTTTATCTTTCATTCCTAGCAGCGCTGCTTCTTTACTTTCCACAATAGACCATTTCAACGGCAGCTTATCATTGTCTTGCAACTGTTCTTGTATTTGCTTTCCGATATTCACGGATCCCAGCTGCGGAACCTCTGCTCCCTTATCCTGCATAACCAGGGTTACTGGAAGATCTTTAGGAGCGGGATTAACGGTAGAGCCCATAAACGCAAACGTAAAAATAATGGCAACCGCAATTTATGGCAGAACAAATTGCAAAACTAATTGTTTTAGGATCAGTGAATACGACGGGTTTTACTATTTCCGGAATTGAAAAACTGAAGCAATAAAAAAATCCAGCAAACGAATGCTGGATTTTTTAGTGTAAATACCACAAAATGTAGCAAAATGATGCTAAAGAAGATATGATCATGCGATATCGCAATTTCATTCCAATGCCCCTCTTTTATTGTTCTTTTCACCTATTCTATCACTGTTATGTGAACTTGGCGTGAACAAATGCGAAAATTATATAAAGTCTCTTCTCTGAAATACAAGCAAGGACAGGGTTAACAGCATTCCGATGTAGAGAAGCAGATCGAGATGGAAAAACCAAGCGTCATTCCTTTCCGATGGGCAATCCCTTTTAAGTAATCCCGCATCTCACAAATCCCTGACGGATCGAGCCCGTTTGTAGGTTCGTCCAATATTAATACAGACGGTTTATGTAAAAGAGCTTGAGCAATTCCCAATCATTGTCTCATCCCAATGAATATGTTTTTGTTTTTTATGAATCGCATTCTCCAGTCCAAGTAATGAAACAACCTCATCAATTTTGCAGTTACTCCTTTTGCCATTCGAGCGTAATACTTCAGATTGTCATAGCCGCTTAAAAACGGATAAAAGGACAGATTCTCGACAATGCCCCCTATTTTGGCGATAGCTTGCTTAAATTCACTTGTTATACTGTGACCTTCGATTACGACATCCCCTTCTGTAATGGAGATTAACCCGACCATCATGCGCATCGTTGTCGTTTTTCCGGCTCCGTTCGGACCTAATAACCCTAAAATTTCTCCTCATCTTAAAAGAAAGAGAATCGACAATCGTTTTTTTGCCTATTTTCTTTGTAATGTTTTGTACCTCAAGTACATGATCCATATTTGATTCACTTCTTTTCCTTTTCAAACTCTTCTTAAATTATAAGGGTAATTGGAGAAGTTGCCCAAAAAATATAAGTTTCCATAAATTTTAGTACACTGGATGAAAAAAAGAGGAACATAATTTGCCAATGAAGAATAGAATTAAACAAAATGTTTTTACTTAACGCAACAAATTAGTTATAATGAAAATATATTGTATCAGGACATACTATAACATTTTATATAGTTGTGGAGAGGAGTACAATTTATGAAAGAGATTCAAGCATTATCGGAATTTCAAACCGGGGCGTTGGTACAGCTTGAGAAACTGAGTTTGGAAGGAACGATGAAGCGTCGATTATTAGATTTAGGATTTATCCCTGGGGCAACTGTGAAAGTACTGCAAAAGAGTCCGCTTGGCGACCCGGTAGCATACCAGGTCAGCAATACAACAATCGCATTACGGAAAGAAGAAAGCTCAAAAATTTTCGCAAGATTGATTGGAGGGGAATAACATGCAAAATTACCGAATTGCACTGGCGGGTAATCCTAACACGGGAAAAAGCACGTTGTTTAATACTCTTACCGGGCTAAGACAGCATACAGGAAACTGGACGGGGAAAACCGTTTTAAAAGCAGAGGGAGAATACGATCATAACGGAAAAACCTATACCGTTATCGATTTGCCGGGGACTTATTCTTTATATTCCAACTCTGCCGATGAAGAAGTGGCCCGTGATTATATTTTATTTGAAAAGCCGGATGTTACAGTTGTTGTAATTGATGCAACAGCGATGGAACGAAATTTAAACTTGGCGCTTCAAGTATTAGAAATGACAAGCCGCGTAGTTGTATGTGTGAATTTAATTGACGAAGCAGAGAAAAAAGGAATATCTATCAACGAAAAAGAGCTGTCTCAAAAACTTGGAGTTCCCGTCATAAAAATATCCGCACGAAATAAAGTGGGAATTCCTGAACTGTTGAACACAATTGAACAAATGGCGGAAGGAAAGATTGTAACTTCTCCTTATCAAGTGAAGTATACAGAAGATATTGAACAGATGATTAAAAAGCTGGAGCCGGAAATCCGGGTTATTTTCGGAGATGCGTATCCTGCTCGCTGGATTGCGCTCCGCATTCTTGATGGAGATAAAAACTTCTTAGAAACGTTGCAAAAACGCTATATAGAACCTATCGTAAAGGAGGATATGGAACATGGAGTCACGCTCAGCCAATCAGCCGCTGCCTCTCGATCATGTCATTAATTATGCTCAAAGTCTCGTAAAAGAAGATATTCGGGACCAAATTGTCGGAAGCATCTATCAATCTTCTAATCAAATATGCAATAGTGTTGTACAATATAAGGATAAAGAAAAATTGCAGCGCTCAGAAAAGCTCGATAAAATTTTCACCTCCCCGATTTGGGGATTTCCCATCATGCTGGTAATGTTGGGAGTTGTCTTTTACTTGACGATAGCCGGCGCAAACGTACCGTCTTCTATGCTAGCTTCCTTTTTCAGCTGGATTGAAGGATATTTAACGTTTGCGTTTCAAGCCGTTCACGCACCGGATTGGCTGCATGGTATTCTTGTATTAGGGTTATATAGAGGAACTGCATGGGTTGTCAGTGTAATGCTGCCGCCGATGGCAATTTTCTTCCCTGTTTTTGCCCTATTAGAAAACTATGGCTACCTGCCACGCGTTGCCTTTAATATGGACCGCTTGTTTAAACGAGCTGGTGCACATGGTAAGCAGTCGTTGACAATGGCGATGGGATTCGGTTGTAATGCAGCTGCCATCATGTCCACCCGCATTATTGAATCGCCTCGCGAACGGATGCTTGCCATTTTAACAAACAACTTCGTGCCTTGCAATGGACGTTGGCCGACTTTAATATTGCTGGCTTCCCTATTTATGGCTGCCGGTTATACGGGAGGATTTCAAACACTCGTGACCGCTTTAACAGTCGTTGGAATGGTATTGTTTGGCATTGTAGTTACTTTGACGGTCTCTTGGGTATTATCGAAAACAGCTCTCCGCGGAGTACCGACTCACTATACGTTAGAATTGCCTCCGTATCGTCGTCCAAAAATTATCGACACCGTTGTACGTGCATCAATTGACAAATCGATTAACGTACTGCGCCGTGCAATTGTTGTAGCCGCTCCTGCCGGAATACTAACATGGGTTCTTGCAAATCTCTATATCGGAGATACGAGCGTTCTCGTGCATTTCGTGAATTTTCTGGATCCATTCGCCCAGCAGTTAGGACTTGACGGCTATATTTTAGCAGCCTTTATTTTGGGATTGCCGGCCAACGAAATTGTTCTCCCTATCTTGTTAATGGCATACTTGTCAACAGGAGCGTTAACAGAAATAGAGGATATGACGCAATTGAAGCAAATCTTTTTGGATCATGGCTGGACGTGGTTGACAGCGTTAAACATGATGTTGTTCTCGTTGCTGCATTTCCCTTGCGGCACAACATTAGTAAATATTTATAAAGAAACAAAAAGCAAAAAATGGACTTTTTTATCCTTTGCCATCCCAACCGGAATTGCTATAACAATCACATTTATCGTAGCGCAAGTGGTAAGAGCATTAGGATTGGTTTAATAAACACTGAGGACGGGAAAGTCACCCGTCCTCAGTCCTTTTTTGGTTCTGGCACATCTAAATTTCACACGACTTGTACAAAACTGATAATAATTGCACCAATACTGCTTACAATTGCACCAAATTTAAAATAATTGCACCGAAACCACGTACAATTGCACCAAAACTAAAATAATTGCGCTGAACATACCTGTTCCTTCGTCAACACGCCTTTGTGATAGGGAAGAGATTTATCCACGCTTATCCTTTAACAAAAAAGGTTGGCTCAAGCGTTAATAAGTCAGCCCTTTTTGTGTATAATCGGCACTGTATATAGGCTTATTTTTACTTCATGAACTAGATGTTGTGGATATTTAACGTATATTTTTTGAGGACACACTCTCTTTTATGCTCTCCTAAGAAGCAAGGTGAAGGTTGACCCTTCTTTTGGGACGCTTTTCTTTAAAAATAAATCCCCATTTTGCGCTTGTGCCAGCATTTTACCGAGGGGCAGTCCGAGTCCCAAGCCTCGTTTTTTATAATTTCGTTCTTTCCCCCGGTAAAACCGTTCAAAAATCAATTCTTGTTCCACCATCATTTTCTTTTTCATTTGAATGAACCTCCTTAATCTGTCTTACACTTTGGATTATACATAATAAATATGTCTGCAATATGTCCAAACAATTGAAATGTAAGGTGATGTATATGACTAATGTTGCACATCTATTAGTTATAGCTGTTTATTGTAAGTTTAGTAAGATATATTAATACAAACAAATCTTACAAAGTCCCCATTTCCTGCATGAATCTTTCACATGCTTTCCTCAACAAATGAATACTGATTAAATGCTTGTGGTTTTTACTAATATAGTCAAAAGAATCAATCCGTATTCTATTAAACACATATACTATTGTATCTATTTGATAGGGAAGTG
>JBHGXS010000040.1:0-118255 GCA_041920565.1 Bacillus sp. (in: firmicutes) | reverse complement strand
TCAGATATAGTATCATCAATCACTTTTCTACGATATTTCACGACCAAAACAAGGTGATAATACAACAAGAATACTGAATGATTATTGTTATCTAATTTCATTGATATAATAGCCTTTCTTTTGTCTAAGACTGATTATATCACAACGCAAAAAAGGAAACAACTTTAGGCTACGCCTAACCGAAATTCATCTCCCACTTTCACTGATGCTGTCGCACCTTCACGTTTAGAAGTGGGAGACTTCTTTCGGGACAATGTTAAATTGCTTCCTCCTCCACAGTCATTTCTTGTAGCTCAGCTTCTTCCAGCGGGACAGCTAATGCTTCACCTTCTGCTTCCTCGCTTGTTCTTCGTCCATTTAAAATGTTGGCAAAGCTCGAACCGCCGGAGCCATTATATGTTTTGGATACAGCAATAGGAGTAATATTGCCGCCATCTGCAAAATTCACATCTCCATTATTATTGATGATTTTTAAATTGCGCACAAAAGAAGGCATATTTTTTGGCACCTTTCTGTTTAAAATCTCTAACCAATATATGCATAGTGCGTTTCTTTGTCCATAAAAAAACTTGAAGCATAGCTGCTTCAAGTTCATGTGTTATTTCACTTCTCCGTTCCAGTTCAGCATGCCGCCTTCCATGTTCACGACCTTGTACCCTTGCTCTTGCAAATATTCGCATACACGCTCGCTGCGCATACCGGAACGGCAAATGAAAATATATTCGTTTTCTTTATCAAAGAAATCCAGTTTGGACGGGATATCTCCCATTTTAATATGCACGGCTTCCGGAATTTTACCGTACGCCACCTCTTCATCTTCACGAACGTCCACTAAAAATAATGTTTCTCCGCTTTCTAAACGCTTTTGCAGTTCCTCTGCTGTAATTGTTTTTACTGTCATGCACTCCAGCCTCCTTAGTGATAAACTACCTTTTCCCATTCTAGCAATTGAGCCGTACAGAAGTAAAGAAAAGGACCTTTTTAGAATGACATAAGCTGGCCGCTGCATAGACATATGGAAAAATAAGGTTTTCAACGGGAAGAATAAAGCTATAAGGGGATAAAGTTATGCTGTTCGTTGTTTGGTTCTTTCTCGCCGTCTATATTATGTGCTTCTTAGTGATGATACCTCTGTACAGAATGTTAGCAGGATTAAAAGAAAGGCAGGCGAGAACCGGCTTGTCCCAATTTGAACTGTATGAAAACATGTCCTTTGAAGAAGAGCAATTGCACTTTCATATCCAAGAAAATCTCTTCAATATACCTTCCGCAATTGTGGCCGATATTATTTACAGGTCGAAGCATCGTAAATAGAACTAACGAAAAGCCCGAGTTATTTTGTTATAACTCGGGTTATTATTTTCTAAAAAATATGTTTACAATTATTAGTTTTTCAGCTGCTTTTCTTGATTTTCAATGATCTTATCCAGCTTTTCTTCGATTCGCTTCATGGAGGAGGATTTCCCCGATTGATTTCTCAAGAGAGAACGTACAAATAAGAACATGGAAGCAAAAAATAACAGCAATAAGAGAAATACGACGATTTGGTAAATGATAGTCCCGATTAGCATGTCGATTTTTTCATCTCCTGCGAAAGTTTATTTTTAAAGATGCTTATTTCCTATTCCACTCTCGTTCCAATATGCCGAACGGCAAAGAATCCCGCCACCCATCTCGAAGTAGCAAGTCTTCGCGCATCCGATAAATACGATCATAATAGCAACCATATCATACTAATTTTCATATGTTCAGCCTTGGCCGGTCACTCTCCCTTTTCTTTCCTCATTCCTAGTATAGAAGGCTTTTATAACTTTTGTAAGATTCATTTTTATACGAACGTTATCCCCATCAAATAAATGTAAATCTATTATTAACTTTAATAATTTATCAACGTTACAATTGTAAAGGTTTTGTAAATTTTGCCGAAAATATATTCTCAAATTCGACACGTATCATGTAGAATGATGAAGGCAAAATAAGTTTATATCTATTTGGATGGAGGATTTCAAAATGGTTTTCAAAGGAAAGAAAGATAAATTTTCTGAAATGTTAAGTAACATCTCTACAAATTTAAAGGAAAGTGCACATTTTTTTGAAGAGCACAAGCTTAACAATGCAAGTGATTTAAAAATCTTTTCCGAAACAATGAAAGCGTACGAATCTAAAGGGGATACTTACGTTCATGAAATCATCATGGAATTGAATAAAGCATTTATTACTCCTATCGAACGGGAAGATATTCTTCAACTTGCGATGAGCATGGATGACATTTTAGATGGACTGGATCATTGTGCTGCTATGTTTGAAATGTATTCTGTTACACAGCCGACAGAATATATGGTGAAATTTGTGGAAGCAATCTACAAATGTACAGAGGAAATCGCGCGTTCTATTGAATTAATGGGCGACAAAAAATTAACGGATATTCGTACTCATGCAATCAAGATTAAAGATTACGAATCCAATTGTGATGCTTTATACCGTACAGCTGTTAAACACTTGTTCTCTACAGAAAAAGATGTCATCAAAATCATTCAGTTCAAAGAAATTTACGAAAACTTAGAAGATATCGCAGACAGCTGCCAAGGTGTAGCAAACACACTTGAAACTATTATCATGAAAAATGCTTAAGAGGTTAATAAAATATGGATACAATGTTAGTACTTACTGTATTAATTGTTATTGGAGCTTTAGCGTTTGACTTTATCAACGGCTTTCACGATACAGCCAACTCTATTGCGACTTCCGTATCAACAAAAGCGTTAAAGCCTCGTCAAGCCATCATTTTGGCTGCTTCTATGAACTTTATCGGAGCTTTGACCTTTACAGGAGTTGCAAAAACGATCACAAAAGATATTGTTGATCCGTTTACTTTAGAAAACGGTTCTGTCGTTATTCTTTCTGCGTTAATCGCAGGGATTGCATGGAACTTGATTACATGGTACTACGGAATCCCAAGCAGCTCTTCCCATGCCATCATCGGTTCTATCGCAGGAGCGGCAATCGCAGCTGCCGGATTCGGTTCTCTTAACTATGCGGGATTTACAAAAATTTTAGAGTCCCTTATCATTTCACCGATTATCGCATTCGGGGTCGGCTTTATCGTATACAGCATCTTTAAGGTTGTATTTAAAAATGCCAACCTGACAAAAACGAACAAGCAGTTCCGTATGCTGCAAATTGCTACTGCCGCACTGCAAGCTTATACACACGGAACGAACGACGCACAAAAAGCGATGGGGATCATTACGATGGCCCTCATTGCGAACGGATTCGTTTCTACTACTGATATCCCGTCTTGGGTACAGATTTCCTGTGCTACCGCAATGGGATTAGGTACTTCTGTAGGCGGTTGGAAAATCATTAAAACAGTCGGCGGAAAAATCATGAAGATCCGTCCTGTCAACGGTGTTGCAGCTGATTTAACATCAGCGGCGGTTATTTTCGGTGCTACTTACATCCACTTGCCTGTAAGTACAACACACGTTATCTCTTCCTCTATTTTAGGGGTAGGTGCTTCTCACCGTGTGAAAGGTGTAAAATGGGGCACGGCACAACGCATGTTAATTACTTGGGTAATTACGTTGCCGATCTCTGCAACACTTGCCGCGATTACGTATTATATTTTAAATTTGTTCTTCTAATTAAAATACCTTGGGTCGAAATGATGCGACCTAAGGTATTTTTTATTTGAATATGAATGTTGCATTACCGCCTTTTTAGAATCGCAATACAATCCCCGACCGCTTCAAATATGAATATACAAGCAAGTCCCTTTTCTCTTTCCTACAATGGTCAAAAAAAGAAAAATTAAAATGGACGTCTTGCAGCAGCCCCAAAGAAGCAAGGAATGGCCGAAAGCTAAAGCCAGCGAAGCAACGAATTTGCCGCTGAAAGAGATTGAAGTCGCTGCATTAGATGAAAAAGGCATCTGAGAGTACTCTTAAAAACAGATGAGCATCCTCTTTTCATGGATACATGATTCGAACGCCATGAATGGTCCCAGGCTCATCTATCACCATAAGGGATTGCATATACGCCTCAAATTCTTCTCGTACTTCTTCTGGAGCACCAGGTTTTAAATGCCAGTTTCCCGGTTCATCTACAAAATAGGGACTGTCCATGAACTTTGGTCTTATTTTAGGCATAATCTCTCTCCTTTTCATTTCGTAAAAACGCCCCTTCACAAAAAGGGGCTGCTTTCGTTACTTCTCATGCTTTTTCGTTTGGCGCTGCTTGCCTTCTGAGAAGTTAGAAGAATCGTCATAGTTCGGCTGCTTTTGGCCCGCGTTGTTGCTTCTGCCTTTACCCATTATTATCCCCTCCTCTCTATTGTCTCCTTTTTATAGTGTGCAAAACAAAAGTGAGTTATTTAAGAAAAACTGAGTACGGGTTAACCCCGTACTCAGTCTTTTTTCGGTTCCAGCCCGCCCCTCATGTGATACTTGGGTCCCATAGATCCTCAAGGATACACGGCTTCTCCGCATGATTTTCAGTTGCATTGCACGAAAATGATAAGAATTGCACCAAACATAAGATACGCTTCAAAATAGTTATCTCCATATAAAACGCTGCGTACTGTAGGGGGGATTTATACTTTCTTAATCCTAAAAAATGACTCCCTCAATCGGGAGTCATTTTGTTTAGTTCGCAACAATATTGACAAGCTTGCCAGGTACCGCGATCACCTTGCGGACCGTTTTGCCTTCAATTTGTCCTTTTACTTTTTCGTTTTCAAGCGCCACTTGCTCGATTTGCTCTCTTGTCGCATCTTTCGCAACTTGAAGCTTTGCTTTTACTTTGCCGTTAATTTGGACAACGATCTCCACTTCATCTTCTACAAGCTTCACTTCATCGTAAGCAGGCCAGCTTTCGTATGCGATTGTATCGTTATGGCCAAGCTTGCTCCAAATCTCTTCGGAAATGTGCGGAGCAACCGGTGCCAACAGCTTCACAAAACCTTCCATATATTTCTTTGGAAGCACCGGTGCTTTGTATGCTTCATTAATGAAGACCATCAATTGTGAAATCGCAGTGTTGAAGCGAAGACCCTCATAGTCTTCCGTTACCTTCTTCACTGTTTGGTGATATACCTTTTCAAGCACATCTTCGTTTCCGTCTGTAATCTTTTCGTTCAATTCGCCGTTATCTTGAACGAACAGACGCCATACACGATCTAGGAAGCGGCGTGCACCGTCCAATCCGTTTTCAGACCAAGCGATGGAAGCATCAAGCGGTCCCATGAACATTTCGTATAGACGAAGCGTATCTGCACCGTGGCTTTCGATGATATCATCAGGATTTACAACATTGCCTTTTGATTTACTCATCTTTTCGTTGTTGGCCCCTAGAATCATCCCTTGGTTAAACAGCTTTTGGAACGGTTCTTTTGTCGGTACAACGCCTAGGTCATACAAGAACTTGTGCCAGAAGCGTGCATAAAGCAAGTGAAGCACCGCGTGCTCAGCACCGCCGATATAAACGTCAACCGGAAGCCAATGCTTCAGCTTTTCAGGGTCAGCCAACTGTTCGCTGTTGTGCGGATCGATATAGCGAAGATAGTACCAGCAGCTTCCTCCCCATTGCGGCATTGTATTTGTTTCGCGGCGTCCTTTTTTGCCTGTGACAGGATCTACTACGTTTACCCACTCTTCAATGTTCGCAAGCGGGGATTCCCCTGTACCGGACGGACGAATATCGTCTGTTTTTGGAAGCACTAGCGGCAGCTCTTCTTCCGGAACAGCGGTCATCGTACCATCTTCCCAGTGAATAATCGGAATCGGCTCGCCCCAATAACGCTGACGGCTGAACAGCCAATCGCGAAGACGATATGTTACCTTCTTCTCACCGATGCCTTTTTCTTCAAGCCAAGCAATCATTTTTTTGATTGCTTCTTCTTTGTTCAGCCCGTTTAAGAAGTCGGAGTTTACATGCTCACCGTCGCCTGTATAAGCTTCTTTAGAAATATCTCCGCCTGCCACTACTTCTTTAATTGGAAGGTCGAATGTTTTCGCAAACTCATAATCGCGCTCATCATGTGCCGGAACCGCCATGATTGCGCCTGTTCCGTAGCTTACAAGCACATAATCCGCAATCCAAATTGGCATTTTCTCTCCGTTTACAGGGTTAATGGCGTAGGCACCTGTGAATACACCTGTTTTTTCTTTTGCCAAGTCTGTACGCTCAAGGTCGCTCTTGGACTTGATTTTATCCAGATATGCTTCCACTGCTTCTTTTTGCTCCGGAGTCGTAATTTTCTCAACCAATGCATGCTCCGGCGCCAATACTGCGTATGTTGCACCGAACAATGTATCCGGGCGAGTTGTGAACACCGTAAACGTTTCATCTGTACCGTCTACTTTGAAGTTCACTTCCGCTCCTTCTGAACGGCCGATCCAGTTGCGCTGCATATCCTTCAAGCTTTCCGGCCAATCAAGCTCGTCAAGGTCTTCCAATAGACGGTCCGCATATGCAGTAATTTTTAGCATCCACTGCTTCATCGGACGGCGTTCTACCGGATGGCCGCCGCGCTCGCTTTTTCCGTCGATAACTTCTTCGTTCGCAAGCACTGTACCAAGTGCCGGACACCAGTTCACCGGAACTTCATCAATGTAAGCCAAGCCTTTTTCATACATCTTAAGGAAAATCCATTGCGTCCACTTATAGTAGTTCGGATCTGTTGTGTTCACTTCACGGTCCCAGTCGTAAGAGAAGCCCAAAGACTTGATTTGACGACGGAATGTGTTAATGTTTTTTTCCGTAAATTCCGCAGGGTCATTTCCTGTATCAAGCGCATATTGCTCGGCAGGAAGACCGAATGCGTCCCACCCCATCGGATGAAGCACATTATAGCCTTGCATGCGCTTCATACGGGACAAAATATCCGTTGCCGTATAGCCCTCCGGATGTCCTACGTGAAGACCTGCGCCGGACGGGTACGGGAACATGTCTAGTGCATAAAATTTCTCCTTTGTTGTGTCGTCAGATGTACGAAACGTTTTATTTTCTTCCCAGTACGTCTGCCACTTTTTCTCGATTTCTTTGTGGTTGAAGCTCATAAATATACCCTCCTTATCTTTTAAACCGCAAGAAATGCAAAAAGCCCCTCATCCCAAGAGGGACGAGAGGCTGTATATCCTTCCCGCGGTACCACCCAAATTAATGCTAGTGCATTCGCTCAAATTCCGTAACGTGGATAAACGGCAATCGCTACTGACGGTTCACGACTGCAACTCCAAGGCGAGTTCGCGATAAAACGTGGATTGACTTGCACCAACCGTCAACTCTCTGAGCCAGTTTGTTTCGCTACTACTCCTTGTCACTGTCATTAAGTATTTGTTTAAAGTATATTCTAAATGATTACAAGCGTTCCGTCAAACAGCGACTTTTTGTTCCATCGATTCTGCGACTTTCAGCTTGCGGTCGTAGATGCTTGTAATAATCATCGCTACTACAAGCATAGCAAAAATGAACATAAATAATACATGGATATTAAAATAATCTACAATTGCTCCTCCTACAAGCGGCCCAAACATTCTTCCACATGTTGAAGCACTGTTTACAATACCTTGATAGAACCCGATCTTATCCTGCGTTGCTAAGTTATTGGCGATTGTAGGAATCGCAGGCCATACGAACATTTCGCCGATCGTTAAGATGACCATGGCAGCCATGAACATTATAAAGCTCTCTGCTGTACTGACAATGGCGTACGATACACCAAAGATGGCAATCCCGATAATCACTTGTTGTTTCAGAGAATGTTTTAAAACACGGATAATTCCTGTTACAACCGGCTGTGTCAATACAATTAATGCACCGTTGATTGTCCACAATAAACTATATTGTTTTAAGCTGATATCCATGTCTCGCATATGAGAAGCCAACGGACCTTGCCATTGCACATAGGTAAACCAACAAAGCGCATATGCCACACACACTGTGATAAGAGCTCCAAACGGTCCTGTTAGTTGGATTTTTTCTCTCTTCTTCACTTTTTGTTTTGTTTCAACTTTCATTTGCATCGTCTTAAATCCTAACAGTGCTATAAGGAAAAAGACAAAGTATAACGTCAAGTTCGCCGAGAAAATATAATCAAAACGGTAAGAAGAAACTAAGCCGCCCAATGCTGTCCCAACTGCCACCCCTACATTTTGTGCTACATACATGGCGTTGAAAGCGCGTCGTCCTCCCTCCGGCCAAACCGCTCCCGCCATCGCGTACATAGATGGGAACACCATACCCGAACCGAGCCCCACTAATCCAAGCCATAATACATATACCGGCCATCCATGGAAAAAGACAAGTCCAATAAGAGGCGCTAGTGTTACCCAAATACCGATTAGAATAGATTTGTATCCGCCTAGTTTATCAAATAACGTCCCGCCGACAAGGTTGCCGACTACACCGGCGAATGAGTTGACCATCAACGCGAGTCCCGCCAATGACAATGACTTTCCTAAGTGGTCGTGGATGTAAATGGTGTTAAAAGGCCATAAAAAAGAGGATGCTGTAACATTGATGATCATCCCGATTACCAGCAACCATACTGCTCTTGGCATATTCCGCTCCTCCTTTTCCTATATAATATTTTACAAAACCGTACAGGAGAACCATTACGATTTTAGACTTTTTTCATGAGATTGACAACGGAAAAGGATTGAAAAAACTATTGTTACCGCGTTATGAAGATATGTATTGAATGCGGAAGACATGTTCATTTCTACATAGTCTCCATTCAGATCGGTTAATATAAGAAAAAAGGATGGGGAATTATGTGAAACGGATATGGATGATATGCATCATATGTTTGGGTATAATGGAACCTGCAGATTCGCTTACAGCAGAAGCTGCCATGTTAAAAAGAAAGGACCTTGAACCTACGGGGCAAGTTATATGGGAAATTCCCACACACAAGAAAGTCATTGCCATCACCTTTGATGATGGACCTAATCCTCCTTATACAAAACAAATCCTGCAATTGCTGCGCCAGTATCATGCTCATGCAACGTTTTTTACAATTGGATATCGGATGCAGCAGGCGCCTGACATTGTCAGAGAAATCATAGAGGATGGCCACGAGCTAGGAAACCATACCATGACGCACCAATTCGCCAATCGGGTGCCTCCACAGAGAATACATCGAGAAATAGTGCAAGGAAAGAAAGAGATAGAAAAGTGGCAGCCTGACAGCCCTTTGCTTTACCGTCCTCCGGGTGGATACATTAACGAATCTGTTTTTTATATCGCAAAGAAGGAAGGGTATAAAATTATTCTTTGGTCATGGCATCAAGATCCCCATGACTGGTCTGACCCAGGTGTTAGCAATATAGTTAATCATGTTGTACACCATGCTAGAAACGGCGACATCGTTCTGCTTCATGATGGAAGCGGAAATAGGTAGCAAACAGTGGAGGCATTGAAACGCATCCTTCCTGCTCTCAAAGAGAAAGGATATGCGTTTGTGACGGTATCTGAACTTCTAAAATACAGAGAACCATAATACGGCATTTACTTTGAAATCTCCTTCTACCTCACCAGATACAAAGGCGCTTTTTTAAGAAAAGCATTCCTGATTCAACAAAAAGAGACTGTTTCATGCGCCACATGAAACAGTCTTTTTTTACAACGGCTTTCCGCCTTATTTCCTTTGCATAATGAACTCTTGTTTCCAAATGAAAACACCTCGTCTTGATCCGCATAGTTAATATGCGGATCAAGGGGGTGTTTTTCCCCTGCCTACTACTTGAGGTCTTGCCCCCAAACACAGAGGTTCTCACTATTGATTTTTCCCTGACTCAGTATGGCTGCTTCGCCTTCTGTGGCTGCCCTTTCTCGGCGTAGTTTTGTTTGGATTTCACTACTGGATCCAACTCATTCGAAAACTCTTGGTTATGCCCATTTGCCGTTTTTTGCTCAGGATTATTTTTCTTAGAACGTGTCGCCATAATATATCTTCCTTTCTTCTCTTAGTGAGGAGTGGTAATCATTTGATTTTGCAGCTGCTGAATTTGCAGGCGAGTGCGATATAAACGCTCCTTCTGCTCAGCACTTGCGTGACGCTCCATTTTTTCAACTTCTAAGTACGCTTGTTCGAGCTGAAGCTGAGCGTCAGTATAGTTCATCTTATTATAATGCTCTTGCTTCATTCCTTCTTCCAACTGCTCTTTGCCATATTTCAAAGCCTCTTCGGCTTGGTGGATACATTGATCAATCGAGTAACGATCTGTCATGCATAAATCCTCCTCGTAGTTATTATCGTGTTTATTGTTCCCAATAATGTAAACTCTATAAGTGATTATGATATAATGAATTCTGTTGCATTTTTTACTGCAATACTTTGCTTATTTTCGTGTTTATATAGATAGCTTTTTACAAGGAGGGAAAATACATGAGCAATCAAAATCCATTCATATATTCAAATGACAATAAACGTTATCATACATGGAACTACCACTTGCGCCAGCAGTTTGGCGAGAAAGTGTTTAAAGTATCTTTAGATGCCGGCTTTGACTGCCCAAACCGTGACGGTACAGTGGCGTTTGGCGGCTGCACATTCTGCAGCGCGGCCGGTTCAGGCGATTTTGCCGGGAATCGTGCAGAAGATGTGATCACGCAATTCCATAAAATTAAAGCTAAAATGCATGAGAAGTGGAAGAACGGCAAATACATGGCTTACTTCCAAGCCTTCACAAACACACATGCTCCGGTAGATGTTTTAAAGAAAACATTCGAGCCGGTGTTAGAACAAGATGGAGTAGTCGGCCTCTCCATCGCTACGCGCCCGGACTGCTTGCCGGATGATGTTGTGGAATATTTAGCCGACCTAAACAAGCGTACGTATTTATGGGTTGAGCTTGGTCTGCAAACGGTTCATGAACGTACCGCACTTCTCATTAACCGCGCGCATGATTATCAAACGTATGTAGAAGGTGTGGAAAAGCTGCGCAAGCACAATATTCGCGTGTGCTCCCACATCATTAACGGACTGCCGTTAGAAACCTACGATATGATGATGGAAACGGCACGTGAGGTAGCAAAGCTTGATATTCAAGGTATTAAAATCCATTTGCTGCACCTGTTGAAAGGAACACCGATGGTAAAGCAATATGAAAAGGGCATGCTTGAGTTCCTATCTCTTGAGGACTACGTAAGCCTTGTGGTGGACCAGCTGGAAATCATTCCGCCGGAGGTCATCGTGCACCGCATTACAGGCGACGGCCCGCCTGACTTAATGATCGGTCCGATGTGGAGCTTGAAAAAATGGGAAGTGTTGAATGCGATTAATGCAGAATTCGTACGCCGTGACAGCTGGCAAGGAAAATATGCGGAGAGAGTGAAAACGGTATGAAGCTAGAGCGTATTTTACCATTTGCCCGCACACTCCTGCAGACAGCGGTAAAACCCGGGGATTATGCAGTAGATGCGACTGCCGGCAACGGCCATGATACATGCTTTTTAGCGGAACTCGTCGGAAACAACGGAAAGGTATTTGCTTTCGACATTCAAGCACAGGCCATTGAAAATACAATGGCGCGGTTGAAAGAGAATCATCTTGAAGACCGTGCTGTTGTATTCCAGACAGGACATGAAAATCTTCTGCAATGCCTGCCGGAGGATGCAAAAGGAAAAGTAACAGGCGCCGTGTTCAACCTCGGCTACTTGCCGGGCGGTGACAAAGAGATTGTAACGAAGCCAAATTCCACAATTGAAGCAATTGAACAGCTTCTTGAAATCATGGCTCCGGAAGGCATTATCGTGCTCGTCATTTATCACGGTCATCCTGAGGGGCAAGTGGAGCGCGATGAAGTTTTAAACTATGCTTCTGCGCTTGATCAAAAGAAAGCGCATGTCCTTCGTTATCAATTTATAAACCAAATCAATAATCCGCCGTTTATTGTGGCGATTGAGAAGCGTTAAAGCCGATGCATAAGAATGTGTATCGGTTTTTTCTTGCTTTGACAAAGTTGATTGTACACTCTACCTAAATAAGTATAAATTTCGTCGGAATAATTATCGATTTGGCTGAATCCCCGCCGGACTCCGCTTTTATTGATGAAAAAGCCACAAAAGATTCACAAAATTAGATTGACGCTCATATATTGCGGTGATACAATTCAATTGCTAATTAAATGGGTCTCTGTTAGGTGAGGCTCCTGTACGGAGAAACGCTGCTGCCCAAAAATGTCGAGAGACGCCAATGGGTCAACAGGAACGATCGGCACAAGGTCGTTCTTAATGCAGCTGGTGTAACACCTATGCTGTACAGTGCTAAAGCTCGACGAGGGAGAGGTGGAAAACTGCTTATAAACAAGCGGTTTTATTGGTGCATGCTTTTATGGACAAAACATCCTTTACTCCTCGGCGAGTAAAGGTTTTTTTATTTCATTGAATGCAAGGAGGCGAGGAGCGATGTCGATCGGTGATTCGGTGCCGATACCCATATTCATATTGAACGAGGCAGGCAGTTGTTCCTCCCTCTTAAGCAAGGGATAGCTACTGCGGCACCTCGTAAAACGTAAAAGAGGTGAATCCCATGATTAAAACTTATCTTTATAACGAAAAAGAACAAGTGATGCAGCAAAACATCGCATTGCACGATGTTCGTTCCCATTTGTCCCATCCGGACAACTTACTGTGGATTGATTTATATGATATTAAGACTCATGAGCTATATGAAATCGCCAAAATATTCGGCTTCCACCCTCTTGCGATCGAAGACTGTCTTCATGATAGCCCGAGAGCAAAGGTTGACGACTATGAGGACTATAAATTTTTCGTCTTTCATGCGCTTCGCTACAACGAGGAAAGCGATAATGAAATTACGACGCTTGAACTGAATGTATTCTTAGGGCCAAACTACGTAGTGACGATTCATAAGCATACCCTTCGCTGGCTGCGGCAAATGGACGCCGTCTGTTCGGTAAGTGCCAAATATATGAACAGAGGAGCAGACTTTCTTTTATACACGTTAATTGACGGCATCACAGATGAGTATTTTCCGATTTTAGATCGCATTGGTGTCCGTATCGATGAGCTGGAAGATGAAATGTATGATGAGGAAGTAAAAGAAGTGACGGAAGAATTCCTTGCTTTGAAGCGCACCATCATTTTAATTCGCCGCGTCATCTTGCCGCAAAGAAGAATTTTCCTAACAATTAACGGGCGCTGGAAATTTGATATACATGAAGACAATATTCCGTTTTACACAGACTTAATTGACCATATTGAACGCATTGTCGACTCAACTGAGACTTATCGCGACTTGGTAAACGGCGCATTGGAAACGTACTATTCCATTATCAGCGCAAAGTCCAGCCAAAAGCTGAATGTTCTTACTATCATCTCCACCATCATGCTTCCGCTGACATTCGTAACGGGATTTTTCGGCATGAATGTGCCTTTGCCGTATCAGCATTCCCCTATCTCTACTGTCATCATTTTTGTCAGCTTGATTGTACTGACGTGGGGCATGTGGAGATATTTTAAAAAACATGAATTGCTTTAGTAAAAATAAGCTGACGTCCTTAAACGGCGTCAGCTTTTATGTTCAGAAAACTATTTCATTGAGAATACTTTCTAATCCCCTCTTTTAACTTATGGACAAGCGCTTCTGCACTGCCTTCCAGTTCTTCTTTTGTGAAGAACATGCGAGACATCGTTTCATCACGAGAAAAATGTTTACGCATGCGGTGCGGCACCCCTCTTGCATTCCGTTTCGCTTTTCGGTCTATCTCTATTGCGACCTCCATGCCGTCGTGCTCCAGGTCAAAGACAACCTCAATTTCATCTAGTTTATGCTGCCAAGAAGTCGGAACAAATTCAAATTCCTGTACAAACGGCAAACGGCGATGCAGGTATTCTGCGTATTCACAATCCGTTTCCCGCAAACGAAAGCCGAGCTTCGGGATAATGTTTAATACCGTTTCCATCCATGGATGCGGCAGCACCTGGATAAAATCACGATCTTTGGAATCGGCTCCGTCTTCTATTTCTGCTCCTGTCTGAATCCATACTTTTACACCACCGGCTGTTACAGGCGTATCAAGCGGCAGACGAAATGAAATGTCATATTCATGCTCTTCTTTCGGTAACACAGTAAGGTCGCTTACAACATGATGGGACACGATGGTCGACACGTTTGGAATTCTCTTGTCGTCCTGTTCCATAACATACTTGGTCATAACATATATGTTTACTTCGTCAATTTCCTGCTTTGTATGACCGCCTTTTATATACACTTTTCCGGTGATGACATCACCAATGCGATATGTATCTTTATCTAAAACGGTTTCTACTTGCGCAGAGCCAATCCCTATTTTCGCTGCTATTTTCTTGAAAACCGACATCTCCAGCTCCCCCCATTTCTTGCTTCATGACACCATCTTTTATTTTTCGACTACATTACCATTTCCACATTCCATCCTATTCTCCTGCCCTCATTGCACCTTCCGATACAACTTTGCGTTTATATAAAAGAAATACGAAGTCAATCCGCCGTACTTTACAATTTGATTGGCAAGCTGGCGGATCTCTCTTTGCTCCTGCACTTTCCGATCCGATAAATAAAGGCCTAAAAGTCCCCGGTTAATCAACCGATGAAACTTCGCATGCGGCAAGCCTTCTATGTTTCGGTCTGCTTCTTCTACGAAATGTCGGAATCTCTCCACCGTTTCGGAATGATCTTCATAGTAGCTGCAGAAATTCAAATCGCCGCCTTGTCTGTCTTCTTCCTGGTCAATAAAATAGTCGAGCAAAATGTGCAGTCCTTGCACATAAGGAAAATACCCCTGCTTAATTTGATGGATTTGCTCATCGCTTAATGTGTCATGAAACGCATAGGCTGCTAAGCAAAAGATACCGAGAGTGGAGCCCGCACAAGCAGAAAACTCAAACCAACGCATATGCGGCAGCTTCGGTTTGTGCATATCAAACCAAGCTTGCAAGCGCTCTTCCCGCTCTTCCAATTTGACATGCTTATGTACTTGCAGATCGCAATAATATTGCGCCAGCTCATGCAAAGAGCTTGCGATTTTATCATAATGTTTCGTTTTCTTCAGCACGTTTTGGCAAGTCTTCACCAGTGCAGCGAGATATCCGCCGTCGTCTTGTTCATCACGGAAGCGATAATAATTTACCGTTTCGCTTCCTGGAGTTAATGCATGCAGCATGGATTCATGCAGCGCTTCAAAATCAACGGGGTCGAGCGACGTGCTGCGGTCGCAAAGGTTGTCCAAATAATCGCTGATCGTTTGATACGCGACAATGAATCGTATGCATTCTTCTATTTGTGCTCCGGCAAGAAGCGCTAAAATGCCGCCGCCTTCACAATGGAACGTCTTATGTTCAATGCTTGCCAGCGCTTGCTTTCTCAACTCTTCATCCGGAATGGCCTTGGCCAGAAGCGCCCATCCGTTCAGCTCCGCATGCACTCGCGGAATGACCTTTCGATATACTTTCGCCATCAAACTTACAGGGTTATTTGGCACTTTCACTACTCATCACCTCGTCACAAATGTGCTTCTAAATAATGCTTCGCAAACGAAAATACTTGGTCTTTTTCATATTCATTGAACAGCTCATGATAGCACTTGGCCCACTCCTTGTACGCTTTATCGCTTGTCGAAAGCTTATCGAACCATTCCCGTACGCGAATCTTGTCCACCAATTGGTCTTCACAAGCCTGCATAATTAAAATAGGCACGTCCGGAAATTTGTCTACCTTCTCATGAGCCGTTTTAATTGCTTTCACTAATTCACTATACCACCGAACGGACACTTTTCGCAGATATAGCGAATCATTTTCCATAGAATCCCGAATGTCTTTATTTCGCGTGGCCATTTCTACTGTAAGATGAGAATGGAATTGCATAGCGGGAGCAACCACGTTTAACACTTTGGAAACGGCTCGCAAAGGAACAGGAAGCTGCACACACACTCCCAGGCACGGAGACGTTAACACCACTCCTTCGGCCTCAAAGCTTCTTTCCTGAAGAGCGCGAATCACGATGAGGCCTCCCATGCTGTGGCCGAGCAAAAATAGCGGCAGCTTATATTTTTTGGCTTCCTTCACCCATTCTTGCACTGCTTGAATATATTCGTCAAAACTTTGAATATGTCCTCGTTTACGCGAACTGGTTCCGTGAGCCGGCAAATCTCCCATCACAACGTGAAAGCCTTCGGTTGTCCACATATCAACTAAACTGAGATACCGTCCATGGTGTTCCATTGCTCCATGCACGATAACAAGAACGGCTTTGGCTTGTTCTGCTTCCCACTTCCACATACAATACCTCCTTACATAATTTTCTTTTGTTTGCTACACTAGAACTAGTTTATAGAAAAGGAGTTTGAGTCATGATCTACCCTTTTAAAGACAAGCACCCAAAAATCGCAGCCTCCGCTTTTATTGCTGATTATGTAACTATTACAGGAGATGTGACGATTGGAGAAGAGTCCAGCATCTGGTTTAATACCGTAATCCGCGGGGACGTTTCTCCTACTATTATCGGCAACCGCGTCAACGTACAAGACCAATGCACCCTTCATCAAAGTCCAAAGTATCCTCTTATTCTTGAAGATGGCGTAACGGTCGGCCATCAAGTGATTTTACATAGCTGCACCATTAAAAAAGATGCTTTAATCGGAATGGGCTCCATCGTTCTTGACGGAGCGGAAATCGGCGAAGGAGCTTTCATCGGTGCAGGAAGCCTTGTACCTCAAGGAAAAAAAATTCCTCCGAACACGTTGGCTTTTGGCCGTCCCGCTAAAGTGATTCGTGAATTAACAGAAGAAGACAAACAAGATATGGCACGCATCCGCCGCGAATACGTAGAAAAAGGGCAATACTATAAAAGTCTGCAAAACAAGTGAACCATTGGCTTCACTTGTTTTTTCTTTGTCCTGCTTAATTAACTGAATTTTCTTTACGTTATTTTAGATTACATCCATTGTTTCTTTACAATATCTTATCATTTCCTCAACAAACTCTTATTAAAATGGAAGTGTAGTTCCAAGTATATATTAGTAAGGAGGTGCCGCTGGATGATTGCAAAATCAATCAGCGCCTTATATCAGATAGAGTGTTACATTTTCAAAGGGATTAACCGTCACTTTGACCGAAAAATATTAAATATGTATTTCCGAACCATTACACATCTCGGCAGCGCCTCATTTACGATTGCATCCGCACTTCTTATGATGCTGATCACAAAAGGAGACTTACGAAATGCTGCCATTGCAAGCGCTATGTCTCTTGCGATCAGCCACACTCCTGTTCAGATTTGCAAAAAGCTGTATCCGCGGAAGCGTCCGTATTTAACTGTTGACGGCACTCGCCATCCAGTGGAGCCGTTAAAGGACCATTCGTTTCCGTCCGGCCATACGACAGCCATTTTTTCCATCGCAATTCCATTTGTACTATACGCACCGCTGCTTATTTTCCTTCTCATCCCGATTGCGCTGAGCGTCGGCGTTTCACGCATTTACCTCGGGCTGCATTTTCCTTCTGACGTATTGGTCGGAATGGTTTTAGGAACATTGACAGGTTTCGTATCGTACTTTCAACTTATTTCATTACTGTAAGATGGAGGGGCTTTTCGATGAAAATTGCAATCTTTACGGACACCTTCACACCGCAAGTAAACGGCGTAGCCAAAACGTTAGACCGCTTTACCCAATACTTGGAACGCAACAATCTCTCATACTATGTCTTCGCTCCGCAAAATACGGCGGAAGAAAACTTCGTTGTCAATGTAAAAAAAATGAGAAGCATTCCGCTTGCTCTGTATCCGGAATGCCGCATTGCCATTCCCAATCCTGTTTTCATTAAACGGGAGCTTCTTTCCTTTCAGCCGGACATCATTCATGTTGCGACCCCTTTTAACATGGGATTGTGCGGCATGTATTACGCCAAAAAGCTGGGTATTCCTCTTGTAGGCTCGTATCATACCGATTTTGACGCCTATCTTCATTATTATAAAATGGACTTTCTCTCCAACATGCTTTGGAATTATTTAAAATGGTTTCATAGTGCGCTGCAAAAGACGTTTGTCCCATCTCAAGAAACATTAAAGCAATTGAAGAAAAAAGGATTCCAAGACCTTTACATTTGGAGCCGCGGAGTAGATTGCAACCTGTTTCATCCGCGCTACGATGAAGAAGAACTTCGAAAGCGCTACAATATTACAGCGAAATACATCGTGTCATATGTAGGACGCATTGCACCGGAAAAGGATATTGAAACGTTGTCCGAAATTATGCAGAAAACGGAATCTGATTCGTCTGTTCATTGGATCATCGTCGGAGACGGACCTCTTGCATCCGATCTAAAGGAAACATTTCAACATAACGTTACATTCACCGGATACTTAAAAGGGGAAGAGCTGGCACAAGTCTATGCCTCTTCTCATGCGATGGTCTTCCCTTCTGCAACAGAAACCTTCGGAAACGTGGTACTCGAATCCCTGGCCTGCGGTACACCTGTTATCGGAGCGGATGCGGGAGGAGTAAAAAACATCATTACTCACGGCCGAAACGGGTATTTGTGTCAGCCAAAACAAACGGATGAGTTTGTGGCACGGTTATATGAGGTATTAACAAATGAAGAAAAACGAACGTCCTTAGGACTTCATGCTCGTGAATATGCCCTTTCCCAAAGCTGGGATCAAATTTTTTCAGATTTAGTGATGGAATACGAGGATACGATTCATACTCCGCATAAAGAGCTATTGGCCTAATTTTTTTATCCTACCTGCATCTCCCAAAAGGAGATGCTTTTTGTTTGTAAATCAGTTGTAACGAAAAAAATCGCTATGTCTTTTTTGTCACAGGATGTTTTGCAGGATAGAAGGAATCAACCGCAGGCGGCTGGCTCATCCCCTGTTTACTTAATATTGAACTCGGGAGTATTTCAATCACAACAAGAATATCTAAGTCATTTGGAGCAAATATTATAACTGTTCCAAATCAAAAGGAGGTTATTATCATGAACACACAACGAGCACAAGAAATTGCTGCTTCACCAGTTATGGCTAACGTAACATATAATGGAGTTCCAATCTATATTCAACAGGTGGATGAACAAAATGGGACAGCTATAATCTATCCCCTTGATGAACCAAAGAATAAACAAGAAGTTTCTTTATCCAGCTTAAAAGAACATTAATTTTCCAATAAACTAATAGCTTTTAATAAAACACCACCCTCAGAGTGGTGTTTTCATGTTTGATTAAGCTCATTTGCCATCTTCTTTAACTATACTGCCCATTTAGCCAAATAGGAATATCAACAATATCTTTTAACGAATCCTTAAATAAAAATGAAACCCCTTATGAAATGTCACTATAAGGGGAGAATTTCTTCTTTATCTTAATGAAACTCTACATCTATTCTTTTCTTTGTATCCTTCATTAATTTAGGCATGCGAACTTCAAGTACACCATTTTTATACGTAGCTTTTATTCCTTCTTCAGAAACTGGGCTCGGAAGTGATACAGCTCTATGAAAACGGCCTACAAACCGCTCTTTTCTATGCATATTTTCTTCCTTTATTTCGTTGGATCTGTTGATTGTCCCGCTAATAGAAAGAATGTTGTTTTCAATATCGATGTCTACATCTTCCCTTTTTTCAAGACCCGGGATATCACAAGTTGCAATCACTTCATTGTCTGTTTCATGAACGTCGACTCTAATTCCGCCTAAGTTATGATCCATTCCAAAATGAGATGGAAAATCGGAAAACAAACGGTCAAATTCCTTTCTCATATTGTCAAGTTGTCTAAAAGGCTCATATGGTACTAATGGCATGTTTTAACCTCCTTTTTTTTGAACGAGGTTATTTTTTGCAATTAGACCATCCTTATTCATATCATTTTTTTCAGCGACCTTTTAAGTCAGCCTCTTTTCATAGGGATACTTCATCTTTTACAAGAAGGGTTTCCCTCTGGCGCACAAGCCTTGGCAGTACCATAAAATAATACAAGGAAACCGCAAACATAAGCACACCCAAAACATAATACATAACGTCTACGTTTACCCACTTCGGGAATGCGGCAGCGATAAGTCCTAATGCCAAGGAATGCGCAGACATCATAAGCGGTTCAATCCAAGCGCTTACACGCCCCATCAGCTTTGGTTCGACAAGCTCAGTCATCCATCCGTTTAATGCTATGTTAACCGGAGCTAAGATCAAACCTGCCGCTAAAATAAGCCCCAAGTATACCCATACGTTCTGCGTGAAACCAAAGGATATAGTCAATATGCCTGTCGCAAAAATCCCTGCGATTATTATTTGATAAGGCTTCATGTTTTTCATAATTTGATTGCCGACAACGCTGCCGATGATAAATCCGATTCCGAGAAATATGGAAAATAGTGAAGAATACGTTTCGTAGTTGGCAGGAGCCAGTTTATATTTCATGGTGAAGATCGGCAAAACAGCAAAGCCGCCGTTAATGAGTCCGAATACGAAGAAACCGAAGATGATGGACAAAAGAAGTTTATACTTTAGGATGTAGACGATCCCCTGGCGGAAGTCGGCTAATACAGTTCGAAGCTGAATATCCTTCCATCCCGTTTTTCCGTTTGGAAGCCGTACTTCTTTTGGAATACTGCAGCTGCGAATGAGAAGAGCTGAAACGATAAAACTGATGCCATCTATAATCACAGCCCCTTCAATCCCAATAAACTTATAAGCCAGCGCCCCAAGGCCGACACCAAACAGCATGAATACCCCGGCTACCGTTTGATTAAGGCCTGCTGCCTGCATGTATTGGTCTTTATTCAATACTCCTTGCACCAAACTCGTCTCGGCAGGAGTAAAGAACTTTGCTACAGCACTGCGGATAAACAAGATGAGAAAAACAAAAAACAACGATTCATTGGAAACAGCCGCAAAAAGCAACACTGTTAACCCCGCCCGAATCCAATCCGAATTTTCCGCAATCCGCTTCCGATCCATCCGGTCTGCAAGCACGCCGACGATAAAAAAGACAAGCAGCGTCGGCAGCGCATACATCAGTTCTGCAAGCGTCGCGTAAGACGGCTGGCTGCTGAATCGGTCCAGCAAATAGAATGCGAATGCCATATTCCCTACCGTCGTTCCAAGCTGCGACGTAAACATCGCAAAAAACAGCTTTCGAAAATTCCGATTTTGAAAAATCCCCATAGTAATTCCCCCCTTTGTTGAATTCCTAAGGCAAGCTGAAACAGACTCTGCAGCACTTCCATTTGCTCTTCAATTCGTGCAGCTTCTCTTCCTAATATGAAGGATGGCATTAGCATTCCCTCCGTTACTCATGGTGCAAAGTTTAGCGCAATAAGAAACAGCAAAGCAAATACTCCGGCGCTCATTACCGTTAGAAGCAGCCCGATAATGCCAAGCAGCTTCTTTTCGCTTCGTTTGAACAGCACCGCTATACTCAAACAAAGATTGATTGGCAGCAACACAAAGAAGCTTATCCGAACTAAATCGCGTACTGTCTTTGAATAACCGGTAACGTCCGTAAAAAACAGTAAGAACAAAAACAAGATGAACATTCCGAGCCCAACTGATATGTAACTTAACCAGGAGTACTTTTTCTCCTCAATGATTCCTCTATGCGTTTCCACAGCAACCTCCCCTTCTCATAGAAAATTTTACTATAATTTCCATAAAATATTCGCAATGAAGAAAACTTGACTGGCGTCAAGGCTTTAGGTGCATGCGCCAGTCTTAGTTGCCCTTAAGGAGGTAAGAAAACACCCCCGTACTCAGTTTTTTTGGTTCCAGCACACCAATCTTCATAAAAATTGCACCAAAATGACTTCCAATTGCACGAAACCTAAAATAATTGCACCAAATCAGCTCACAATTGCGCCGAATCACAATAATTGCACGAAACTCGAGATTCTCTCCATAAAAAAAGACCCATGCATAGGCATGGGTCTTCCTCTATTATAGTCCTGCTTGTTTTCTTAAAGCTTCCGCCTTGTCTGTACGCTCCCAAGTTAAATCTACATCGTTGCGGCCGAAGTGACCATACGCTGCAGTTTGCTTGTACATCGGACGGCGAAGGTCAAGCATCTTGATGATGCCAGCCGGACGAAGGTCGAAGTTTTTGCGTACTAGATCAACTAATACATCTTCAGACACTTTGCCAGTTCCGAACGTATCAACTGCGATAGATACAGGCTGCGCTACGCCGATTGCGTATGCAAGCTGTACTTCCGCCTTGTCAGCTAAGCCTGCTGCTACGATGTTTTTCGCAACGTAACGAGCTGCATAAGCCGCTGAGCGGTCTACTTTTGTAGGGTCTTTACCAGAGAATGCGCCGCCGCCGTGACGAGCGTATCCGCCGTAAGTATCTACGATAATTTTGCGTCCTGTTAAACCAGCGTCACCTTGAGGTCCGCCGATTACGAAACGGCCAGTTGGGTTGATGAAGTATTTTGTGTTTTCATCAATTAGTTCAGCTGGAACGATTGGCTTGATTACATATTCTTTAATGTTGCGCTCGATTTGTTCATGCGTAATTTCAGGGTGATGCTGCGTAGAAATTACGATTGTATCGATGCGAACTGGTTTGTTGTTCTCATCGTATTCTACCGTTACTTGAGTTTTTCCGTCCGGACGTAAGTATGGTAATGTGTCATCCTTACGTACTTCAGTTAAACGGCGCGCCAATTTATGAGCAAGGGAGATTGGCAATGGCATTAACTCTTTTGTTTCGTTACATGCAAAACCAAACATTAAACCTTGGTCACCGGCACCGATCGCTTCGATCTCTTCATCAGTCATAGAACCTTCGCGAGCTTCCAGCGCTTGGTCAACGCCCATCGCGATATCAGGAGATTGCTCATCGATAGATGTTAATACTGCGCAAGTATCAGCGTCAAAGCCATATTTCGCACGAGTATAACCGATTTCACGAACAGTGTCGCGAACGATTTTCGGGATATCTACGTATGTAGAAGTTGTAATTTCACCCGCTACTAATACTAAACCTGTTGTTACTGTTGTTTCACACGCCACGCGTGCATTTGGGTCTTTTTCTAAAATCGCATCCAGAATAGAATCGGAAATTTGGTCACAAATTTTATCCGGATGTCCTTCTGTTACGGATTCAGATGTAAATAAACGACGTTTTTTTGTCATGTGGAAACCTCCCTACTTCCTTTTAATATGATACGGAACTCATCCCCAATGTTGCCGCGATCCGCGACCGTCATAAAGTAGGTTTCCCAATCGGGAAAAATAAAAAACCTTCCCTTTTTTTGAGGAAAGGTTGGATTTGCTCATATTTGCCTTTCACTCTTATCGTTCAAGGCTCGAGCGCCTTGCATCAGGTTCAGCACCTTTCACCTTTTCGTGAG
This sequence comes from Bacillus sp. (in: firmicutes), assembly GCA_041920565.1. Taxonomy (GTDB): domain Bacteria; phylum Bacillota; class Bacilli; order Bacillales; family Bacillaceae_G; genus JAGHKQ01. The sequence continues at coordinate 94,903 of JBHGXS010000040.1, read as the reverse complement.
GTTGCTGGGCTTCACAGGGCCTGTCCCTCCGCCAGCTCGGGATAAGAGAGTATCCGTTCAAACGATATGATATAGAAACGGAAGAGATTTGTCAATGAATATTCACATCTTTCTATAAGATTTTTAGCTATTTTTGTCGAATTAATAAAATATAAAAAACATATTATAGGAACACAAACAAAATCAAAGAAATAGTATACATTATTTATATCAATATGTTATACTTTTTAATGGAGAGAGCATTAATAATTTTTACAAATTAAATAAAGGATGGTATGTATATGAGCACTGTCAATGTCCAGATTGAATTACATGAGCTTTTAAACGGGAAAAATACGCACGTTCAGTTAAGCGTTTCTGAATTAGTAGAAAAAGTACTAATGCGTCAAGAAGGCAAACTGACTTCTACAGGTGCGGTTTCTGTGGCTACAGGTAAATATACAGGACGTTCTCCAAAAGACAAATTCATCGTAAAAGAGGCTTCTACAGAAGATAAGATTGATTGGGGCACAGTGAATCAACCGATCTCTGAAGAGCATTTCAATAACTTATACACAAAAGTATTAGAATACCTAAAAGAAAAAGAAGAATTGTTCGTATTCAAAGGCTTCGCAGGCGCAGACCATAACTATCGTTTGCCGATTCAGGTAATCAACGAGTATGCTTGGCACAACCTGTTTGCCCACCAGCTTTTCATTCGCCCTACAAAAGAAGAGCTTGGCAAACATGAAGCACAATTTACAATTGTATCTGCTCCGACATTTAAGGCAGATCCAGTTGTAGACGGCACAAATTCCGAAACGTTCATCATCATTTCTTTTGAAAAACGCATCGTATTAATCGGAGGAACAGAATACGCAGGAGAAATGAAAAAATCCATCTTCTCCATCATGAACTACTTATTGCCGGAGCAAGGCATTCTTTCTATGCATTGCTCTGCAAACGTGGGCGAAGAAGGTGACGTGGCATTGTTCTTCGGCTTATCCGGAACAGGCAAAACAACTTTATCTGCAGACCCTCACCGCAAGTTAATCGGTGACGACGAGCACGGCTGGTCCGATAACGGCGTATTCAACATCGAAGGCGGCTGCTATGCAAAATGCGTAAACTTGTCTCGTGAAAAAGAGCCGCAAATTTTTGATGCAATTACATTCGGTTCTGTGTTAGAAAACGTCATGATTGATGAAAAAACTCGAGTAGCAGATTACGATGATACATCTCTGACTGAAAATACACGTGCAGCATACCCAATTGATGCAATCGACAATATCGTGTATCCAAGCGTAGCTGGTCATCCAAATACAATCGTATTCTTAACTGCTGATGCATTCGGCGTATTGCCGCCAATCAGCAAGCTGACAAAAGAGCAAGCGATGTATCATTTCTTAAGCGGCTACACAAGCAAACTTGCAGGAACAGAGCGCGGCATCACTTCTCCGCAAGCCACGTTCTCTACATGCTTCGGTTCTCCATTCTTGCCGTTAAACGCTTCTCGCTATGCGGAAATGCTGGGAGAAAAAATCGAAAAACATGACGCAAAAGTATTCTTAGTGAACACAGGCTGGACAGGTGGAGAATACGGCGTAGGAAGCCGCATGAAGCTTGCTTATACAAGAGCAATGGTGCAAGCTGCCCTAAACGGCGAATTAGAAAACGTGGAAACAGTAAAAGACGAAATCTTCGGCTTGGAAGTTCCGCTTCACGTTCCCGGTGTGCCGGATGACGTATTAATGCCGGAAAAAACATGGACAGATAAAGAAGCTTACAAGCAAAAAGCATTAGAGCTTGCAGGCAAGTTCAAGAAAAACTTCGAGAAATTCACAAACGTACCAGAAAACATCGTAAAATTGGGCGGTCCGATTGCTTAATAATAGAGGCAAAAAGAGAGGCAGATTGCACATCCGCCTCTCTTTTTTGCTGCTTTCAGACTGTTCTACCGACACAAAAATTTAGAAACTTTATTATATACTAATGTTTTGCTGAATTTTTACTATATATAATAATTTATTTCGTAAATCTCTACTTTAAGATTTTGACGCGCACATGACGTACGCCCCATTTCCGGCCTTCTTCTTTATTTGCAATGAAGACGTCGATACGATTCCCTTTAATGGCTCCGCCAGTGTCTAAAGCCTTGGCATATCCATAGCCTTCTACCCAAACCGTGCTTCCAATAGGAATTACGGACGGATCTACAGCAATGACTTTTGCATTCGGATTGTCCGTTAAGTTAAATCCTGTCTTTGTTAATACTTTTCCATTATAAGTACCGCCGTTTTCCGATGGATCGGCGGAATACGCAGTTGCTTTTACATATATTTCACGTCCCTCGGCTGGCTCATTGCCGCGGGAAGACAAAGGAGTGGCAGTTTGTTGTTGAGCTTGCTGCAGCTGTTGAGTTGTTTGCTGCAATTGCTGCTCTTTTTGTTGCAACTGTTGTGTTGCTTGCTGCAGCTCTTGTTCTTTTTGCTGCAAGGACGTTTGGACAGTGTCATTTTGCTGTTTCAGGTTTTTTACCTGCTCGTGAAGCTTTTCGTTTTGCTGGCGGATTTCTTGATGCTGCGCCTTTACCTCTTGGTATTGGTTATGCATGCCAACGGTCGTTCCGCTGAAACCAATAGCCATGATGAGGCTGGGAATTGCGTTAATCGACATCAGTTTTTTTATCCTTCGCAATAACATCACCTTTTTTGTTTTTATTTGACACTCCTAATGTATACACATGATACCTATTGTAATAACCTCAGGCAAGAGAAGTCACCAAACTGTTATGTGCTTGTTAGCGAAGAAACATAACTGTAATATAACATGACGAATTGCAAGCAAAGAATGATGAGAGCTGTCGAGGTTTCTGCAGAAATTCACTGATGCTTCGACTTTATTACATGATTGTTACGAATTTTTCGCTCTGGGTATTCACACATTTTTACCAACCCTCATAAAGTAAAATAGATTACCTTTTTAGGAGGGATGCTTTTTTGCGTAAGTTCCTTATTTTCTTAACGATTTCTGTCCTCTGCTTTTTTACGTTTGTCGCTTGTAATAAAAAAGAAGAAACACAAAAAATCCGGATTGGAGAAGTTACTCGTTCCCTTTTCTATGCTCCGTTATATGTAGCCATTAATAAAGGATTTTTTAAAGAAGAAGGGCTCGATATCGACCTGCAAACAACGGCAGGCGGAGATAAAACGATGACGGCGCTTCTCTCAAACGGCATTGACGTTGCCCTGGTCGGCTCAGAAACAACCATTTATGTGTACAGCCAAGGCGCGAAAGATCCTGTCATCAATTTTGCACAGCTCACTCAAACTGACGGAACGTTCCTCGTATCCCGAACAAAGCTGGATTCCTTCAATTGGAGCGACTTAGCAGGCAGCACGTTCCTTGGTCAGCGTAAGGGAGGCATGCCACAAATGGTGGGTGAATATGTGCTGAAAAAGCACGGCATTGACCCGTTTGCAGATTTGAATTTGATCCAGAACATTGAGTTTGCCAATATCGCCAATGCATTCGCTTCTGGAACAGGCGACTTCGTCCAATTATTCGAACCGACAGCCAGCATCTTTGAAAAAGAAGGCAAGGGCTACATTGTCGCATCGTTCGGAGCAGAGTCCGGCAAGGTGCCGTATACAACCTTCATGGCGAAAGACAGCTTTTTAAAGAAAAATCCGGAAGCTGCCGAGAAATTTACAAGAGCCATCTATAAGGCGCAGCAATGGGTAGATACTCACAGTCCGGAAGAAATTGCAAAAGAAGTCGCAAAGTTCTTCCCGGATACTCCGGAAGATATTATGGTAAAAGTCATTGATCGCTACAAAAACCAACATTCTTATGCAACAAACCCAATTTTGGATGAAGAAGAATGGAACAACCTGCAAGCCATTATGAAAGAAGCTGGAGAGCTTCCAAAAGAAGTGGACCATGACACGTTAGTCAATACGAAAATTGCGGAGAAAGTCGTTAAATAAAACATGAGCTTCCTAAGCGTCCAAAGCGTCTATCATGCTTTTTTTACCCAAAAAGAAGCAACTCTCGTATTAGCTAACATCAGCTTGGATATCAAGGAAGGAGAATTTGTTTCCTTCCTTGGTCCGAGCGGCTGCGGGAAAACCACTCTTCTCTCCATTCTTTCCGGGCTTTTGAAGCCCATTGACGGCGCTGTTCTCCTTGAAGGAAAACAAGTCGAAGCACCGACGGCAGGAATTGGCTATATGCTCCAGCAAGATTACTTGTTTCCTTGGAAAACCATTGAAGAAAATATTTTAATCGGATTAAAGATTATGGGCTCCTATAATGAACAGACGCAAAAAGAAAGCCTGCGTTTGTTAGAGCAAGTAGGATTAAAAGGCGTGGAAAAGATGCATCCCCGTCAATTGTCGGGCGGGATGCGGCAGCGGGTCTCTCTCGTTCGCACCTTAATTACCAACCCGAAGCTTCTGTTATTAGATGAACCATTTTCCGCTTTGGATTATCAAACAAAACTAAAACTGGAAGAACTGGTATATTCGCTGTTGAAGCAGTATCAAAAAACATCCGTGCTCGTTACACACGATATTGAGGAAGCCATCGCCATGAGCGACCGTATCGTGTTGCTTCATCCTAAGCCCGGCCGAATTGCCAAAGTCATTTCCGTTCCGGACGAAATCCGCTCCCTTCCTCCGTTTCAAGCAAGACAGCGCCCGGAATTTACGAATCTCTTTCAAGTTGTATGGAAGGAGTTCGAACACCTTGAAGTACAAAAATCTTAATTTGTCCTTTCTTCATCGTAACTACCTGAAACGGGAAACACGAATCAAATGGACCGTTACCTTCTTGCAGTTGCTTCTGTTAGTGGCTTTTTTCGCACTGTGGCAGCTTGCGAGCGGCCGACAATGGATTGATCCGCTGCTTTTCAGCTCCCCGAAAAGCATCTATGATTTGCTTGTTCAAAAGCTGTTGGACGGATCATTATATCCCCATCTGTATGTTACATTGCTCGAAACCTTTGCTGGCTTTGTATTAGGAACGCTGCTTGGCACATTCATCGCTACCATCCTTTGGTGGGTGCCGTTTCTGTCTCGCGTGGCAGATCCTTATCTTGTTGTGCTGAATGCCATGCCAAAAGTAGCTCTCGGTCCTATCATCATCGTTATATTCGGACCAAATGTCTCCTCTTCGATTGCCATGGGAGTCATCATCTCCGTCATCATCACCATTCTTGTCATTTACGCTGCTTTTAAAGAAGTCGATCCAAACTACTTAAAGGTGCTGCAAACATTCGGCGCCGCAAAATGGCAAAGCTATAAACACGTCATCTTACCAGCCTCCTTCCCAGCTATTGTGTCCACCTTAAAAGTAAATGTGGGATTGTCATGGGTTGGAGTTATCTTTGGAGAGCTGCTTGTATCAAAAAGCGGGCTTGGCTATCTCATCAGCTACGGCTTCCAAGTCTTCAACTTCACCCTTGTGCTCATGAGCGTTCTGCTTACTTGCTTCTTTGCGACCATCATGTATGTGCTCGTCGATTATTTCGAAAAAATCATAACAAAAAGCTCTCAAGACAATTCTTGAGAGCTTTCTTTAATCCGTTTTAAGCTGTGAACCAACACTTCGTCCCGCATGATAAAGCTGAACCGTTTGTCATGCTTTATGTCTTCCGGCAGCTCCTTTAACAGCACCGGTCCTTTCGTTTCCTCATAATGCGTATATTCCCCCATATCGCCAATGAGAGCAAAATAAATATTTTTAATAATAATCTTGTCTTTACCGGACACCTTATACTGTCCTATGTACGATAGATGGGAAACGATTCCACCTGTTTCCTCTTTTACTTCACGAACCGCAGCTTCTTCCGGCGTTTCCCCTTCTTCTACTTTTCCGCCCGGAAACTCCAGTCCTCTTCGGATATGATGGGTTAACAACCACTCATCCTTATAGCGGCAAATGACCCATACATGTTTTGGCGTCTCAGAATACGGATGGTCAGCAAAGGATAATTCTACTTGGTTGTGATAATAATCTTTAAATGTGTACATAAACATGCTCCGTTCTTTCCTTTTCTCTCCCGATTATTTTGAATTGTAGCACATTATTCCTTCGCTGCCCACTCATTACATGCCGTCAATAATCCCCATTTGGCCGATGAGCTCTTGCGTTTCATGATCCCCGAGCTCGTAAATCATCTTATATGCTTTCTGCAGCTTTTCATCATAGGCATCGTTTTGCGGGTCGTTATGATACTCTAAAAACGGGATATGCGCCCGTACAAACGATTGAATGTCCGCGGCGTACGCTTGGTCAAAATACTCTCGAAGCTTCGTAATTTCTTCGTCGGTTGCTTCAATTTTAAAGCTGTAAGACGTTTCTGATTTTGTGCGTGAAATCTCGCCGCTGCCGACTGAAACATAATATGTTTTTTTATCCATGATTCACCCCCCAGTCTTATTATTACTCAGTTTTTGCAATGAAGCCCGAAATATACAAAAAGAAGCCTAGATAAGGCTTCTGCATTCAAATAAGACATGCTACTATTAAAACAGAGATTGAAATAAAGGGGCAGAAACATGTTCACAGTATTGGTCATTTCGATTATCATCGTTATCGTCATTTTGCTTTTATCCGTGCTGACAATAAATAAGGGCTATTCTTACAAGCACTCTATTGATCGTGCCGAAGATAGCCCTTACGCGGAAGACAAGCCTTCGGAAAAAGATTAACCGAAGACTTTCTCTAATTCATCTTTGTCTTGGCTCAGCCAATAGCGCATTAAACGCTTTGCGCCTTCTAAATCATGAAGTTTCGCCTGTCCGCATTGTGTTTCGTTGGCAGCCGGAACTTCTGTGATTTCTAGAGCATCCTTCATTGTATCTTCCAACAAGTCAATGATCTCACGCACAGTCGGCGCACCGCTCACAACAAGATAATATCCTGTTTGGCAGCCCATCGGAGAAATATCGATAATATCGAAGTGATCGTATTTGTCGATATATTTTCTTAAATTGAAAGCCAACAAATGCTCTAGCGTATGGATTACATCCGGCTTCATCGCCTCCTTGTTCGGCTGGCAAAAGCGAATGTCAAATTTATTTACAACACCATCTGTTCCTACTTTATGAACGCCGCAATGTCTTACGTACGGTGCTTTTACAATCGTATGATCTAATTCAAAGCTTTCTACTGAAGGCATAATCATCTCTCCTTATTCCCTTTTTAAAAGGGTGGTATTCCGATATATTTAATATGATATACCGAATTTCTCTGTTAGTAAAGAATTATGTCGCGTGATTTCTATAACCAATATATGCTACAATTTCCGTATCTGATGATTGAAGGAATCAGTCCGTCAACTCCCCCCCACTTACGCTAACGCTTAGAAGCGGGGGCTTGCGAGTGTCCGGTAGTACAACTGCTTTTCAGCTCTTATCTTAGCGTGACCTCTGCATTAGGGCAGGTTGACAACCACCCTGCTCGACGGGATATACCCAACGAGCAACCGTTACGGGACGGTTTCGCCTAGTAGCAGTACTAAACTTCCACACGCACTAGGCAGACGAATACGCACGAGATTTTACGCTACAAATGATTTTTTGCAGCAACCTCATATCTTGTTTTCAAATAACAAATAGGAGTACCTTCAATATTCAACCGTTTTCTCCTATATTCATTATATCGAAAAGGAGGAGTCCAGGAGAAATGTTTTGCTAATGCAAAACGCACACTCCTCCCCCACCCACTCATTGGTGCCATGCACCTTCACATTCCTTGGGGCGGGAGTCTCCTGTGCGAAATTTATGAAGTATATTCTGATGGGAATCATCCATGTTTATCAAAAGTTCATCTCACCGTTGAAGCCTCCATCATGCCGGTTTTACCCTACATGCTCAAGCTACGGAATGGAAGCGATACGGCGGCACGGCGCCTTGAAAGGCGGTTGGTTAACCGTAAAGCGCATCGCCAAATGTCATCCGTTTCATCCCGGCGGCTTCGATCCGGTTCCCGAAAAGAAGGAAAATTAGGCTTCGTATCCGTTGACTATGAGGTCTAATTTTCCTGTTTTCGGGTCGATTACCAATCCATGCACGGGCACATCTTTCGGCATTAGCGGATGGTTGCGAATCGTTTCCACGCTGTGCTTCACGCTGTCTTCTACACAATCAAAGCCGTGCAAAAATCGTTCGAAATCTACCCCGGAATAATGCAATGTCTCCAGTTTTTCCTGGCTTACACCGCGCTCCTTCATTTTCTTTAATGTGTTTTCTGCCTTTATGCTTGCCATACCGCAATCATAGTGACCGATTACGCACACCTCGTCCGCGCCAAGCTCATAAACCGCAACAAGAATACTTCTCATGATGCTTCCAAACGGATGCGATACGAGCGCGCCGGCAGTTTTAATAATTTTCGCATCACCATTGCCCAAATCCATCGCTTTTGGCAGCAATTCCACCAAACGAGTGTCCATACAAGAGAGGATAACAAGGCGCTTATCCGGAAACTTATCCGTTTGGAATCTTTCATATTCTTTATTTTCTACAAATTGTTCGTTGAAAGATAAAATTTTATCTAAAATCCTCATTCAACAATCCCCCTTATCAAAAGTTCATCTTCTTTCATTTTTCTCCTTTTTATAAAAATAATCAATAAAAATCACCTCTATTTTAAAATAAGTAAAATCGCAGTATTATTCAAACAATGTACATAAATTGTACAATTTTTCACAACAGGTTTGTCACAACTCCCTCATACTTTGCTCACTTTTTCACTATAAACTATATATAGAAATTATTAATACTATTTTTGCAGAGAAGTAAAAAGGGGGTACACTAATGGATGTATTGCTACTGAGCCGAATTCAGTTCGCAGTAACTGTTTTTTATCATTTCTTGTTCGTGCCTATGACAATAGGTGTTGTTATTCTATTAGCAATCATGGAAACACAATATGCCAGAACGTTAAATCCTACATATCGCCGCATGGCCGATTTCTGGGGAAAATTGTTCGGGATTAACATGGTGCTTGGTGTCATTACGGGGATTACGATGGAGTTCCAATTCGGAACGAACTGGTCCGAGTACTCAAAATATATGGGAGATATCTTCGGGTCTCCACTGGCAATTGAAGCTCTTGCAGCTTTCTTCTTAGAATCTACGTTTTTTGGAATTTGGTTGTTCAGCAGAGATAAGCTTTCTCCAAAAATGCGTGCTTTTTGCATTTGGATGGTTGCTATCGGAACAAACCTTTCAGCGCTTTGGATTATTACCGCAAACGGCTTTATGCAAAATCCGGTCGGGTATGTAGTGCGTAACGGACGTGCAGAGCTGGTAGACTTTGGAGCTATCGTAACGAACCCATATGCGTGGTATACGTTTTTCCATACGGTAGTGAGCTGCTATATTTGCGGTTCGTTCTTTATCTTGGCAATCAGCGCGTATCATATTTTACGCAAAAATGAAGTGGAATTTTTCAAAAAATCCTTTAAATATGCTTTAATTATGGCAGTGTTTGCTTCTACTGCTACTCCGTTTATCGGTCATCAATCCGGTGTAAATGCTGCAAAAACGCAGCCGGCAAAAGGTGCTGCAATGGAAGCAGTATGGGAAACAACGAAAGGACATCATTTTTCCATCATCCAAATTCCGGATGTAAAAAATGAGAAAAACATTGAACTCTTAAATATTCCGAAACTGGGAAGCTTCTTCTATACAAACTCGTTTGACGGAAAAGTAATCGGCTTAAAGGACATTCCGAAAAAAGATCGTCCTAACGTAAATCTTGTATACTACAGCTTCCGTGCCATGGTGGCATTGGGAATCTTTTTCTTATTTGTGACCTGGTATGGTTTCTATCTGTTCCGCAAAAATAAACTGGAACAATCCCCGCGTTACTTAAAGCTATTGATTTGGTCTGTACTGCTGCCATACTTGGCAATCAACTTAGGCTGGATGGTAGCGGAAGCCGGCCGTCAGCCTTGGACGGTATACGGTTTAATGAGAACGGCTGAGGCGGTTTCTCCAATTTCCATGTCGCAAATCATCTTCTCTTTAAGCGGACTTGTCATCTTCTATACGTTACTGTTGATAGCAGATGTATACTTAATCGTCAAATATGCGAAAAAAGGACCGGCTGCGATGGAGGTAACGGAAGGAGGAGTGCAACATGTCTCATGATATGCTGGCAATCATTTGGTTCGGATTATGGGGATTAATTTGGACAGTGTACTTTGTATTGGATGCTTGGACGCTGGGAACGGGAATGCTGTTTCCGTTCTTGGCAAAAAACAGGGCGGAACGCAATCAATTGCAAGAAGTCGTCGGACCGTTCTGGAACGGAAATGAAGTATGGCTTATTTTAGCGGGAGGCGCGACCTTCGCTGCCTTTCCATTAACCTACGCGAATATGTTCAGCTGGCTGTACACACCGCTTATGTTGATTTTGTTCGCCCTATTCTTCCGAGCAGCGGGACTGGAATTTATGCATAAGGATGATCATCCGAAATGGGTGAGCGCATGTAAATGGGCCTTCACCATCAGCAGCTTTCTGATTGCCTTTTTATTCGGTGTAGCCTTTACTAACCTGTATTATGGCTTATTAGTAGATGAAAACGGCTATCGAGGCACGCTGTTTGATTTATTGCATCGTTACGGCTTGATGGGCGGCTTATTATTCGTCGCATTTTTCGTTACAGCCGGCGCTCTTTGGATTATGATTAAAACGGAAGGCGTTGTAGCAGAACGCGCCTATAAAGCCGCTCTGCCTGCTTCCATGACAACTGCGATTACTCTTGCAATGTATTTTGTGGCAACAAATAAGGAAACGCCGATTTTTATGAACTATGTGGAAAAACCGATTTTATATATCATTCCTGCTGTGGCGATGCTGGCAGCATTACTGACAATTCTGTTTGTACTTAGAAAACGAATCGGACTGGCATTCACAACAATCAGTTTGTCCATCGCTGCCTTTATGGCAACCGGCTTTGTCGGCATGTTTCCGAATATGCTTCCTTCCCGCATCAACGATGAGTTCAGCGTGACTCTTTTTGAAGCGCGCGGAAGCGAATTGAACTTAAAAATCATGTTTATCGTCGCCGCTATCACGGTTCCTATCATAATCGGCTACCAGCTCTGGAGCTACACAATCTTTAAACAAAAAATTACGAAGGATAATGCAAAGGGATATCATTAATAAGAAAAACTGAGCACAGGAAAACCACCTGTGCTCAGTTTTTTGATTTCATCACCTAAAAGTTTTGCACACATTGTATGGAGCGGATAATAATTGCGTCAATTCGACACCGAATTGCACCGTTTTCCCAGTAATTGTACCAATCTGGCACCGAATTGCACCATTTTCCCAGTAATTGCACTAATCTGGCACCGAATTGCACCGTTTTCCCAATAATTGCACCAATTTGGCGCCGAATTGCACCGTTTTCAACTCGCTCTAAAGAATAGCTGTCTCCACATAAACATCTCAGTATCACTAACTGGGCTGGGATGTTTATACGTTCTTAATTAATAAGCCGGCATAATGTCTAGAATATCCTTCGGCGCATGAACCATGTAATCTGGATTTTTCTTCTTTACCAACTCCATTGCATCATATCCCCATCCGACCCAAATGATGGGAATGCCGATTTTTTGGCAAGCCTCAATGTCCCTCACTTCATCTCCCACATAGATGGCTTCCGCTTTGTTTAGTTTATGCGTATTGAGAAATTTCTTGATGATTTTATCCTTACCAAAAATTTTGCTCGAACAAAGAATTTCATCAATATAATTGATTTGATTTTTTTGCAGAAACTCCCTGATGTTACTTTCGGAGTTTGAGGAGATGATGGCTATCCGGTATCCCCTTCCTTGCAATCCATCTAGCAATTCTTTTATTCCATCAAACAACATAACGTTTTGAATGGAGGATTGGTACAGTTTATACAAGTCCGGCGCCATAAATGGAATTTTATATAAAGAAAAATCAAGCAGCTTGCACCTTTCTTTTATAGATAATTTTCTTATAGATTCAAGATCCTCATATCTTATCTTTTTATATTTATACTTATCAGCAAGCTGATTCCAAACGGATAAGAACACATCTTTGGAATCTGCCAAAGTGCCGTCAAAATCAAAAATAACATATTTGATCATAATTGCTGCTCCTTCTTTTCCTGTTTAAAGAAACTTACTTGGTTTTTCTTGACGAAATCCATAAAATATTTGCACAATGAGAAACGAGAGACAAATAACTGCCGTTATGCCAAAGATGATTCTATATCCCCATATCTCTATCTTATAACGCGCTCCAATCTATAAACCAAAACAAAATTGTAATCTTGTATTTTTTAACATACAGCACCTCTAACAATTGTTATATTTTTCTTTATTCATAATAATACCAAATATTAGAAGATATAGAATCATATTTTAAGCTGCTTTGAAAAAACAACAGGAGCGCTGCCCGGTGAAACTTCCAATAAAACCAATTCCTTTATATAGCCGTTCATGGTTTCAATGTTTTGCGAACAGTAATGAAATGCTTCCATCATTTTTTCTCCATCCAGCCGGCTTGTTTTTATCGCAATTTAAATATCAAGATCCCTATAACCATGACTCCTATCCCTATTGCTTTATTGCCCGTAAACGGGATTTTCTCCACTCCAAACAATCCAAAGCTGTCGATAGCTAAAGCGATCATTAATTGAGAGATGAGCAAGATGGACACGGAATAGGCAGCACCAAGCAGCGAAAAGCTTTTCATGATGCTGTAAATGATGAGGACGCCAAACGCTCCTCCTAGCAGATATACTTTATTGACTTCGTTTATTTTCTGAAGACCACTGTCCCGAAATATGAGAAGAAGTGCCAATGATACCGCAAATCCAAGTCCGTGCACGATTGTATTCGTCTCCCATAATCCGATTTTCGCGCTTACTTTTGTATTAAACACACTTTGCAAGCTGATAAAGATTCCTGCCAAAACAGCTCTATCATGTACTTTTTTCATCCTAACCCCTCGCTTCTACTCAATTAAAACCCATTTTCTCCATCTGCAAAAGGACATATGTCCTAATTATATTTTTTTCGTACAACCCATAACTTTTTACAAGGAAAAATCGTTATATAAAGCGAAAGGTATTTTTTGTAAGCTATTGAATGGAGTGATATCATGAAAATCTTAATTTTAGGCGGCACTCGTTTTTTAGGAAAAGCATTGACAGAAGAAGCATTGAAACGAGGACATGAGATAACTTTGTTTAATCGCGGCACCAATAAAGAAGTATTTCCGGAGGTCGAACAGTTGATTGGCGATCGAAATGGTGATTTGTCACAGTTGCAAGGCCGAAAATGGGATGTCGTGATGGATACGTGCGGATTTGCTCCTCATCAGATTAAAAAAATCGCGGCTGCACTCGGAAATAATATCGAACATTATACATACATCTCAAGCATCTCTGTTTATAATGATTGGATTCCGTTGCATATTACAGAAGACTATCCTCTACAATCCATGCCAGCAGAAAAGTTGAAAGACGTCGAGGAGGGGACAATTTCTCCTTACGAATATTACGGCGCCTTAAAAGTATTATGTGAAAGGGAAGCAGAAAAGCATTGGCCAGGGCGTGTTTTGCATGTAAGAGCGGGGCAGCTTGTCGGACCGTTTGATTATACGGATCGGCTCCCATACTGGGTGCAACGTGCAGCACAAGGCGGAAAAGTGTTGGTGCCAGGACGCCCGGATCGCCCTGTTCAATTGATTGACGTAAAAGATATCGCAACATGGGTGTTCAATATGGCGGAAAACAGAAAAGGCGGGACATTCAGTGTGACAGGCCCGGATTATGAATTGACTATAGAAGAGCTATTGAACACCTGTAAAGCCGTCACAAACAGTGATGCAGAGTTTGTATGGGCTGATGAAAAATTTATATTGGACCAAAATGTGCAGCCATGGACAGAAATGCCGCTGTGGATTCCTGAAAATTTCCCATTAGAAGGTCAAACAGAAGCGTGGAAAGGATCGTTTTATATCTGTCCGGATAAAGCCATTGAAGCCGGACTCTCCTTCCGTCCTCTTGCAGATACTATTTATGATGTGTATCAATGGGAGAAAGCGCGACAGGATGCAGAACGAAAAGCGGGGATATCACGAGAACGGGAACAAGAGCTCTTGAAAGCTTGGTTTCAAGAAAAGAAAGAAGGAGCGTTATAATGGGACTATTTGATGGATTAATGGGAAATGCTTCCCAAGTAGATGTAAAAACGGTACAAAAAGAATTAGATATGATTTTAATCCCCAACGAGCAAGTGCAGCAAGCATTCAAGCTTATTCGTGATATGTTCGTGTTTACAGATAAACGACTGATTTTAGTGGATAAGCAAGGAATGACGGGAAAAAAAGTAGAGTACCACTCCATCCCATACAAAAATATTACGCATTTCAGCGTTGAAACAGCCGGAACATTCGATTTGGATGCTGAATTGAAAATTTGGGTGTCCGGCTCGCAAATGCCGATTTCAAAAGAGTTCAAGAAGGACACAAACATTTTCGATGTACAAAAAACGTTGATGACATTCATCGCTGGCTAAGATAAAAAACTGTACTCAGCTTTTTTCAGTCAATCTTCACATGAATTGCATGAAAATGATAAGAATTGTGCCAAATCTACAATAATTGCACTAGAACAACGGCCAATTGCGTCAAACATCACTATCTTATCCTTAAATAAAAACCGCAGCTCCTTCCGAGGCTGCGGTTTTTTATGCTTCTATGCGTTGTTTCATTACAATCAACAACTGATTTAACGCTTGAATGTACTCCAGCTTAATCCGCTCACAAATCGGCATCGCAATCTCTTCCTCGTACGCATGAGGAGCCATGTTGCGATCGATAATCATGCTGAGCCAATCATGCACATTATCCAGCTGCAGGGCTGTACACGCTTCTTTAAAGATAATACGCGGCGTATGGATATTTGTAATTCCCTCATACTCCAAAAAATCCTTCATCAGTTTCCTTGCTAATTCATATGTGAATACAAAACGCTGAATAATTCCGTCAACAACAATGGATTCCTCTAATGGTAAATGAATGGCTTGATCCAATCGTTTCAATGCTTTTTCATATTCATATACTCTGGACTGTAACTGTTCAAGCATTGCAACACCTCCTAGTTAGTACATTTTCGTTATATCTGTATTATTTTCCTTTAATCATCCCATTTTTACAGGCTATGTTCAACTTTAGTGTTGATTTTGATGCCAATATAAAAAGACCGATATAAGCCGGTCTTTTTGTATGTCTTATGGAACTAACGCCACCCTTTAGTGCAATAAAAACTGCTCGTTCTATATTCTAATTTACTTCCAGAGCGAAGGCATAGAAGGCATCACCATGAGATAAGTTCGCTTCCTTTTCATCCATCCACCATACTCCGTAAGAATAATAATAAATCCCTTTTTCTGTAGGTGCGACAAAATGATTATCTTTCACTACTACTTCAGTTTCCCCATTCTCAATCATCTGTACAATATGGAATTCATTTGGTTTTGGTTCATAATCCATCACGAATGTTACATCTTCACCAGGTTTTACTTTCATAGGTGTTTTGCCTTCTAAAAGTTCAACTGGTCCAGCCGTATCAACACAGGTATTTCTCCAACAATAACTCCCCAGCGTCGTTTCATACGTTTCATTCCCTATCTCGATCAAGACTTTTGGCGGCTTTTCCCCTGCCATCCTATTGTTTGAACAGCCCATAAGAGTAAGTAGAATAAAAAGTAATGATGCAACTAACCATTTATTCATATACAGCACCTCCCGTTTATAAAATAGACATTTCTTATCTATAATAAGGTTGCTGAAAGATATTACGTTCTTGCTGTATTTCCTATATTTACTTTAACATATATTCCCATAACACCTTTATGTTATCGAAATTTTACATAATATTAGCTGGTTTATTCGAATAAGGGACATAAATTATGAAAAATCAATATTCTCCTTTAGTAGAGCCTTTTTACATACAGAATATTATATTATCAATGCTGCGGCTGGATAATAAACCACTATACTAGAGTGCTAGCATTCCTATAAAAAAACGCTTGGATACCCCAAAATCCAAGCGTTTTTCTCCCTTTATCTGAATTCCAAAGTCCGCACAGCGACCTCAACAAGGCGTTTTCGGTTCACCTCATGCCCTAATCCAATCCCCTTTGGTACGACAACCTTCCCATTTTTCAAGGTTACCGGCGGGCTGATGATATCCTCCTCCCAATGACGGGAAGAAGCTGAAATATCTCCCGGAATCGTAAAGTTCGGCAAAGAAGCAAGCGCTGCATTTTGCAAGCGGGAAATACCCGTTTCGAGCATGCCGCCGCACCAAACCGGAATGCCGTGTTCTTGGCAATAATCATGGATGCGAACAGCTTCTGTTAATCCCCCAACTCTGCCTGGTTTAATATTGATGATTTTGCAGCTTCCTAATGTAACAGCAACCCGAACATCCTCTAAGGAATAAATGCTTTCATCCAGGCAAATAGGGGTTTCCATCTCTTGTTGCAAAACTGCATGGTCTAAAAAATCATTGTCGGCAAGCGGCTGTTCAATCATCATCAATCCAAATTCGTCTAAACGTTTGAGCTGCTCCAAGTGTTCTAATGTATATGCAGAATTGGCGTCCGCCATTAACGGCAAGTTGGGGAATGCTTGCCGAATGCCCTTTAACAGCTCATAGTCGTTTTCCGGCTTAATTTTTACTTTAAAGCGCTGATAGCCTTCTTCTGCGTATTGTTCCATCTTTTTCAGCATGTTCGGCAGCGTATCCAGCCCGACTACTACGCCCACTTCAATTTCATGTTGCGTGCCTCCGAGTGCGGCTGCCAACGACTGATTGGTGCGCTGTGCATATAAATCCCATACGGCTCCTTCTAATCCTGCCTTTGCCATGTTGTTTCGCTTGATACCGGAAAATAAAGATGGCAGTTCTGTTGGATGCCCAATTTCACTTTGCAATACAATTGGGATTAAAAAATCCTGCAGCACATGCAAAGACGTTTGAATCGTTTCTTCTGTATACCACGGCTGCGAAAAGGCAACCACCTCTCCCCAGCCGATACGTCCCTCTTCGTCTTCCATTTCCACAAGAATGCTTTCGCGATCATAATACGTTCCGTAGCTTGTTCCAAACGGGGTTACAAGCTTCATATTTGTAAGATGCAAGGTCACTTTTTTAATATTCATCTTTTCCCCTCACAACAGCTTGCGCAATTCGCGGCGCAACAGTTTTTTTGAGGCATTCCGCGGTAGTTCTTCTACAAAATAAACAGCTTTCGGCACTTTATAACGCGCCAGTTTTTCGCGGCAAAATGCAATAATCTGTTCTTCCGTTACATCATTCTTTTTCACAACAAAAGCAATCGGCACCTGGCCCCACTTCTTATCCTCTTTTCCGATGACGCCTGCTTCTGCGATAGACGGATGAGACAATAACACTTCTTCAATTTGCGCCGGATAAATATTTTCTCCGCCGGAAATGATTAAATCGCTGCGCCGGTCGAGTACATATAAAAATCCGTCCGCATCCAAATAGCCAATATCCCCAGTATGCAGCCAGCCGTCTACAATGCTTTCCCGGGTTGCATCTTCTCGTTTCCAATATCCTTTTGTGACGTTTGGCCCCTTCACCACGATTTCTCCCGCTCCGGTTTCATCTGCATTGGCAATCCGTAACTGACACGGAAACAGCGGTTTTCCCGCGGAACCGACCTTCGTTAACATGTAATCAGCAGACAGCGTACAAATTTGCGAAGAGGTTTCCGTCATGCCATACGTTTGATACACCGGAATTCCTTTTGCTACGCAGGCTTCCAGCAGCGGCATGGGGGCAGGACCGCCTCCTAGCAGCACACATCGCAATGACTTCGGATAATTGCCTTCTCCTAGTTCCCCCAGCATATCCATCAGCATTTTCGCAACAACGGATACCATTGTCACTCCTCTTTTTTGGATAGCTTCATTCATACGGGATGGATGAAAGCTTTCTTGTACAATCACTCTCATGCCGTACATCACGTTTTTCATTAAAATAGATAATCCGCCGACATGGAAAAACGGCAAGACCGCCAACCAGCAATCATCTTCGTGAAGTCCGAGATTCAATGCTGATCCTGCGGCGCTCCACCAATGATTGCCGTATGTCAGCATGACCCCTTTCGGTTTTCCTGTTGTACCGGACGTATAAATGATGGTCATCATTTCATCCAACAAAAATTCCTCTTGTATTTCGCCATCCCGCTCCGGCAGCTCCTCCATTTTCTCGATGGTCATCGTCGGGACACCCGTCCGTCCCAGATGAGAAATCAGCTCTTCTTGTGTAATAAGAAAAGAAGCTTCCGCGTCCTCCATTTGCCAAAGAAGTTCTTCACGCGAAAGACGGATATTTAAAAGAAGCGCTGTTGCTCCTATATATGACAAGGCATGAATGACCTTCACCATATCAAAGCTGTTTCTCATCATGACAGCTACAGTATCCCCTTTTTTTACATCAGCCCGCCGCATTTGCCTGCTCAGGCGGAGCACGCTTTCATGCAGCTGCCCGAATGTATATGTTTCCTCGTCCGTTTCAATGGCAATCCGGTCCGGTGTCAAAAAGGCGCGGTGCATGAGCCAATTCGGCATTGTTTGCTGCATTCCATCCCCTTCTTTCTCTACTCCATGTTCAAATACTTACAAATTGTATCAGGATATAGCTTAATCCCTTTGTACCGCTCTATGAGCCTGTGCATAGTTTGTTCCATTTCTTCTTTCCGGCAGACAATTTCTTCTGCATTCCAATCGCAATATATTTGTGCCACATGGTCAATCAGGTCATCTACCAGTATTTCAACCTTCTGCCCATCTTCATCAGGAAGCTTGGCAGAAGCAATCACGAATACCTTTATGTAATTATCCCGTCCAAACTCGTCAGGATCTTCTATTCCTTTCAGGTACGGATAGTCCTCCAATGTACTTGGTCTTCGCATATCCAATAATAATAAATAACACGGAACAGATAATTCAATCTCCCATGCCTCTATGTCACTCATTCGTATTCTTCGTTTCATGCTCTTTCCCCTATGTAAAATTCCCAAAATGATAAGAAGGGCGAATTCATTATCAACTTCATCTATATAAACTCATTCACTTCAAAATCGTCCATATAAAAAGACTTGATGATCCTTCACCAAGTCTTTTGCCTTCATCACGGGAAGCGTGGGAATCGACCGAAGTCCGGTTTGCGCTTTTCTTTAAAGGCATCGCGTCCTTCTTTTGCTTCGTCCGTTGTATAATACAATAATGTTGCGTCTCCGGCAAATTGCTGCAAGCCTGCAAGACCGTCTGTGTCTGCGTTGAACGCTGCCTTTAAGAAGCGGATTGCTGTCGGGCTCTTTTCTAAAATTTCTTCCGCCCATTTCACAGCTTCTTCTTCTAATTGCTCAAGAGGCACAACTTTGTTTACCAATCCCATCTCCAATGCTTCTTGTGCATTGTATTGACGGCATAGGTACCAAATTTCACGCGCTTTTTTATGACCGACGATGCGAGCTAAATAGCCGGAGCCATAACCTGCGTCAAAGCTTCCTACTTTTGGTCCTGTTTGTCCGAAAATTGCATTGTCTGCCGCAATTGTTAAATCACACACGACATGTAATACATGACCGCCTCCGATTGCGTAACCTGCTACTGCCGCGATAACCGGCTTCGGAATGATGCGGATTAAACGCTGTAAGTCCAATACGTTCAAGCGAGGGATTTCGTCTTCGCCGACATAGCCGCCATGGCCGCGCACCTTTTGGTCGCCGCCGGAGCAGAATGCACGTCCGCCTTCACCTGTTAAAATAATTACGCCGATGTTCGCATCGTCACGCGCATACGCAAATGCATCAATAAGCTCCATTACCGTTTTTGGACGGAATGCGTTATGTACTTCCGGACGATTGATTGAAATTTTTGCAATGCCATTGTATGTAGAATAAATAATATCTTCATATTGTCTTTCTACTTTCCATTCAATAGCCATCGTTTATACCTCCTTCATCTATTTGTTGTAAAAACTCCACTACTATTGTATCAAACTTTTCCGGTTGTTCCACATGAATTGCATGCCCGGCTTCAGAAAATTGGAACAACTGCGCATTTGGCAATACATCCTTCATGCGTTTTAGGATACGGCAAAATTTTTCATCATATTCCCCGCACAGCAATAAGACCGGCATAGTCAGGTCAGGCAAGCTCCGCCACCAGGATGGTTGCTTTCCTGTTCCCATGCCGCGAAGACTGTTCGCCAAGCCGGTTGGATTGTTTTGCAGACGCTGCTTTCGAATCTCTGCCTGCTTTTGTTCCGGCAAACGTTTTTGCGTGGCAAAGAGCGGGATGTTTTCCCAATACTTAATAAACGAAGCAACTCCTTCTGCTTCAATTTTTGCCGCTAATGCTTCATCTTGACGAATACGGGCAGCTTTTTCTTCGTCTGTCTCCAGTCCCGGCGTACAGCTTTCTAGTATAAGCGACTTCACTCGCTCCGGATATAAACAAGCTATTGTTAACGCCAGTCGTCCGCCCATGGAATATCCGAGAAGATGCGTTTTTTGAATATGCAATGCATCCAACAAACCCACTATGTCAGCTGCCGCTTTTTCAATTTCATAGCAGGCAACTTCACTTGGGCTTTCTGTTCCTCCATGACCGATAATATCGATGGCAATCACTTTGTACTTTTCCCAGGAAGCCAGGAACGGCTGCCACGTTGTCCGGTCACCCGTAAAACCGTGAAGCAACAGAAGCGGCTCTCCACTTCCGATCACTTCATATTCATACAAGATACCATTTATCATTTGTCTCATTTCGCGTTTTCATCCTTCAACAAGCTCGTCAGCTCTGTCGAAATGCTGTTCCATAACGAGCGATGCATTTCAAGGTTTCTCTCGCGATCCGTGCGCACTTCAATGACGTGCAGGCCGTCCGTTTGGATGCTTTGCTTCACTTCATCACGGAACTCATCCCAGTCTCGAACTCTTGTAAACCTTCCGTCATACATTTTCACAACAAGCTCATAGTCAAGACCGAGCGGTGTTCCGAACAATGCTTCAAAATGCTTCTTCTCAGCGTATTGCGGCAGGAAGGAGAAAATGCCGCCGCCGTCATTGTTCAGCACAACAATGGTGGCATTCAGCTTATGAAGCTTCGCAGCAAGCAGTCCGTTCAAATCATGATAAAAGGACAAGTCTCCAAGAACAAGCACTAACGGCGATGAAGCAACACTCGCCCCCAATGCGCTTGACACAATGCCGTCAATGCCGTTTACGCCTCGATTGGCCATCACTTTTATTTGCTTGTCATTCGTAAAGAAGAATGTGTCCGTATCACGAATCGGCATACTGTTGCCGACAAATAAAGTAGAGGAATGCGGCAACAGAGCTGTAAGCTCCGTAATGACTCTTCCTTCAAATACATCTTCATAAGTATCAATTGTTTGCAGACGTTGTTTTGTGAGATTGTTTACATGCATCCAGCTGCGAAGCCAGCTTGTTTCTTCTCGTTGGGCCACAGCGGCACAAATCTCTTCACAAAATAGCGCTTCATTTGCGTACACCATTTCCGAAGACATCAAAGTCGGGTCACGCCAATCTGCCGCTTCATCTACAACAATGATATCAGCATCCTTTTGCATGGCGATATATTGCGTTAATGCTTTGGACACCGGCATGGCTCCAAATCGTAAAATGACGTCCGGCTTCCAGTCTTGACGGATTGTTTCATTTCTTAAAAACGTATCATAGCAATCTACAACATACTCTTTTACATGCCCTCCGCTGCGAAGCTGAGATAACGGATCCGCTAAAATCGGGTAACCCAGCTTGACAGCCAGCTTTGTGACAGCACCTGCAAAATGGCTATCGTCATGGTCCCCGCACACAATAATTCCTTTTTCCTTACTGGCAAGACGTCCTACCAATTC
This sequence comes from Bacillus sp. (in: firmicutes), assembly GCA_041920565.1. Lineage (GTDB taxonomy): Bacteria > Bacillota > Bacilli > Bacillales > Bacillaceae_G > JAGHKQ01. Next base: position 72,933 of record JBHGXS010000040.1, on the reverse strand, counting down.
CGCTGTATACTGCTGATCCGGAGCTCCTTTTCCAACCGTAAGGGACACGTGCTGCATCCGATTCAATCGTCCGGCTTCCCAAAGGTTCGGAAGCTCCAAATTCGGAACTAACGGCTCACGAAGCGGGAAGTTCAGATGAACAGGCCCCATCGGAGGAGCAAGCAAGGCAGAAACCGCTCTTGCTGCTGTTGTGCGCACATATTGATACATCCGTTCCGATGCTTCCGGCAGCGCCATTTCGATAAAACTTTTCACGAAGGAGCCGAACAGATGAAGCTGATTCATCGCTTGCGGCGCTCCCACATCACGCAGTTCATGCGGACGATCAGCGGTTAAAATAAGAAGCGGCACTCTCGAATGAGCAGCTTCGCTGACTGCAGGCATATAGTTCGCTGCAGCTGTTCCCGACGTACATAAAACAGCTACGGGACGCTGCTTTGCTTTTGCCATTCCTAAGGCGAAAAACGCCGCAGAGCGTTCATCTACATGTAAATACGTTTGGATCTGTTCATGCTCTGCCAACAAAATGGCTAAAGGCGTAGAGCGCGAGCCCGGGCTGATAACTACATCTCTTACATTCAAACGCTGCAGCTCATCTACAAACGCTCCCAAATAATAAGTTAAAGCTTTTGTATAATTCATTTAAATCCCCCAAATGCAGTAAGCATAGGCTTAAACTTTATTCTCGTTTCTTCATATTCCGCTTCCGGCTTAGAATCCTTTACAATCCCGCATCCGGCAAACAATGATACCCGGTTTCCTGTCAATAATCCAGAACGTATCCCAACCGCAAACTCCCCGTTTCCTCGATAATCTACCCAACCAATTGGAGCTGCATACCAGCCTCGGTCCAATTGCTCCAATTCTCGGATTCGTTCCATCGCAATGTCAGTCGGAGTTCCGCCGAGAGCAGGAGTCGGATGCATGCGCTCTGCTGCAGAAAGCAAACTTACTCCTTCTTTTGCCTTTCCTTGCACCGGTGTATAAAGATGGAAAACATTTTTTGTTTCTTTTAATCCCGGTTCGCCTGGAATGGAAACCTCGTCACATACTTCTTCCATCGCTTTGCGAATCATATCCACAACGTACCCGTGCTCTTTTAAATTTTTCTCGTCTTCCAATAACGCTTGACCATTCGCACGATCTTCTTCCGGTGTGCGACCGCGTCCGATTGTCCCTGCCAAACACATAGAAGTAAAAACATCGTCTTCTTTTCGAATGAAACGCTCAGGTGTCGCTCCAATAAAACAGGATTTGTTATATTCAAATGAGAAGATGTAACAATCCGGCTGACCGATACGCAGCGCTTGAAGGATGTTCGCAGAATCCGCATCCTCTAAAAGCGTCAGCTGCAGCTCTCGAGCCAATACAACTTTTTGATACAACCCTTGCTCCATTTCCTGCGTTGCTTGTTTCACTGTATTCATCCATTGCAGCGGCTCTACTTCATGCTGATGGATAATAGAAAGATTCCCTTCTTGCAGAGGCTTTCTGCTTAATGCCAGCAGTTCACGTTCTTGCTCGTCCAATTTCACATGAAGATCGGAAATGGAATCTTCAGGGTGAACCAAACGATTGACCGTTAACCAAGCACCGTCTTCTTTTATCGTCATCATAAATGAAGGAAGCAACAAAAGCGCATCCGCAAACGCTTTCCAAAGAGACTTCTTTTTCTTGAGCGGGTCGAACGAAAATCCCCCAAACGCAAGCGGGCCCGTTCCAAAGCTATATGGGTTGCTGCCGACCACGCAAGTTTCCAACAGCTGCTCCCACTCTTTTTGAGCTTCTTCAAAGCGATTCTGCTTATTATTTGTTATAGTATAAGCAGACCCGATTCCCGCTAAAGCGACACGCTGTTCCGGATCTGACCAGTAAAAACGTTCCGTCATGCCTATTCTGGCTCCGGCAGCATAAAAAAGAAGCGGATCAACCCAGTCTGCTTTTTTTACAGCACTTACCAATACGGCTTGATTGGTTTCCTTAGCTTTTTGTAGCGCATTGAGGAGCAATACATGCAGGCCCTGCTGCTGTGTAATGACCAATCTTTTCTCCCCCATTCTAGTGCAAAATTAGTCGAAATATCCCTTGATTTTAAGATACACCCGTAATCGAAGCCATGTCAATGTTAGAGGCGCGTTAGTAAAAATAAACATTGACACTGCTTCTTGCTTTTCCTAAACTTAGTTTGTACTTACTTATATGAACGAAAAAGGAGGGTTCCTATGCAAGCGAATGTACAAACGAATTCTTCTTTTATGGAACCGGGTCCGAAAAAAACAGGCTGGCGCGTTTGGTGGAATTTAACACGCCCGCATACATTAACTGCTGCATTCGTACCGGTTTTTATCGGTACTGCTCATACACTAGAAAATGTAGGATCAGTTCATACAGCCCTTTTTCTTATCATGCTACTTGCGTGTCTTCTCATACAAGCGGCAACAAATATGTTTAATGAATACTTCGACTATAAAAGAGGGTTGGACCACGAAGGTTCGGTCGGCATCGGCGGCGCCATCGTTCGTGAAGGCGTAAAGCCAAAAACAGTGTTATATTTAGCTTACAGCTTCTTCGGCATCGCAATTTTATTGGGAGTGTACATTTGCCTGAACTCCAGCTGGTGGCTGGCGGCAATCGGGCTGCTCTGCATGGCGGTTGCGTATTTGTACACAGGCGGTCCTATTCCGATTGCATATACTCCATTTGGCGAATTGACTGCCGGATTGTTTATGGGCGTGATTATTATCGGAATTTCCTTCTTCATTCAAACCGGGACGGTCACTTCCGATATCATCCTTCTTTCCATTCCGACGTCCATTTTAATTGGAGCTATTTTGCTGGCAAATAACATTCGCGATTTGGACGGAGATAAAGAAAACGGACGTAGAACATTGGCGATCCTTGTCGGGCGTAAAAATGCGATTATCATACTGGCATCCATGTTTGCCGTATCTTATCTTTGGGCGGTTGCTCTTATCATCGCCGGAATCGCTTCTCCTTGGGTGTTAATCGTATTCTTGAGCATTCCGAAAGCGGTTGGAGCAGTAAAAGGATTCATCGGTAAGACCCAGCCTATCGAAATGATGCCTGCTATGGCGGCAACGGCAAAAACAAATACAATTTTCGGCTTCTTGTTCACTCTCGGTTTATTATTAGGATACTTACTGTAAAACACGGTCATCAGGCCGTGTTTTTCTTTTTCTTATAATTTGCATGAAGTCGTTCATACTACATATGAGAGCATATATAGAAAAGGAGGAAATTGAATGCTTTCTCCACAGCAAATACAACATTTCAAAAGCATGCTTCTGAAACAAAAAAAAGAGCTTGAAACAAGCATACAAATGCGGGAAACAGATGAGCGGGCGTCCGAACGGGAATCCGTTGGAGAGCTGTCTCTTTACGATAATCATCCGGGTGATATGGGAACTGAATTGTATGAACGCGAAAAAGATTTGGGGCTGCATGAATTGATGCAAAAGCAATTGGATGATGTCAATCAAGCGCTGCAAAAAATCGAAAATGGGACATATGGGATTTGTGATGTTTCCGGAAAGGAAATTCCGTTGGAGCGCTTAGAAGCGATACCGACTGCCGCTACTTGCATAGAACACGCCTCTAATAAATTAAATTTAGGTGCGCGCCCGATTGAAGAAGAATTGATTTTTCCTCCGTTTGGAAAGTATGATATGGAAAGCGCTGTTGGATACGATGCAGAAGATTCTTGGCAAGATGTGGCGAACTACGGTACATCAGAAACGCCATCAGACTTGGAACGCCGTGATTCAAAAGACTATAACACCATGTACATAGACGCGGAAGAGCCGAAAGGATATGTGGAAGATTTTGAAAACTTCATCGGTACAGATATGTACGGGCAAAATCGAACGGTCTATGCTACGCAAGATCATGATGAATATGAACAAATGCTGGATGAATATGAAGATCGGACGTTTCGCGGAGAATTGGATCCTGACGATTCCAGTCCTTCTTATTAGATGTACGATTTAAGAGCAACTGGGCACAGGAAACCATCCGTGCCCAGTCCTTTTTTAGTTCCGACACATCCAAGTTTTGTCCGCTTTGTACGAAACTTGTTAATACTTGTATCAAATCCGCATACGATTGAGAGGAACTCAAAATAATTACGCTGAATTGGCATAGAATTGCACCAGTTTCTCATTAATTGAGCCAAACTCGTGTGCAATTGCACCGTTTTCCCGATCATTGCACCAAAACGGCACGCAATTGCACCATTTTCCCGATCATTGCACCAAAACGACATGCTTCAGAAGAGTTGCCTTCATATTAAAAACCACCGCAGCGCAACGCACTGCGATGGACCATATTCTACAAACTAAAAAAGCATTCCCGTTAACGGGAATGCTTTCATTTATTACTTCTTAGTTACGTTAGCAGCTTGAGGTCCACGGTTGCCTTCTACGATTTCGAATTCAACTTCTTGACCTTCTTCTAATGTTTTGAAGCCGTCGCCTTGGATAGCTGAGAAGTGTACGAATACGTCGTTTCCACCTTCTGTTTGGATGAAGCCATAACCTTTTTCGCTGTTAAACCATTTTACTTTACCGAATTGCATCGATATACCTCCTAAAAATAACAAAAAATACTACTATCTTCTGCCACATACTTACGAGGAAATAAAGGAAACGACCTATCATGTTTGAAGGTGAAAAGAACGTTTTACATCCTCATGCTCCAAGCACTCGCATAATCGAAAACACAAATCACGTAAATGATAAAGCTTTGTTTCTTCTATACTTCCAATTCATAATATAGCAGCTCAATAGTACTTTTACTATACCATGTGACAAACATATAAGTCAAATGAACAATACATATTACAAAAAAAAATACCTTACTATTGCAAAATTAAGAAAAACTTAATTTTTAATGCTTCTATTTTTCCTGTAAAATAAAAGCATACATATTTTAACATTGCAGTGAAAGAATTTATGGAGGTGCAGGAAATGAGAGCTCACGAAATTGAGTACACATTGCACGGAGATGACATGCAATTTGTAGAAATCGCCTTGGATCCGCAAGAAAGCGTCATTGCCGAAGCAGGCGGAATGATGATGATGGAAGATGGAATCGAAATGGAAACGGTCTTTGGCGATGGTTCAGAAGGAAAAGGATTGTTCGGTAAGCTTATGGGTGCCGGGAAGCGAGTATTAACCGGTGAAAGTTTGTTCATGACGGTCTTCACAAATAAAGGACACGGGAAAAAGCACGTTTCATTCGCTGCTTCCTACCCAGGAAAAATCATTCCTGTTGATTTAGCACAATATCAAGGAAAAGTGATTTGCCAGAAGGATGCATTCCTTTGTGCAGCAAAAGGCGTCTCTGTTGGTATTGAGTTCAATAAAAAAATCGGCACCGGCTTCTTCGGCGGTGAAGGCTTCATTATGCAAAAAATGGAAGGAAACGGCTTGGCCTTCATGCATGCCGGCGGCACAATTTACAAACGCGAGCTCCAGCCAGGCGAACGTTTAAAAGTAGATACAGGGTGTCTCGTAGCAATGACAAAAGACGTGCGCTACGACATTCAATTTGTCGGAAACGTCAAAACAGCCTTATTCGGCGGCGAAGGCTTATTCTTCGCCACATTAGAAGGTCCGGGAACAGTTTGGCTGCAATCTCTCACATTAAGCCGTATGGCACAACGCATCGTCGGCGCTGCAGGCGGAACCCGAGGCGAGGAAGGCAACATTCTCGGCGGCTTGGGAAGACTGCTTGACGGGGACGATTAATGAACAAAAGCTGTTGCGTTAGAACCCTTACAGTGCCACTATTTGAATGAAATTAAGGACAGCTCTTTGAGGGCTGTTCTTTTTTATTTGACCTTTCAATTTCTTCAATAGGTTTTATTGCAACTTTTCTTCCAAAGCTACCCAAGGGCAGTTCTTTATTCGCTGCAATAAAATGATGCAAAGTCATAACGTTCCCCCTATCATTATCACCTGATTGGTTGAACAAGAAAATGAACGATACTTTAACAGCCCTTTTTATTCTTGAATGAATACAATCATAGCCTCATATAATGTATCGTTTCTGATACAGTATTTCTACTCTTTTCTCGACTAAGGAACGAAGCTGGAACTAAACTCTTCAAGGAGGTTTTGCACCCATGTTTTCTTCCTTAGCCGTCAACAAAGAAATCGGCTTATTGCTGGCAGAGTGCTGCGAACAAACCTATGAGCAATATAGCAATAACGGTGTATTTAGATGTCCGGATGGATTTCAAGTGGTTCAGAGCTTTCAAGCAAGGGCCATTACGGAAACGGAATGGTTTGGCTTTATTTTAGAATCGGAGGAAGCTGTGATTGTCGCTTTTCGCGGAACTCAATCAGATCCAGATTGGATTGCCGATTCCCTCATTACGCAACGGGAATATCCCTACACTTCTAACAGCGGAAATGTGCACAGCGGATTTTTATCCATTTATGAAACATGTCGGGATACCATTATGGAAGCATTAGTAAAGATTCCTTCTGATAAGACACTGCTCATAACCGGTCATAGCTTGGGAGGAGCTCTTGCCGTTTTGCACGCGCTGGATGCAAGAGTGAACACCTCTTTTTGCAACTACATCATGTACAATTTCGGAGGACCAAAAGTAGGAGACTTGACCTTTAAAAATTATTACAACCTTCAAGTAGCCAGCAGCTATCGGTTTGTCAATCTTTTTGACGTCGTTCCGCTTCTCCCGCCCCGTAAAATTTCGCTCAAAAAAATAGACAGAGAATGGGAATACTTTCACGTGAACAATGCGTTAACATTTGCTATGAATATGGGGTCTATCGTAAAAAATCATGGGATGCCTACTTATATAGCAGGAGTAGATCGGTTAACGTAACTAACCCGGCAGCTGCCGGGTTTTCTTATATTATTCAAAGACTCTGTTCATACTGGTTTTTGCCTTCATTTTAAAAAAATTATGGCATAAAAAACAACTCACATGCTTCAAATAATCACCTCTTAGTATTTTGTGAAGTATAGTTTACATTTGTTCAAAACTCGTTTTTTTCCTTTTCTCAAAAATCAACTTTTTAAAATCTACTTCAGCATTTATTACACCTAGTAATACAATGCCTGCACCTAAATACCCTTTTATCGGGAGGAGCTCACCTGCAAACATAAATGCAAAGGCGGCTGCAAAAACAGGTTCTAATGAAAAAATAAGGCCTGTATGTGTGGGAGTAGTGTATTTTTGTGCTACTGTTTGAGCAATAAATCCTATTGCGCTGCACAATACGCTTAACGCCAATACCGAAAACCATGCTTCGGAATTATTTGGGAACTTTGGTACCTCCACGATGAAAGAAACTATGAGACCAAGCCCCCCGCAAACCCCGAGTTGTAAAATTCCAAGGATAATAGAGTCTACATGCTTAGTCAGCTTTGCTGTAACAACGATATGAATGGCGTAGAATACAGCTCCTAAAATGCAGAATACATCGCCAATCCGTACCTTTAGTTGATTATTTAAGGTGAGCAATCCGATTCCTATAACGGCTAAACAAACAGCGAATACGACTCTCTTTTCAGGTTTTTTCTTTAAAAATACAGCAGACAGTATGGGTACAAATATGACGGTCAAACTTACTAAAAAACCAGCATTAGAAGCAGATGTAGATTTTACTCCAACAATGATAAAGGAAAAGACGGAAAATAAAATAGAACCTAGTATAACAGCGCACTTTATTGTTTTTAAATCTGTCTTCATTAAGCGTCGATAAAACAGGGAGCCTGACAAAAGAAACGCAATACCAAACCGTAATGCTATCAGGTTGAACTCCTGTATCGACTGAAGCCCCATCTTCATAAATAAGTAGGATGAACCCCAACAAATAGTCACTATCAACATCATAAAATCTGCTTTACATTGACTGTTCATCACTATCCCCGCTATCTTGAGCATAATCAAGCCCCTCAACAAATGGACTTGTCACAGCAAGTGTTAACGAATTTTCTCTTGGATGAACGGCAACAGCAAGTATTTTCATAATACGCCCCCTTAAAGAATCATTGTTTATTAAGTAGTATACATAGGAATTTTGCATAAAAAAAATGAATGTTTATAATATATTTAATGAAAAAAATTCATATATCAGAGAGGTTGACATGTCACTTACCAAGTTTGAGATATTGAGCACCGTTGTAGAAACAGGGAGCCTGACAAAAGCGGCAGAAGCACTTAGTTTAACGCAATCAGCTGTCAGCCATGCTATTTCAAGTCTTGAATCACAATGGGGATTTTCCATACTCATCAGAGACCGGTCTGGTGTCCACTTGACCAGCAATGGAGAACGTATATTGAAATATATCCGTGAAGTGCTGCAGTGGAACGAACAACTAAAGCAAGAAGTAGCCGCAATCAATGGTCTAGAAGTGGGCACGGTGCGGATTGGAACCTTTACAAGCGTGTCAACGCAATGGTTGCCTGGAATCATGAAGCGATTTGAATCTCAGCATCCTTCTATCGAAATTAAGTTATTAGAAGGTGATTATGATGATATTAATCAATGGATTGCAAATGGCGCAGTTGATTTTGGTTTTACGTCTTTATCCGCAGTGTCTCAATCGTTTGAAATCATCCCACTAAAAAAGATAGAATGCTTTGCGTTCTACCTAGAGAACATCCGCTTAGCAAACAGAATGTACTTTCCTTTCAGCAAATTGAAAAGGAGCCGTTTATTATGCCGAAGTGGGGGAATGATAACGACGTAAAACACACATTAAAGGAAAATCAAGTGACGCCAAAGGTGAAATATGAAGTGGCAGAAGATCAAGCCATTATAGCGATGGTACAAAACGGTCTCGGTATAAGCATCTTTCCTGAAATGGCTTTATTTCGTGTACCAAGCAATGTTCAAACAGTTCATTTAGAAGGTGATTATTTCCGAACGATAGGAATTGCAGTACTATCCTTGAAAAATATCTCTCCTGCCGCCAAAAAGTTCATTGATTATGTTAAGTCATGGTTAGACGACTGTCACTTACTCGATTTCTAATTTATATTTAATGAAAATCATTGTAGGTTTACATAAATAAAAAATTAGCCAATCCTATCATTTGGATATTATCTTTAATTTTATATACCCTTGATAATTTAAATAAAAGGAGAGGGCACTCATGAACCAATTCGTCATTTGCAAAGCTGAAAATGGTACAAAATATATTGCCGCTTACGCCGAAACAATGGAAGATGCAGATCATAAGGCAGCTATGTTGGGGTTGAAAACCGGAGAGCACTACATTATTCTTCCGATTGAAGAGGCTAAAGGGCTTAGCTATGAATGATTGTTTTCTGTCTATCATTTGTCAATCATCGACCTAAGAGCAGCTTCATTTATCCCATTTTGGCAAACTGAAACGAACTATATTTCACTCTCTTTACCCGGTCTACAATTTGGCCTAAATGGTATCCGGTATGTTCCACCAAGTGATACAGACTATGCATATCACCTATACCAAAACCGTTATTATTTTTAAGTTTTGCAAGTTCATCTTTCCAATGGTTTAAAGTATCCTGTACAACAATACTTAACTCCTGAGGCGATAAGGCTAAACCCGGAAAATAATCTTCAATTCCTTTCGAGAAACTTACTTCTCGATTAGAATAGCGCATGGCATTTCTTTTGAGATGTTCACAAATATGCAAAACGATGCCGCCTATCGAATTTTGTACATTCGCTTCGGTTTCCCACAATTCTTCAACAGTAAGTGACTGGATGGCCTGAAGCAATTTGGGCTGATAATGATCATAGATGTGATGAAATGAGATTTGCATGAATAGGCCTAATGTTTTATCCATCTGTTTCCCCTTTCCCTGCAGAATGGAAAAACTCCTGGACTGTCTCAGGAGTTTTTCTTGTTATCTTACTACTTCCGCCGGATTGATTTTCCATATATCGTTCGCATATTGGGCAATAGTGCGATCACTTGTAAAGTAGCCGGACTGCGCAACGTTGGAAATGCTCATCGCAAGCCAATGGTTACGGTTTTGATAGGCTCTTCCCACAGCTTCTTGAATCTCCACATACGGGGCAAAATCACGCAGTACGAAATATTCATCATTCTGAATAATAAGAGAATCGTAGATGGCTTCAAATTCATCACCCGCATTTGGAAAAAACCCATTTACCAGCTGATCCACTGCTTTTTTAATGCGAAGATCATGATGATAATAATCGCTTGAACGATACCCGCCGCTTTGATAATAGTTCAACACCTCTTCGGACGTTAAGCCAAAGATAAAGATGTTGGACGGCCCCACTTCCTCTTTAATTTCAATATTGGCTCCATCTAATGTCCCCACCGTAACGGCGCCGTTCATCATGAACTTCATGTTTCCCGTGCCGGATGCCTCTTTGCTGGCAGTAGAGATTTGTTCGCTTACGTCTGCTGCCGGAAAAATGTCTTCCGCCAAAGAAACACGGTAGTTTTCGAGGAAAATGACTCTTAAACTATCACGAGTTTGTGGATCATTGTTCACTTTATCCGCCAGATCGTTGATTAGTTTAATAATTTTTTTCGCATAATAGTAGCCGGGTGATGCTTTGGCGCCAAAAATAAAGGTACGCGGATGCATCTTAAAGCCCGGATCTTCTTTTAAGCGATTGTACAAATACATGATATGAAGGACATTTAAAAGCTGGCGTTTGTAAGCATGCAGACGTTTTACCTGCACATCGAAAATGGAGCTCGCATCTACGCGAATGCCGTTTTGTTCGAAAATGCGCTTTGCCAAAATTTCTTTTCGTTCTTGCTTCACACGATAAAACGCTTCTTGAAAAGCGGCATCTGTTTTATAGTGTAATAACGATTGCAGCTTCGCAGGTCTCTGGATCCATTCTGTTCCGATGGTCTCGCTGATTAACTGGGACAATTGCGGATTTGCTTTTAACAACCATCTTCTATGCGTAATCCCGTTCGTTTTATTATTGAACTTCTCAGGATAAAATTCATAGAACAACCGCATTTCCCGCTGCTTTAAGATTTCCGTATGAATTTTGGCTACGCCGTTCACGCTATGGCTTCCGACGATTGCCAGATGCGCCATTTTCACAAGCCCATGAGCCACAATTGCCATATCCTCGATACGCTTCCAATCGTATGTATATCGTTTCCATAGCTCACGGCAAAATCTTTCATTAATTTCTTCGACAATCATATAAATACGCGGCAAAAGCGGCTGGAATATATGAATCGGCCATTTTTCAAGCGCTTCTGATAAAGTGGTATGGTTTGTATACGAAATGGTGTTTACCGTAATATGCCAAGCTTCATCCCAGCTCATTTTTTCTTCATCCAGCAAAATGCGCATCAGCTCTGGAATCGCTAATACCGGGTGCGTATCATTAATATGGATGGAAACCTTCTCATGAAAGTTCTTTAAGCTGCCGTTTCGCTCACGATATCCCTTTACGATGTTCTGCAAACTTGCCGATACGAGAAAATATTGCTGCTTTAAGCGAAGAATTTTCCCCTCATCATGCGTATCATCCGGATATAAGAATTCAGATACCGCTTCAGTTTCCCTCTTGTACACAAGTACATTTTTACTGTTTGGAGGAAACGGAGACGGCTCTGCATTCCATAAACGCAAGGTATTGACCGTACTCGTGTTATAGCCGATGACCGGCACATCATACGGCACTGCAGTAATGGTTTCTGCTTGTGTATGGCGAAACTCCAAACGTCCGTTTTCAACAGAAGTTTCTACCTTTCCCCAAAAGCTCACTTCCACCGCTTGGTCGTGACGGCGGACCTCCCATACATTACCGTGACGCAGCCATTGTTCCGGCAGCTCCACTTGATAGCCGTTTACGATTTTTTGGTCGAACAGCCCGTGCTTATAACGGATGCCGCATCCATGCCCTGGTAAATCCAAAGACGCTAACGAATCCAAAAAACATGCGGCTAATCGGCCTAATCCGCCGTTGCCAAGGCCGGCATCAGACTCGTTTTCTTCCAGTTCATGCAAGCTGATGCCAAGCTCCGCCAAGCCTTCTTCACATACTTCCCGTATTCCTAAATTCAGCAAATTGCTTCCGAGAAGCCGCCCGAGTAAAAATTCGATGGACAAATAATAGACTTGCTTGTTATTTTCCGTGCGATTCTTTTCGTTTGTCGCAATCCACCGCGAGCTTATGTATTCCCGGACCATATGTCCAAGCGTATGATATTGATCGCGTAAAGTAGAATCCTTAAAGCTTTTTCCGTACATGGTTTCTAATTTTTCAAGAAAAGCAGATTTAAAGCTTTCTTTATTGGAGAACATTTCCCTCACCCCTTAGATGAGCCAGCTACCAATTGCTCGTACAGCTCCTTATATTGTTTCGCAGACTGAAGCCAACTGTAATCTTGAATCATGGCTCTTTTCACTAAAGTGTTCCAAATGTCCGGCCGATGATAAAAATGAACAGCTCTCCGTATTGTGTTCAGCATGTCATGGGCATTGAAATTGGAAAAGCTGAATCCGTTTCCTTCCCCTGTTTCCTCATTGTAAGATTGAACCGTATCATTTAAGCCGCCTGTTTCTCTTACGATCGGCAGCGCACCGTATTGCAATGCAATCAATTGCCCTAATCCGCACGGCTCAAACTGTGACGGCATTAAAAACAAATCGGCTCCCGCATACACTTGATGCGCTAAAGCTTCATTAAAGCCGATATACACCTTCACTTTTTCCGGATAATGATAGGCCATTTCTAAAAAGAAGTCCTCGTATTGCTTATCGCCGGAACCAAGAACAATAAACTGTATATCTTCCTGCATGATTTCGTGAAAGACATGACGCACCAGGTCTAATCCCTTTTGCTTCGTTAAACGGGTAACCATGGCAATAATCGGCGCATCAGCTTTTTCCGGCAATCCGAAATAGCGCTGCAGCGCAAATTTATTTTGTTGCTTTAATTCCAGCGTGTTCTCATCATAGCAAACCGCAATTTCTGAATCGGTTCGCGGATTGTAAAAAGCATCATCAATGCCGTTTACGATACCATGCAGCTTATAATTATACTTTCTAAGCAACCCGTCTAAATTCTCGCCAAAATACGGGTACTGAATTTCCTCTTTATACGTCGGGCTCACTGCTGTGATCACATCAGAAGCAATGATGCCGCCCTTCATAAAATTGATATTGCCGTAAAATTCGAGCTGCTCGCTGGTAAAATACTCATCACCAAGCCCCAGTAAATCATGCATCACTTCCCGCGGAAACACACCCTGGAACTGAAGATTATGAATGGTAAATGCCGTTTTCATGTTTGCATACACCGGGTTATGACGATAGTGAGCATTTAATAGAAAATTCACCATCGCTGTATGCCAATCGTGACAATGGATGACGTCAGGGATAAAATCCAAGTGCGGAATACATTCCAACACTGCTTTGGAGAAAAAGGAAAAACGCTCCCCGTCATCATAATGTCCGTATAACGAATCCCTTTTAAAATAGTACTCATTATCCAATAAATAATAGGTAATGCCATCATGCTCCGTTTGAAAGATCCCGCAATATTGATTGCGCCATCCGAGCGAAACATAGATGACCTTCTGCAGCTCGCATTGGCTGCGCAATTTCTCAGAAATTAAACTGTAGTATGGTAATATGACCCGTACTTCGACACCAAGCTTCTTTAGTTGTTTCGGAAGAGCGCCCGCTACGTCGGCAAGGCCGCCCGACTTTACAAACGGGACGCACTCCGATAATGCAAATAAAACTTTCACGAATTCATCAACGCTCCTTGTACTGTACCTTTTGGAACGACAAGCGGAGACCGGCTGTTTCCTGTCAATGCAGTTCCATCCTCAATTTTAACATCCTTGTCGATAATTACACCGTCTAGTATACAATTCTCTCCAATTTGGCTCTTTTGCATAATGATACAGTTGCGAACTACGGAGCCTTTTCCGATTTTCACAGAACGGAAGATGATGCTGTTGTCTACGTTCCCTTCAATAATGCTCCCGTTCGCAATCATGGAATTCGTTACTTTTGCAGTTTTGCCGTAACGTGTCGGCGGTTCGTCTTTTACCTTTGTATACACCGGCGCATCCTTCACGAACAGCTGCTTCCAAATTTCCGGTTGTAAAATTTCCATGCTGTATTTATAGTAGCTTTCAATGGAGTCGATGACGGCTACATACCCTGTATATTCATAAGGCAGAATACGTAAAGAATCACGCTTTTCTCTCACTAAGTCGATCATGCTGTAATACCCTTGATCTTTGTATTGTTCAAACAAGTTCAATAGAAGCTCTTTTTTCAGAATATAAGTGCGCAACGATTTTCCCTCATAACATACTTCCGTTACGTCTGCGCCTGTTTCGATATGTCTTGCTAAAATTGGTTTAAAATTCATAGCGCTGATTGTATGGCAATTCGTGATAACGACATACGTTTGTTTGCTGCGCAAAAAATAATCAATGTTTCGTGCAAAATGCGTAAAGGAACCGAACTGTTCTTCCCGGCATTGATTGTTTGGAGTAAACACAAACAAACCGTCTCGTTTTCGATCCAAGTCCCATTGCTTTCCTGAACCGACATGGTCCATAAGCGAACGGTTTCCGTGACCGGTGAAAATCGCCACGCTGTGAATGCCGGAGTTCACCATATTTGACAACGCGAAGTCAATTAAGCGGTATCGTCCGCCAAACGGAAGGGCAGCCAGCGAACGATGAAAGGTAATTTCCTCTAACGATTCAAATTCTTTTGTTGCATTAATAATCCCTAACATAGATTGATTCATCACGTCTCATTCCTTTTCTGTTCATTTTCGTCCTGTTTAATTTTCATCTGCCACTAAAATGACGTCTTCTACATTTTTTATAGGGCAAATGACGGAATTATCTTCAATGACCATACCCGGTGCAATGATAGCTCGTTCAATGACAACATTTTTTCCGATGCGCGCATCCGGCATGATGACAGAGTCCACAATCTTGCTTCCTTCTCCTATCGATACACCTTGGAAAAGAACAGAGTGCTTCACATCTCCCTCTACAATGCATCCTTCGTTGATCAGTGACTCCTCAATGTTGGCATTCGGAGCAATGTATTGCGGAGGCTGATTTGGATTCACAGAATAAATGCGCCAGTCACGTTCATATAAATTAAGTGATGAATCATCCTTCAATAAGTCCATATTCGCTTCCCATAAACTTTTAACTGTACCTACATCTTTCCAATATCCTTTGAACGGGTAGGCAACAAGTTTTTTATTTTCTTCAAGCAAGAGCGGAATAACGTCCTTTCCAAAGTCATTGCTGGATTCCGGATTTCTTGCATCCATTTCCAAATACTCCTTTAATACGGCCCATTTGAAAATATAAATCCCCATGGAGGCCAGATTGCTTCTTGGAAATTGCGGTTTTTCTTCAAACTCTACAATCTCGAAGTCTTCATTTGTATTCATGATGCCGAAGCGGCTCGCTTCTTCCCAAGGCACCTCGATAACGGAAATGGATACATCCGCATCTTTTTCGATGTGATAATCCAGCATTTTGGAGTAGTCCATTTTATAAATATGGTCTCCGGATAAAATTAGTACATATTCGGGCTCATATTGCTTAAGATAATTTAAGTTTTGATAGATGGCGCTTGCTGTACCCGTATACCACTTTACGCCAGAAGATTCTGAATACGGCGGCAATACGGTCACTCCTCCGTTCTCTCTGTCCAAGTCCCAAGCGCTGCCGATTCCGATATAAGAGTTCAGGACAAGCGGCTGATATTGCGTAAGAACACCGACTGTCTCAATACCTGAGTTTGTACAGTTGCTCAATGTAAAATCGATAATGCGGTATTTGCCTCCGAACGGGACTGCCGGTTTTGCCAGATTTTTCGTAAGGGAGCTTAAACGGCTACCTTTTCCCCCTGCCAATAACATTGCTACGCACTTTTTTTTCTTTGCCATCGCTAGTATTCCCCTTCCTTGTTTTCACTGGTCGTAAAATGGACACGCCAAAAGGCGGTATCGTCATTTCCACATGACACGGTTGATTATGATAAGGCTTTTGAATCGTCTTCAATCTTTTCTTATTGATTTGACCGGAACCCCCGTACTCGACGGCATCGCTGTTCAAGATCTCGTTGTAATTCGCAAAGGCCGGCACCCCTACTTTATAGTCCGTATACACTTTTTCTGTAAAGTTGCATACAACTACAAGCAGATCATCTTCCTTTTCTCCTTTTCGAATGAAAGAAAAAATGCTTTGATCCCTGTTATCCGCATCAATCCATTGGAAGCCCTCATGCGTATGATCAAGCTGCCACAACGGCTTGGATCGTTTGTATAATGCGGATAATTCCTTATAATACTTTTGCATGAGGCGATGCATCTCGAAATCCTGCAAATTCCAATCTAAATCCTCGAGGTCTTTCCATTCATCAAACTGTCCGAACTCTCCGCCCATAAAGAGCAATTTCTTGCCCGGGTGAGTCATGAAATACCCATATAACAGACGAAGCTGAGCGAATTTTCGCCAGTAATCCCCCGGCATTTTATTCAAAAGCGACTTCTTTCCATGCACGACTTCATCATGAGAAAGAGGCAATACAAAATTTTCTGAATAAGCGTAAAGCAAAGAAAATGTAACTTTATCATGTATGTACTTCCGATGTTCCGGCTCGCATTCCATATATTTCAAAATGTCGTTCATCCAGCCCATATTCCATTTATAGTTAAAGCCTAATCCGCCTTCATACGTCGGTGCGGTTACGAGCGGCCAATCTGTTGAATCTTCCGCGATCATCAAAACCGTCGGATCTTCCGTAAATACAGCCTCATTCAATTTTTGCAAGAAGGCCACGGCATATTCGTTCTTTTGAAATTGACCGCCTGCCTTCCAATACAGCATGTTCGCTACTGCATCAACGCGGAAGCCGTCTACATGATAATATTTCATCCAAAAGAGCGCATTGGAAATTAAAAAGCTGCGCACTTCCGGTTTTCCTAAATCAAAGTTGGCTGTACCCCATACCGGGTTTTCTTGTACATGCGGGTCTTGGTATTCATAAACAGGTTGCCCATCAAACATGTAAAGACCGTGAGCGTCCTTGCAATAATGCCCCGGAACCCAATCCAAGAGGACGCCGATTCCGTTTTGATGACATTGATCAATAAAATACATCAGTTCCTGCGGTGTGCCGTATCGGCTTGTCGGGGAGTAATATCCCGTTCCCTGATACCCCCAAGAACGATCGTACGGATGCTCAACCAACGGCATAATTTCAATATGCGTAAAATTATGCTCAAGTACATACGGAATTAACAATTCTGCCAATTCTGCGTATGTATAGAACGTTCCGTCTTCTTTTTTCTTCCAAGAGCCGAAATGAAGCTCATAAATGGAAACAGGTTCTGCATACACGTTTTTCTTCTTCTTGTTTCGGAACCATTTTTGGTCGTTCCACTTATATCCTTCTATATTATAGATGACGGAAGCAGTATTCGGCCTTACCTCTGAGTAAAAGGCATAAGGGTCTGCTTTTAGAAGAACCTGTCCATATGCGGTATGGATTTCATACTTGTACAGTTCCTTTTCGCCCAGTTCTGGAACAAACAAAGACCAAATTCCTTCTTCATTCACCTTTTCCATCTCATGCTTGTTTCCGTTCCAATTATTGAAATCTCCGATCACGCTGACTTTTGATGCGTGAGGAGCCCAAACAGAAAAACGAGTACCCTTTACTCCCCCCTCCTCTTGCAAATGAGCCCCAAAAGTTTTGTAGCTCTCATACAAGCGGCCTTCATGGAATAAGTGTACATCATGTTCTGTAGGATAAGTTGCAATCACAGTCTTCACCTCGCTGGCACAAATGTTTTTTATGAATAATATAATTATACTCCAAGAAACTGAAATATCCTTCTTTATTTTCTGAAAAATATACGGTTTTTCACGGTTAAATCAAGGTTTTAAGTCATTATTCGACGTTAAAAATCGGATTTTGACGAATAATCTAGTGAAAGCGTTTAATTTTCTGAAATAATATCTCATAATTTACAGAAGGATCTACAATGTGATATATTATTGAAAATTCTGTATATTATTTTTAGTGAAAAAACTTTTCTACGTTAATAGTAAACGAAAAATGTAAATCTTACGTAAGGAGAAGGAAAAAATATTGTAAACACAAAAAGACATCTGCAGCTTCTGCAGATGTCTCTCAGTATATGAATTACATTACTGGTGTCATTGTTTCTTTTAATACTTTTACGGAATGATCAAATTTTTGTTTTTCATCTTCACTTAGTTCCAACTCAATGATTTCTTGGATACCTCCGCGGTTGATGATCGCTGGGACTCCAATGTACACATCGCTGTGTCCGTATTCACCTTCTAATAAAGCGGATACTGTTAAAATGCTGTTTTCGTTATTCAAGATCGCTTTTGTTATGCGTGTAAGTGCCATACCGATACCGTAGTAAGTCGCGCCCTTACGCTGAATAATGTGATATGCCGCATCGCGGGTATTGATGAAAATTTGGTCTAAGTCTTCTTTTTTGTATTTGCTGTCGCGTTCCATGAACTTGGCGATGTTTTGTACGCCGATGTTCGCATGGCTCCATACCGGAAGCTCTGTATCACCGTGTTCCCCGATGATATAAGCATGGACGTTGCGAGTATCTACATTGAAATAATCACCAAGCATATAACGGAAACGAGCGCTGTCCAATGTTGTACCGGAACCGATAACACGTTCTTTTGGCAATCCGGATTCTTTCCATGTTACATATGTCAAGATGTCTACCGGGTTTGTCGCGATTAGGAAAATGCCGTTAAAGCCGCTTGCCATAATTTCAGATACAATTTGTTTAAAGATTTTAGTGTTCTTTTCTACAAGGTCAAGACGAGTTTCGCCCGGCTTTTGCGGAAGACCTGCTGTGATAACAACAAGATCTGCAGTTTTACAATCTTTATAGCTTCCGTACCAAATTTTTGTTGGAGATGGCGCGAATGGCATACCGTGATTTAAATCCATCGCTTCTCCTTCCGCTTTCATTTCGTTCACATCAACCAGAACTAATTCTTCAGTAACCCCTTGGTTTAACATAGCGTAAGCATAGCTGCATCCAACTGCTCCTGTACCAACTAAAACAACTCGATTTACTTCTCTTTTCATGAAAAACTCCTCCTTTTAATTCACGCTTATTAGAAAATCATCCAGCTGACTAAGCCGATAATCATTACTAATGGAACACTATATTTAATGGTCATCTTGAACAAATCGGATTCTTTTCCTATCAGTCCTACCGCTGCTGTTGCTACGGCAACGGATTGTGGTGAAATCATTTTTGCAACTGCACCGCCCATTACGTTTACAGCTACCATTGTTTCAGGTAAAACACCGATTTGTGTTGCTGTTACAGATTGTAATGGAGCGAATAACGAGCCGCTGTTTACTACAGATCCTGTTAAGAACACGCCAATCCATCCTAATAGTGGAGAGAATAGCGGGAACACATCCCCTGTAGACGCAAATGCAAGTCCAAGAGTAGATGACATTCCAGAATACGTACAAATGTAAGCAAATGCCAGGACGCTGCAAATTGTTAAAACAGGTGCTGTAAGCTCTTTAATAGTCTCAACGATTGTTTCTTTTATCATCTTGCCACTACAACGGAAAATAATAATTGTTAAAATAACTGCTAGCACGATCGCTGTTGTTGTAGATGAGAACAAGTCTAATTTAAATACTGCCGCATACGGAGTGTCTTGCGGAACAATTGGCGCTTTACGAATAACAAGGTTGTTTAATCCCGGAATCGGCATAAGCAATACTAATTTTTCTAACGGACCGCCGGGAGCAAATAAATTTTTGAAGAATGCAAGATTAAAGATTGTAACGAAAACCGTTAACAGCATGAACGGCAACCATGCATATAGGATTTGACCTACAGAATATGTTTGTTTTTTTGCTTCGACTTTCACATCTTTTTGTACAGTATAAATTTCACTTGGCTTCCAAACTTTCAAGAACAGTGACAAGGCAACAAGGCTGATGATTGCGGCAAAGATGTTTGCCAGCTCTGCTCCAAGGAAGTAAAGAACGGTAAATTGCGTGATAGCAAATGAGCCGCCGCTTACCAGTATAGCCGGGAAGGTTTGGCGAATTCCTTTGAATCCATCCATGATGAATACTAACAAGAAAGAAATAAACACACTGACAAACGGTAAAATTAACGCTGTGTTACGTCCAACTGTTAAACCATCTAATCCAGTAAGTTGAGCCGGTACTGTAACCGGAATACCCATCGCACCGAATGCACCGCCGGCAATGTTAGCAATTAAGCACAGCCCTGCTGCATACATCGGGTTGAATCCAAGACCTACAAGAATTGCTGCTGTAATCGCAACAGGAGCTCCGAAACCTGCTGCCCCTTCTAAGAATGCCCCGAAGGAAAATGCTACAATCAGAACTTGTAATCGTTGATCCTCTGTAATGCTTGCGATACTATTGCGAATGATCGTAAATTGACCAGTTTTTATTGTTAGTTTATAAAGAATGATTGCTGCGATAACGATGGAGGCTACAGGCCATAGACCGGCCATTGCACCGTATCCGGCAGCCGCTCCAACCATTGTGACAGGCATTTTATAGACAAGCACAGCTACTGCACCTGCTACAACGATACTTAACAAACCTGCCATATAACCTTTTAATTTTAAAACTGTAAGACAAAGAATAAAAAAGATAATCGGAATGGCAGCTATAAAAGCGGACAACCATATATTATCAAATGGATTGTAAACCTGTTGCCATGTTTGCATTGTGATCCTCTCCTAATTTATAAGTAATATATATATGTCCTATCGACAAAACTAATATACCACATAAATTTGTGCAGTATTGAACATAATTATGATTAATTTGTGACATATTTCACATTAAAACGCTTACAACTATGAAAATATTTTCTATATTAGAAACGTTAAAAGGAAAGACATTATTTTAAAGAAGAAAATTTGACAATGCATGTATTGGATGGAACAAATGTTATAGTGTTCTTGTTTTGATGGGTACGATACTTGATTAAGGCATCGCTTTCCATGTTCAACTAACAAGCAGGATAGTAAAACAAGAGGTAGTGATAAAATAAATAGTATATAAACACGAGAACTGATAAGATGGTAATAACCTAATTTGTGATCAAAAGCAAAAAACAATAAAAAACAGATCTTGCATATAAAATAAATCTTTTAGTAGATGAAGTTAATCGACTTATCGTCATCTTTACACCTCCTTAGTTTTAGAAACTCTCTTTCTTCTCCAATAAACAAACGCACCTATACTTAACACAAGAACAACTGCTGGGATTATATACATACGATATTTCAACATATAGAATTCAACTTTACTCCATTCCTTTCCGAGTTCTCTCCCTAGTGTAATAAAAGTAAAACTCCAAAATACTGCTCCTGCATATGCATATATCACAAACTTTTTAAATGAAAAGTTGTTTATACCTGCAAGATAAGCTGTTATATGGCGGACTCCAGGAATAAAGTAGCCTATAAATAGTAGGTAAGGCCCCAATTTTGCAAATAATTTTTTAGTTCTATTGATCTTTTCCTCATTAATATGTACTTTAGGACCAAATTTCCGCAAAAAGGGTAAACCTAACTTAATTCCTAAAAAATAGCTAAATGAAATTCCTCCAATTGCTCCAGTAGATGCACTGAGCAAAGATGGTATATAAGCCATTTTCCCCTGAAAAACATTATATCCAACATATGTAAGAAGCACCTCATCAGGTAAGGGAAGACCTATTATGCCTCCGACTAATGCTATAATTATTCCGAAGTACCCAAAATGTTCTAGAAGATAATCTATATGATGCTCCACTTACTCATCCCACCTAAAAATCAATTTTCTAATTGTAACCATTAAGCTGCTGGCATATCAACAACCTTTTTTAACAAAAAAATAAAGAAGAACTTGTTTAAAGCAAAAACTATTAAAAGTAGAATCCAGCGTAACGGTTTCTTTCTTGCGAAGGTAACAAAAACAGCCCCAGCAAAACCACTTTAAAAAGCCCGAGCCTTGGATAAGCACATTGAGGTTGATGGATGCAATGTAGAAATTCCCTCTTATATAAAACAAAAGTCTCGGATGACGCACCAATCAGAAAAAGATGAATCTCCCATAAGTGCTGCACATATAGGGCGCGCTAGGGACGAATCAAGCTAACGAAAGGGCTCTAAGGTACCATAATGCAACGACCTGCTTCTTCAGCCGTAATATTAGTATGGGCTAGGGATAACCTTTTTATTTTCTGTGGTGCAGCACTGGTTTTATGCTGCATGAATGGCTAACAGGTACATAAGTGGAATAAATAAGCATGACGAGAACTGAATACCAAATGACAATAAAAAAGGCTGCATGTATCATGCAGCCTTTTTTATGATGACCCGTACGGGATTCGAACCCGTGTTACCGCCGTGAAAGGGCGGTGTCTTAACCACTTGACCAACGGGCCTAAAACAGAGAAGAAGGGATTCGAACCCTCGCGCCGCTATCGCGACCTACTCCCTTAGCAGGGGAGCCCCTTGAGCCACTTGGGTACTTCTCTATATAGCTCCGCAGGTAGGACTCGAACCTACGACCGTTCGGTTAACAGCCGAATGCTCTACCACTGAGCTACTGCGGAATAATATATTAATGACCTAAATAAGGTTCTAACTAAACAGCTAAGACATGAATATATTGTATCTTATCTTAAAAAACAAGTCAACGCCGATTAAGCATTGAATACAATAAACGTGACACGCTTATAATATACTGGATTGCCCACTAGCTGTCAACCGTTTTTTTCACTTCCTCTAATTTCCCTCGACACTTTCCGCATACATAACGTTCAATGTTTACTTTTCTTTTTCTAATGAATTTCATACGACATCCTAAACACTGATATATGTACTGAAATCTAAGCTTTTTCGGAGAAGCATTCGGTATCGTTTTACAAAAACGCGGAGCGTCTACTTTCTGCAGCAACTCTCGAAAGTCTCTGTCTCGATGTTGATATCCTTTTCCCTCTAAATGCAAATGATAATGACAAAGTTCATGCTTGATAACTTGAATAAGCTCCTGGATTCCAAAGATTTTATAGTACTCATAGTTCAGTTCGATATTGTGCGTATTTAATAAATATCGTCCTCCCGTTGTTCTCAGACGTTTATTAAAATACACTTCATGCCGAAACGGTTTTTGAAAACATTGCAAAGATACGTTCTCTACTAATTTTTGCAGTTCCTCTTTCTTCATTCTTCCCCTCCTAAAAAAAGACACGCACACTTCATTTTATCCTGTGCATACACTGTATAACACCCATCCTACACTTCAAAGGAGGGATGAACCGTTGCCAATGTGGCTGCAAAATCAAATAAGGCGTGCTTACTACGAAAAAAACCGTTATCAAATCAAACTGTTAAACGAATGCTGGTTTTCTTATATGAAAACTCAAGCCTCCTGAATAAGGATAAGGGAGTGCTGTCAGCTTGTACACTCCCTTATTATCTTTATTTTTGTGGCGGAAGCATGGATAATGCTACACGGCCTTTTTTCATATCTATATCATCCACCCATACTTTCACGATTTGTCCCACTGAAACAACATCCAATGGATGCTTTACAAAACGATTGCTCATTTTAGAGATATGAATAAGCCCATCTTGCTTGACTCCGATGTCTACAAAAGCGCCAAAGTCTACTACATTTCGAACTGTTCCTTCCAATTCCATTCCTTGTTTCAAGTCTTCAAGCCTTAATACATCGGTTTTCAATAATGGTTTTGGAAGTTCATCACGTAAATCTCGTTCCGGACGAATCAAAGCTTCAATAATATCCCGTAAAGTAGGCTCGCCGATATTCGTTTGCTTCGACAGCTCCTTTACATCCACAGCCTCCAGCTCTTGTTTTAACTCTTCTGTACCCAAATCCCGAACGGTAAATCCTAAATTCTTCAGCATATTTTCAACATCATCATAACGTTCCGGATGGATGCTCGTCCGATCGAGAGGATTGCTTCCTTCTAATACGCGCAAGAAGCCGATGCATTGCTCATATGTTTTAGCGCCAAGACGTGGAATTTTTTTCAGTTCTGAACGGCTTTGAAACTTCCCGTTTTCCTCTCTTTGTTTCACTATGTTTTTCGCTACCGTTTTAGTTAGACCTGATACATATTGCAGTAAAGAGACGGAAGCCGTATTTACGTTCACGCCTACCTGGTTTACTGCCGTTTCTACTACGAACGTTAATGATTCGTTTAATTTTTTTTGTGATACATCGTGTTGATACTGTCCTACTCCTACAGATTTAGGATCAATTTTTACAAGCTCCGCCAACGGATCTTGCAAGCGGCGCGCAATGGAGACCGCACTTCTCTCTTCTACTTGGAGATCCGGAAACTCTTCGCGAGCCAGTTCGGAAGCCGAATATACACTGGCACCCGCTTCATTGACAATGATGTAGAAAATGCTGCGCTTGACTTCCTTCAGCATTTCAACTACAAATTGTTCCGTTTCCCGGGATGCCGTGCCGTTTCCAACCGCTACTACTTCAATATTGAAATCTTCTAAGATAGATAAAAACTTCTTTTGTGCTTCCGCTTTCTTGGACACAGGCGGATGCGGATAAATTACGTCAATTTTCAATACTTTTCCTGTTTCATCTACTACTGCAAGTTTACACCCTGTTCGGTACGCCGGGTCCACTCCCAGCACTATCTTCCCTTTCATAGGAGGCTGTAATAACAGATTGCGCAGGTTTTCTGAGAAAATCCGAATGGCTTGCTCCTCTGCCTTTTCCGTTAACTCTTTTCGGATTTCCCGTTCAATAGAAGGCTGAATTAACCGTTTATATCCATCCTCAATGGCTTCTTGTATGTATGGGGTTGAAACAGCTTGCTCTTTTTTAATGATCTTTTTCATTAAATAGCGAAAAATTTCATCCACAGGAGGAACGATTGAAACCTTCAAAATTTCTTCTTTTTCCCCCCGATTCAGCGCTAAAATACGATGGGGCACAATCTTTTGGATAGGTTCTTCGTATTCATAGTACATTTCATATACTTTTTTCTCATCTTTTTCTTCGTCCTTTACCGCAGTCGCAATAATCCCTTTTCTAAAGGTCAGGTCACGAATCCATTTTCGGAAATCTGATTCATCTGACACTTGTTCCGCAATGATGTCCTTGGCCCCTTGCAGCGCTTCCTCTTCAGAGAAGACTTCTTTCTCTGCATCAATAAATTCTTTCGCTTTTTCCAGCAGGGTTCCATGCGCAGGAAACGACAAAAGCCATTCTGCTAATGGCTCCAGCCCTTTTTCTTTCGCAATGGTCGCTTTTGTTCTTCGTTTTTCTTTATATGGCCGATAAAGATCCTCCACTTCTTGAAGTTTGGCTGCCGCTTCAATTTTTGCTTTCAATTCTTCCGTCAGCTTCCCTTTCTCTTCGATCAAACGGAGAACTTCTTCTTTACGGCTCTCAAGATTTACACCATATTGCCATCTATCTAAAATATCTCTTATTTGCACCTCATCCAAAGAACCTGTTAGTTCTTTACGATAACGGGCAATAAACGGAACTGTATTTCCTTCTTCCGTCAACTTAATTACATTTTTGACTTGACTTCTATTTAATCCAAGTTCTTTGACGATTCCCTCTATAATTTGTGCTTCTTTTTCTGCAAGCTGTGCCAACAAATGAAATCCCTCCCGGATACGTAATAAAAAAAGTTGCCCTTTTGGAGCAACTTCACCGATGTGCTTTTAAATTAAAAGTCTATAAGTCCTAAACTGATTTGCAGTGCTTCATCTACACGATCCATCATTTCATCGTCCAAATGTGTAATTTTGTCCGTTAAACGCTGCTTATCTATCGTTCGAATCTGTTCGAGCAGAATGACAGAGTCTCGCTCAAACCCATACTTTTTCGCGTCGATTTCTACATGAGTAGGCAACTTGGCTTTTTGAATCTGTGCAGTAATTGCTGCTACAATTACCGTAGGACTGAATCGATTGCCAATGTCGTTTTGAATGACAAGAACAGGACGAACGCCTCCTTGCTCAGAACCAACAACCGGGGAAAGGTCTGCAAAATAAACGTCGCCGCGTTTTACAATCAAAGGATTACCCCCCGCTAACTAAGCGCTCTACGGTGTGGTCTGCTTCATACTCCGCCAAGAATGCTTCTGAAGCAATATTTAAATTGATCTTAGCCATCTCCATATAACCGCGTCTCATAGACTCACGAATATGACGTTTCTTTTTTTCACGCAAATACATTTTTGTTGCTTGATAAATAAAATCGTTGCGATTTCCATTCTCTTGCTTCATAAGTCCATCTAATTCTGTCACTAATTGCTTAGGTAAGCGAACGACTATTTCTGTAGTTACACTTGATTCGGACACAAAAATACACCTCCACCATCAACTACACACACCGATATATATTTGTACTTAATTTTAATAATACCATTGTATGGGGCATGTTGCAAAGTCTTCCTTAACTCCACGCTTAGGTTTTCCAATTACAAACAAAACATTCATTTGTTTTTCATATATTTTCCCTATCTTGCTAATAAATTTTCTATTTCTGCTATATTTCCATCTTTACGGAATACCCTTGGTACCCGAAAATTGATTAAACAAGGGATTTCATAGTTAATGGTTCCTAAGTATTGGGCAACATCATCCACGCTGACAAAAGCATCTTTTTGAGAGCCAATCAACGTGACTTTTGTACCGATGGGCATATGATAAGGAAGACGAATCATAAGCTGATCCATGCAAATTCTCCCTACAATAGGCACCTTTATTCCATCAGCCAACACGTGAAAACCTTGCAGCTTGCGGATCCATCCGTCAGCATAACCGATTGGAACAGTGGCAATCCACTCCTCTTTTTCAGCTGTATAAGTCGCACCGTAGCTAATGCTTTCACCTTTTTGAATTTTTTTTACGTGAACAATTTTACTATGAAGAGAAAACGCTTCTTGAAGAGTATACGGCAGAAGATGATTGATTTCAACGGATGGTGTAAGTCCATACATAGCAATCCCGATACGGATAGCATTAAAGACTTTATCAGTAAAACGCAAGCTTGCTGCACTGTTTGCACAGTGAATCAATGCCGGATACATTCCAAATTCCTTCAACCAAGAGAGCTGCTGTGTAAATCGGGCATACTGCTTTTCAAAATACTCCACTTGCAGCTCATCGGCGGTAGCAAAATGAGTATAAGCTCCTTCTATATGAAATTTTTCTGTTTTTTGTAACATGCGCACAACGTCTTCAAGTTCCTGCTTTGTACGAATTCCGATACGTCCCATGCCGCTGTCAAATTTCAAGTGAATCTGTAAAGGTCCAGAGGTACGCAATACTGTTTCAGCCTGCTCTAGCCATTGGGACTGAAACACAGTCAATGCAATATCATGTTCTGCTGCAATGTTCACATCTTCCGGTCTAGAAGCACCCAACACCAGAATAGGTACTGTAATTCCCGCTTCCCGCAAGCTTAATCCTTCATCTAAAAAAGCTACCGCCAACCGAGTTGCTCCAGCTTCAATTGCTGTTTCAGCCACATTCACTGCCCCGTGACCATAGCCATTCGCTTTTACAACCGCAATCATTTCTACCTCTTTAGGCAGATGCTGTTTCATATTGCTTACATTATTGTAAATGCAGTCGAGGTCGACTTCTACCCACGTATCCCGGTAAAAACTTGATTCATTCATTTGAAGAACACTTCCCTTATACGATATGCAAAGCTTATTCTTATATATGCGAAGAAATTTTCTATTGTCGTAATACATTAGATTATTCAACTGTAAGCGACAAATGTCAATGGGTATTGCGCAAAAGCACTGCACATATAAGAAGACGTGCAGACTGAATTATGCCCGGCACGTCTTTAAGGGAAGCGCATTATTTTATTGCTTGAGCGTACACAGAACGAGCTACCATTAATAGTTCGTCTTGCGTTAAATTCTTGGAAGCCAGCATGTATTCCACACCATTATAAGACCATGTAACCGCATTCTTCGTCAGCGCTCCCACTGTATACCCTAAATCAACCGGTTCGCCGCTGACGTTGATTGTAGTACTCGCAGAAGCTACCTTGGCTTTTTCTTGAATTAATGTATATGATTTTTTATTGCCGCTGTACATCAAAATAATGCGTTTTCCGTTATCTGTATTTATTTGCTTTTCTTCCTTCAATGTCATGCCTTGCAGTGAATCTTGCGGATACAGTACAGAGAACGGTTTATCCTTTTCGCTGGCGGCAGTCGGGATTTCAATTTGTACGCTGGACATATTGCGTTTTGTATCAAACGCACCTTTATCAAATTTTGCATTAAACTTCACATCCGAGAAGTTCACTTGCACCAGCACATTTTTGTCGCTGTCAAGAAGCTTGACCATGACAGGAGCCAGATCTTTTTTGCTGAAGGTAATCTCTTGCTTCGGCAGCATATTATGGTTTTGATAATTTGTTTTTGTTTCAAAAACATAGTATTTATCCGTTTTCTTAAAAACCGCTTCCTTATCTTTTACAATATCGCGAACAAGAGACTCGTAAAGGTAGGCTTGGCTGCTGTTTTGCGGCCAATCGCTTTGGAAACGGAAGCTTTTATTCAATGCCGG
The DNA here is from genome assembly GCA_041920565.1 of Bacillus sp. (in: firmicutes). Classification (GTDB taxonomy): domain Bacteria; phylum Bacillota; class Bacilli; order Bacillales; family Bacillaceae_G; genus JAGHKQ01. The sequence goes on along the minus strand of JBHGXS010000040.1, from coordinate 44,259 downwards.
CGTTAACACAAACACACCTTCATCGTTACGCAGGATCACTTGACTTTGATCTTTCTTTCCGTTTTTCAAACTTACACGATAATAGCTCGGCTTATCATGCCAAATGTCTACTTCGTACACTTGCGGTTCTGTTCCTGTTTTAATGGATAGCTTGGCTTGGGCTTTGTAGCCTGTCATTTTCTCCACTTTAGTATTTAAATCCGCTACCACATCTTCTTTGCTTTTTTCCATACACCCAGTTAAAGCCAAAATGGCAAAAATCCCGAAAAGCACTGCAAACAGCCGTCTTTTCATTCCTTCAACTCCTTTGTCTCATAAATAAGGAAGGTGGTCCTCCCATGCCGCTACTCAAATATATGAGACAAGGTTGCAGAATATGCAGACTAGCATGACGAGCTTTCAATAATTACTTGGGCTACAGCAAAATCGCTGCTGTGGCTGATGGAAACATGAATAATGTGATCCATTCCCCCATACAAAACCGGTTTTCCTCGTTCATCATTGATGATTTCGATATCTAAAAAACTGACCTGTTTTCCTATTCCGGTGCCAACCGCTTTTGAATATGCTTCTTTCACAGCAAACCGGCCAGCAATAAATTCAACTTTTCGTTTTCCGTTCAGCAGTTGAAAATATTCTTTTTCTTTTTCTGTCAAAATTCGATCAACAAATTTAGGCTGCCGACTCAACAGCTGTTCAATGCGTCTCAACTCTACTATATCAATCCCTGTACCGATAATCATCCCGTCCACCTTCAATCTTCTAATTTTACATATGTATTCATATGGTAAGAGTAACAGACAAACCCCCTTTAAAAAAAGAGGTGCAATGCAGATGTTCCAAAAATCGATGAGTATATCTTCCTTTTTTCAATTGTACCCTGCTACTTTGGTTCTGGTATGTTTCCAATCTGTACTCTGGTCCAGCAGTTTCTTCATAGGAAAAGAGGTATTCTCAATAGTTTTAGGAAAGAATGCCGAGATCGCAGCAGGAGAGTTGTGGAGATTGTTCACTCCTATATTTGTACATTTCCATTTTATACATATATTTTCTAATACACTTCTTTTGATTGTAATAGGCCCCTTTGTGGAAGCACGAGCTGGGTCGCTGCGTTTTTTTCTTTTTTATCTTTTAACCGGTGCAGCGGGAAATACGGCCGCTTATTTCATCATGCCACCATTTTTCACTCATATAGGCGCCTCAGGATCCTTGTTCGGTTTATTAGGATTCTGTTTCTACATCCTATATACAGATTGGCGCCATTATCGAAAAGAACAGCTTTTATTGGCAGGTATCGCATTATTCTCAATTTTGTTTTTTACTTTTTCAAATCCAAACAGCAATACTATTGCCCATATTTTCGGGTTTTTAAGCGGAAGTATTAGCGCTCCCTTTTTTCTGAACAAGAAAAAAAGCAAGCATTATTTTACATAAAAGCTTGCTCCGTCAACAATTTCAACCCAATCGATATTTGTTAAATCACGCATTAGCTGAAGCAAAGCCTCATCCTTTTGCTTCGCTTCAATTTTACGGACGACAGCTTCCTGGTCTTTCATTCGGCTGAATCGAGCAAAGGTCATGGTTTGGGAAGGCGATGCGTTTTGCAAATGCATGCTCATTGCTACATATCCAAGTCTGACAAGCATACAAATTCTCCTTTTCTTAATATGATAGGATAGTATGCCCTACTCAAAACAAAAAGCAGCCCCAAAAGGACCGCTTCTTCTTATTGAGCCGCAGTTGGCTTACGCTTTGGGCGCTTGCCTTTGCTGTCGCGATTGTTTTTTTGCTGCGCCTGATCTTTTCTCGGACCGCCTTTACGGCTTCTGTCTCCGCGATCGTTTCTCTTACGATCTGAATCGCGGTAACGGCCTTTTTCTTTTACAATAACCGGCGGCTCTGCCGTTAATTGAACAGGAGTTGTATCTGGTTCTTTTGTCATCATTTTTAAAGCTGCAGCTACAACAGATACAGACTCATGCTCCTCTAGCAATTCCTCTGCAATGCGTTTGTAGTACGATAAGTTTCCTGTTTCAATAATGGAAACAAGCTTCTCTGCTATCATGCGTTGTTGGCCTTCCAGCGCTTCGTCTAATGTCGGCGGATTCATACGCTCTATTTTCTTCTTGGTTGTACGTTCAATATTCTTTAATTGCCCTATTTCACGCGGTGTTACAAACAACATCGCAATACCCTCTTTACCAGCACGTCCAGTACGGCCGATACGGTGTACATAGCTCTCCGGATCTTGAGGAATATCGAAGTTATATACGTGGGTAACACCAGAAATGTCTAAGCCGCGCGCAGCTACATCTGTCGCTACCAACACTTCAATTGTGCCTTGCTTGAATTTTTTAAGAACAGATAGGCGCTTCGCTTGCGATAAGTCGCCATGAATTCCTTCTGCTGCATAGCCGCGAGAGTTCAGCGCTTCAGATAATTCATCCACACGGCGCTTTGTACGGCCGAAAACAATGGCAAGTTCAGGAGATTGAATATCTAATAAACGTGTCAATACATCAAATTTCTTTTTCTCTTGTACTTCTAAATAAAATTGTTGAATGCTCGGCATTGTCACTTCTTTCGCCTGCACTCGAATGTGCTTCGGTTCGTTCATAAAGCGCTCTGCAATACGGCGGATCGGCTCCGGCATTGTCGCCGAGAATAATAACGTTTGGTGCTCTTTAGGCACATCGGTTAAAATTGCTTCAATATCTTCGATGAAGCCCATGTTCAACATTTCATCCGCTTCGTCTAATACAACTGTTTCTACCCCGTTTAAGCGAAGTGTTTTACGGTTAATATGGTCTAAAATACGCCCAGGAGTTCCTACGATAATATGCGGATGCTTTTTCAATGCGCGAATTTGACGGTTGATATCTTGTCCTCCGTAAATCGGTAAAATACGAACACCTTTAAACATACCGATTTTATGAAGCTCTTCTGATACTTGGATGGCAAGCTCGCGTGTCGGAGCAATAACAATCCCTTGAACCTGGTCGTTCGCCATGTCGATTTTATCGAGTAACGGCAAGCCGAACGCCGCTGTTTTTCCTGTTCCTGTTTGCGCTTGGCCAATTACGTCGTGTCCTTCGAGCGCAACTGGAATCGTTTGCGCTTGAATTGGTGTTGCTTCTTCAAATCCCATTTTTTCAACGGATTTGACTAACTTTTGACTTAATCCTAATTCTGCAAATGTTGTCAATGTATCTTGTCTCCCTTTCTTGATTTCTCATGCTTTCCTCTCTAAAGAAATCCTCGTTGACTCTTTAGGAGCAAGGATGATCTTCGAAATGAAAGTATGTATAGTTTTGTCTAAAAAAAAACATTCCCCGTACCGTACGGAAAATGTCCTTTTCATCCGTATAACCGATGTAAATTATCTAAACAATGATAACGGACGGCTTTCCCTCACCGTTTTTCTTCATTGCTGCATTACGTGAAACACGGTCTTTCTTGTACTCTACTCATTATAAAGAGTGGAGTGCAAAAAAGCAAACAACATTTCCCTATTGGTATTATTTCGCAAGTGATTTATCGTATGGTCCCTTTAACCCTTGCTCTAACTTCTCAATCGTTTGCTCCAGGCGCTTTTTCTTTGTTTCTTCACGTTTGGCGCTGGTAATCCAAGTCACAAATTCTTTTTTACCAGTATAAGAAAGAGTTTTAAATCGCTCCTTAGCTAGCAGATGAACAGCAAATAAATCTTCTAATTCTTGAGGCACCTCTACTACCTTCTCTCTGGAAGATATCTTTTTCGTACTTGCTTCTCTTATTCCTGTTCTTTCTTTTCTTGTCATTTTTATTTCAGCAACCGGACGAAAACGCATCGCCGACCATGTTTGATCGATGGAAATGAGCGAAACGCCTTCGTACCCGGCTTCTGATACTGCATCCCAACCGGTATCGCGACTAATATCCGTTTTGATTTTTGAAGTCTTTTTCGGATACGAAATCCAAAATAATTTATCATATCCCGCTGCGTTCACTGCAACGGAAATCCATTCTTCCAGCTCGGTTACACTGGAAACAAACAGATGAATGAAGCCGTACTCATCTTGCTGCGGGCGTGTGTGTATTTCCGTTCCTTCCGGCAACGCACTCGTATTCTGTAAATACTCAGAAGGAGCATTTAAGATTAAAATCGGCTCACCGCTCGGAATCCGAAGTTTTTTTACTACAGCACTGTCCACAATATGCTCTCCTTTATTATAATAAAAAAATTATATCATGTGTTTATAATAAAGAAAGAAAAGTGACAGAAGTACTCTGCCGCTTTCCTTATTTTATTAAATCGATAACCTCTTCAAGCTTCATGCCGCGTGAGGCTTTGACAAGAACAATATCATTTGCCGTTGTTGTATTTTTTAAATCTTTAGCCAAGGCTTCTTTATTCAGGTACGTTTTCACTTTATCCGGCAAGAATGATTCCCTTGCGCCGCGGGCAATGTGTTCGCCCAGCTTGCCATACGTAAATACATAATCAATTTTCGCAGGGTCTAATACTTTCCCTACTTCAAAATGAAACTCTTCTTCTTTGTCTCCCAGTTCCAGCATATCGCCAAGGACGACAATTTTCTTTTCATAGCCGCCCAGTTCATTTATCAAAGCAATGGCTGCTTTCATAGAAGTCGGGCTTGCATTATACGCATCATTAATGATCGTTAAACCGGAAGATGCCTTTATTACTTCCATTCTCATCCCCGTCATTTTCAACTGGGACAAACCTTCTTTTATTTGCTCCCAAGTTACATCAAAGAAACGGGCAACTGCCATACAAGCTAACGAGTTGTATACATTATGCTTTCCAAGTACTGGAAGAAAAAACTCAACAGATGGGGCAGCATTGATCATAAACAGCGTTCCGCCTTCTTCTAATTTAATAGAAGTAGGATATAAGTCGTTAGAAGCGTTATCTCCGAACGTAACTATTTTAACCGGTACATTCATTTCTTTTACACGCTCTGTCAATAACGGCTCGTCGCCGTTATAGGCGAAGATACCGCCTTCACGCAGCCCAGTGACAATCTCAAGCTTTGCTTGAGCAATTCCTGCACGAGAACCCAGCTCCATCATGTGAGATTCCCCGATATTTGTTATGATGGCTGCATCCGGTGTTGCCAGCTTAGAAAGCAGCTCAATTTCTCCAAAGTTGCTCATACCCATTTCTAAAACTGCAATTTCCGTGTCTTCTTCTAATCTTAGAAGAGTCAACGGCAATCCAATGTGATTATTGTAGTTCCCTTCAGTTTTTTGCACTTTATACTTTGTTGATAAAAGGCTCGTCAGGATATCCTTCGTAGATGTTTTTCCATTGCTTCCTGTCACTCCGATAACCTTTACGGAAAGCTCCTCGCGGTAGCTTTTCGCCAGCTGCTGAAGACCGCGATACGTATCATCTACAAAAATAACAGGCACATCAGTCGGCGGATTTGGTACGCCCTGCTGCCAAAGGAGTGCTGCTGCACCATTTTCAATTGCTTGTTGAGCATAATCATGCCCATCAAAACGCTCTCCTTTAAGCGGGATATACAAATTTCCTTTTTGGATGGTCCGAGTATCCGTAGATACCCCATGAATTTGCACTGTTTCAAACTCAGGCTGCAAGCCTCTTCCCTCTGCCATTTGCTGCACTTTTCCTAATGATCGTTCAATCATGCTTCATACTCTCCTTACACAGAGAAACACTATTCTTTTGAATAGTGCTTCCTCGATTGTTAGATTGTATACTTGATTTTTTGCTTTTCTTCGTAACGCTCAATCGCTAAGCTTACAAGACGTTCAATTAACTCTGGATAAGATACGCCTGTATTTTGCCATAATAGCGGGAACATGCTGAACGGAGTAAATCCAGGCATTGTATTAACCTCATTGATTAATATCTCTCCATCTTTCGTTAAAAAGAAGTCTGCTCTTGTCAGACCGGCTCCGTCTAACGCTTTAAATGCCCGAATAGCGCGTTCTTTAATAATTTCATACTGCTCTTCTGTCACGTCAGCCGGAATAATCATGGCAGTATCCCCATCAATATATTTAGCTTTGTAGTCGTAGAATTCCTTCTTCGGCACAATTTCTCCCGCTACAGAGCAAATCGGTTCATCATTGCCTAACACACCGATTTCAATTTCACGCCCTATGATATTTTGCTCGATAATGATTTTACGGTCAAATTGGAACGCTTCTTCAAACGCAGCTTCCAATTCTTCACGGTTTTTACATTTGCTGATTCCCACGCTGGAGCCTAAATTAGCCGGCTTTACAAAGCATGGATATCCTAGTGCTTCTTCCACTTTTGCATATGCCGCTTCACGGTCTTTTTCCCATTCGCTGCGAATAAACCATACATAATTCGCTTGAGGAAGTCCTGCTTGCGCAAAGATGTTTTTCATGACTACTTTATCCATTCCGGCCGCAGACGCCAGTACTCCGTTCCCCACATAAGGAATATTCATAAGCTCAAGCATTCCCTGAACCGTGCCGTCTTCCCCGTTCGGTCCGTGTAAAAGAGGGAAGATCACATCAATGCTGTCTTCATCATTTTCTTTTGCATTTGTCGGGATAATTTCTTTATTCAAAGATACAGGAGAAATCGCGTTGCCTTCCCCTTTCATTTGCAGCGCTGCTACCTCTTTTACCTCTCCTTCAATACGTTCGCCTCTTATCCATTGTCCTTGCTCGGTAATGTAGATAGGATGAATATCGTATTTTTCACGATCCAACGCTTTAATAACAGCAAGAGCCGTTTGCAAGGAAACTTGATGCTCCGCAGATTTTCCGCCATATAGTAATCCAAGCTTAATTTTCATGTTAAACCACCCTATTAATTTTTCTCATCTTTCTATTGTAGCACTTTTTGTCAAACTAGGCAGATGCATGCCCCTCGCTATGTACCTAAAGTATATGTATGGGGCAAACATCACGTTACTTAGTATCAGAGCAAAGGGACTTATTTATAAGCTCCTTCTCATGTTATCAGATTTTCGCCTTCTTTTGGTTACAATTTTTTTATTTTCCGATTACGAGCTTTGTTTCAATGCTTCCGCACCGGATTTTTGACCGGCAAGACGATCTAAAGAAAGATAAATGATACCCGCTATAATACATCCTATACCAAGAATGGTAAACAATACGTCTCCAAGAATCCGTTCCAATAAAAATCCGCCTAATAACGGTCCGAACGCTCCGCCGAAAATCCACTGTAAGCTCGCCGCCCCCATATATGTTCCGCGAAGATGCTCCGGTGCAAGGTTAGCAACAAACGTCATTTGTACAGGAGACATGACCATTTCACCCAATGTGTAGATTGCATATACAATCAGCATAATCCCTAACACAAGGCTTGTATCTGCACCCATCTCTCCAAACAACGGAGGCAGCCAACCGATAGCAAGCAATCCGAAGCCAAACAGCAAAGCTCCATACAACATCATTTTTCCTACAGGCTTGAATGTAGCCCACTTTGAAATTGGAAACTGAAATAATACAACCAGCGTACCATTTAACGCCATCAAGTACGGATAGGGATTGTTGTCACCAAAAATATTCTTCATCTCATTATCAAAATGAAGCGGCAACATTCCTTCCGTTTGTGAAAATCCCATAGAAATGACGATGCCTGATAAGATATAAATCATCAGCACTTTATCATGCAGCAGCACTTTCCAAGCAGGCGGGGCATCTTGTTCGTTTTGTTTTTCATCTTTCTTTTCCTGCTGCCCTTTCGGAAGTGTTTCCCGGATAAACACAGCAACCAAAACAGAATAAAACAATAAAGAAGAAGCGGTCGTAATAAAAATAACATCTTTTGAAATCATGACTACGGAAGCCCCTATAATAGGACCGACAGCCGCTCCAATGTTATGCCCCATTCGCAAAAGTCCGTATGCTTCCGTGCGCCTTTCAGGATCTGTTACGTCTACGACCATCGCCGATGCCGCAGGATGAAATAAGGAATTGCACAGCCCCATTAGAGCCGACAATACAGCATAGGAAACAAAGCCGTCAAAAAAGATAAATCCAAGCATCACAATTCCGTTTCCTGCCATTGAAAATATCATAATGGGCTTTCGTCCGTAAATATCAGCTATTCTTCCGCCGACCATGGAGCCGAAGCTTGCCACAATCGGAGAAATGGCCATCAAGATTCCCACATGAAACAACGAGTCCACTTTATCTTTCAAATACAGTGCAAAAAACGGCATCAGCATCATGAAGGCAATGCCGTTCAGCGTTTCCCCGATAAATCGAATCCACACATTCCGGTCCATAGACCGAAGCTCTCGAAATGTTTCTCTCATATTTTCTCTCCCCATGCCCTTCAGAGTTGCAATCCTCTCCTACCTTACCATATTTTGTTAATTATTAACTCAACTTTCGCACATCGATATCCTTCTGCTTAGTTGAAATGACTGATGTCATGGCTATTTCATTTTGTTCCTTGACAAAACACATTTTGAAAGAAAAAACACCTCGTTCTGTGGTACAGTGAGATTGTCCAGAAATCACTACCACATAGAAGAGGTGTCTTCCATATGATAGAACAAAAGGAACAAAACAATCAACTGCCAAATGAACTGAACGCGGTTTTTAAAGAGTTAGAAATTCTTAAACACTTGCGAAACGCCAACATCCAAAAGAATCTAGGGTTCACCTGTTCGTATTTGTTTCAGCTCGTGTTTTGTCTCATTTTCCGACACAAAAACTGGTGGCGGTTATTAGATTCTAAAAAATCGGATGCGCTACCGGCGAAGGATGCGGTGTATCGCTTTTTAAACCATTCCAAGTTCGCTTGGCGTCGGTTTTTATTGACTTTCAGTGCGGCTACTATTCAAAAAGTGAGCACGCTTACGGACTCCAAACGAGTCCGCGTGTTCATCATCGATGATTCCATGTTTGATCGAAATCGCAGTAAAAAAGTCGAGCTTCTTACGCGCTGTGTCGATCATTCATCGCTCAAAAAGCGTTTCTACAAAGGCTTTCGTATGCTTACGCTCGGCTGGTCAGATGGTCATTCATTCATGCCGGTTGATTTTTCCTTACTGAGTTCCACAAATGCTCAGATTAACGGTATTTCCAAAGAGATCGACAAACGAACATCCGGATACAAGCGCCGTATGGAGGCATTACAACCCGCACCGCAACTCATTCCGGCGATGCTTCAACGTACAATTTCCGCGGGTATTCAAGCGAGCTATGTGCTGATGGATACATGGTTCACGCAGCCGCCCCTTATTCGAGCCGTTGTCGAACAAGGTCTTGACGTGATCGGCATGGTCAAAACGACGAACCAGCGTTATGTCGTGGATGGGCAGTTTGTATCATTAAAGCAACTGTACCGATGTGCACAACCGACCGGACGGAAACACGGTATTCTTCGATCCATCCACACGGTCATGGCCAATGGCGTGCCGGTTAAAATCGTCTTTGTCCAAAACCGAAATAAGAAAAGCGAATGGCTCGCCATATTGAGCACAGACTGTACCCTTTCTGAACAAGAAATCGTCCGGATTTACGGAATGCGTTGGGATATCGAGGTGTTCTTCAAGACCACCAAGTCGCTGTTGCGTCTCCAAAAAGAGTTTCAAGGGCGTTCGTATGACTTACTTATCAGCCACACGACCATTGTATTTTCCCGTTATATCGTCCTCTCTTGGCAGAATCGGTGTCACACCGACCACCGTACGCTAGGCGGTTTCTTTTATGAGCTTTGCGAGGAAATACAGGATCTTGATTGGGCTGTCGCACTCCAGAAGCTGGTCGAGCTTCTTCAAGATACCCTGAAAAAGACGAACAGCCGAATCAAAAAAATCATCGAAAATCAACTTCAGCAGTGGATAGCCGGCCTTCCTAGTTATATCAAGGCTTATTTGCCGATTTCACTCTGCGAAAGTTGAGTTATTAATATTTAAAAATTATTTTCACACGGTTTCAAAAAAATAGTTGCATGAACAAAAAGCCGTTTTCTGTCGCAGAAAACGGCTTTTCCTTTTATAGATTAGAGATTTTTCGGTCATCTGTATTCGATTGATTCAAATGACTGCTTTTCTTTCCATATAGGAAATATACAACAAGTCCGATTGCCATCCATATTCCAAAGCTGATCCATGTAATAGCTCCAAGGTTAAATATCAGATATAAGCAAAACGCTACTGTCAGGATTGGTAAATACGGTACAAGCGGTGCTTTGAATGCTCTTGGTAAGTCTGGGTTTGTTTTACGAAGCACAATAACAGCAACTGCCACTAATGCGAAAGCAGACAGTGTTCCCATGTTTACAAGATGTGCTAATACGTTTAAGTCAATAAGACCTGAAATTAATGCTGCCACAATACCTGTAGTCCATGTGTTGAAAAACGGCGTTTTAAATTTCGGGTGTACACTTGCCAACTTGCCAGGAAGCAATCCATCGCGGCTCATTGCGTAAGATACACGAACTTGTCCATACATCATTACTAATAATACGGTTGTAATACCGGCGATTGCCCCTACGGAGATGATTCCCGCCAAGCTGTCTTGTCCAATAAATTGCAGCGCAAATGCTACAGGGTCAGATACATTTAGTTGTTGATAAGGCACAATTCCTGTCAAAATCATCGAAACAACGATATAAAGTGCAGTACAAACTAATAAGGAAGCAATGATACCGATTGGCAAATCACGCTGTGGGCGGCGAACCTCTTCTGCAGCGGTAGATACAGCGTCAAATCCGATAAAAGCAAAGAATACGGTAGCTGCACCTGCAACGATGCCGTCAAACCCAAATGGCATAAAAGGTGTCCAGTTATCAGGCTTTACATATTTGAATCCAGCAAAGATGAACAAGAAAATGACTGCCAGTTTAATAATAACCATGATGTTGTTTACACGGGCACTTTCACGTATCCCTCTTGATAAAAGCGCAGTCATCACCATAATAATGATTACAGCCGGCAAATCAATGAAACCGCCTTTTCCTGCTCCCGGTGCAGAAGCCAGGAGCGCCGGGATCTCAATACCAAATCCCTTAAGCAAGGATTGGAAATAAGCGGACCAACCATTTGCTACAGCGGAAGTAGCCAACAGATATTCCAGCATTAAGTCCCAACCTATTAGAAAGGCAAAAATTTCTCCTAACGTTGCATACGTATAAGTGTAAACGCTTCCAGATATAGGTACTGAAGAAGCAAATTCTGCGTAACAGAATGCGGCAAACGCACAAGCTAAAGCAGCAATAGCAAATGATAAAATAATAGCAGGACCTGAATGTTTTGCAGCTACAACTCCTGTTAACACAAAAATACCCGTACCGATAATGGCTCCGATTCCGAGCATTGTTAAATCCAGTGCACCAAGGGTTCGATTTAACTTCTTCTGCCCGCTCTCTTGAAGCATTGCGGTAATCGATTTTTTTCGGAATAATGAATTCATAAAATGTCACCCTTTTCCGTCAAAATGACTTTATTTTCAGAAAATTGTTTATTTACTATTATTTTAGTCGAAAATATCGAATTAGTCAATCGTTTTTTGTCGAAAATAGAAGAATTTAATGATTTTAATGTAAAATAAAAATATTACAAATATACCTTTTTATACCAAAAAAAGGGTTCGCGCTATCCTGCACGAACCTGAATTCACTATTCAACCCAACTGTACATGTATTGTTTATCTTCTATACTACGAGCATGCTTGACAACTTTAAGCGGTCGGAACGTATCAATCATAACGGCAAGCTCAATCGTTTCTTTCTTACCGATGCTCGCTTCTGTCTTGCCAGGATGCGGACCATGCGGTATACCGCATGGATGAAGCGTAATCGACTCTTCATGAATTCCCCTGCGGCTCATAAAATTCCCTTCAACATAATACAATACTTCATCGCTGTTCACGTTGCTATGGTAGTATGGTGCCGGGATAGCTTCCGGATGGTAATCATATAAGCGCGGCACAAATGAACATACAACAAAGTTATGTCCTTCAAATGTTTGATGTACTGGAGGCGGCTGATGAATGCGGCCTGTAATTGGCTCAAAATCCTCAATATTAAAAGCCCATGGATATAAATAACCATCCCATCCTACCACATCTAAAGGATGGTGGTTTAACACATGCTTATATAGATAACCGCGAGATTTTGTGAGAACCGTAAATTCTCCTTTTTCATCGTATGTCTCCAGCACTTCCGGTCCGCGAATATCCCGTTCGCAAAACGGACTGTGCTCCAGCAATTGTCCGTATTCATTGCGATAACGGCGCGGTGTTGTAATTTGGCTGTTCGCTTCAACAATAAGGAATTTAGATTCTCCTTCATCCGGCAGTACACGGTAAATGGTACCGATCGGAATCATCACATAGTCACCCGGACGATAATGAATAGCTCCGAACATCGTTTCAATTTTTCCGGTACCGTGATGAATAAACAACATTTCATCCCCGTCACCGTTTCGATAATAATAGTCCATGCTTTCCGTGGGATTTGCAACCCCAATCAACAAATCATCATTTCCTAACACAAAATGACGGCCTTTTACCGCATCTCCTGTCTTCGTATATTCTTTTGTGCGGAAATGGCGGTGTGACAGTTGTTCATTTTCTTCAAACTCAACTTTACATACGCTCTCAATTGAAGAGTGGACCACTTCTGTCGGCATATGGTGATGATATAAAATGGATTGCGTACCGGAAAACCCTTTTGTCCCCATTACTTGCTCGCGATATAACGAACCATCTTCTTTCCGGAACTGAATATGCCGTTTATGAGGAAGCTCTCCCACGCGACGATAGTACATGTTACCCCTCCGTTACTCTGTAATTTTATTTTGCAACGTTCCCAGCCCAGTAATCTCAAGCTCCACAACATCCCCCGGCTCCAGCCAGCGATGCACGTCCGTGCCAAGCTCTAAAATACAGCCGGTCCCGACTGTTCCCGAACCAATCACATCTCCCGGATAAAGTGTTACACCGTCAGATGCCCGTTCAATCATCTCGGCAAATGTATAATAAATATCTTTAAAGTTTCCTCTGGATAACACCTGCCCATTTACCTTTGCGGTCATTTTTAAATCATAGCGATCAGATGTACGATATTGCTCCAGCTCATCTTTCGTCACAATAAATGGTCCAAGAGAAGTAGCAAAATCTTTTCCTTTTGCCGGACCTAAGCCGACCTTCATCTCTTTAGCTTGCAAATCTCTGGCGCTCCAGTCGTTTAAAATGCAGTAACCAAAGATATATTGTTCAGCATCTTCTTTTCGAATGTTCTTCCCTTGCTTCCCAATAATACAAGCAATTTCAAGCTCATAATCCAGCCATTCGCATTTTGCAGGACGATGTACCACTGCATTCGGTCCAACCACTGCTCGATGATTTGTAAAATAAAAAACAGGCATTTCATACCATTCCGGCACTACATTTAAGCCGCGGCGGCCCCTTGCTGTTTTCACATGCTGCTCAAAGGCATAAAAGTCACGAATGCTTGGAGGATCAGGGATTGGTGCCAAAAGCTCCACATCATCCAGCTGATATACTCCCTTTTCCCGAGTCACCAAAGTTTGAATGATTGCCATATATTCTTCTGTATTCTCCAGAAAATGAAGCATGGAAGACGGAAGCAATCCGCCGCTTGCAATATTCATGTCTATAACTTTTGCTCCAGTAAGCCAACCTGCTCGTTCTTCCCCTTCACGATTGCGGAACGTGACAAATTTCATGGCTGCTCCTCCCTACTTTTGACAACTCATTTTTCTCTCTAGTACAAATGTGTCAGCAATAGCCCTCGTATACGATTGCCCGGCCAGACGACCGATCGGATTTAATTTTTGCGTATCGATTTTCCCATCGTAGTAGCATTCATCATTAACATGAACAAGCATCACTTTTCCGATAACTAAGCTGCCTGCCCCGGCAGTGTATAAGGTTCAATATTCATGGATTGTTCTCTCCTTATCATGGGTAAGGCTAGCATCCGCCTTTTAAAGCGGATACTAGCCTAGTCATATCTATGAAGCTTTGCCTGTATTTATGTCCCTTATTACAAGTTTCCGCGGCGTGCTTGCTCACGCTCGATTGCTTCAAACAACGCCTTGAAGTTTCCTTCACCAAAACCTTTGGAGCCTTTACGTTGAATGATTTCAATGAACAATGTTGGACGGTCTACAATCGGTTTTGTGAAGATTTGAAGTAAATACCCTTCGTCATCACGGTCTACTAAGATTTTCAGCTCTTTTAGCTTTTCAATATCTTCATCAATTTTACCAACGCGCGCTGTTAATTCTTCATAGTAAGAATCCGGCGTATCCAAGAACTCCACCCCATTTTCACGAAGCTTAGATACCGTCTTCACTATATCGTTTGTCAATAAAGCCAAATGTTGTACGCCCGCACCGTTATAAAACTCCAAGTATTCTTGAATTTGGGATTTACGTTTTCCTTCTGCCGGCTCGTTAATCGGGAATTTAATACGGCTGCCGTTTGTCATTACCTTTGACATTAATGCAGAGTACTCTGTGCTGATATCCTCATCATCAAAGTGAATCATTTGCTTAAAGCCCATAACGTTTTCGTAATAGCTTACCCATTCTTCCATGCTTTCTACATTCCCTACTACATGGTCCACACCGATAAGTCCTGTTTCTTCATAAGGAATCGCAAGGTCAATTGCTTGATAACCCGGTAAAAATACTCCTTTATAGTTACGGCGCTCAATTAAAGAATGGATTGTATCGCCGTATGTACCAATAACAGCTTTTTTCACAATGCCGTGTTCATCGGAAAGCTCAGTTGGAGGTACAAGCGCGATAGCACCTCGTTTTACTCCTTCTTCGTATGCCTTTTCTACATCATCTACCAATAATGCAACATCCTTCACGCCGTCGCCATGTTTTTTCACAAACTCCGCAATGCGGTTATCTTGTCCAAGAGCCCCCGACACAACAAGACGGATGCTTTTTTGCTGCAGTACATAAGATACTCTTTCACGGTTGCCTGTTTCCAATCCGGAATAGGCTACTGGGCGGAACCCGAATGCCGTAGCAAAGTAATAGCATGCCTGCTTTGCATTTCCTACATACAATTCCAAATAGTCTACATCTCGTACAGGAAAGAAATCTTCTTGCTTTACTCCCGCTTCGATCGGTTGTTTCTTCATCTCGAATCCCTCCGTTTTTATTATTAGTCTATTAAAAATAGAATCAAACAAAAGGAAAACGCTTACATTTTTAAACTAAGCCGATTGGTGTTTAAAAGTTTTATGCTCCTTATTTTCGAAAATCCAGAATAATAAAGCTACTCCAGTCTAAAGGTTTCTCCTTTTTTCTTTTACTTCCTTCAAATAAAATTCGACTTGTTTCACGGAGTTTTTAATATGAAGACGAAAGTCATATCCGTGATTATCAAGCTTTACACGCGACATGAAGTGTAAAAGAAAAGCCCGACATATGGTCATCACACTACTATCAGTCTATTTGGCTGCGCCAACATCCAGAACAATGAATTTCTCTGTATGGAAGCCAAGCAATGTAACGCGCAAACCTTTCTTACTTTCTTGCGCTGCGTTCTGTCGCAACACATGGGGCAACATATGATCATGATTCTAGATAATGCCCGTATCCATCATGCAAAACTCCTGCGAGCATTTCTCCAAGAGAACGAACAACGCTTTTTTTACCGCCGTACTCTCCTAATCTGAATGCGGTAGAACGCATCTGGGGATGGCTGAAAGGAAGTGTGAGTATCATGCCACACGTAGAGCGATTCGGAATTCAGTTGAGTCTTTTATGGAATATCTAGATGCGTATCCGGAGAAGGTGCTCCAGCGCATCGGATCGCTGCTATGGTAAAAAATTAATTGGGACTTATATATAAATGTTTTCTTTTACAGACGGTTTAAAATTATATTGAGAGTGTTAATTTACAATAAATCATACTACCGAGAAATAAAACCTTCACTGATGAAGCTTCACTTCATAAAGGTCAAAGATGATCGAAAATGTTTGACCTTTTTTGACCAAATTGGTATAATCAAATCAGCAAGAGAAATCTTTCACAAATATGATAGGGAGGAATGCAAAATGAGAAACTCGTTTCCAGAAGTAAGAATGGATCGTAACGGATTTTTTGGAAACGGATTTTTCGGGTTTGAGCCTTCCTTAGTGGGAGACTTTTTCAAGCCGATGATGTCAGGAGCGTTTGCGACAGATATTGAAGAAACGAAAGAGGCATACATCGTGCGCGCAGATTTACCAGGATTTCATAAGCAAAACATTGACATAACATTCGAAGACCAAGTATTGACCATTAAAGCCACTCGCAATCACGAAGTGGAAGAGAAGAAAGAGGACGGTACTTTCATTAGGAAGGAACGTTCCACAGGCTCTTACGTACGTCGTTTCATGGTAGAAGGCGTGAGAGAAGAAGAAGTGAAAGCGGTCTTCCGGGATGGTGTATTGACCATTACCTTACCTAAGAAAGAGGAAAAAGAACCGAAACGCCGCGTGATTGAGATTGAATAAGAAGACAGCTGAAGAAGGCTGTTGACAAACTAAATCACTCAACTGCAAGGCACGCAATATAGTGAATAAAAAGAAGAGGAACACTACATTTTGTAGAAGTTCATCTTCCTTTTGTTTAGACTGTGTATCTGTCAACAGCTCCAAAAAGCTAGCTTTTTTATTTTCCCCCTACTTTTTTTGGGAGGCTGGTCAGGAGTGTGGAGGGCAGAGCCCCCACGTATTGCGTGTAGACATATAGGATAAAAGATAACTATAGAACGAATGATGTGATAGTTCGGCACGTACAACAGACAGAGCAAGCCGATAATCGTAAATCCTACTTTTTGGTCTGCAGCTTAGCGAAGGCCGAAAAAAGTTTAGCATTATGTAAAATCTAGAAAGGGTTCCTTTCCATAAACCTCTTTTTAGATTTAAAGCATCAGTATGTCCAGGTTTGATAGATTTTTTGCACCAGAACTGCATATGACGTTTAAAAACAAACATCTTAAATGAACCAAAGGAGATGAATGGGATATGGGTTTATTGAACAAAGGTGTGACGTTTTTGAACTTCGATGAGACATATTTTTTGCAGAAAAAGCTTCAATCCTATCCGCATGAGAGCATTGATTTTCTCAATCTTCAGCATGTTAATTTATATTGTGAAAAAGATTCGTTAGAGGAAATTGAAAGATGCCTTTCAGAAAGAAAACAGAAAGGTATTACGTTTATCGGCAACGGTAACTATCACTATGTTACTTATTTATTGTTAAAAGAAATACCTACACCGTTTACACTTGTTTTATTTGACAATCATCCTGACATCGATATGTCGGAAGATACGACTGAAAAGATAATATCTTGCGGTTCATGGGTTTCTTTTGCACTTGAACATATTCCAATGATGAAACAGGTTATTATCATCGGACCTTCTTCAGCTAAGGTTGATTCTTCTCGTTTTTCAAAAGTGACAATCTTTCCTTTTGATCGCCAACAAAACTACTCTTCCAAACTCATACTCTCTACCATTCAAACGGATACCGTTTATATTAGCATCGACAAAGACGTTTTAAATCAAACCGATGCTGTGACAAACTGGGATCAAGGAAACATGAGCATTCTCACTCTAACCCAATATCTGCAAGATATTCTCAAACACAAAGACATTTACGGCCTAGACATTTGCGGGGAAGCACCTTCATCCCCAATCCATTTGTTTCTTTCAACCTATAAAGATTCCATTCAGAAAAATGAAACGGCTAATACTAAAATTTTACAAACATGTTTAGGTAATCCTCGTCAAAAACCAGCAGAGCCTAGGATTCGCTCTTTCCCTTTTGCCAAATTTACTACAGCATATAAGGGGGACATTCAGATGCCTTCCTAACATATCTCAACGTATCTTCTATATAACAGAAGATACTAAATCATTCCCTAACTTATAACAATTGTTCAGAAAGTGATGATTAACTACTGATAATCTTACTTATGTAAAGAAGGGACCTGTTTATTTAACAGATCCCTCGTATTTTCTATAGAATTACTTAATTATTAATATACTGCTCAAAAACAAATCCGAAATCCTTGATGGTGTACTGCTTTTTCGTTTCAACAAGCCAAGAAAAAGCTGCTTGATTCAGCTCTTTGAACTGATCCGCTAAATTGCTTTCGGTACTTGCAACGCGGCTTAATGTGGAAGAAGCCAGTTGAAGGCTTTGTTGTGCATATTCTAAAGAAATTTCATTTTCTCTTGAAATTTCCGCAATTTTAATCAGTACTTTATATAAATCTTTTAATTCTTCCAGATGTTTTTTATGTACATCGATGGAATAGTGGACAGAACCCATGTTGAACTTGATTTCCACATCTAAATCTACTGTTCCCGCTGTTTCCAGCATTACATTTGAAATTGGGTTTGTACTGTAGTCATAGCGGCGAAGAGTGCGCTTCTTGCTCGCTGCGCTCGTTCCGTCTAAATGAATGAGTGCTTTATTAGTGAAGCAGTATTCATCTGATTTTGATTTAATTAGAAAGAAAATTTTCTCATCATCTTCATGCATGACATAGTCATCTGCGTCTACTTTATCAAAATTTTCCGGTTTAATTACACTTCCAACATCACTCAACCCAAGTACATCAGCTGCTACTTTTCCAAACATTTTACCAGCCCTTTCTTATTTTTGGATGGTTACAACAACAGTATAGCATGGAAATAGTAAATACTATTCACAGATCACTAGATTTATATTTTGCATAAACAAGCAGAAATCAACCCCAATACGTAAAATAAATACGGCTTAAGAACAATTTCCGTTCTATCTGAGCAGCTTATAATAAATGAATCAATTATGCCGCTTTCAGACACCTCAATTGATATTGAAAGGAATCGTGATACGATGATGATAGATTATGTTAATGAAACGAAATCCATAGAACAATTATTCGCTGCAAGCTCCGACGATTGTGTAATTTTTGCTTCATCCAATTTTTTCTTTCATACAAAAATACTTTTATATTGTTACGATCCGCTTGCCTTGCTTCCCGAACCGAAGCCGCTTTTCAGCTTGCCTTTGGAAATGGAAGATTTATTTTTAGACTCATCTGTATCTGGATACGCTGTATTACCGATATAATAATAGCCGTAATGACGCGAGGAAACATCATCACATTCCCATTCATCGTCACCGTAATCATATTCATACTTAGAGCAATATGGATCTTCCGGTTTCGGAGGCAAATCACCGTCTGCACATCCGGCCAACGTTCCTCCAAGCAGAGTTGTAATTCCCAGCATTACTTTTTTCGTTTTCTCCATTTTTCTTTTCTCCTCCCTTAGCGTCAGCAAACGCAAAAAAGACCTTTGCCGTATTTGGCAAAGGTCTTGCAAGACATAAGTAATATGCCAACAAAGCCGATGAATGCATCATTCATGTAATGACGACTTTGTTTCAGGATGCTCCCTGACGCTACTCCCCTTTGAATAAGGTTAGTATTAACTTACCTATATCTTACAATATATTGAATATATTGTAAATATTTTTTTAAGATGGCCATCTTCATTCTTTTCATTCATTCAAAAGCTCAAATACTAACAGCAATAAGGACAAAATCAGGTGATACATAGATGAAAAAAATCATTCAAATTTATACGGCAGATTGGGGAAGGATTTTTACGAATTGGGCGGCAGCCATTATTATTATCGAGCTTATGATTTTGCCCTCTCTCTATGCATGGTTCAATATTGAATCCTCATGAGACCCTTACGGCAATACAAAAGGAAGTGCTATTGCTGTGACTAACAAAGATAAAGGGTCCATGATTCGGGATGAGAAAATCAACTTAGGGGATGAAATGTAAAATCTCTAAAACAAGAACACTTCATTGGGATGGAGATTTACAGACGAAAAAGAAGCAATTCACCGGGTGGAACGGGGAAAGTGCTATGCGAGCATTACCATTCCTGAAGATTTTTCGGAGAAAATTGCAACCGTATTAAGCGATAAACCTGTCAAAGCTGAAATTGTTTACTATGCAAACGAAAAAGCAAATGCTATCGCTCCGAAAATTACATCTACAAGTGACACCGAAGTTTTTTCAGATTATTAATCCAGATTTGCCGTTTACATGCGCTATCAGCATGATGCGCGAAGCATTCGGGGGGCGTTATATGGGATATTGTTCAAAACGATGTAACGAAGCTTTTGCTGTTCATTATCATCACCTTATTAATCGGATTATTGCTGAAGAAACCGTTCAACAAGTCCAGTGCGAAATTTGTGAAGAAAGCAAAAGGAAGCAAATTGATTCATTGAAAAGAGGTTAGGAAGAATTCCTCTCCTCTTTTCATCATTTGTTTTCTTGGACCTGTTTTATCATTACTGTTTTCTTCCAGTTTCCAAGGAAGTAATATAGTACATTTAAAAAAACTGCAACAATAAAGCCGATCGGGAAGCTCCACCAAACTGCATCTAATCCGTATTGTTTTGCGAAGAAATACGCCAACGGAGTACGTAGAATCCAAAGAGCAATGAATGTAATGATAAGCGGAATCATAACCGCTCCCGTAGAACGAACAACACCGGAAACTACGAACGTTATGCCGAAAATAATAAATGACCACAGCGTAATATTGTTGATTTTCATCCCGATTTCAATTGCCTCACCCGTAGTTGGAAGAAACAACCCAAGCGCTTGTCGGTTAAACAAGTGAATCAGCGCAACAAGACCGCCTGTCAAAAGAAGATTAAATAATACCCCAGTCCATGTAACACGATGTACACGCTCCCACCTGCCTGCCCCTACATTTTGAGCTGCCATAGATGTAACTGCCCCTCCGATTGCCATCGCAGGCATCTGAACATAACTGGAAATTTGATTGGCTGCTCCAAAGGCCGCTGCCGCTTCAGACCCAAAGGTATTCACCAGGTTGAATAAGGCAAGGGCGCTTGAGGAAACAACCATCATTTGCAGCCCCATGGGAATTCCTTTTTGTACCAGGATGCGGATGATTTCCCAATCAAATCGCAAAAGATGCAACTCTGATTTTTTGAGGCGCAAAAAATATTCCTTTTTATACAAATAAACGACGATGCTCACAAGGCTGATAAGCTGAGCAAAGAAGGTAGCCCATGCCGAACCGGCGATACCAAGCTTTGGAAACGGACCAATACCAAAAATAAAGACCGGATTTAAAGCAATATCCAATCCTACTGATAAAAACAAAAAGTAAAATGGCGTCTTCGAATCACCGGATCCGCGAAGAATAATCATGACATAGTTGTAGCCAAACATAAACGGTACACCGGCAAACATAATTTTCGTATAAGCTACTGCCAATGCTTTTGCATCACTAGGCGTATTCATCATATCTAATATATGAGAAGAAAACGTATACCCAACAAACATGACAATCAAAGACAGTACCATAAAAAACGAAGCACTCGTGCCGACCGCTCTCTTTGCTTCCGGAATATTATCAGCTCCGACATTTTGTCCCACAAGAATCGTTGCTGCCATTCCGATGCCAAACACAGAGCTGATTAGAAAAAACATCAATATATTTGCGTTTGAAGTGGCTGCCAATGCTTGTTCCCCTAAAAATTTTCCAATCCAAATGGAGTTGATGGATCCATTCAATGACTGCAGTACATTTCCAAATAAAATTGGAAGAGAAAATAAAAGCAGTGTTCTCCCTATCGGTCCTTCCGTGAGCGATGCTTGAGGTTTTTTGATTGTATTTTCCATAATTACCCCCCTTTATTTCTCCTGATGTATCCCCGTACAAAGAGGCTACATGTAGTATATGATTATTCGCTTTCTCTACAAAGAAATTTGCTCTCCCGCAGCTGATTATGTTCTGCAAGGCTCTTTTTCTCCAATCTATCGCATAATGCTGTATTATAGAGTATGAGGAGTGATGAACATGAAACTAATCGCAATTGATATGGACGGCACATTGCTGTCACAGCACCTGCATATTTCAGAGGAGAATCTTGCGGCAATACGAGCCGCACAAGAACAAGGCAACATCGTCATGATTTGCTCCGGACGCGCCAAAGAAGACATTTTACAATTATTGCAGCGCTATAATCTCTCGTGCCCGGTTGGCGCCAGCAACGGAGCTGTCGTTTATGCGGACGGCAAAGTGCTAAAAGAAGCTCACATTCAAACTCAAGCTGTCTTTCAAGTGATTGAGCAATTAGAAAAAGAACAATTTCCTTATAAGCTTTATACAAACAAAGGAATCTATGTTCCATCCTCTTGGAGAGAGCGAGTGATTAAAGATTTTGAAACAAGCAATGCTGAAAAGCTGGAATTCAGCATTGAGGATTTGGATCGCGTAACAGAAAAACAAGTCAAAGATAACATCATTACATTCTTTGATGACTACAATGCATTATTGGCCTCAGAAGATTTGCACATTGAAAAGTTTTTCATCTTAACCCTCGATGATACAAGACGAGAAAACCTGCTTAAATCCTTACAAACGGTATCCACTATTATGATTACAGCATCCGGACCCACTAACTTGGAGGTAATGGATGAAAACGGCCATAAAGGAAACGGCCTGAAGGTAATGGCAGAATATTTTGAAATCCCGCTTAAAGATACCGTTGCCATGGGAGATAACTTCAATGATGTTCCAATGCTGCAAACAGCCGGATTTTCTATTGCCATGGCAAATGCCGAAGATGAAGTAAAAGAAATGTGCGATGCAGTAACACTGACAAATGAAGAGCACGGCGTTGCGTATGCTATTAATAAATATATACTAAACAAAGACACTGCTGCAGTTTAACGATCCTCCCCTCTTCTTGAGGGGACTTTCACATGCAAAAATACTTCTATCTTCACTCGGACAAGCATATAAATAGTACAAAACGACGATGAAGCAGGTGAAGTCATGGAAGGGTTATTTGCTTATGTATTCAGTTACATCTTTCTTATGACGGTTGTTCTTTGTACATTGCTGCTGTTTCCTTTCTTTCCGATGCTCGCGCTGTCTATAACGGTGCTTTGTATGATTGGAGTCGCAACTGTCATTTCCCTTACTCCTGCAGAGGAACAGGAAAACGGAGTGGAGCGGGCACGCTCATAGACTCCGTTTTTTATTTTCAAACCCTTATATCCATTCTATTAGCTCTTCCAGCTTTTTATATAACTTATCTCGCAATGCTTCTTTCTCTTCTTTTTCTTGGCTCCATTTCTGCAGCAGTTCTATATCGCATTCCCTGTTCATGGATTGTTCAATCTCATGAATTTCATTTTCTACTTCTTCTAAACGAACTTCCGTCTGCCGCATTTGCTTCTCGTAGTTCGATTTTACCTCCTTCGCACGAGGTTGTTCCTGTTTCTTCTCTGTTTTTTTCTCTTGCAGCTTTTCCATCTCCACAAGCTTTTTCTTCGCCCAGTCGTAATTTCCTTGGAATCCATGTAAGGATTGATCTGCAATCCAATACGTCTTCGTAAAGATTTTATTTAACAAATATCTGTCATGAGAAACTGCCAAGATAGTGCCCTCAAATTCTTCCAATGCCTCTTCCAGTACTTCTTGCGATTCAATATCTAAATGGTTTGTTGGTTCATCCAAAATCAGCAGGTTGATATCCTGATGCATCAGTTGAGCCAGGCGCAAGCGCATTCGCTCTCCTCCGCTGAGCTGATTGACCTTTTTAAATACAGCCGGTCCGTAAAATAAGAAATTAGCTAGTATATGACGAGCTTCTCCCTCTGCGACTGAAACCTGTTCCCGAAATGCTTCTAATACCGTTTCGTTTGGATGATTTGCCGTAAGATGCTGCGATAAATACCCTATCTTTACGTTGCTTCCTACTTTCACTGTTCCGTTATCTGCAGGAATCTCATTTAAAATCATCTTCAGCAGCGTAGTTTTTCCCGTACCGTTACGACCGACAATCGCAGCACGATCTCGAAACAATACATGAAGATTAACATTTGTGAAGAGATATTTATCTCCAAAGGCTTTTGTTACTCCTTCAAGCATAATTACATCTTTGCCGCTTCGATCGGATTGTTCAAATTGAAGTCCAATCTTTTTTCGCTCCAATATTGGGCGCTTTAGCTTTTCCATTCGTTCCAGTGCCCGCTCCATATTTCTTGCTCGTTTATGCAGCCCTTCGTTTGGCGGATTGGCCTGGTTTGCCCACTCTTTTAAACGCTTAATGGCTTCCTTCATCTTTTTAATCTTCTTTTGCTGCTCTTGGTACGCATCGAATTCTCTCAGCAGCTTCTCTTGCTTTTCATTGACAAAGCCAGAGTAATTTGTATGGTATACATTGACTTCTCCATCTTCTAAATCGAGGATTTTTGTTGCCACTTCATCTAAAAAGTAGCGGTCATGCGAAATAACAATTACACTTCCGGTATACTCCTTCAAAAACCCTTCCAGCCATTCGACAGCTAAAATATCAAGGTGGTTCGTCGGCTCATCGAGTAAAAGCAAATCCGGTTTTTGTAGTAAAATGCGTCCCAGACATACTTTTGTTTTCTCCCCGCCGCTCAGATTGGCAAACGGCTGATATAAAAATGAATGAATTTGTAAACCGGAAGCAACTTTCATCATTTCCGCTTCCATTTCGTAGCCACCGATAAAAGCAAATCGTTCTTGAATCGCGCCATACTCTTCGATGAGTCTTTGCAATCTTGTCTCGCTTGTTTCTTCTGCCATTCCCTGCTCTAATATTTTCATTTTCCTCTCCAGTTCTCTTGCTTCAGAGAAAGCTGTAAACAACACATCTTGCACAGTTGTACCTTCAGAAAAACTTGGAATTTGTGATAAATATCCAATCTTGCTTCCTTTTTTTATATGAATCGCACCCTGGTCCGTTTTTTCGATTCCTGTTATTAACTTAAAGACCGTTGTTTTTCCGCTGCCGTTACGGCCTACTAACCCGACACGGTCTCCTTCATGTATCTCAAACGATAAATTTTCAAAAATTAACGTTCCTCCGAACGATTTACTGATTTCATTGACAGCACATATAATCATGGTCCCGTACTCCTTTCGATATAAAAAAGCCATGAGTAAGACAATGTCTCCCCCATGGCATTCTTTTACATAAAAAAGGAGAGCTGCAGAGCTCTCCCTTCATATATGGGTGGGTAAAGAGATCTCTCACATTTCTGCAGTCGTTATGCAATTGCTAAAAAAGGGCATACGTATCCCGTTAGCAGCCACAACATGAAAAATTGCACGGCAAATGTAAATAAAATCTAAAAATTGCGTGCGCACTACTGCAGAATTGTTCATCTCTTTACTCACCTCCTTCGTACGGACTATTAATTAGTATTAGTATATTCTTTTTCAAATATGAATTGCAAGATTTTTCTAATTTTTTTCAACCAATAAGATGAATGATAATTCAATTCTGCTCTTTCAGCTTCGCTTTCGGCTTAATGTGTTGAGCATTTATAACGATACGACCGTTCCGAATTTGATTGACGATATACGAGCGGCTCCACTCTTCTATATTTGGATTCCTTGCAGCATTGCAAAAATAAAAAAGGAGACCCTCCCCGTCGAGAATCTCCATAAGTATCAATACTACAGAATTTTCACGTTCCTTTGTAATGGGAATTTGGGCAGACTCCCCCCTTGAAAAACATGCTGTTTTTTGAGGGTCATGCTATCCAGTTTATTGACCATTACAAAGTAAATGTTGGCATACGTAAAACTGTATCCTTTCCATCCAAATAGATTTGGTTTTGTTTTACCAAATAACAACTGGTTTTCCAATCATATTTTACTGGGAAATCCATGAAAAAGCATCCGGGAATCGTTTGCCCCAGTCGTTAATTGTGTGACTGCCTTGCGGATCTAGCAGAAACTTTATTTGCTCCGGTTTATAGAATGTTTGAACTAAAGCTGAAAGCTCCTTTGCATTCTCAATGACCATTGGAATTTCTTCATTTTCTTTTTCTCCGATATCCATATATAAAGTAAACGCATGCTTGCTTCCTTCATTTTCTACCATTTTGAAAAACTCTTCTTTTCCTGTATCAAAGACAGGAGAAAACGCCATGATTTTGCTGTATACATCAGGATATTGATAAGCGGTATATAAAGAAATGTATGCTCCGAGCGAGGCTCCCCCAATCCAAGTATGCTCGCGGTCCGGCAAAGTTCGAAACTTCTTGTCGATATATGGCTTTAATTGTTTCACGAGAAACATTGCATACTGTTCTCCTTTTTTGTAAGGACTATATTCTAATGGTCTCATTTCTTTCCCATTTTCCACTCCCACTACAATTGCACTTTTTTCTTTGTTCTCAGCTAACATTTTTTCTAATGTCTCATCCACACTCCACTCCTGCCCTGCTTGTCCTATCTTAAAGAGAATGTTTCCATCCTGCATATACAAAACGGGATATTTTTTCTTTGACGTTTCATAGTCGGGCGGCAAATAAATCCAAACATTTCGCTTCGTTTTTAACTCCTGCATCGGGAAATCAACAAGTACTTTTACATTCCCTCGAACAGAATAAGAGTCCGCGTCTGGAACTGCTTCTTTCCAATCTTTTAAAACATAATTCTCTGAGGCTTTCCTCTGGTGCTTTTCTTCTTTAGCAGGAGCTGAAGTATCCTTTGTCGAAGAGCATCCTGCCAACAATAAAATAGAAAGAAATATAAGCTTTGTTTTTTTCATCCTTCTTCCCCCTCATCCCTTTTCATTTTCTATTCCAGATTTTCATTTTCCTTTTTATGTAAAAAATTTGTTAATAAAATCTGCAGCAGCATCATATAATCCAAACGTTCACTTTAAATTGAATAAATTTTTAAAATTTATCAAAAAATTATGGAAATTCATCTTAGAAAGAGATATATTTAATAATACGTCTCAAAAAATAACTCTAGAAGGAAAGGAGAAAGTATGGAAACCTTTAAGAAGTTGAAGCAGTTTTATTTACCTTATAAGGCTTATTTTTTTTGGTCATTGCTTTGTTTGTTAGTTGTAACGGGGATTACGGTTGTATATCCGATAGTTCTGCAATACACCATTGACCATATCATCATCGGAGAATCGTACAATGCAGTTCCTTATGTAATTGCCATTTTTGGAGGGCTGATGGCAGTAAAAGTCATCCTTACGTATTTCCAGCAATATTTAGGAGACATGTTTGGTATCCAATCCGTATACTCCCTCCGAAATGCTTTGTATCGAAAGCTGCAATATCTTCCTTTTCCTTACTACGACAATGCAAAAACTGGAGACCTGATGTCACGTCTGACTGCTGACGTAGAGGGGTTCCGCTTCTTCCTATCGTTTGGCTTCTCGGAATTTATTCGTTTGCTGCTGCTTATTGTTGTCAGTTTCTTCGTTATGTTTGTCTATTCTGTTCCTTTGACATTTGCAACCATGATTATTTTACCGTTTCTATCCTTTGCGGTTTATCGGTTTGATAAACGAATTCATCCAGCCTTTCGAAACATTCGGATGTCTTTTGGAAAGCTGAATACAAACGTACAAGAAAATCTTAGCGGCATTAACACAGTAAAATCGTTATCTCGTGAAGAGTTTCAAACAGGAAAATTTAATGCTTCAAACGCTGACTATAAACAGCACAACTTGGAAACATCTAATGTTTGGGCGAAATACTTCCCGTTAATGGAGTTCATCGGAAACTTATCCATCGTCATCTTGCTTTCATACGGCGGGTATCTTGTCATTCAAAACAAGGTACAGATCGGGGAGCTTGTGGCCTTTTTTAGTTTAACGTCCTATTTGATCTGGCCTATTATGAATTTAGGATTTGTCATTAATATGTTCTCCCAAGCAAAAGCATCTGGGGAGCGGCTTCTTGAAGTGTTAGATGAACCTGAAAAAATTCATGAGGTGAATAATCAAGAAGATTCTATTCGAGGAGAAGTGGCGTTCCAAGATGTCACTCTCATTTATCCGGGAGAAAAGAAAGCTGCATTGGAATCCGTATCTTTTAAAGCTGAACAAGGAAAAGTGATTGGGCTTATCGGCGCAACCGGCTCCGGTAAAACGAGTTTGACTCAGCTGATTACACGATTTTACGAACCGACGTCCGGAACCATCCTTATTGATGGAAAAGACATTAAAGAATATTCCCTGTCTCGATTGCGTTACAACATCGGGTTCGTACTGCAAGAAACTTTCTTATTCTCAACAACAATAAAATCTAATATTGCGTATGGGCGACCTGATATTTCTATGGAAGAGATTATGGAAGCGGCGAAGCGTGCACAGGCTCATGACTTCATTATGGAGTTGCCGCGAGGGTATGACACTATGCTTGGAGAACGCGGCCTGGGGCTGTCCGGCGGACAAAAACAGCGGATTGCAATTGCGAGGGCTTTGCTGCTGAATCCTAGCATTCTTGTATTAGATGATGCTACAAGTGCGGTAGATATGGAGACGGAGCATCAAATTCAGCTTGCACTGCAAGAAGTTATGAAAAACCGTACGACATTCATTATCGCGCATCGTATTTCTTCATTAAAACATGCGGATGAAATCCTAGTATTTGATGAAGGCAAAATTGTCGAACGAGGCACACACGAACAGCTCATTCAACAAAGTGGTCCTTACAAACGCATTTACGACATTCAATACCGAGACCAAAAAATTATGATGAACGTGTAAGGAGGGAAACACTTGAAGAACGAACAAAAGAAAGAAATCCTGAATCGGTTTTACTACCAAACGGACCAAGTCATCGACATGCCGTTTAACTGGAAACAGATGTCGCGTTTACTCGGATACTTAAAGCCCTATCGAAAAAATTTGCTGCCGCTGGCCTTTCTTGCAGTAACCATAAACACAATCGTGCGGCTGGTAACGCCTATTTTAATAGGAAAATACACCTTGGATTATGCCATTAAAAATAAGGACGAAACGCTGCTCTTGCAGCTCGTCCTCCTTATTTTTGGTTTGTATCTTGTTTCATTCATAGCTAACGCCTTTCGTATTCGCTGGATGAACATGCTCGGCCAAAACGTCATTTATGACTTGCGAAAACATCTATTCTCTCACGTACAAGGACTGTCTCACCGCTTTTTCGAATCTCGCTCTGCCGGTTCGATTCTTGTACGCATCATGAACGATATTAATTCCCTCCAAGAATTGTTTACAAGCGGAGTTATTAACCTATTAATGGATATATTTTTATTAATCGGGATTGTCGTCATGTTATTCACACTGAGTCCATCGTTGACGGCAGCCATTATCATCATCCTGCCGCTTATGTTCTTTATCTCTACAAGCTTACGAAAGAACATTCGCCGCGCATGGCAAGTCGTACGGATGAAGCAAGCAAAGCTGAACTCGCACTTAAACGAAAGCATTCAAGGCATTCGCATTACTCAATCGTTTACACAAGAACAAGAAAACATGTTGTTCTTTGACGGCATTAATAAAGAAAACTATGAAAGCTGGCGCAACGCTACGCAGAAAAATGCCATGTTCCGCCCGTTTGTCGAAGCATCCAATACAATTGGAACCATTATTTTAATTTGGCTAGGGGCCGTGTTAATTCAAGAGGAAACTTTAACAATAGGGGTGTTTGTATCCTTTGCATTCTACTTAGGTATGTTCTGGGAACCAATTTCCCGCCTCGGGCAAGTATACAACCAACTGCTGATCGGAATGGCTTCCTCCGAGCGAATTTTTGAGTTTTTAGACGAAAAACCAATCGTCACAGATAACGCAGCCGCAGTTGAATTGACAGACATGAAAGGAAAAATTGAATTTGACCATGTAACGTTCTCGTATGACTCAAAGAGAAATGCATTAAATGATATTTCATTTACGATTCAAGCTGGCCAAACAGTTGCCCTTGTCGGCCATACAGGCTCCGGTAAAACATCAATCGCCAACCTTATCACGCGTTTTTATGATACTACGGGCGGTTCCATACGAATTGACGATACAGATATACGGGATATTACCCTTAGCAGTCTGCGCTCACAAATCAGCATTGTACTGCAAGATACATTTATCTTCTCAGGTACGATTATGGAAAATATTCGCTTCGGCAGACCGGATGCAACTGATGAGGAAGTAATCCAAGCAGCAGCGATTGTAGGAGCAGATAAGTTTATCCAAAAGCTAAAGAACGGATATGAAACAGAAGTAGAAGAACGAGGAAATATCTTATCTGTCGGACAACGGCAATTACTTTCCTTTGCCCGCGCTCTGTTGGCAAATCCGAAAATTATCATCTTAGATGAAGCAACCGCAAGCATCGATACAGAAACAGAACAACAAATTCAGCAAGCGTTGAAAACACTTCTGAA
The DNA here is from genome assembly GCA_041920565.1 of Bacillus sp. (in: firmicutes). GTDB lineage: Bacteria > Bacillota > Bacilli > Bacillales > Bacillaceae_G > JAGHKQ01. The sequence continues at coordinate 14,013 of JBHGXS010000040.1, read as the reverse complement.
AGGACGAACAGCGATTATCATCGCCCATCGTCTCTCTACCATTCGTGAAACAGATCAAATCTTCGTATTGAGTCATGGTGAAATTATCGAACACGGCAATCATGATGAATTACTCGAACAAAAAGGAGAGTATTTCAAGCTTGTACAAGCGCAGTTTCGGATGATGGAAGTGTCATAACAGAAAAGGCACCGGAAATTTCCGGTGCCCTTTATCTTGTAATAATTACAGATAATACTAAGATGATACTTCTTCTTCAGCTCTTTGTTCTGTATCTGCATTTTTATTATCTTTATCGTATTTCGAATCCATAGACATAATAACATGTCCATCTCCAGCGCAAACTGTGCATTTTATAAAGGAGAGAAGTCTGAAACCATACTGCTTCCCACTCCCTTGACAATGCGGGCAAACATATCGAAGCGGCATAACGATCTCCCTTCTATTCTCACATTATCACTTTTTCTATCCTTGTCCCAAAGGCATAGAGAATTTATGTATCATTATACGTTGTTTATATTTACATATCAATAAACAGAATTTAGCATTTATCTTACAAATTGGTAACAATAATTGAAACAACTAGACTACAACCAGCGTTTTTACCGCTTGAATATTCTCTATTTATTATTTTGCATAAATGATACTAATATAATTATATTTGCAACTTTTTATTGCTTTTGTAAGTACATAATTCAGAGACTTCTTAAACAAATAAATTGCCTCAGACTCTGCTGTTTTTCTTTGTCTCTAATGAACCTATCCCACTTACTCGCGGTCGCTCTTGGAAGTGGGGTCTTCTCGCTTAAACATGACAAAAAGAGATGGTCTCTTACCAACCATCTCTTTCTTCCATAATCTATCGTTCTTTTGTATGTTCCTTTTTATTTTTCGTATAAAATACCCGTGAAACAAAGATCCCGATTGTTCCGACGATAATAAACAACAAAGAACGGATTGCTAAGGATATGCTGAACAGGTCAAAGAAGAACAGCTTCAGTAAGGTAAGTCCAATCATTCCTAACCCAAAATAAATCCCTGTTTTTTCTTGTTTCATATTACCGAAAATAATTAAAGCAAAAGCATAAATCATCCATATAGAAGAAATGGTGAGCTGTTGGACGCTAAAGCTTTGATCCATTGCAAGAACGTAACCAAGTCTTGAGATAAATACAAATATGCTGACAAAGAACAATACAAAACTTCCGATATGCAGCTCTTCCCATTTTATAATCTCTTTTAATTCCTTCACTTTCTTTATAAAGAAGACCAATGTTCCCAAGTACACAAGCCAAGTAAGCGTTTTGACAGAGAAAACCTCATCAAACAGGCTGAAAATTGTAACGTATACTCCGCATATATACAAGATGATGCTGGCGATAAATGTCACATTGTTCTTTAGTTTCAATGCCAAATATAAGCCAAAGGAACCCTGTATTAACCAAAGCAGTGCATAGTATTTCACAGAGAAAATGTCAACCATAAACAAGGTGAGTGCATAGAATGTTAAGCAAAAAGCTATATTCATAAATAATGAATTTTTGCTTCCTCTTCGCTCTGCCTCATATAATCCGCCATGGAAAATTGTTAAGAATGCCAAGATTACTTTTAGCATGGTTCCATTTTCGATATAGCTACTCCAAAGGAAAAGGAAAACGACGCTCAAAACCAGTATAGAAAGCTGTTCCTTGAAGTAAAAATCCCGCTTCTTGAAGACATAATACTGCAAACATACATGCTGCAATAGAAAAGCAAAAACGAGAAACAGTGATTTTTCTCCTGTAAAAACAACGTATGCCAATACAGTCAGATGAAGCATTCCAAACGCAGTATAATATAACCATCGATATAATTGCTTCATGGAAAATGTCATTAAACTTACGTATAACAAGACTTCATACCCTACAAATACATATACATTAGGATTGTTGCTATCAATCAAGAATGGTACAAGATAACCGCCTATACCAACAAAAATGGCAAGCCATTCTGACTTATGACGATGCGACAACCAAATCCCTATTGCAATCCATACAACATTCAAAATAAATGCAAATGCCGGCAGTAAATAGTGATACAAATAGTGCGCTGCAAAGGTAGTCAGCACAAAGGCTGTCACACTGCCTCCAAGCAATACCAATCCCAGTGCTCCACGATTTTGCTTGATTTGCTTTTCTCCAATAAATAATAATGCGCCAGCTGTTATCAGTCCTAATACAATACGGATTGGCGGCGCTAAAATTCCTGCATCAACTCCTGCTTTGAACCCCCATGCAATTCCTAATAACATGATAAATACGAATACACGCGGAAGCCAAACCTGACCGATTTCCTTTTCCCAGTTTCGCGGCGGCTTTTGCTTTTTTGCAGGAATTGCAGCGGAAGCAATCTTTTGCTTCTCCTTCTGTTCTGGAAGGATGCTTTTTTCTGCAGTTTGCACCGGTTGTTTCTTCACAACTGGCTGAGGGACTTCTGCCGCCTTTATCTCCTCTTCTTTCTCTAAAGCCCTTAGTTCTTCATTCAAGAATGCGATTGTCACCTTTAAGGCTTCAATCTGTTCCCTTCGGCTTTTCAAAGCTCCCACCCCTTTTTTTGGAATATTATGTATTTATCTTATCAGAAATTCCATGATGTTTAGGTTAAAAGAAGTTTTTTTGCCTTATAGATTCCTTTACAACGGAAGAAAGATGGAGAGGAAATGAAAAAATATCGTGCTCTCACACCTGATGTACGCGAAACTGTATATCAAGCAGAAAAAAAGATGGAAAAGCCCTGTGAAACAATAAAAAAATATAAACCTATTTTTGAAGAAAAAAATTTATTAATGGATATTAGAATGGATAGGGAATTTGGTTGGCTGGAACCGGACGCAACTTGGAATGATATTTTCCAAAAGAAGTATATTTCCTATCTGCAATTGTCTTGTAGAGACTCTATAGACTTAAAAAATGACGGAACCATACCAATATGTGTGGAGGTATATGGGAAATGACCCGTTCTTTCGTATGCAGGTGCTTTACATCGTGAAGATGAGAGAGAAATGGGATACGAACTGGAAACTGCCGTAAAATCCTTTCTTGATGAGAACAAAAGTCAAATCTTTCAAAAATCTCCCGCCCAGATACTCGAGCGGGAGATTTCATTTTATTAAAATTTAGTTATTACCCCTTATTTTTCAAGTGCGTTGAAAGCATCAGTTAAAACAGGGACGATTTGCTTTTTGCGTGATACAACGCCTTTTAAAACGGCTGTGTTATTAGTCAATGTAACATTGTAAGCTTTCTCTACAACGTTTGCTGCGCGGCCAAGTGCCAAAGCAACAGAATCGTTGTTTAGAATATCTGTCACAACCAACAAGAATAAGTCTAATCCCTTCTCTTCAATAACCTTCGAAAGAGCAGCTTCCAATTCCTCTTGGCGTGCCAAAACATCATTTGTATCGACTGCATTTACTTGAGCGATTTCAACCTTGCTGCTGCCCATTTGGAATTCTTTTGCGTCAAGGGAAATCAATTGTTCAATTGTTTTATCGCTTAAATCAGCGCCGGCTTTTAGCATTGCCAATCCGTAGCTCTCCGCATCCACACCTGCGATTTCAGCTAATTCACGCGCTGCATCTACGTCTTCCTGTGTGCATGTAGGAGATTTGAACAGCAAAGAGTCGGAAATAATTGCAGAAAGCATTAATCCGGCTGTTTCTTTGCGGATTTCCACACCGTTTTCTTTATACATTTTATTTAAAATTGTCGCTGTACAGCCAACCGGCTCAGCACGATAATATAAAGGATCGCTCGTTTCGAAGTTAGCGATGCGGTGATGGTCGATGACTTCCAATACGCGAACTTGATCGATATCATCCGCACTTTGCTGACGCTCGTTGTGGTCCACTAAAATGACGCTGTTTACTTCACTTGCAACCTTTTCCACTAAACGAGGCACTTCTGCCTGAAAGTGATTCAGTGCAAATTGAGTTTCTCCATTGATTTCCCCTAGGCGAACTGGTTCAGCATCCATTCCTAATTTGTTTTTTAATTCTGCGTACGCAATCGCAGAGCAAATTGAATCTGTGTCTGGATTTTTGTGACCGAAAACAAGTACTTTTTCCATTATTCTACTCCTCACTCATTTTATGTGGTTACGACGGAAGTCCTTCATACTTCTGCGTAGTGAAAGATATCCATGCCTAAGCTCTATTTTACCAGATACTTGGCGGGAAAGACAAAGCATCGATAAGAAAACCGACGCTTTGTCAAAGTGCCTGATAACTTATGAACCTCCGCCGCTTATCCATTGGATTACACTCTTCACACGCTTGAAGCGGGGGCTTCTCGCCTAAAAATGATAAAAAGTCATTTTCGAATCCTTAAAGACGAGAGCGTTTCTTCTACTTAATGGACTCTCTCATTTCTACCTGGTCCTTCATGACGGTCTCCATATAGTTTTTACCCCATTCATACATAGCATCGAGAATGGGCATCAAGCTTTTTCCTTGTTCGGTCAGTGAATATTCCACTTTTGGCGGAACAACGGGATAGACTTCGCGATGAACAATGAGGTCTTCTTCCAGCTCTCGCAGCTGGTTTACAAGCATTCTTTGGGTGATTCCCGGCATGAGAGCCTTCAGTTCACCAAATCGTTTGGTTCCTTCTTTACCTAGATGCCACAAAATAAGCATCTTCCATTTACCACCAATAACAGAAAGCGTTAACTCTTTTTCACAGTTAAACGTCTTGCCACAAACATGTCCCATTTGTTTTACCTCCATATGGATTATAACCAACAGTATACTTTTTAATATTATATGATAATAAAGCATATACTTACAAATAAGTATTATAGATGTCAACTGATCTCTGTAAAGGTGATAGAGAACAAAAGAGATGCAACTACTTGTGCAAGTAATGATCAACATTGGGTAATTAGCGCTTGTGCAAGAAAGCACGAATACAAAAGGTAAAACTATGAATCATTTTACTATTTCATGCAATCATAGTTAACATCCTCCCTCTTCTAGATGTAAAAGAATCTGACCTAAACGAAGTCAGAGCTTTTTAACAGACCTCCGAAAGAATTCTCCTTCCTCAAGCGTATGAAGGGTAAAGCCCAACGATAGGGAGGGGTCATTCGCTGCAGCAACATTTTCTTTATGTTGCTTTCAAGGAATACATTGATTCAAGCTATGAATAATAGTATTTATCCAATTGGGACAATCCGTATTTTATTATGATCCATTCCATACTATAATATAGGGTACAAAATTGACGATGAAGGTGTATGAATATGTCTAAAAAGCAAGAAATCATCTCTATAGCCAGAGAAATCATTCATTCTAAAGGTTATCAAGCAACATCTATTAATGATATTCTTCATGCCGCTAATATTGGAAAAGGACAATTTTATCATTACTTTTCTTCTAAATATGATCTCGGATTAGCCGTTGTCGAAGATCTGATTCAAGAGTGGGATAGACAATTAATCGTCGATATTCTTCAATCAACAGAAGAGCCTAAAGCAAAATTAAACAAGATGCTGGATTGGGCCATCACCTTTCATGCTGAAATGGAAAAGAAACCAGGTTGTCCGATTGGTAACTTAGCAATCGAAATGAGTGAACATGATGAAACCTTTCGTGTAAGAATCCAACAGTTTTTCGAACGTTGGATTGGGGCCATAGAAGCAGCTTTAGACGAAATGATTAAGCAAAACCAACTAGATTCCACAACAGACACCCAAAAAAGCGCTCAAGCGATGGTAGCTATGATTGAAGGTGGAATTTTATTAATGAAGAACCAGCAAAACATCCATTTTTTACTCAATGTCATCGAAGTGATTCGCAAGCAGTTCAACCTTTCTTAAAGACACAAGATTTTTTTGCTTGCCAACCATAAATAAATGTGTTAAATCGCTTATTGTATGAACGGTAGGTATAGAAAGCGTGCGTAAAAAGGTTTAAAAAGATAAAAATGAAGAAAGAATCAAAGAACTGCAAGAAAAAACAGATTCACGCTGTCCTGTTTACACAACACTAAAAGCGGCTGGAGTAGAAATGGTTCCTAATTGGGTAAAAACATGGGAAGTCGGTGCATCAGAAACGTTTACAAAAGACAAAGGCTGCCAAACCATCAGCAGCCTTTCGTTGTATTTTTTATTCAAATGTGTACAATTATTCTACCGCGTGCTTGCCCCTTTAAGATAGTAGGCAATGTTTCAGGTAATTCTTCAAGTGTAATTTCTTTTTGAATAGAATCTAAAATTTGACTCGGTTTTAGGTCTGTTGCCATACGATTCCAAAGTTCTTTTCGGAGTTCCATCGGGCAATAAACAGAATCAATTCCAAGTAAATTGATACCACGAAGAATAAATGGAAACACAGTAGTTGGTACGTCTGTTCCACCGGTTAATCCACTCACAGCAACAGACCCATTATAATGTATTTTACTCAAAATAGAAGCAAGTGACTCTCCTCCAACGGGATCAATCGCACCTGCCCATTGTTGTTTATCTAATGGTTTAATTTTCCCATTATAAACCTCTTCTCGAGAGAGGATTTCTTTTGCACCGAGCTTGCGTAAATAATCGTGCTCTGATGCTTTTCCGGTGCTTGCGACAACATGGTACCCTCGTTTTGATAGCATAGAAACAGCTAAGCTTCCTACTCCTCCAGTAGCCCCTGTTACAAGAACCTTGCCTTTATCGGGTGATAACCCATTATCTTCTAATCTTTGAATAGATAATGCCGCTGTAAGCCCTGCTGTTCCTAATACCATAGCTTCTTTCAATGTTAAATTTTCCGGTAAAGGAACAATCCAATCTGCAGGAATGCGAGCATATTCACTATAACCACCATAATGAGAAACACCTATTTCGTAACTCGTTGCAATTACTTCATCCCCCTCACGGAAACGAGGATCTTGAGAAGAAACCACAACTCCCGCTAAATCAATTCCAGGTATAAAGGGATAAGATTTTACAATTTTACCATTAGGAATGCTTGCTAAACCATCTTTGTAGTTAATACTAGAATAAGAAACTTTAATTAAAACATCGCCATGAGGCAGATCATTGAAAGAAATATTCTTGATGCCAACTGAAAATTCATTTTCTGTTTTATCTACGATTAATGCTTTAAATTGTTCTTTCATTACAATAACTCCCTTCTATAATAGGATATTTTTAGCATAACAAAATTATTCTGACCGGTCAAAATAATTTATACAATTGTTCCATATTGTTGTATACTAACGTATATTATGGGGTTTACGGAGGTTTTTTATGAAAAAGAAAGCAGAAGAAAGACGGAAGCAAGTATTAAAGGCTGCTTTTCAAGCAGTTTCAAATCATGGATATGATTCCGTTACACTTCAAGACATTGCAGATTATGCAGGGGTTAGTAAAGGAGTTGTACATTATTATTTCGAAAATAAAGAGAATATTTTATCACAATTATTGGAATGGATTACACATCAGATCTATCAATATGAATATAAGGCTATTAATGAACAACAGAAATCCATTGAGAAATTAAAAGCTTATATTGACTCTGTATTTATCTCTCCTGAAAAAAATAAAAAGTTTTATCGAGTTTATTTGGATTTTTTAGCTCAAGCAAGCCGAAATGCCATCTATAGACAAATCAATCATAATTTTTATCAAAATTGTTGGAAGATTGGACGTGATATCATTATCCTTGGACAAAAAGAAGGGGTATTCGCTGCGGAACTTGATGTTGATAAAGCCTCAAAAATGATGAGATCTATTATAGACGGCTGTTTAATCCAATGGCTCATGTGCGATCAAGATGATCTTCATGATTTTTATAAAAACTCTTGCTATGAGAGCATTTTAAAATACTTAAAGGCGACTTGATACATCGCCCGGTTTGGGTGCAAATAGTAAGGGATAGAAAAATAGACTGAAAAGACCCTCGTTTACAACGAGGGTCTTTTCATCTGACACTCATAACAGCCATTATTCAGCTAATAGTTTTAATGATTCACAATTAAATGTCGGGATATCATCTAGTGTACGGCTTGTCATAATGTTTTTGCACGCTACAACCTCTTCATCTTTATCCATATGTTGATATGTGCACGAACCAAATGATGCTTCGTTTTCAAAAGCTTATGGCTATTTAGTTCTTCTCACTTTTTTCTACAGCATGTCCGCCAAACTCATTACGTAAAGCCGCTACTACTTTACCTGTAAAGGTATCGTTTTCTAATGAACGATAACGCATCAATAAGGACATGGCGATGACAGGAGTAGCGGTTTGCAAATCGAGAGCTGTTTCAACTGTCCATTTCCCTTCACCGGAAGAATGCATAATCCCTTTGATTTCATCTAATTTTGCATCTTTAGAAAAGGCACGTTCTGTTAACTCCATCAGCCATGAACGAATAACTGAACCGTTATTCCATACTCGCGCTACTTTTTCGTAGTCATAATCGAATTCGCTTTTCTCTAATACTTCAAATCCTTCCCCGATAGCAGCCATCATCCCGTATTCAATCCCATTGTGGACCATTTTTAAGAAGTGGCCGCTGCCTGCTTTTCCTGCATATAAATATCCGTTTTCTACAGCCGTATCCCGGAAAATAGGCTCCACAATGCTCCAAGCTTCCGGATCTCCGCCGACCATGTAACAAGCTCCGTTTCGAGCGCCTTCCATCCCGCCAGAGGTGCCGACATCCATAAAGCTTATCCCTACTTCCTTCAGTTCGTTGTAACGGCGAATGGATTCCTTATAGTGAGAATTGCCGGCTTCAATCACGATATCTCCCTTGCTTAAAAGGGGTTTAATCTCCTGAATAACAGTATCCACAACGGCGTGCGGGACCATAATCCAAATAACTCTTGGTGTTTCTAATGATTCAACGAGTTCTCTTAAACTGGACGTTCCTTCAGCTCCGTATTCTCTCATTTCTTCAACTGCATTTGGATTTAAATCGAACGCCACTACTTCGTGCTTGTGGTCAATTAAATTTTGTCCCAAGTTTAATCCCATTTTCCCTAAACCGATTAATCCAATTTTCATATTGATTTCCTCCTAAAAGTATCTTCATTAACAAAGACTTGTCGTTCATATAGTGTGCTCTCTATTTGTTTATCTTTCTCCCATATGGACAACCTATCGTTATCCCGGAATTCTGTTTTCTAATAATGAGAAGTAAGTTTCACCAATATTCTTACTTACCACCAATGAAATCCATCCTCTTCCAACAATCGATGAGAAGCTTCTGGTCCCATTGAACCTGCTCGGTATGAATGAAGAGGTACAATGTTTTCTTCAAACGCCTCTAAAATAGGTTGTACCCACTTCCAAGATAATTCAACTTCTTTCCAATGGGCAAAGAACGTCGAGTCGCCGCGCAAAGCATCGAAAAGTAAGAGCTCATAGGCTTCGGGGACATCTTTTGCACTTGCTGAAAAGTCCACCGTGACAGGCTCGACTTTCCCATTGTTTATTGGATTTTTACTATTTAATTGTAAAGACACACTTTCGTTCGGATTGATTTCAACCACCAAAAGATTGGGGTTCATTTCCATATTTTGCTTCATATATAAATCCTTTAATGGATTTTTGAATTCAATCACAATACGGGTGGACTTTTCTCTCATTCTTTTTCCTGTACGTATATAGAAAGGTACTCCGCTCCAAAAATCATTATCAATCCATAAGCGAGCCGCAACAAATGTATCATTTGTGGATGAAGCATTGACTCCAGGTTCTTCTGTATACCCAACCGCTGGTTCACCATGGATGTCCCCAGGGCCGTATTGACCACGGACCACGTGTTTGACGACCTCTTCTTTTTGTAACGGACGAAGAGATTCCATCACTTTTCTCTTCTCATTGCGGATGTCATTTGCGCTGACTTGTTTTGGCATCTGCATGGCCGTCATCATCAACAATTGCAGCATGTGATTTTGAAACATATCACGGATTGCCCCTGCTTGGTCATAATAACCCGCTCTCTCTTCTACTCCAACCGTTTCACTAGCCGTAATTTGTACATTGGCAATATATTGATTGTTCCATAATGCTTGAAGCACAGGATTGGCAAATTCTAAGGCTTCAAGGTTTTGGACCATCGGTTTTCCAAGATAATGGTCAATTCGATAAATTTCGTCTTCTTCAAAAGCTTTGCTTAGTTTTTCGTTTAAATCTTGAGCTGATTTCAAATCGTGCCCAAACGGTTTTTCGATAATCAGACGTTTCCAACCTTTTGTAGAGCCTAGTCCACTTTCTTTGATGTTCGATGCAATCACATCGAAGAACTCTGGCGCAACCGATAAATAAAACAGACGATTTTCAGGAATATTCAACTCTTTCTCACGTCCTTGAATGACTTCGAGCAATCTTTTATACCCTTCTCTATTCGTTACATCTAAAGGACTATAACGAAATGCACGGAGAAACTCTTCCATTTTGACATGGTCATTTATCGAGCGTCTGGAAAATGTTTGTAATGATTCTTTTACATGTGTTTGAAAATCATCATCAGACATGTTATTTCGGCCTGAACCAATAATGGAAAACGAATGAGGCATTTTCTGATCCAAAAATAAATTATATAAGGCAGGGAAAATTTTTCTTTTAGCTAAATCTCCCGTTGCTCCAAACAAGACAAATGTCATAGAATCCATTTTCATCCCTCCACTTTTTCACATCATTCCCCAACTAGAAAAATGTTGGATTTCTTCTTTATTTATAAAAAAACAGAATAAAGTGGATAGCATTTATAAAAGTAAAACTATTGATTCTGTTTCATTTCACTCATTTCGGACTCTTTGCAAGTTCCCTGCTTACTGAACCTCTTCAACAAGGTATAGAAGTCTTCAAACCTGTTAACATTTTTACTCATGTTGGTTCAACAGTTCCCTAAAATCATTCTTTAGTAAAGAGTTCTTCTGTTGAAGCGACGACTATCCACTTTGTTCTAATGGAAATATGGCAACCTTGCACTAGCCTACTCCTGTCTTTGAAAGTCCTTTATTTTTTCCGGCTTGCACCGTGATAATGATCTCGCTTAAATGGGTGTAACCACACTTAGGGCACTTATCATGAGCGGTTAAAGTTAGGCATCTTTCACAAACTTTTCGACGACTAGCTTTTACATTCAACATAAATATCCATCCTTTCGTATGTGTTTTTCTAACAAAAAAGTATTCAAACAGTACTAAATGAAGATACAGTCCGGTTGAAAATCATTTAAAATACGGACACCTTCTTGTACCATTTGTGTCGTTGGTTCAGTCGTGATTCCGTCAATGACCTTTGTTTCTATATTAGCTTCTGAAAGAAGTTGTTCAATTTTATCGAGATTACCGCTTTTTTACGGAACCGCCGCCAATGACCAAGACAGCTCTTTTTCCTTCCAACGTCTTTAAGACATCAGAGCGTTCTCTCCGAAATATATGTCTCGTGGAATAGTAAATCGATTCATTTGATTCCCTTCCATGTTTATCCTTTGTTGCAGCAGTTGTTAGTATAATGTGTATATCCAAAACACAAAAGTACGCACTTTTTAATTATATAGTTACAAAAATACAATATAGTATATAAAAATATACTTAAAAAAATACTTTTTAAATACAGCTTGTATGCTTTGTGAATGAAGATGATACATTCCTTTTGGGGCAACTTGAAGAGTGGATGGGGTAATCCATTTTCCGTTATGGTTGAGGCTATATTCCTTTGCGTAGCGAAGACAATCATTCGAGGATTCCTGATTACAGGTAAATGGACATTGCAGATGTTTCTTCGAGATTTAAAAATAGACTTTTTTCGTTCGAATCATCGATTCACCTCCATGTATAATCCACAGTATACTTTTTGGTACTATATAAAAATAAAGTGCGTACTTACAAAACGATATTATAATCATTATAATAACCCGTGTACAGTCGATAAGGATTAAATCTAATGTGCATATAGGGCATATTGGACATATTGCTGCTGTACAACAAACGATAACCTTTTATGAGGAGTGAAGAATATATGGAACTTCAATTAGCATTAGACCTTGTAAATATTCCAGAGGCCAAAGAATTGGTCAAAGAAGTTGAGGAATATATTGATATAGTAGAAATCGGTACGCCGGTTGTAATTAATGAAGGCCTTAGAGCAGTAAAGGAAATCAAAGAAGCCTTCCCTCATTTAAAAGTATTAGCTGACTTAAAGATCATGGACGCGGCAGGCTATGAAGTCATGAAAGCATCCGAAGCGGGTGCTGATATCATCACGATTCTTGGTGCAGCAGAAGATATGTCGATCAAAGGTGCTGTGGAAGAGGCTAAAAAACAAGGCAAAAAAATCCTTGTTGACATGATCGCTGTGAAAGATCTTGAAGCACGTGCGAAAGAAGTGGATGAGTTTGGTGTAGATTACATCTGTGTCCATACAGGCTATGACCTTCAAGCCGTTGGAAAAAATTCGTTTGAAGATCTTCAAACGATTAAACGTGTCGTGAAAAATGCAAAAACTGCCATCGCAGGCGGCATTAAATTAGAAACACTTCCAGAAGTGATTAAAGCACAACCGGATCTTGTCATTGTAGGCGGCGGTATTACTGGACAAGACGATAAAAAAGCTGTAGCTGCTCAAATGCAAAAAATGATTAAACAAGGTTGAGGACCATCATGCAGACTACTCAATATTTAGCTGAAATCCTAAAAGAGCTAAATCGTTCAGCAGGCTTAATAGCTGATGAAGAAGCAGAAAAACTGGTGAATGGGATTCTTGAATCAAAGAAAGTCTTTGTAGCAGGTGCAGGACGATCTGGATTTATGGCCAAGTCCTTTGCGATGCGAATGATGCACATGGGAATAGATGCCTATGTAGTAGGGGAAACCGTTACTCCTAACTTTGAAAAAGATGATATTTTGATCATTGGCTCCGGTTCAGGAGAAACGAAAAGTTTAGTTTCCATGGCCGAGAAAGCAAAAAGCATAGGCGGAACAGTTGTGGCTGTAACGATTTTTCCTGAATCCACAATTGGAAAATTAGCAGATATTACGATTAAAATGCCTGGCTCTCCTAAAGACCAATCAGACAGTGAATACAAAACGATACAGCCGATGGGGTCACTATTTGAGCAAACCCTGTTATTATTGTACGACGCTGTCATATTGAGGTTCATGGAGAAACGAGGCTTGGATTCCAATACGATGTATGGCAGACATGCCAATTTGGAGTAGAGAATGTTAAACCTATAATTAACAAAAGACCGCAACAGTTCTGAGAAACGTTGCGGTCTTTTGTTAAAATTAATTTATATAGAGCACTTATAGGCTTATACCTTATCCTATGGTTTTAATATAGTGGGGCTATTCATCATTCAATCTCCTATCCTCTTGCTCCATCTCACGTTTAATGTCCTCTATTCTTTTCTTTCCCCACTCATACATCATCTCAATAATAGGCAACAACGTCATACCAAGGGGTGTCATCGAATACTCTACTCTAGGAGGAACTTCAGGATACACTTCCCTATGTACAATCCCGTCTTCTATTAATTCTTTTAATTGACTGGCTAACATTTTATGTGTAATCTTCGGAAATAGCCGTTGGAAGTCGCTAAAGCGATGAGTCCCTTCTACCCCTAAATGCCACAAAATGACCACTTTCCATTTTCCGCTGATTATAGATAACGTCAGCTCCTTTTCACAGTTAAACTCTCCGCGTCTAATCTTCTCTTGTATCTCTTTTCTTAAATCTAACATCTCACTCCACCTTACGTTCCTTAGTTACTTTTAGGTAACCATCTTACAAAAAAGTGCATTCTTTTTTATTGTATCTACTAGGTATAGACTATAAATGTAACAAAAAATTTCATTTTATGAAAAGGAGTTGCATTATCTTGTCTAAAAAAGTGTCAACAACGATTTAAAATTCCCTAATTTCAACGAAATGAAATTCCCCATTATGAACATCTAATTAGGTAACTGGGCAGGATAAACTCCTGCTTTTTTCTTTTCTCGTAGACGATAAGAATCGCCTTTGATATTAAAGG
>JBHGXS010000124.1:0-3333 GCA_041920565.1 Bacillus sp. (in: firmicutes) | reverse complement strand
AAAAATATAAAATATCCTCAATCTTTTGTGCATTCCATCATTATATATAGAGAGAAGGAATTCTTAATGACAAGGGTGGATGGAAATGGCCAAGAGAAATCGAGGAAAAACTTTATACACTCTGCCTTCCAGAGGAAGAGGGACGTGTCAGCTATGTGAAAGAACAAGAATCAAATTATTGTATCCTCATAAAACGGAAACGAATCAAACTATTAAAGTATGCAAGTTTTGCCGCGATAAATAGCAAATGCATGCCAGAAATTCCAGGAGTTGCAGTTGTCCTGGAATTTTTTATTTGTAATAATAAGCGATTTGAAAATCTGTAATAAATAATGAACAGGTGATATCATAACGAATATCACCTGTTTTGTTGTTAAATTAATTTATGTGTAATTCATACTGATTTTGGTGCAATTATTTTTAGTTTAGTGCAATAATTTTTAATTTGGTGCATTGACATAAATGCGGCGGTGTTTTTGTACTTAATTGCAAGGGATGAGTCCGGAAACAAGTTTTTTGCATTATGAATTAAGGAATATAGATTGTGATCGATTTTATATATTTTTTTTGAAGTTTTATGTAATTTATGTTATGATAATAAGATAGTTACAAAATGTAACTCCAAAAACTTGGGGGTGGGCAGTTGAATAACGAAGCCAGCAAGGCTAGAACTATGTTAATCACTATGATGAAAACCTACGGGACTAAGTCGCCGAAAGAAACGGGACTGAAGCTTGTTGCTATGAAAAATGAGGTAAAGCAGATTTTGCAGACAGGCAAAAGTCTTGAAGGAGATACTGTAACTCCTAGGCAAAGAAAAGAACTCAAAAAACGGCTCTTGCATTATAGAGACGAGATACAGAATTTGAAACATCATAATAAGATTTATAGGGAAGAGAAGAATAAATCGGAATAAAATATTTGAATATTCGGAGCTGGAGACGGCTCTTTTTTATTTTTGTCCGGCAGTTCTCGTATGGTTCTGTCTTTAATTGAAAAACACATATATCCTGCCCGGTGTCGAACGACCAGGCAGGGTTTTAGGTTTTATATTTTGAATGATTGAACATTTGGAGGAAGATGTCTTTCAAGAAAGAACACTGTCAATCCAATCAAACATCCGCACCAATGCCTCCTTATGAACCGCGGGCGGTAAATGGTGACCGTAACCCTCATAACTATGCATTTCCACATTAGCCCCAAGCTCTTGTAACCTTCTATACATATTCAATCCATGACTGAAATCCACTTGAATGTCTTGAGTGCCGTGCATAATGAGAACAGGGCAATGAATTTGTTCTGCCATTAGGATAGGGGAACGCATTTCATAAGAGTGGGGAACTTTATTAGGTGTGCCGTTAAGCACACGCTTCAGCATTCGTCGTAAATCAATCCGCTCTTCATATGTTTGCGCCAAGTCCGACACTCCGCCCCAAAGGATTAATTTATGTACATTAGGAATTTGTACAGCAGTAAGCGTGGCGTTAATTGCGCCGCGTGAGAAGCCCATAATGGAGATTCGTTCGGAATCCACAAAGGGAAGGCTGTCGAGAAAACGATATGCCGATATGACGTCTTCATTTTCAGCCCCGCCGAATTCATCGCGTCCTTCTCCTCCTTCATTACCTCGGTAGCAAGGAGCAAAAACAACGTATCCATGATTCGCAAACTGTTCAATCCAGGTCGTCTTGACCCTTCCGACTTTTCCAATTCCGCCTCGGCAGTAAATGAAGGCAGACAATTTGAACGATCGTACATCTTTCTTTTCTGGATTTATGGAACTTGCGATTTCCATTATGGGAAGATCCGCAGAGCCGTAATACCGATTAATCATATGTTGAAGCTCTGAAGTTGAAAGGCTGAAGCCATTTGGCAAGCCTAAATATCCTTTTACTTTCAATCCGCCAGATACGTACGTTACATGATAGATCATATAAAATCTCTCCTGCTGTTGTTTTCTTCTTTAAGTACTATAGCGTTTTGGGGGCAGAATCACAAGGAAAAGTATTTGACCTGTTTAATAAAAACAGCTTTGTATTTGGAATTGTACGGAAGAATAGGTATGATGGTGCTATTGATTTTCTGTACTATATTCTAAAAAAAGGTGAGAACAATGGCGTTTGGAATAAAACGAGAAGAATTGCAAGCTTGGAAAGACAAGGTGAAACGGGGGGGAATTGCGTTTATCACGCATTATTGGATTGATGAGCGGTCTCCTGGAATGAAAACAGTAACGAAAGTAGGGTGTGCTGATTTAGAACGGTTAAAAAAATGGGGAGAGAAATACGGCATACCATCCCATTTCATACACAACCGTGCAGGTTATCCTCATTTCGATTTGTTGGGGAAGCGGCAGATTGAAATATTAACGAAAGAGAATATGCTGGAGCAGCTGAAGCGGTTTGAGAAATAGTTTTTACAATAGAAAATGTTAACGAATAATTATTAAAATAATTTCAATTTTATAACTTATTATCTAGGATGAAATTGGGAATTGACACTTTTATATTTTATGCGTATTCTATTTTTATAAAATAAAATAAATAATAATTCCTCATCAGCTCAAGATGAGGTAGAGGCTGCGATGCTTATGAGTAGGTTGAAGGAGAGTCAGAGAACTTGGAGAGCTCAAGTGAAAGGAAGCGTCGCCGAAGCGCCGTAATTCTCTGGTTGCGGCAGCTGGGACTGTATTCGAACAGATGCAGGACTGTCATAGTTGATGCTATGATGAACTATCCTTTTTGTCTGATGCGGATGAGCATATTCTCACACCGTCAGCAGGTGTGCTTTTTTTGTGCGCTTCTTAATGTCCGATGCATGACGAATGACGGACAGTCTCCGGTTTTGAGAGAGAGGATAAAGTGAAAGGAGAAAAGATAAATGGGTAAAGATAATAAACTGGGTCTGTGGATTCTAACAGCATTAGTAGTAGGAAATATGGTTGGATCCGGTATTTTCATGCTGCCGCGTTCCTTATCAGAAGTCGCCAGCCCGGCCGGTGTCATGGGAGCATGGTTTTTAACAGGATTTGGGGTTCTAATGACTGCATTGGTTTTTGGGAATCTGGCTATCAGAAAACCGAACCTGAATGGAGGACCGCAGATTTACGCGAAGGAATTGTTTAAACCAGGTTCACAGGCTTCCGTATTGTCCGGTTTTATGGCTTCCTGGGGATATTGGATCGGAAATTTTGCAGGTAACGTTGCGATTATTACAACTTTTGCAGGGTACTTGTCTACGTTTTTCCCTGTGCTTACAAATGAAGCAAAGTTGGTTATGATCGGTTCCTTTACATTAAAAGTAGGAAATGCTTTGACATTTCTTGTATGTACA
>JBHGXS010000121.1:0-2775 GCA_041920565.1 Bacillus sp. (in: firmicutes) | reverse complement strand
AACTTCGTTATGAAGGCTTCGGACCAAACGGATCAATGGTCATCGTAGATGCACTGACAAATAACGTCAATCGTACTGCAGCAGAAGTCCGTTCTGCATTTAATAAAAACGGCGGTAACATGGGAGTCAGCGGATCTGTAGCATATATGTTTGATGCAACGGCTGTCATCGGTGTGGAAGGTAAAACAGCAGATGAAGTGCTCGAAATATTAATGGAAGCAGATGTAGACGCACGTGACATTTTAGAAGAAGATGAATCTGTTATTGTTTACGCGGAACCTGACCAGTTCCATGCGGTGCAAGAAGCATTCAAGAATGCCGGCATCACTGAATTTACAGTGGCAGAATTAACAATGCTTGCACGAAATGATATCACACTTCCAGCAGATGCACAGGCACAATTTGAAAAATTGATTGATGCACTAGAAGATTTAGAAGATGTGCAACAAGTGTACCACAATGTGGATTTAGGTGAATAATATAGAAAAGCAGACCTTTGTTATGTAACAAAAGGTCTGCTTTTTTTGAAGCCTGGATGAGATATTATCGGCACTTGAGAGAAGACATTAGGATTGTTGAACAAGATGAATGCCGAGATGCTTCTTTTGAAAGTGTCAAAGCCAGCATGGATTATTTGAAAATAGAGAAGATAGGAATAGTTTATTTAAGAAGCTTACAACTTAATGCAGGGCCTTTTAAGGACGACTATGGAAGAAAATTTTACTTTACAAGTACCTGACGAATCAAAGGAGACTTTTAATGAATCAATTCACGTCTAGGCAAATTTTAAGACTTATCAATAACGGTTTGGTATGATATTCGTACATTTAATGAAAATGAGGTGTAGCGATGAAAATAGAAGTATGGTCTGATTTTGTTTGTCCATTTTGTTATATTGGGAAACGCCGTTTAGAGAAAGCTTTAGAGGAATTTCCTTATAGAGATCAAGTAGAAGTTGTATTCAAAAGCTTTGAACTAGATCCATATGTTAGATATACTTTTATTTGTTAACCAAAGAAAAAATCAAGGATTATCACTTACAAAAGATGATGTAATAAAGTTTATTAATGAATTTGAATTTTTAAATATACAAAGCCCAAAAATTAATTTTTTAAAGGATGAATGGGGAATCAAATCTAAAATGTTTGTATAAAACTAAAAAGGTTAAGAATTACTGACCGACAATATACGTTGAAAGACATCAGCTACTTTAGATAATTAGTCAGGGACCTCAATCAATACTATGTTCCATGAAATCGCTATGTCAAATAATACCACTGCGTTTGGCTAGTGTTTTTTATAATGCAGAACTTTAATTTTTAGCCCTTTAAGATAACTTAGAGGGCTTTTCATACGATCTTTCAATAAAGAGGATCGTTAATTTCTTACTTAAATTAACGGGATAAGATAGTGGAATTAGACTATTAAACCTCACGCCTCATTATCGTCAACAAATGCTGCGGCGTGTTGACGATATAAGAAACTATGTCAACTTGAAGAGGGGAAGCCTTATCCTGTCCGAGAAATTTCCTAGTTTACATAATATATATTATCGGAAGTTGAGGAAATGAAATAAAAAACTATCTCACAAACAAAGTAAACTATAGTTTTTGAGATATTAAAGGAAGACCTGCGAAATGTCAAACAAAATTTTTTACTTTAAATTTAATTTCTTAATGATAATGAAAAATTCTTCCCAATGAATGTTAGCTGCCGGCACGCGCTCATTTTCCTGTACAGATTCTTTCTTGAGCTTGTCCGAATTTCCAGATGTTTCATTCATTAAGGTTTGATATAATAAACTAATTGCGCTTTCAGCTGATCTACTTGTTCCGGTGTCAGTAATATCGGAAATTGATCGTTGATTGAAATGATAATATTCTCATTTTCATGATTAAGCTTATTGTAAAATGCACGTATTTGTTCGCTAGATAATACTGTATGCGTTTGAACGTGTTTTATAGAGTGGATTGTCAGTTCTTCAGCTGCTGAATCAAATGAACTTTCCATGATAAAATTTTCCATTTTTCTACCTCTTTTCTTTTTTGTTTATTATGTCTCACTATGCGTCCGCTTAATTATTTCCTGAAAATATTTCCTGATACACTTTGCATCCTGAAAATAACAAAAAGCTACTCACCAATGTGAATAGCCTAGAATACCCCTGTATATTGCAGTGCCAATATAAGAAACCCTAGTGCCCATACGTAGTATGCAAATATTTTAAGCGAGTGCTTCTTAAGATAATTGATCATCCACGTTACGGCAATGTAGCCGAAAAATGCTGAGGACAATGTTCCAATGATAAGAGAACTTGAAGAAATATGCTCCGCCTTCCCTTCTACCAAATCAAACGATTGAAGGACTATGGCACCAGCGATCGCCGGTGTAGATAACAGAAATGAAAAATATGCTGCGGTGCTTCGATCCAATTTACGAAATAGTGCAGCGACAATCGTCATTCCAGACCGGGAAATAGCCGGAAAAATGGCAAAAGCTTGAAAAGAGCCGATAATAAAAGCATCTTTATATGTAATATCATTCATGTGTTTGCTCCCGTTTTTGATAGATTCTGCTAAGTATAAGAAAACTCCTGTGACCAAAAACTCCCAGCCGATTGTAACTCCCGTTTTCGAGATCCCCTCGAAATAATCTTCAAATAGCAACCCGACAATGACTGCTGGTATGGTGCCGACAATTAACAGAAACGTCAGTTTGCTAAACGGATTTTTAATGATTTTTATAAATTCTTCTTTGTAATATACAAATACTGCC
>JBHGXS010000119.1:0-3068 GCA_041920565.1 Bacillus sp. (in: firmicutes) | reverse complement strand
CTGAAGATCGAAAGGAGAATATTCGTCGTGCAGGGGAAATTGCTAAGTTATTTGTAGATTCCGGTATTGTGGTATTGGCAACATTTATTTCTCCGTACAGATGCGATCGCGACACAGTCAAAAACAATGTGAGACATGATGAATTCATCGAAGTCTATATAGATTGCTCTCTAGAAAACTGTGAGAAGAGAGACCCCAAGAGATTATACAAAAAAGCAAGAAAAGGTGAAATAAAAGAGTTTACCGGATTATCTTCACCTTATGAAAAACCTGTAAATCCAGAAATTATCTTCAACTCCAATCAATATACGGTGGAAGAATGTGCTTTGTAAGTCATGGATTTTCTAAAAAATAATGGCTATCTATCAATCTAAGGAGTGACATGATGGAATTCTCAGCAAACGTAATTCATCCTCATGGTGGCAAACTAATTAACCGTGAACTCCAAGGGACAACACGTGAAGAGTATATAAAAAAAGCAACCGAGTTACCTTCCCTTACTATCTCTGCTTGGAGTATTTCTGACATTGAATTGATTGCAAATGGAGGATTTAGCCCGCTTACCGGCTTTATGGATAAATATGATTATGAAAGTGTTTTAATAAATATGCATCTTCATAACGGACTGCCTTGGACACTTCCAATTACTTTGCCTATAACACAAGATGAAGCAAATAATCTAACCATCGGCAATGAAGTAGTCCTTTATGGAAAAGATACGATGCTCTATGCAGTCATGCAAATAACAGATATGTTTCATTATGATAAACAGAAAGAAGCGCACCTCGTGTTCGGAACAACAGAGATAGCTCATCCGGGTGTAAAAAAACTTTATGAACAAGGAAATATTTATATATCAGGGCCCATCCTCATGTTAAATCGCCCTTCTCACAAAGCTTTTGAATGTTTTTATATGGATCCAAAAGAAACAAGAAAAATGTTCAATGATTTAGGCTGGAAAACAGTTGTAGGATTTCAAACACGGAATCCCATTCATCGCGCACACGAATATTTGCAAAAAACAGCCCTTGAAATGGTTGACGGACTATTCTTGAATCCACTCGTTGGAGAAACGAAAGAAGACGACATTCCTGCAGACATTCGAATGGAAAGCTATGAAATATTGCTTAAAAATTACTATCCCTCTAATCGTGTCTGTCTCGTCATTTATCCCGCAGCCATGCGTTATGCAGGACCTCGCGAGGCTGTGATGCATGCGCTTGTGCGAAAAAATTACGGTTGTACGCACTTTATTATCGGTCGCGATCATGCTGGTGTAGGGAATTATTACGGAACGTACGATGCACAAAAAATCTTCAGGAATTTTGACCCCATTGCCATCGGCATTAAACCATTGTTTTTTGAACACAGCTTTTATTGTAAAAAGTGCATGAATATGGCCTCCGTGAAAACATGTCCACACTCTAATGCTGATCGTGTTATTTTAAGCGGTACTCAGGTCAGGGAAATGCTTCGTAACGGGCAAACTTTACCACCTGAATTTACACGTCCTGAAGTGGCGGAAGTACTGATTAAAGGGATGGGGCAAGAAACGTAAGATTAATACCTGTCAACTAACTTCTATTACTTCATTTCCCTTCCATTATACTTCAAATTCATAAATGGTATGTGGATACATCTGCCTACATATATTGCATTAGACGTCATCTTAAGCAAGCAACGAGATTTATTTTTTTATTATATTATTTACTGGAGGGAACAACGTGCAAGACTCAATACCTTATGGATCACTTCAATGGTGCCTTTCTCCTGTCCACGAAAAAACACATATTCCAAATCTGCTGTATCAAATCTATAAAAGCAGGCCTGATTTGCAAAAAGCTTTTCCCGATCCGTTCGGGGTTAATCAAACGAGATTGTTGAAATGGGCTCAGGCCCACTTAGCAAAGGAATACTTCATTGGTGATGACTTGCTTAGCCGATTTAACATTATAAAAGATACATCTTCATTCTCAAAACGTAATTCTTTTTTTGAATGGGCACTATCTCCTGTTCATCATAAAACTCATATTCCAAATCTGCTGTATCAAATCTATAAAAGCAGACCTGATTTACAACAAGCTTTTCCTGATCCACTTAAAACAAATCAATTTAGGCTTTTAAAATGGGCACAGCATAACCTTGCTACTGAATACTACAAAGAAGATAACTTCTTTTCTCGATTTAACATCATGAAATCAGAAAGCCGTTTATCAAATCAAGCTAACACACAAGCATCATCACACTTAAAAAAAGGCATTAATTTAGTAGGATATGCCCGTGCAGAATTTGGATTAGGAGAATCTTGTCGTCTAGCAGCAAGATCAATTCAAAGTACGAATATTCCATTTGGCATTATCAATTACCCGCTTTCAAATTTAAAATCAATGGATTTCTCTTGGAAACACAAAGAAATAGCTGATCCTATCTACAACGTCAGCATCTTTCATATGAATCCAGATTTATTTCCGATAGCTCACAAAAAGCTTGGGCATCAATTTTTCAGCGGACACTACAATATCGGTTATTGGCATTGGGAACTTCCTGAACTCCCTGAGGAATGGTGCAATAGCTTCAAACTCGTTGATGAAGTATGGGTTCCCTCCTCATTTGTTTTGGAAGCAGTATCAAAAAAAACAAACCTTCCTGTAACTCGTATTCCGCATTGTATCCAAGCAGAATGTCATGAAGGCATAGACCGTCGATACTTTAATTTACCGCTAGATCGCTTTTTATTTCTTTCAATGTATGATACCAGAAGTGTGCAACAACGAAAGAATCCGATCGCGTCTATTCAAGCATTTCAAAAAGCATTTTCAAAAGCCAATTCTTCTGTTGGACTTGTTTTAAAAATCAATAACTCACATAATAATCCTGAAGAAATAAAGCAAATTCAAAAATTAATTCAAGGCAATAATAATATTTATCTTATTAATCAAGCATTGAATCGTAAAGAAGTAAATGCTTTAATTCAATCTGTTGATTGTATTGTATCTCTGCATCGTTCAGAAGGATTTGGACTTGTATTAGCAGAAGCAATGTATTTGGGGAAACCGGTGATTGGTACA
>JBHGXS010000036.1:0-31101 GCA_041920565.1 Bacillus sp. (in: firmicutes) | reverse complement strand
CATTTTAGTTGATCGCCAGTTTGTAGCCGATTAAAAAAAGAGAAATCATAGGGGGTTATTTGGCATGGAAAAATAATGATTGGAAATACATACGTTAATAAAAGGCTCAAAAGCTGAAAGCTTTTGAACCTTAACTTGATGGCTATGGAGGGTGTCCCAAAAAGGTAGCGCATAGCGCTAGCCTTTTGGGGCACCCTTTCCTTGTTTTTTTAACAAAAAGAAGTCGCTCCCTAGTATAATTAAGTTGACGAGACAAAACCATACAAGGAGCGACTTCTTATGCGTAATGAAACCATTACTTTTCTTGATTATAACATGGACCAACTGATTCTACCCCTGGATTTACAAATCCTTATTCCTGAAAACCATCTGGTGCGTGTGGTACATGAAGCAGTCGAACAACTGGATAGGAATCTCTTTTTATCCTCTTATAAAGGTGGCGGACGAAGCAGTTATCATCCGAAAATGATGACGAAAGTGCTCGTGTACGCCTACACGCAAAACATCTACACCTCTCGCATGATTGCCAAAGCCCTGCGTGAAAATATTTACTTTATGTGGCTCAGCGGATGCCAAACTCCCGATTTCCGTACACTGAATCGCTTTCGCTCGGGTCACCTTCGGGATGTCATCTATCAAGTGTTCTTCTCGATTGTCGATCTCTTGAAAGAACAAGGCTATATTAGTGGAACTCGGTATTACCTAGATGGGACCAAAGTAGAAGCGCAGGCGAATCGGTATACGTTCGTCTGGAGAAAGGCAACAGAGAAATATGATACAAAACTAGACCACACCTATCATGAAATAGAGGCACACATTGAAGGGGTCAACGAAGCGGAACAGAAAACCTATGGAGACAAGGACCTGGAAGAATATCTGAAGGAACATCCTGTCACATCCGAACAGATTGAGAACACGATCCAGAAGATAGAGGAAAAACTGAAACAAGAACCGAAGAATAAGGAACTAGAGAAAGCGAAGAAGAAGCTGGAAGAGGACCTTCTTCCGCGCAAGAAGAAATATGAGGAACAACACGCCACATTCCAGGGGCGAAACAGCTACTCGAAGACCGATCCAGATGCGACGTTTATGCGCATGAAGGAAGACCACATGAAAAATGGACAATTAAAGCCGGGATACAACATTCAAACGGGAACGGAAAATCAGTTTATCACAGGGTTCACTCTCCATCAACGTGCGGCAGATACCACGTGTCTCATTCCTCATATAGAAGAACTGAAACGTCACGGACGAAACGTACCGGATGTCATCATTGCGGACGCAGGATATGGGAGTGAAGAAAACTATACCTACCTTGCCGAACAGAACATCGAAGCATTCCTGAAATACCATACGTTTGATCAAGAACAAAAACGAAGCTTTGCGAAACAAGTCGGGCGTGTCGAGAATATGACATATGATGAAGAGTTAGATGAGTTTATCTGTCAACAAGGAAAACGACTGATATTTCAACGAGAAAAGGTACGGAAAACGGAAACGGGCTACGAAAGCGTGAAACGAGAGTATACGTGTCAGGAGTGTGAAGGATGTCCATTTCAACAAGTATGCGCCAAAGGAAAAGAAAAAAAGACGATTCAACTGAGTATAAAGAACGTCCAGCAACGGAAAGAGATTCGCGAGAAGCTCTTGAGTGAAGAAGGGCGACAAGTCTATACGAAACGCATGGCGGAAATTGAAAGTGTGTATGGACAAATCAAACACAACCGAGGATTCCGTCGGTTTCTTCTGCGAGGCCTCTCAAAAATTACGGTGGAGTGGGGGCTTATTTGTGTTGCCCATAATCTTCTCAAGAAGGCTGTGATGGACCAAAATCGGTCCATCACAGCCTAAGAGATAACAAAAAAAGGTTGAAACCAGACAAAATATTTACAAATTTCGCCTGGTTTCAACCAAAAAGAGAAAGCTGACTTCCAAAGGTCACATTTCAGTGACCTTTTGAGTCAGCCTCTTTTTATTTTGTTTATCTTCCTAATCACAAATTACCCATCATCTTTATTGAACACCTTTCGCCCGTTTGTATTGATTGACGATAATATAGCGAGGAACTTCTGTATATTTCACCGCTGCATGAGTCGAATCTACAATATATAAATTATTGCCCACATAATACTTTCCTTCTCTGTTAAAGGAATAAACCACAAATGTTTCATTCGGAAATACATCTCGAATTGCGGTAAATTGACCGTTCGGTTCTTGCCAATATAATTTTGCGCGATCCATAACGGTAAGAACTCCTACTTGTTCCGGAAGAACATCTTTTCCATTCCAACTGATAACCCGGTATCCGTATTGATGAGCCGCAAGTTCCGGTGCGGCATAAAAGCTGGAGATTACCACTCTTGTACGAACGGGAACACGCTCGTAAAGCCATTGTATATCTCGATCATGCATGCGAATACAGCCATTTGACTCATACGTGCCGATTGTTCCTTCCCGACTGGTGCCGTGAATGGCATATTCCTTTTTGTTTAATCCGAGCCAGCGCGTTCCCAATGGATTTGCAGGATCGCCCCCCGGAATATTTTTTCGATGATACTTTTTATTCTTATATTTGTTGATCACTTTAAAGTCCCCATGGGGGGTAGGGCTTTCTTTTTTTCCTGTAGAAATCGGAAATGTTTTGATGTACTTTCCGTTTTCAAAAAAAGAAAGCTGATTTGTCGCCACATTAATCAAAATCAAACGGTCCGGTGACAGTTCTTCGGTAGATGATGGATTTGGAAATACAGACAGCATAAAAATAACACTGATGATTGTAAGTAATCTTTTCATGCAATCCCTCCACTGCCATTACCTACAATCTTATATTTTGTTACCCGAAAAAATCTATGAATTCCTTTATTAGCTAAAAAGCAGACATCCTTTTAGATATCTGCTTTTTCCTGTTTCCTTTTACCCGTTCACCACAACACCGCCGTTTATATGGAGCATTTGCCCTGATACGTAAGTCGAATCATTGGAGGCCAAATACACATATGCAGGAGCGAGCTCCCATGGCTGCCCCGCTCTTCCCATCGGTACATCCGTCCCAAACTGGGCCACTTTATCCTCAGGGAAGCTGGACGGAATAAGCGGAGTCCAAACCGGTCCCGGAGCAACCCCATTTACCCTTATACCTTTCTTAATTAACGATTGGGATAAGGAACGAGTAAATGTAACAATAGCTCCTTTTGTAGCTGAATAATCGATAAGCTGTTCGTTTCCTTGATAAGCAGTAATGGAAGCTGTATTAATAATGGCGTCTCCTTGCTTTAAGTGGTATAGAGCCGCTTTCGTTACATAAAAATAGGAATATACATTTACACGAAACGTTTTTTCAAGCTGCTCGGCAGTTATGTATTCCAATCCTTGCTGCGGATAATGCTGCGCAAGGTTATTTACGACAATGTTAAGGCTGCCAAGCTGCGACACTGTATCTTCTACAACTTGCTTACAAAATGCTTCTTCTCCAAGATCACCAGCAAACGAAATGCATTTCACTCCGTACTTCTGAACAAGTTGTTTCGTTGTCTCTGCATCTTCATGCTCGTCCAAATAAGCAATGGCAATATCTGCGCCTTCTTTTGCAAAAGCCAGTGCTACCGCTTTTCCAATTCCGCTGTCTCCTCCGGTAATTAATGCGATTTTCCCCTTTAATTTCCCGCTTCCCTTATAGGAATCATCTTCTGACTGTGGTCTCGGACTCATAAGTGTCTCTAAGCCAGGTTGTTTATCTTGATGCTGCGGCGGTTGTCCTTGCTTGCTTGTTTGCTGATTTTTCTTTGTCATCGTAATCACCCCTATAAAATAATGAGACATTCTTATACTTTGCTAAGTGCATCTGTTTTACATGAAGAAATTCTTGTTATTGGTGCAACATCATAATTCCCATCATTTTCTTGTTATTACCGCAACGTTTCAAAAAAAACTATTCCTATCTCGACTGTTTTGTAAAAAATATTGAAGTTTTTTGAATTTAATTCTACACTATGAAATTTCTTACAAAATGATAAAACTTTTTTCTTGCCAAATATCCTAATAACGAATATTATATATAACTGTCGTCGTTATTATTCGCTTTAATATAGAAAGGATGCTTTTATGTTTAATTTGAAAAATCATCATACTTCAGTCAAAACAGAAATTCTCGCTGGGATTACAACGTTTTTAACAATGGCATACATTATTGTGGTTAATCCTGTTATATTAGCGGATAGCGGAGTTCCGTTTCAGCAAGGATTTACCGCCACTATCATTGCAGCAGTAGTCGGCTCCCTTTGCATGGCTTTATTTGCAAATCTTCCGGTTGCAATCGCTCCGGGGATGGGGTTAAACGCTTATTTTGCATATTCTGTAGTACAAGCAAACGGCGGCATTGATTTTAAAATCGCATTTTCAGCTGTATTTGTTACAGGTCTTATATTTTTACTTTTATCTTTAACAAAGTTCCGTACAAAATTAATTGAGGCAATTCCAGAAAGCTTAAAACATGCCATTACAGCCGGAATCGGGTTATTCATTGCGTTTATCGGATTACGAATGACAAAAATTATCACAGATCACCCGACAAACTTAGTAGGGTTAGGAAATCTTCATTCTCCAGCTGTTCTTTTAGCGTTAGCAGGCCTTGCCGTTACACTTGTCCTTATGTCCTTAAACGTGAGTGGAGCCTTGTTCATCGGCATGTTAGTCACTGGTATAATTTCCTATTTTACAGGGAACTTAAGCTTTAAAGAAGGAATTACTTCTCTTCCTCATTTACCGGAAGGCGTAATCGTATGGAATCCGATTACCGCTGTGTCTGATGTAATTGAGTATGGATTATACGCCGTTGTCTTCTCCTTTTTGCTCGTAACTCTTTTTGACACAACAGGTACGCTTCTTGGCGTAACAGAACAAGCAGGGCTAATTAAAAACGGCAAGCTTCCAAACGCAGGACGTGCATTACTTTCTGATTCTGTTTCCACTACAGTAGGAGCAATGTTTGGAACAAGCCCGACAACTGCGTATATCGAATCTTCTGCCGGTGTAGCTGCTGGAGGACGAACAGGTTTTACTACATTAGTTGTTGCTGTACTATTTGTCATCGCAGCATTCTTTAGTCCGTTAATCAGTGCTGTTTCCGGGGTCGCTGCGATTACTGCTCCTTCCCTTATCATCGTCGGAAGTTTAATGATTGGTGCTGTCCGCCATATCGCTTGGGAGCAATTTGATGAAGCATTCCCTGCATTTTTGGTTGTTTTAAGCATGCCTTTAACATCCAGCATCGCAACCGGGATTGCACTGGGCTTTATCTCATATCCGTTAATGAAAATAGCACGCGGCAAATTCCGTGAAGTACATCCGCTTATCTACGTTTTTGCAGTATTGTTCTTATATCAGCTTGTATTTTTGCCACACTAAAAAGCCACAGCTTGGGAAGCTGTGGCTTTTTCTATAGCTCCCTTTATGTAACGGGTTTCATATATACTTAAAAAATAAAAAAGACTCTTCCGGGATTACCCGAAAGAGTTCTATTTTGCTTCTAAAAAGCGTTGTAAATCTTCATAAGCTCGTTCAGCATCTCTGTATCCTTGCTCGTAAAGAGCCGTGAGTTTTTGCTGATTCTTTTCCATTCTGCCCACTTCCAGCTTTTCAAGGGGACGAATAATAAACAACTTTCCTTCTTTTTCTTGTTCTTCAATATATTTTAGCGTCTCATTATATAGTAAGTAACGATTGTTCATCTTATTAACTAATTGCGGATAAGAAGCAAATGCCCGTTCTACAAGCCATCCCATACTCGATTTTTTCTTTGTATAGCCTTTGTTTCGAGTCAAGATGAGTACATTTTTTTCAAATCCATCGCTTTGTGCTTTTCGGACCGGGATTGGATCAACAATGCCGCCGTCTAACAGCTTCCTATTTTGATACTCCACAATAGGAGCGATAAACGGTAAAGAGCTGGATGCCCGCAGCACAGTCAGCATATCTTGTTGGCTTCCTGCCTTTTCAAAATAGACCGGTTCTCCCGTTTCAATATCTGTAGCCCCAACGACAAATCTTTCTGTACCATTATAAAATGTCTCAAAATCAAACGGAACATGCTTCGTTGGAATTTCATCAAAAATAAAGTCCATGTCAAACAGCTGTTTCTTACGCCATAAGTTCTTGTATGATAAATAGTTCGGATGATTGATATATCCTATATTAACTTGTTTATTTCGTCCTTTTTGACGCGATAAATACGAAGCGGCATTGCATGCTCCGGCAGATACACCGATAATATAAGGGAAGAATAGGTCTTTTTCCATAAAAAATTCCAGTACACCGGCTGTATACACACCGCGCATGCCGCCGCCTTCCAACACTAATCCCGTTTGTTTTAACATCTGCTTTCTCTCCTCGACTCTCTCTTACAGTTTCTTCTATATAAATAGTATAACAAGGCACAACTGAAATCGAAAAGAGTCTGCTCAAATCTAAAACCGGTTGTCCGAAACGATATGAATATCAATGTTTTTTGTCTTTCTCATGATGGTATTGACGATAGAACCCTTTATAATTTCTTCCCAGCGGGTGCGTGCTGATTGTCCCAATAAAATTTGTGTGATTTGTTTTTGTTTTGCTATGTCAATAATTACATCTGCCGGTTTTCTCCCATTGGCTTGCTCATGTAAGAAGGTCGCATGAAACTGCGCTGTCAGCGCCTTCCACTCCGAGATTTTTTGTTGCTTTTCCCCCGAAAGATTTTCTAGGCTTCCTCTTTCTACATTTAATATATACAACTCTGCATTCATGCGGCTGGCCATACGCCAGCCCCGCCGAATCAGCTTGTCGGCAGTCGGTCCATATTGCACGCATACGAGAATCCGTTCCTTTATTCCTGTGGGGCCATTTTCTATAATTTCTTCGAGCTGACTGATTTTGTCATCTACATCATCCGCTACTTCGCGCAAAGATAGCTCTCTCAGCGCTCCCAAGTTATTAATAGTAAAAAAATTCGCCAAGCTGCGCTCAATTTTTTCCTTCTTATAAATCTTCCCGTCCATCAGCCTTTTTCGTAATGTCTCGGGCGTTACATCCACAAGCTGGATTTCGTCGGCTTTTTGTAAAATAGTATCAGGAATACGCTCCCTCACTTTTACACCGGTAATTTGCTGCACGATATCATGAACGCTTTCCAAATGTTGAATGTTTACAGCAGACACCACAGAAATCCCTGCTTCTATAATTTCTTCAACATCCATATATCGTTTGTTGTTTTTAGAACCCGGAATATTCGTATGAGCCAGTTCGTCAATGATAACCACTTGCGGTGCACGATTTATAATCCCTTCTACGTTTACTTCGTAAAAAGTCTTTCCTTTATAATGAACTTCTTTTAACGGTACTCGTTCTAAATCGCCAATCGCTTGTTCCGTTTCCTTGCGTCCATGGGTCTCTACTAATCCGATGACAACATCGATACCTTCTTTTCGCATTTCATGTGCATCTTGCAGCATTTTGTAAGTTTTTCCAACTCCGGGCGCTGCTCCTACATAGAGCTTTAATTTCCCTCGCTTCAGGCGCTCGATTTCTTCTAAGTATTCTTCAGGCGTTCTTCTATGAAAACCGGGCTGATCCGAATACATCTCTTCACCTCCAAATGCTAAAACAGCTTTACCTCAATCGGTAAGATTGAGGTAAAGCAAGCGTTATTTCATCATATTTTGTAAATCCAGGTTCAAGAGAAGAACATTCACCTTTTTCTCTCCGAATATCCCTAATTCTCGTCCTTCTGTATACTTTTCTACAAGCTCCTTCAATTCTTCTTTCGACAATCCAGTTGCTTTTGCGATACGGTCAATTTGCACATAAGCTGCTTCCGGACTAATATGAGGATCCAAACCGGAACCGGAGTTTGTAACTAAATCAATCGGGATTTCCATTACAGGAACAGTTGGATTCTCTTTTTGCCATTGTTTTAATGATTCTTTCGTCCGTTTTAGCATGTCTTCATTTGATGAAGCATAGTTATTGGAACCGGAACCTGCAGCATTGTATTCAATACTGGAAACACGGCCATGAAAATATTCGGGACTTGTAAATGTTTGCCCAATGAATTCCGAACCAATTACTTTTCCCTTTTCATTATAAATAAGACTGCCATCAGCTTTATCTGGCATAACCGCTTGTGCAATTCCCGTTACGGCAAATGGATAAATCAAACCGCATAAAACCATAGTCAATAGTGATAATCGTATAATTGGAGCCGTTAAGCTCTGCTTTTCCTTCATCCTCTTCTTCCTTTCTTTTCCCTTATCCCGTTTATCGGCAGTTCAACCGACCATCAGTGAGGGAGTCCTCTAACACTGATGGAAGTTTTACTTTACATGAACAATGCAACTGCAAGGTCAATGAGTTTAATTCCGATGAATGGAACAAGCACACCTCCCAATCCGTAAATAAATAAGTTTCTGCGAAGCAAGGCATTAGAACTCATCGGCTTGTAGGATATACCCTTTATCGCTAATGGAATCAGCAGCGGAATGATAATTGCGTTAAAAATTAATGCAGATAAAATTGCAGATAACGGAGAATGCAAGTGCATAACATTCAATACTTTCATTTCCGGGATTGCTACCATAAACATTGCCGGGATGATGGCAAAGTATTTCGCGATATCATTTGCAATACTGAATGTTGTTAATGCCCCGCGTGTCATCAATAATTGCTTCCCGATAGCTACAACCTCAATAATCTTTGTCGGGTTGGAATCTAAGTCAATCATGTTAGCTGCTTCCTTCGCGGCTGCCGTACCACTGTTCATCGCTAATCCTACATCTGCTTGTGCCAATGCAGGAGCATCGTTCGTTCCATCCCCTGTCATTGCTACTAATTTTCCTTTTGCTTGTTCCGCTTTAATAACAGCAATTTTGTCTTCCGGCTTACATTCTGCAATAAATTCATCCACACCGGCTTCTTTTGCAATAGTTGCAGCTGTTAACGGGTTATCGCCTGTACACATGATGGTTTTAATTCCCATTTGGCGAAGCTGTTCAAAACGTTCTCTCATTCCAGGCTTGACTGTGTCTTTTAAGTAAATTAATCCATAAATATGATTGTTTACTGCAACAGCCAAAGGAGTCCCGCCTTCTTTGGCAATATTATCCGCTTTTTGTATCAAGTCTCTCGGAATGCTGCCGCCTTGTTCTTTTACCCAATCAATAACAGCGTTGACAGCACCTTTTCTCACTTTTGTTCCATCAGCTAAATCCATACCGCTCATACGTGTTTCAGCTTTAAATGGCACAAACTCCGCTCCTTCTGCTGCATGTTCATTGCAGCTGTATCCTTTTGATTTAATGTATTCTACAACAGATCGTCCTTCTGGTGTTTCGTCCATTAAAGAGCTGACAGCAGCCCATTTTGCTACATTTTCTAATGTTTCCGTCCCAACTGGAACCAATGTGTGCGCCATACGGTTACCAAATGTAATTGTACCTGTTTTATCTAAAATAATTGTGTTAATGTCACCTGCTGCTTCAACTGCTTTCCCGGACATCGCCAATACATTGAACTTTGTAACTCGGTCCATCCCGGCAATCCCGATTGCTGACAATAGACCTCCGATTGTGGTAGGAATTAAACATACAAGTAAAGCAATTAAGATAGAAGTATCAATCGTAAATCCAAGATAATTTGTAAATGCCGGTAACGTGGCAACCACTAGCAAGAAAACTAATGTTAGGCTTGTTAGAACTGTGTTCAATGCAATTTCGTTTGGTGTTTTTTGACGTTTCGCGCCTTCAACCAAGGCGATCATTTTATCTAAAAATGATTCTCCCGGATTATTTGTAATACGAATCATAATTTCATCACTGATGACTAACGTGCCGCCTGTCACAGAACTGAAGTCGCCGCCTGCTTCTTTGATTACAGGAGCCGATTCACCCGTAATAGCAGATTCATCAACGGATGCCAATCCTTTAATTACTTCCCCGTCCCCTGGAATCATTTCTCCTTGGCGAACGATAACAACATCTCCCTTTCTCAATTCTGTAGCGGATACTTTTACAATTTCCCGGTTAGACTTAACTAGATGTGCATACACGTCTTTTTTCGACTGCTTTAAGGAGTCGGCTTGAGCCTTGCCTCGTCCTTCTGCCAATGCTTCTGCAAAATTAGCAAACAGAACAGTGAACAACAGAATAAGTGAAACCGTTACGTTAAACCAAGTCGGCGTACTTGTTGCACTTGGCATAAAAGACAACGCAAGCGTGATAAAGAAGCCGATTTCCACCACGAACATGATTGGATTTTTCATCATAACACGCGGGTCTAATTTTAAAAATGATTGCTTTAACGCACTGTTGACAATATCGCTGTCCATCGTTTTTGCCTTACGAATCTTATTATTTTCTTCTACTAAACTTATATTCTTGAAATCCTTCGTAACATTTGTTTTCTTTTTCTCTATTACAGATGATTTACTCATTTGTTATATCCCCCAGTTCCCTTACTTCAAAGTAAGAAATTCCGCAATGGGCCCTAATACTAAAATCGGAAAGAATGTTAACGCTCCGACAATAAAGATTGTTCCAATGAAAATACCGCCGAACAGGCTGTTGTCTGTACGGAATGTACCCACTGTTTCAGGCACTAACGTTTTTTCCTTCAATGATGCAACTACTGCCAGCATTGTAACGAGACTAAAGAAACGGCCAAGATACATTACTATCCCTGTAGAAATATTCCAAAACGGAGTTGCATCTCCTAATCCTTCAAAGCCGGAACCGTTGTTTGCTGCTGAAGATGTGTACTCATAGACAACTTGTGTGATGCCATGAAATCCAGGATTTGAAATAGCATCCATTCCTAAGGATGTTGAAAATGCAATTGCTGAAGCGCTGAGAATAAGCAATGGCTGGAATAAAAGTGTAACTGCAATCAACTTCATTTCTTTTCCTTCCAGCTTTTTCCCTAAAAACTCCGGTGTGCGGCCAACCATTAATCCTGAAATAAAGACTGCTATCATGGCATACATCACAACGTTTATAAATCCTGCACCTACTCCGCCAAACACTGTATTTAACAGCATATTTATCAACGGAACCATGCCGCCGATCGGCGTTAACGCATCGTGCATCGCATTAACGGCTCCTGTTTCTGAAGCGGTTGTCACTGTCGCATACAGTGCTGAGAATGCTGTTCCAAATCGAATTTCCTTCCCTTCCATGTTTCCTTGTTCATGTTGAACTCCTAATTGATTCAATACCGGGTTTCCTTGCAGTTCAGCGCAAAAGATTGTTCCAAATCCTACGAGGAACAACATTAGCATGGAAACGAATAATACACGTCCTTGTTTGTTATTTCCGACCATTCTGCCATATGTGAAAGGCAACGCTGTAGGTAAAAGCATCATTAAAATCATTTGCAGAATGTTGCTGATCATATTCGGGTTTTCAAATGGATGCGCGGAGTTTACTCCAAAAAATCCGCCCCCGTTATTACCAAGCTCCTTAATGGATAAAAGCGATGCTACCGGACCGCGAGCAATTAACTGTTTAGCCCCCTCTACCGTTGTCGCCGTTGCTGTTGGCTCCAATGTTTGCGGCACGCCCAGCGCTGCAAACATCAATGCGCAAATAAACGCTAAAGGAAGAAGCACCCTTGTAATGGAGCGAGTAAAGTCTGCAAAAAAGTTGCCAAGCTTTTTGCCTGCCAGTCCTCTAATAAATGCAATTGCGATTGCCAGTGTTGTAGCCGGTGCTGCAAACATCATATACGTGATTCCGATCATTTGTGAAAAATAAGACAATCCTCTTTCGCCGCTATAATGCTGTAAGTTTGTGTTTGTCATAAAGCTGATGGCTGTATGAAAAGCCAACGTAGGTTCCATACCCGCAATGTTGTCCGGGTTTAATGGAAGAACTCCTTGCAATCGAAATACAAAGTAAACTATCGTAATCATAAATGCATTTGTCAACACTAGCGCCAATGCATATTGTTTCCACGTTTGGTTTTGAGGTTTGATGCCCGCAATTTTAAAGATGAATTGTTCAATCGGGCCAAATACTCTATCAAGCTTTTTGCTTGAACCGAATGCTCTTTCTAAATAAATCCCCGCCGGCTTTGCTAATATAATAAACAAAGCAATCGTAACAATAACTGCCAACCATCTCATGACTTATGTCTCTCCCTGTTTAAAACTTCTCCGGATTTAATAACGCATACACTAGATAAACGGCAACTGCTGCAGTGATTCCCCATAGTACAATCATCATTTGTCTCCACCCTCTTCAACAACTTTATTTGACCACTTGATTAATCCAACCATAGAAGTGCTCAGTATGATTAAAGAACCTAACATGATGATGTCCAGCATCTAAAATCCTCCTAATAAATGTAATTTTTTTCATTTAGGGCATAAAAAATACACTGAGGCGTTACCCAGTGTTTTTTAAAGACAACACAAAAGGAAACCCCCTCTCCAAACGCTTACGAGGTTAGCTGTCGGATTCGGGCCTTGAGAGTAGCCCTACCTTCAAATGAAGGATTCACCCCAAAAAATTGGTTCCCCCGTTCCATAACGGACTCAGCGATATCAGGTTGCTGAAAGTGTATTTATGATTTATGAAAGTTACTATACTCCTCCAAACTTGACTTGTAAAGAGGAGAAAATGTAAAAATTTTAAGATAACGCTTACAGAGTTAACTGCCAGATTCATGCTTTAAGAGTAGCCCTACCTAAAAAGGATTCCCCCCAAAAGATTGTCTCTTTTCAGATTCAGCGTGATGATTTCAAAGTGGCAGTAATCTTACTCCTGATCTTTTAAAAAGTAAACATAAAAAATCTGACATTCAAATTATTTTAAAATAATTATCACTTCCTATGATATCCCCTCTTTTCATTGAATGTCTTCTTTTCTCTTATGTATTCATATAAAAACAATAAATCCCTGATTCAACATTAATACCTATTTTTCCTATTTCATCTAAATTGTAAATATAATTATTAGATTTAATAACATAAAAACAGACTGTCTAGTTTAGACAGTCTGTTTTTGTATAAGCGAATGGTTATTAAGACTTTATTTTCTCTAATTGATAGGCAAAATGATTCGTCGGACCGTGTCCGTTTCCAATGTTAAGCTCATGTTCAATTGCTTTTGTAATAAAACGTTTTGCTTCTTCTACCGCCTCGTAAATGCTGTATCCTTTTGCCAATCCGGCAGTAATCACAGCAGCAAAAGTGCAGCCGCTTCCATGTGTTTGAACAGAATGAATGCGGGAGCTTTTGTATTCTGTAAATGTTTCACCATCGAATAAAAGATCTACCACTTCGTCTCCTTGGTACGAAGCGTGTCCGCCTTTCATCACTACATATTGTACTCCCCAACTGTGAAGCAATTTCGCCGCTTTCTTACTGTCTTCTATATTTGCAATGCTCATTCCTGTGAGCACTTCTGCCTCCGGTACATTAGGCGTAATAACAGTCGCAAGAGGCAAAAGCTTTTCTTTTAACGCAGCCACAGCTTCTTGCTGCAATAAAGCGGCTCCTCCTTTTGCAATCATAACGGGGTCCAACACAATATTTTTCCATTTATATTCTGCTAATTTCTCAGCCACCAACGAAATAATTTCACTGCTGAATAACATTCCCAACTTTACTGCATCAGGTGTTAAATCGGCTGCGATTGATTGAAGCTGCTCTTGAATCCCCTCTATCGGAACCGGATATACTCCTTGTACTCCTAAAGTATTTTGAGCAGTAATGGCTGTGATGACTGTCATACCGTATACTTTTAGCTCTTGAAATGTTTTTAAATCGGCTTGAATTCCGGCTCCGCCGCCGCTGTCGGATCCTGCAATCGTCAATGCTTTATTTATTTTCATAGTTTCACATCCTTTATCCAAAATACCGATGATACAACGTTTTTGCTTCAGTTATATTCTTTGTGCCGTGGACTAGCACACGGCCATCCTGAAACAATACCATTCTCTTATTTTCTGCTTGAAATGATAGTAAATATGGATTGCATATCAGGTTTTCCACACGTCCATGCAACAGCTGTGCTTGCTCTTGTAAATCTATAAAGTTTATATGCGGCGAACGAATTTGCACTGTATCTCTGCCGCATAAAACTGCTGTTTTCGATGTATTCTCCTCTTGTAAATATGGATAAGTTGCTTCCTCTCCGCAAGACGGACAGTCCGTTTTTTTAAAGCTTTTTACATTCAATGAAGTATATTCATTTGCCCAAACATCAAAAGATACAAGCTCTCGGCGAAGATCATCCATATTTTCAGATAAAATTTTTAATGCTTCACTTACTTGATAAGAAACCACCATGGACACGGCAGGAGAAATGATTCCTGCCGTGTCACATGTCGCCCCTCCGAGCGGAATACTGTCTAATAAACAAGAAAGACAGGGAGTGTCTCCCGGAACAATGGTATAAGAAACACCGTAACTTCCCACACAAGCACCGTAAATCCAAGGAATTTTATATTTTTGAGCGATGTCATTAATAATAAACCTTGTTTCAAAATTATCGGTAGCATCTATGATTACATCTACGCCATTTGCTAATCGTTCCAATACTGAGACTGTCGCATCTTCTACATATGCTTCTATTTCTACATCACTATTAATCAATTCCAGCCTTTGTTTGGCTGCAACTGCTTTTGGCGTTTGCTCCATTACGTCTTGTTCCGTATATAATTGCTGACGCTGTAAATTGCTCCAGTCTACATAATCACGGTCAATAATGGTCAATTTCCCGATTCCGGCACGAACAAGCATTTCTGCATTCATGCTTCCCAAAGCGCCTGCCCCTACAATCAGGACCTGTTTCTCCCGTATATTCTGCTGCCCCTTTTCGCCGATGGGAGAGAACAGAATTTGCCGCGAATATCGATTACTCAACTTTGCTCATTCCTTCTAGCGGACTGCTCGCACTGGCATAACGTTTACGCGGGATACGTCCTGCCTCATATCCTAATCTTCCTGCTTGAATAGCCAGCTTCATTGCTTCTGCCATTTTCACAGGATCCTTTGCTCCAGAAACCGCCGTATTCAACAGCACCCCGTCTGCCCCCATTTCCATTGCTAATGCTGCATCAGAAGGACTTCCGATTCCGGCGTCCACAATGACCGGTACTGTTGCTTGTTCAATAATAAAACTTAAATTTAACGGGTTGACAATACCAAGCCCGGAACCGATTGGGGAAGCACCTGGCATAATAGCATGAACACCAAGCTCCTGCAATCGTTTTGCTAATAAAACATCGTCAGAGGTATATGGCAGTACAATAAATCCTTCTTTCAATAACTCTTCACATGCTTTTAACGTTTCAATTGGATCAGGGAGCAGCGTTTTCATATCGCCAATGACTTCAACCTTAACCATATCACATAAACCGGATGCCTTCGCAAGCTTCGCAATACGTACTGCCTCTTCTGCTGTTTGTGCTCCCGCGGTATTAGGAAGGAGCGTATAGTTGGTCACATCAATTTTTTCTAATAAATTAGGCTGATTTGCGTCAAAAATATCCATGCGGCGTACAGCAAACGTTAATATTTCCGCTTCTGATACTTCAATGGCTTTCTTTTGTACATCGTAATCTTGAAACTTCCCTGTACCTAACAACAATCTTGATTGAAATGAAAATGGTCCGATTTTTAACATATCAACCGCCTCCTACAAATGTTACAATTTCAATTTGATCTCCTTCACATACTGTTGTATCACGGTGATCTGCTTTTTCTAAAATACTCTTGTTCTTTTCAACTACTACAATCTTACTTTGCAGCCCTAGATGCACCAGAAGCTCTTCTATTGTAAAAACCGTATCCGGAACCTCTATGAATTTACCGTTAATTTTTAAATGCAACCGCTTCACCTCCATTTAAAATTAAAGAATGGAACAATGCATTTTGCGTTTTTCCTTCTACTAAATCCGCCATATACTCACCGGAAATCGGGCTGAGCAAAATACCGTTTCGATAATGGCCGGTACACGCATATAAACCTTTTACCTCATGGTGCTCGCCAATATAAGGCATACCCTGATTAGATTGAGGTCGCAATCCAGCCCAAGCAGTTTCCCATCTTGCTTCTCCTATAGCGGGTAAAATGCACTTGGCTTTTTCCATCATGCTGGCAATACTTTGCACTTCTACAGTTTTGTCGTAGCTTCTCTGTTTTACAGTCGCTCCTATAAGGTAACGTCCTCCGCGTTTTGGCACGATATAAAACCCATTCTGAAACACCGGAGCTGTAAGCAACGGAACAAAGCTTGTTACACACAAAATTTCACCTTTAACCGGATAAGTTCCCCATTCTTTTTGAAACAGCTGGAGAAATGAAGTTGACCATGCTCCAGAAGCAATAATAACCTTATCTGCAAAGATCATATTCGTTCCGGTTCTGACTCCCTTTACTTGATTGCTTTCTATAATGATTTCCTGAACGTCTGTATGCTCTAAAATTTCGGCACCAAAACGCATTGAAGAATAAAGAAACGCTTTTGCTAAAGAAGGTGCCATTACGTGTCCATCCTTTGGATAATATATAGCCCCTGCAAGAGAAGGAGAAAGATACGGTTCCTTTTCCCTTAATTCTTCCATACTTAAAAAGCAAGCTTCCTCTCCTGTTTCTTGCTGCCATTTCATTGATTGCAGCAAGGATTCCAGTTCATCTTCTGTCTTAGCAATTTTATAAATTCCCTTTTCTTCATATCCAATGTCAATCCCCGTTGTTTCCCTCAATTCTTGAGCCAGCTTTGGAAACAATGACCGGCTTTGACGGGCAAGCTCGAATAGCGGATCATACTCATCCCATTCCGCCTGTACACCGAGCAGCCCCGCAGCTGCTTTGGATGCTTCCGAAGCGACTATTCCCTTCTCAGTTATTAAAACTTTGTATCCTCGCTTCGAAAGCTGGTGTGCAATGGATCCGCCAATTACACCGCTGCCGATAATGATTACATCATAGTGTTTGTTCATGCCCTTTCCCACACTTTCGTAATTGATCCCGATATTCTACCGTCGTTTGTAACGGGTTACACGCACCAAAAATACCTGACATCACCGCAATCCCCTTAACCCCTGATCGAAGAACATCCTGAACATTTTCAGGAGTGATTCCTCCTATAGCAGTTACCGGGACAGAGATAGAACGTACAATTTTGTCTAGTTGTTGTAATCCGCGAGGCGCCATTCCTTTTTTTGAATCTGTTTTAAATATGTGTCCATAAACAATAGAATCAGCTCCTTTTTGTTCTGCTCGCTTTGCTTCTTCTAAAGAATGGACTGAACAACCAACATGCAAATGCGGGAATGTTTCTTTTACCACTTTTACATCCACACTTTGATATCCAAGCTGCACACGGTGTATCCCTGTTAACAGGGCAATGTCAATACGATCATTTATGATTAGCTTGGAAGACGGAACCCCGCTTCCAAGCAGCAGCTTTATCCCTTCATACAACTCTTTTGTGTTCCGATGTTTTTCGCGAATATGAATAAAATCTACAAAGCTATGAATCTGACTTGCTATTTCTGCAATTTGCCTAAATGAAAGCTTGCCGTTTGAAATAGCATGTAATTCTCGTTTCATCTTGATCCCTACTCTATAATGTTCTCAAACAGTTCATTTGCCGAAACGGTTTTCTTTGTCATTCCCTTTTCCTTCAGCCATTTGCTTTGCTCTTCCCAAGATTGTTTTGTCTGAGATAAAAACGGCGCGTTTGCTTCTTCCATCTTCCCTAATAAAATGTCCATGCTTTGCTTTTCTACTTCCGGAATTAAAGGAAAGTTCTCTTTCTCTTGGTTTGCCAGCAGGATATCTAACGCCTCATCCGGATTATTTTTCATATATTCATAGCCCTTTTTCGCACCTCGTAAAAAAGCTTGCAGCGTTTTCTTGTCTTCTTTTATTGTTTTGTCGCTTACTACAAATACAAGCTCATAATAGTTAGGCACTCCATAATCGGCCGGACTAAAGTAAGCGGGTTCATATCCTTTTTCTCTTAAAACCGGAACTTCGTGATTAATGTAAGCACCTGTTACCGCGTCTACTTTTTTCGTAATTAATGACGATACTAAATCAAATCCTACGTCGATGAGCTTTACTTTATCTGGATCTCCGCCATCTTCTTTTATCATCGTTTTTAAATATTCTTCACTAAGCGGCGTACCTGAGTATCCTACTGTTTTTCCTGATAAATCTTTTGGAGAATTGATTCCTGCTTCTTTTAACGAAACGATATGGTTTAACGGAGAGCGAACTACTGCACCAATTGATTTAATCGGAATTCCTTCATTAGCCCGCGCCATGACAACATCCGGCTGGTAGTACAGACCCACTGTTATTTTTCCTGCCGCTGCCAATGTTAACGGGTCAGTTGGATTGGAAGGAAACTTTACATTCACTTTAATTCCTTCTTCTTTGAAGTATCCTTTTTCTATAGCAGCGTATATAAAGCTATGAACAGCGTTTGGATACCAGTCAAGCATCAAAGTAACTTCTTTCTCATTTGACGGTTTTTTTGTTGCTCCAGCTGAACAGCCTGCAAATACAAAAACTAATATTGATAATAGTAATACATATTTAAATCGTTTCATGAATGCTTCCTCCAGTTTACAAATTTACGTTCCAGCAGTGAAACCGCGGCCACAAATAAAATTGCTAAAAGAGATAAAAGTACGATAGGAGCAAATACTCCAGCTCCGTCCAATTGCGTCATCATCCGTTTGCTGAAGTAACCGAGACCTGCTTGCGCTCCCAGCCATTCCCCGATAGCTGCACCAATGACGCTGAGCGGCACCGCAACTTTTAATGCTGAAAAAAAGTACGGCATAGCAGCCGGCAGCTTTACTTTAAAAAAACTGAATGTTTTACTGGCTCCATATGTAAAGAGAAGTTCTTCCCACTCTTTTTTTGTAGAGCGAAATCCGTCGTACGTATTTACTGCGATTGGAAAAAAAGTAATAAGAACCGTTACTACTATCTTACTCCAGATGGAATACCCAAACCAAAGTACAAATAAAGGTGCTAACGCTGTAATAGGAATAGTTTGGGAAGCGACCAAAAGCGGATAACAAGCTCTCTCTATAACCGAACTTGCACTC
The DNA here is from genome assembly GCA_041920565.1 of Bacillus sp. (in: firmicutes). Classification (GTDB taxonomy): domain Bacteria; phylum Bacillota; class Bacilli; order Bacillales; family Bacillaceae_G; genus JAGHKQ01. The sequence continues at coordinate 11,999 of JBHGXS010000036.1, read as the reverse complement.
ATGGCAATCGCCAGGCCTATACCAAGCACAATGGAGATGACCAAGCCGATTCCCGTAACAAGCAATGTTGCAGGTAAATGGACAGAAAACAAAATATCACGCAATTCCCATATTTTAAGAACAATCGCACTTGGGGACGGCAAGATATACATTTCATTAATCATTCTTGCTGCTGTTTCCCATATAGGAAGAAATATAAGCATGACAGAAAGAGAAGGAACGTATTGTGTAACGCGTTTCATATAGTTGTCTTTCCTTTCAATTGTTCTATTAATTTCCCCTTAAGAAGCATCAATTGTTCATCGTACACTTGATGTCGAGTACGGTTGCCGCCTAGCGGAACATGAATTTCCGTCACATTTTTAATCGGCTGTTCTGTTATTACTAGGATGCGATTCGATAAATAGATAGCTTCCTCTACATCGTGCGTAATAAACAAAATTGTTTTTTTCCATATTTTCCATTGCTCATACAACCATTCTTGCATTTTTACTTTTGTGATAGCATCAAGGGCACTGAAAGGTTCATCCAGAAGAAGCACATCTGCTCCTGTCAAAATTGCTCTTAAAAAGGATACACGCTGTTTCATTCCGCCGGATAAATCTTTTGGATATTTATGTTCATACCCTTTCAGTCCAAACGTCTCAATCAGATTCGTTACTTGCGCATAGGCATCGCGTTTTTTTATCCCTTGACATTCTAGAGGCAACGCTGCATTTTCCAATACAGTGCGCCAAGGCAAAAGTAAATCTTGTTGGGGCATGTATCCGACTTTATTCGCTTGTTTGCCTGCTTCTTTTCCTTGTATGGTAACCTCTCCCGACGAGACCTGCTCCAAACCGGCAATTAGACGGAATAATGTACTTTTTCCGCACCCGCTCGGTCCTATTACACTTACAAACTCTCCATTTCTAATGGAGAAGTTTAAATTTTGAACAATTGCTTTCTCCTCCCCGGGATAGGAAAATGTCACATTATGAAAGTGCAGTATGTTCTCGCTCATCAAAACCCCACATCTCCTTGTGATATGCCATATCCCAGAATAAGTATTCAAAACGGCTCGTGTTCAAGAAAATTTCTTCCAATCTTTCAAGCTCTTTTGCTGATTTTCCTTCTGCTAGTTCATTTAATAAATCAATCAACCAAATACAAAGTGCTCCGTATTCTTCAGAACTGTATCCGCGAATCCATTCTCCATAAAACTCGTGTTCATTTGCCCCTGGTTTTTCATTTAATCGTTTCCCTATTTCCCAGTAACTCCACATACAAGGAAGCAAAGAAGCAATTAGCTCAGCTAATGTTCCGCTTTGGGAAACAGACAGCATATAGTTTGTATATGCTAAGTTAATGGCTGAAGGCTTTGCTTCTTCTAACTCCTCTATGGTAATACCAAGTCGTTTCGCATATAGGCGGTGTAAATTCATCTCCCCGTTTAAAATAGAATCCAAAAGTGTTGCAAACTTGCTCATGACTTTCGGTTCATTCGCTTTCACTACGCCGATTGCATATACTTTTGCATAATCCAAGAGATATAAGTAATCTTGAATAATATAAAATTGAAACTTATCAATCTCTAAAGTGCCGTCTCCAATTCCCGTCACAAACGGATGATTGTGGCTCTTTTCCCAAATCGGCTGGACCTTTTCAAATAACTCCTCACAAAATGTCATATGGATTCTCCTTACTAAATGTTATAAAAAAGCCGCTTTTCATTTGAAAGCGGCAACAAGCAAACATACTGACGTACATATTCATTGCTTTGCCACTTCCCTTCGCTAGTATTACCTAGATCAGGTTATAAGGGTTAAGGTTTATATACCTCTCTCAGCTTGTCACAGCACCCCTAGTGGAAAAATATTCAATTATGTAAAAAGCCCAATTTCCGCATAGGCAAATTGGGCATAATATACTTTATATTATCCGTTTCGCTTCCCTACGCTAGAATTATCTAGATCAGGTTCAGGGTCAAAGACTTGCAGCCTTACTCTCAGCCGGTCCCACCAGCTCCCCTAGCAACTATCTTATTGTCGTGTTAAGTATAGCACTCTCATTTTTAATTATCAATCTTTTTGTCTTTCCAAAAAATTTATACGGATAATAACTGAAATACGACAAATTAATAATTTTCCCTACAAAACATCCCCCTCGTTTTTGCAATATGAATATAATAATAGACTTCATGGACATCCTCCGCTTACCGTTGGGTTACACCCTTCACACACTTGTGAAGCAGGGAGGTTCTCATTAAACATGATAAATTCAAAATAAAACCATATAACTCCTGCTCATGTATTATATAAACATACCAAATTTGAAAAAAATTACATATACTTGTAAAATATGAATATACCATTTTTGATAATGTTTTCCATTATATTTCGAATAAACCTTTTGATTTTAATATTAAAAAATAAAAGAAAATACTTTGAATATAGTTATAAAGGGAGATTTATATTATGTTGAAACAAACTTTAGCAATTGCCGCAGCTTCTCTGACAGTTGTTCCAACTATGAGTTCAACAGTTGAAGCAGCATCCACTTCTTCTGCTTCTTCAGCCAACAATAGCGAATACAGGGTAAATACTTCTTCCCTAAATATAAGAAGCGGGCCAGGTTTGAATCATAGCGTTATAGGAAGCTTATCAAAGAACGCCGTTGTTACTGTATTATCTGCAGAAAACGGATGGGCTAAAATCAACTATAACAACCGTACAGCTTATATCAGCTTACAATACATAACCTCCTTAAAAAGGGAAGCAACAACTACATATATTGTCAACGCGGCCGTGTTGAACGTAAGAAGTCAAGCAGGAATGCATGGAAATATAATTGGAAGCTTATCAAGAGGACAAGCTGTTGTATCACAAGGAGAACAAAATGGGTGGCTGCAGATTCGATATAACGGAAAAACAGCTTATATCAAAAAGGACTATACCATCGGTTCTTCTGATGCTGTTAAGCAGGCGAGTTATAAAACATTTACGCCGGGAAATTACCGAATTGATGCTTCAGCCCTTAATATTCGAAGTGGCCCTTCAACCTCTTCTTCCATCGTCGGAAAATTATGGAAAGGAGAAGTTCTTTATGCAACAGCAGAGACTAACGGATGGCTGCAGGTTAAACATAACGGAAAAACGGCATATGTGAGCAAAGCATATGTTTCCTCTGTTTCTTCAACCCAGCCCGTACAACAAGACAATTTTAATGCTGCTAATCAAAGCTATACAGCAACAACAACTTTAAATATAAGAAAAGGTCCAGGCACCGGTTATTCTGTTCTTGGAGTCGCTCAAAAGGGGCAGACACTGCAGGTTTTAGGAGAAGTATCCGGATGGTATAAAATTCGTTACGGAAGCCAAGACGCCTATGTAGCAAAAGGATACGTCAAATCTTCTTCGAATTCTGTACAACCAGCGGCGCAGTCATCTGTCAGTCAGCCTCTTTTCATACGCCCTGCCGCAGGAAGCATTACTTCTTTATTTGGGATGAGATGGGGAACAAGACACGACGGCATCGATATTGCTGCTTCAGGAACGGTTCCAGTAATAGCAGCAGCAAGTGGTAAAGTTTTAAAATCCTATTACTCCAGCAGTTACGGAAATGTTGTTTTCATTACTCATTCTATCAACAATCAAATGTATACGACAGTCTATGCTCATCTAAAGAATCGATTAGTTAAAGAAGGCGATATAGTCCGACAAGGGGCACTGCTTGGATATATGGGAAACACAGGTCATTCTTACGGACAGCATTTACATTTTGAGTTGCATAAAGGCAGCTGGAATGCATCAAAAAGCAATGCTATCGACCCGCTTCCTTATCTTAAATAGTATACCTTTTCAATATTTCTCTGTAATTGTCATACTTCACTATATCTGTTAGGAGCTATTGTAATGATAAAAGATATGAAAATGGTCATCGAGATTTTAGCACTTTTTGGTCTTATTTGCTGTTTATTCATTTTAGAAGCTGATTCCGCATTTTTAAGTTTATTAATTGCATATGTGATTTGCGAAATAATTTTAGAAATTATCGGCATTAAGCCTAAAAAAGCATTTAAATACCTTTACGGAACATGCTTTTTTATCACGACAACCGTCATAACCATTATTTCAAACGGATTTCATCTTTCATCTCTTTTTCCTGTATTTTTTATTGGGATTCTATTAGTTGTTTCCCATCAGACTTTCTTAATTGAACCTGATAAAGAGCATCGTTAACAGCTCACGGGACAAGCAAGATTTATCATTATATTTAGAATAGATTTTTTCGTTAAGATGCTGGTATTTTTTTATTTCAGATAATTATTATGATTTTCTTCAGGGGAGGAAGCTATGAAACACGTAACAAAAATTATTTCTAGTACTGCAGCTCTATCCGTTCTCTCTATTGCTCTTGGACAAGAAATACAAAATTCAACTGTCGAAGCCGCTTCATTTTCTTCGGGAGACAAAGTTGTTGTGACAGCCTCAAAACTGAATGTTCGAAGTATACCAAGTACAAAGGGTTCCCTATTAGGCACTTTAAGAGCCGGCGAATCCATTCAAGTTGTTTCTGACACCGGAACATGGGCTCAAATTCAGTTTAAGGGAAAACCTGCATATGTTTCTAAAGCCTATTTAAAGAAACAAACAGAACCTGCTGCATCTATAAAATCAAAAACAGGAACTACTACCGCCAACTTAAATATCAGACAATCTCCGAGTACCTCAGGTAAGCCCCTGGTTACGTTAAAACGCGGTACTGTTTTACAGATTTTACAAGAAAAAAATGGATGGTTTCAAGTGCAAAGCGGTTCCTATAGAGGATGGGTACACTCCGGTTACGTTTCAGTGTCTTCTGCAGTTCAGCCGGCAGTATCAGCTCCCCAACAGCCGGTTCCGCAGCAACCGACCGTGCAACATGACCAAGATGCCGTTTACAAAGTAACAGCAACTACTCTGAGAGTAAGAAGCAATCCAAATGCAAAGGCAAGTATCATAGGATACGTCCAAAAGAATGATAGTTTGCAAGTCATCCGCCAAGAACAAAATGGATGGTATCAAATTCAGCTTCACGGAAAAACTGGATTTGTAAGCGGGGATTATGTAGTAAAAACGAGCAATCCTGTTTCTAAGCCGGAACAAACTGTTTCTCCCGCACCGCAACCGACTGCTCCTTCAGCTGTTCTTCCTGCCGCAACAGCAAGCTCGTATAAAGAACTTGATTTACGCAAGCCGGCTAATGTTACGGCACAAGTTATAAATGCCTATATTGCGGATTATGAGAAGAAAACCGGTAAAACAAGCATATTGGCAGGAAAGGGACAGCTCTTTATTGATGCAGGCAGGCAATACGGAGTCAACGAATTATTTTTAGCGGCATTGGCTCTGCATGAGTCAGCATTTGGAACATCCTATATTGCGAAAGGAAAAAATAACTTATTTGGATTAAAAGCTTATAACGCTGCTCCATATGATTGTGCATACTATTTTCATAGTTTAGAAGAAAACATTACATATCAAGCAGCCTATTTACGAAAATACTATCTTGAACCAACAGATTATCGCTTTAACGGTCCTTTCTTAGGGGACAAAACAAAAGGAATCAACAAAGTATATTCTTCGGATCCTTCATGGGCACAAAAAATTGCCGATCATATGCAAAAGATGAAAGCATATAATGCTGCAGACTATGAAACTGTTTCTCCTTCAAATGTAAAGATTCAAGAGCTTCCTGTTCCAGGATTCAGCGTGCTCTATCCGCAAGGAATTACAGGAACAGCTAACCAAGACTTGCGTTTATACAATTCTCCTAAAGGAGCAGCATTATCGCAAAAGCTTGCAAAAGGAACGGAGTTTTCTGTTTTAGAAAAAACAAACGATTTTTGGTTAAAAATCAAAGTAAATAATAGCGTGTATTGGACAACCTTTAATTTTTCGCAATATAAAAGCTACATGTCAATCTATAATTTGCTCCGAGTAGAATCGAGCACCGGTGCAGTAGTACGGGAGCAGCCAAATGATTCAAGCCGCGCTCTCATCACTATTCCTAATTATACATATGTCCAAGGAGTAATAACTGCAGCAAAAACAATTGAATTGGACAGCAGCGGAACTTGGTACAAAGTGAAGCTCCCGAATACAAATCAAGAAGGCTGGATCTACAAATCACATGTGAAAACTGTATTTCAATAATCTATGATGAAAGGAAAGAGGAACTAAAGTGAATCGCTCTCTAAAATATACAGCAATGTCTTCTGCTGCAGTTTCAAGTTTTCTTGCTTTTTCATCGGTCTCTTTAGCTGCACCTATGATCACAACCGATATATTAAATGTGCGGGAAACGCCTTCTATTACCGGAAAAAAAGTGGGACAACTGAACAAAGGAGTATCTATAGATGTAAAATCCGTTTTAAATGGATGGGGCGAAATTGTATATAACGGAAAAAAAGCATATGTTTCTGCACAATACTTACAACAACCCACAGTTACTTCTGCAAAAGAAGTATATAAAGTAACAGGCAGCTCTGTGAGAATTCGGAAACAGCCGAATACAGCCTCTCCTATCGTTGGTCTTGTAACGAAAGGATACATACTCGATGTCATTTCCAAAGAACAAAACGGATGGTACAAAGTACGGGTAAATGGTCAAATCGGTTTTATAAGCGGAGAGTATGTGAAGAAGGAAGGAACTTCTGTTTCTGCTCCTTCTATACAGCCTCCTCCGCAGCAATCAGAACAAACTGGTGTGCAAGAAACTGAATCCGTTCCCTACATTGTGAAAGCTTCCATGTTAAGAGTGCGGAGCAAAGCTTCTATAAATGCTGACATTTTAGGATACGTCTACTCTAAACAAACAGTTCAGGTTATCGGGCAAGAAAATAACGGATGGTATAAAATTCGATTTAACAACAAAGTAGGTTATGTTAGCGGGGAGTATATCTCAAAGCTTGAGCAAGCCGGCTCCAACCCTCCTTCTGCTCAACAGCCAATGAGCGGAGCATTTATTGTGCAAGCTAATATTTTAAATGTACGCAACACGCCTTCTACACAGGGAGCCATCATGGGACAAGTACATAAGAATCAGCAAATAACTGTATTTGAAGAATTAAATGGATGGTATAAAATTCAATTCAATAACAGCACTGGATATGTCAGTAAAGACTATGTCTCGAAGGTGGAACAAGCCAGCTTCAATCCGGTTCCTTCTCCGCAGCCAATCAACGGAACATTTACTGTTCAAGCCGATATTTTAAATGTCCGTAATACTCCTTCTACACAAGGAACTATTGTAGGAAAAGTATATAAAAATCAAGCTGTGACTGTAATAGAAGAATTAAACGGATGGTACAAAATCCAATTTAATAACAATACGGGCTATGTGAGCAGTTCCTTTGTTTCGAAGAAAGAACCTGGATCTTCCTCTTCCGAACGTGTTCTAGAGGGAAGAAAGATTGTTCTGGATCCAGGACATGGCGGTTTTGACTCGGGGGCAGTAGGAGTAAACGGCATAAAAGAAAAAGATATAGTTTTAAATATCGCTCGAAAACTACAAAGCAAACTCCAGCAAAGCGGCGCATCTGTCATCATAACAAGAAGCGGAGACAACTACATATCGCTTGGAAACCGGGTAGAACAATCTAATGAATCAAAAGGTCATGCATTTTTAAGTATACATGCCAACTCTTCTACATCTTCTTCCGCTTCAGGTGTAGAAACTCATTATTATAGCAAAAGCACGTCAACTGCGAAGGAAAGCAAAGAGTTGGCAGAATGTATGCAGCAAGCTCTGATAAAGGAACTGCCAGCGAATAACCGTGGTGTAAAAGACAGCAGCTTTCAGGTTATTCGTCAAAAATCAGTACCGAGCGTTTTAGTTGAAATTGGATTTCTTTCTAATAAAGAAGAAGCTAATAGACTTGCTGATCCTCAATATCAAGAACGGATTGCGAATGCTTTGTATAACGGATTTATCCAGTATTTTAAATAAAAAACAACCATCTGCTTTCGCAGATGGTTGTTATCCTAGTGCATACCGCTCATAAATTTTACTTAAGTCGTATGTGCTTTCTAAATCTAACCGTTGTTGTTCAGAAAGCCAGTAAAATAATATTTCATGGATAGATTGAAATCTTTCGTTTCTCAAAAACGGTCTGATGAATGATGAAAAGTTTTGCGGAATTTGTGAAAACAGATAGTTTCGTAATACTGCTTCTTTATACTCTATCCCTTTGCATGCATACAAAATCTTTTCAAAATAAAAAGTCTGCTGCGGCACCTTTACTGCTTCATAAAATGGAATGTAGGATACTAGTTTTCCAATGAAGGATTCATACTGAACTAAAAACGGAAAGTGCATATTTTCAAGCAATTCTTTTATTTCATATAAATAGTCGTCAAGTTTTTCTGCACAAGGGAGATCTGCAAGCTGTCCTAAATGAGCTAACACTGCGCGATGCGCAGAAATAACTGCGTAATCAATAGGGCAGCGAGCAAACAGCTCAATCCATTTATAATAGGTTTCAGAAAGATCATATGTATAAATATCGATAATATAAGTGTTGCAATACATTGCCATTTCCATCATATTTTCTTCTAATTCACGAATCGACATATATTTTGCATGATAGCGGATATACCAAAAATAAAACTCTAAAAGTTCTTTTTGAGACAATAGGGGTGCATAATGAACTGCCCAGTCTTGATTAAACTTTACTTTTTCATAAATCTTGTGATCTTGCTTCTCTAAACCATATACTTTGCGCTTTACTATCAGATAATTTAAAGATACAGCATATGTAAGAGGATCCCATTCTTCATAATGTAATGAGGTGAATGCAAATTGAATTAAGTTATGCTCTTCCATTAATTTATATGCTGATTCATATAAACCAATTTCTTGATATAGACGCACAACTCTGAGAATAGTCGGCATTTCATCTTTATGAAATCTCGGCAACGTTTTAATTTTTGTGCTGGCATAATATAGAAATGGGAGCAAATTTTCTTTCTTATAAAACTCCTTCATTTTCCACGCTGCAAGAGCGCGTTGTTTTTCGTTTCCTGTTGAGCATCTCGGAGTAAGAAGCTCATACAATTCAGTAAATGTTGTGGGTTCTTGTAAATGATCTGTAATCAAACTCCAATTCGGTTCTTGATGATGAATGGCCATGATGGCTCCCCGCCTCCTCAAGATGAATACATAAACACCATAGAAAATAAAGTAAATTATGTTAAATTTTACTTATCATTAATATAACATTTTTCTTATGTTATTTCAGTTAAATATTAGGATTTCATAGTATTTTTTTGGAATATAAATAATATTTAGCGATAAAACATCCACTGAAAACAAATAAATCAGTTTTGAATACATAATAAAAACGCCACTTCTTCAGTGGCGTTTTCTCAATGATAATCTTCCGAGATTTCTCGTAATGCAATTCCTGCTTGTTCATCTGCTTGCTCTTCTACCGCTAAATCCCCTAGCGACAGCATACCAACAAGCTGACCGTTTTCTACTACCGGCAAGCGGCGAATTTGATGTTTTGCCATCAATTCAGCTGCTTTTTCAACAGAATCATTTGGTGATACGCTGACAATATTCGTTGACATCAGATCTGTGATTTTGCTGGATCCCGGATGCTTTTCAGCAATTCCGCGAACAACAAGGTCGCGATCCGTTACAAGACCAACCAGCTGACCATTTTCCACTACCGGAATGACTCCCACATCTTGCTGCTTCATCAAAAGTGCCGCTTCATAAGCATTGTCTAACGGTGTGCAGCAGGAAATATCTGTGCTCATAATTTCTCTCACAGTTGCCATTATTATCCCTCCTTACAAGAATAGTGTAACCAACTTTCCTGATTTCATTTTTCTATTGTAAAGGAAGTAATTGGAGATCAGACCTTACAGTTCAACTAGCGGCTTTCTTCTCTTCACTCTATCTCGAATTGAGGCTGTCAGCTTTTGAAATCCTTCCGGCAATTCTTTTCCGTTAAACTTTTTTAAAATGGTTCCGTATAAGGCAATATCACGAAGACGCATAAACAATCCTAAATGGTTATACCATTCTTCTGCCAGCACATGTTCCGTTTCATATCCTTCCCGCAAACATTGTAGTTGCTTCCGAGCATAGATTGTTTTTTCTTCTTCAGTCCATTCTTTGCGGAGGAGAGAATAATAAAGCACCATTGCTAAGTCATGGACAAAGAAATGATAGGCTAGGTCATCAAAATCAAACACAGTCATAACTCCATCTTCGTAGAAAAAGTTCCCGTGATGTACATCACTGTGAATTAAACCAAATGTATCCTTCGTTCTTGGAAGAGTTTTTATTTCTTCTGCAATTTCGTGAGCGATTTGCTTTAATTCTCCTTCTTCCGAAAGCATATCAATAATGCTCCTTTCATCTTCTTCCCAATCGACACGATGTACAGTGACCGGATAATCCACAGTAAGGCGGTGCAATCTTCCTATCGTTTTCCCCCAAATTCGAAACAGTTCCTCATTCCAAACTGTCGGATCGCTATCCTTTACATGAGTTCCTTTGGCAAAGTCAAATACAGATGCAAAAAAGCTGCTTCCATCTTCCGCTTTTAACTCTATTACAAATTCTCCGCTGTTTGAGCGATGCGGTCGAGCTACATGTGCTCCCCGTTCTCCCACATAGTGCAAAAAATCTAACTCACTTTGAATTTGTTCCTGCTTTCGATGAGAAGAGTGCGTCAAGCGCAGTACTCGTTTTTCCCCTTCTTTTGTATAAGCTTGAAATATATAATTTTCAAAATCCCCTAATGGTTTCTCTTCCACGGTAACTCCGAATTGTTCTGCTGCATTATGTAACAGTTCTTTTGTAAACACTCGTTCTACTGTAAGTTCCATCTTCGTATTCTCCTCTCTTATGAACGTCCACTATTGTATTCTTGGCACGAAGCAGAATTCCTTTATTTTGCATAAAAGGAACCAGCCTTCTAATGACTGGTTCCTTTTATTATTAATATACGCCTACTGCGTCAAAGGATTTTTTTACTGCATTTACTTCAGCAGAAGAAACACCGTATAAATCAGAAGCTGCTTGTACAAGCGCAGCACGTGCTTGGCTGAATGTGGAGGACTCTGTGAGGTATAGCGTATTTGCGCGATAATAAATAGCTCCAACCTTATCTAATCCAATTCCCGGAAGTTTCTCTGTCATTTTCTTTAAGAACTTAAACTTTTCCTTTTTGTGCAAGTCCGGTTTTACTGTTCCGGATACAACAGTAAGAGCACCATTTTCATCTACATGCGCTACTTGTGTAGAACCCCATACCGGAAATTCGTTAAACACTTGTTGTAAACGAACAACTGTAGAACCAAGCGGGTCTTTCACTTTGGACTTTACTGTGAATGACTGCTCTGCACTCTTATCGCCGAGCTTATACTCGTTTTTGTTTTGATTAAAATAATCAAATACAACAGCTTCCGCGCTTTTAGCAGAAGGCTTTGTTAATGCTCCAGATACAAATTCCGGAGATCCGGTTGCCTCGTTGTATTTTTTTGTAGATAAAACATTCTTAGAAGCTGCAAACGTAGCACTTGGTACAGAAGCAAATGTAGTCACAGCCAGTCCCATAGATAATGCTAATGCCAACCCTTTTTTCTTCAAACTAATTCCCTTTGATTTAAAATCATAATTTTCAAAAAAAAAAAAAAAAAAAAATAGTAAGAATAATATAGCATATATAGGAATTACTTGAAAAGAAAGCTTTTTCTATTCAATTCGATATGCTTACTCAGGATTTGACATAAAATACATGTAATGTTTCCCTCAAAAAATATGACACTTTCTCTTTTGCTTATCCAATATATATAAATATACAAGATGTATAAATATGTCATCAACGGTGATAAAATCCTCAATAACAACGGTTTAAAATTCCCCAAAAATAACAGATAATCGTTTCAAGACAACATCTTAGATGGAGTGGAGAAACGGTGCTGAAGATTGGGGAGTTTTTTATGATTCGAGAGTTG
>JBHGXS010000004.1:0-25742 GCA_041920565.1 Bacillus sp. (in: firmicutes) | reverse complement strand
CGTGCTCCGCCGGCTTGGGCTAAACTAAGCTGTATGTCGAAAAAGAAAGTCAGTTATATATAGAATCGCCGGATGCTCATATAACACTTCTTCTATATCACGAGGATAAACATTAAATCCGCTTGCTAAAATCATATCTTTCTTACGGTCTGCTATATAGACATAGCCATCCTCATCCACTTTTGCGATGTCTCCCGTATACAGCCAGCCGTCGCACAACGTATGAGCTGTTTCTTCCGGCATGTTCCAATACCCTTTCATCACTTGCGGTCCGCGAATAATCAACTCGCCAAGCTCACCAGATGGTACTTCTCTTGTTCCTGGTGCTACATCGACCACTTTATATTCTGTTGATGGAATGTCGATTCCGATGCTCCCTGGTTTTCGTACACCAAAAGGAGGATTAACATGGGTAATCGGGGAAGCTTCACTTAATCCATATCCTTCTAAAATTTGCGCTCCTGTTTTTCTCTCAAACTCTTTCATCACTTCAACAGGCATCGGAGCGCTTCCACTGTTACAAATACGTATACTATGAATGTTATAGCTTTCTGCTTCGGGATGGTTAGTGATTGCAATGTACATTGTTGGGACTCCTGGAAAAATGGTCGGCTGTTCCTTTTTAATCGTTTCCAGCACTTCTTGTAAGTCAAAACGGGGAAGTAGAATGTTTGCAGCTCCAGTAAAAATGGCGAGGTTCATACCTGATGTCATGCCAAATACATGGAATAGCGGAATTGCGGTTAAGTATCGCTCTTTGCCAAGGAATATATCATTCTTAAAGAATTCGTGCGTTTGAATTAAATTTGCGACGATATTATAGTGGGTGAGCATAGCTCCTTTGGAACGCCCTGTTGTTCCGCCCGTATATTGTAAAACAGCTACATCCTCTCTCGGATCGATAGCAACCGATTCAAAAGGAGCTGTTTCCTTCATGCATTCCTCAAATGATAACGGGTACGATACTTCCGTCGGGAACAAACTTACTGTTATTACGGTTTCTAGCTTTGTCTGTTGCTCCACCTTTTTTACCCGCTCATATAAAGCGTCATATACAAGAATGGCTTTCGCTCCGGAATCTTGTAAAATGTACTCCAGTTCTCGTTCCATGAGCATCGGGCTAATTTGCGTCACAATCGCTCCTGCTTGTAAGATACCGTAATATGCGACAACGTATTGAGGGCAATTTGGAAGCATGATCGCAACGCGGTCTCCTTTACGAATCCCCTTTTGCTGTAACGAGGCAGCAAACCGCGTGACCATCTCTCTCAATTGATGATATGTAATGGTTCTTCCGTAAAAAGATAAAGCGGTTTGCTGCCCATATTTAGAAGCAGATTCTTCCAAAATATTCGTAAGGGGGATAATCGGCACCTCTACCTCTTTCGCGATTTCAATTGGATATATGGAAAATCCTTTTGATCTCAGCATACAAAAAACACCTCCAAATTAATATCCCTTATTCATAATGCAGCAGCAATCTCACGCTTTCATCCTGTGATATTACAGTAAGAAAAGCGGCTGCATTCCGCATGGATCATTTGTAAATATTGCTGTTGTTCGTTTCCTATTGCAAAAGAGATTACAATTTTACGAACAAGGACTTCAATTCCCAAATATGCCGCAGCTAACTTTGTTTTGTATAGTTCGCCAGCTTTTTTCACTCGCAGCAATGCGAATTCTGCGGCATATAGCTTAATGGCAATATCCGACAGTTTCAATAACGTTTCTTGTTCTTTTGCAATTTTATTTGCAAACGTTTGATTAGCCAGCCCAAAGGTCAGTAAGAAAAGACATCGAATGGAATGGATCATATCCATTTCTCGATCCTCATCAGCCTGTACCCCCCATATTTTGAAGCGCTTCCATAATAGTGCTTTGTAAGGAAAGTTCTCCCTTGTTTGCCTTACGCAAAAGAAAGGTCGGAATGATGAAACGATTAATTTCGTTCGTTCCTTTGTTTCAGCTTTGTTTGTGACATATCGTTTCCTCTCCTCCCATCACAATGGATGTTCCGTTTAAGCAAGGAACAACGGAATAAATTCCTTGTTGTGACACATACTCTACTTCTTTTTTATATCCGCCCTGGCACAGCGCTCTGCCTACTCGTGAAGATTGTAAAATCTCGACGCCTCTTTCTTTGTGTCCTTCATAAAAGTAATAAGCTCCCAATGCTGCGTCTGTCAGCTGCCATTCGCCATGAGAATGACGTTTTATTTCATGAACAAGATAGCCTGCCCCGTAATGGTCTTCAAGAGAAAACGTTCCTCCCGAACCCGAGCACACAATCAAAACTGTTTCGTCCATATGGTTCTTATTGATTACCTTTGCCACCGCTTCTCCATTCAACAAAGATGCCGCATATAAAGTTTTAGCAAGCAAAGATTTTAAGATGGCCACCGTTCCATTTGTTGTTGATAACACCATTGTCTTGCCGGTGACTTTTTCTTTCAATTCTGTCGGGGTTGGCAGCAAAAAGCCTTCAAGAGCACGTCCTTGATACTCTCCGACTGCCAAAACGTCTTTTCTGTCCTCAAGAGCCTCCTTCCCTTCTTCATGTGTGCGGACCGGAATCACTTCTCCGGCTCCATATTGAAGCGCGACAGCAATCATGGAAGTAGCCATTAATACGTCTAATACCACTACAATTTTTCCGGCCGCCTTTTGACTGTCAATCTCCTCTTTTTTTAAAATGACATGCAATTTTCCCAAAGTTTACACCCCTTACTGTTGCTTCGAAGCTTCAAGAGCATGATGAATTAACCCGCGTACAAAGCCGTCCATTTTGGCAAAACGTTCGTCCTGTGTCTGCCCTTTTTTCCAGCGGTAGTAAATTTGCTGACATATAACAGCCAGCTTAAAGTACGCAAACGTAACGTAAAAATGGATTTGAGACACATCCCGGCCGCTTTTCTTTGCGTATGACTCAATAAACTCCCGGCGAGTGAAAAAACCATATTGGACCGTAATCGGCGGCTTCCCTAATCCGTATTGCAAAAATTGCGGATCGTCTGCTTGCACCCAGTAGCTCATAGCTGCTCCAAGGTCTGCCAATGGATCTCCGATTGTGGACATTTCCCAATCAAACAATCCGACTACCTTCGTAATATCATGGGAGTCAAACATCATATTGTTGCACTTAAAATCGTAATGAATGATTGTCGGTTCCGGAGATTTCACAATGTTATCCGTCAACCATCTCTTTAATTCTTCTACAGCCGGAATATCATCCGTCTGTGCCCTTTCATATCTTTCAATCCACCCATAAACTTGACGCTCCATAAAACCGGCCGGCCGCCCGAGTTTCTCTAACATTGTCCCCCTATAGGGAACGTCATGAAGCTGCACCAAAGTGTCTACGACAGACTCAGAAATACTTCGGCACAATTCAGGTGTTGCTTGTACATTGGCAGGAAAAGCAGTGTCCAGTACAACTCCTCGGCGCCGTTCCATTATAAAAAACGGACTGCCGATGACCTCGCTGCCGTCATAAAACAAGTACGGCTTGGGAGCCAAAGGAAATAACCTGTGCAATTCACTTAATATCTTGTACTCCCGCTCCATATCATGAGCTTTTGGCGCAACCGGACCAAGAGGCGGCCGGCGTAATACGCCTTCCCATTCGCCCACTTGCAGCTGATACGTTAAGTTGGAATGCCCTGATGGAAATTGGTGGACAAACAACGGTTCATCAGGAAGAAATTCCATTTGTTTTTTTAAAAAACTTTCTAAGTCCCCAACTGGAAGCTCCTCGCCTCTTCTTACCGGTATAATGTCAACAACTCCCATACTTTCCCTCCATTCATGTTCTTTCGGCACATGCTAATCCATTTAAAATCATATCGACAAAGATAGATGCTAGTTCTTCCGCTTTTACTTCACCGTCGGGATTAAACCACATGTATCCCCAATTGCACATTCCTAAAATCCCAAAGGCTGCCATATCCGCCCGTAAATCTGATCGAAACTCTTTATTGGCAATTCCCATTTCAATCAGCTCTTGAATGCCTATGCGAAACTCCTCCCTCTTTCGTAAAATATCCGGTAAATTTTCTTCATTCAAATTGCGCAGTTCACGAAAAAACACACGGGCGAGCGCTCCGTTTGATTCAATATTTTGAATGAGCATCATCACAACCTGATGCAGCTTTTCTTTGCATGTTTTTAATTTGTCCTCCAATATTTGCTTTTGCTGGCGTAAAATCGAATCGATAAAACGCATATGAATGCCGAGGAGCAATTCTTCTTTTGAGGTAAAGTGATAGTAAAATGCGCCCTTTGTCACCCCCACTTGATCTACGATGTCTTGTATGGACGTTTCACTGAATCCTTGCTTTTCAAATAAAGAAATACTGGTGCGAATGATTTTTTCTTTCACTGGTACAGCTCCTCTCTTAGATGTTTTATCTAATCAACTGTGCTTCTTTACTTTTGTACGTGGCAAGCTCAAGCTTGGCAATGGCAGCCTGATGCACTTCGTCAGGTCCGTCCGCTAAACGCAGCGTGCGCGAATTAGCCCAATGTGCCGCTAACGGAAAATCGCCGCTTACTCCGGCCCCGCCTAACGCTTGAATGGCTCTATCAAGCACCTTTAGCGCAACGTTTGGTGCTACAACTTTAATCATGGCAATCTCCTTTTTCGCTTCCTTATTCCCTACTGTATCCATCATGTAAGCCGTCTTTAGCGTCAATAAGCGAGCTTGTTCGATTTCCGTTCTTGACTCGGCAATCCATTGCCCAATGACTCCTTGTTCCGCTAATGTTTTTCCGAATGCCACGCGGTTTACGACGCGTTTGCATAATTCATCAAGCGCCCGCTCCGCCACGCCAATTAATCGCATACAGTGGTGAATGCGTCCCGGTCCAAGCCTTCCTTGTGCAATGGCAAAGCCTTTTCCTTCTTCCCATATCATATTGGAAGCAGGAACACGAACATTTTCAAATAAAATTTCAGCATGGCCGTGCGGAGCATGATCGTATCCAAAGACTGATAAAGTGCGCAGTACCTTTACTCCCGGTGTATCCATCGGAACTAAAATCATGGATTGCTGCAGATGTTTGGGAGCGGAGGGGTCTGTCTTCCCCATAAAGATCGCAATCTTACAGCGCGGATCGCCCGCTCCCGATGTCCACCACTTTCGGCCGTTAATCACATACTCATCTCTGTCTTTTACAATCTGTGCTTGAATGTTCGTTGCATCGGACGAAGCAACATCCGGTTCCGTCATCGCAAAACAGGAGCGAATTTTGCCTCGTAACAACGGTTTCAGCCACTTCTCTTTTTGTTCTTCTGTTCCGTAGCGGACGAGTACCTCCATATTCCCCGTATCTGGCGCAGCACAATTAAAGACTTCCGGAGCAATGATGGAACGCCCCATCACCTCGCATAAAGGAGCATATTCCAAATTCGATAAACCCGCCCCGTACTCGCTGTCAGGCAAAAATAAATTCCATAGTCCTGCTTGCTTTGCTTTTTGCTTCATTTCCTCCATAATCGGCGGAATCATCCATGGATTCTCTCCCTCTCGGAGCTGCTGTTCATATACTTTTTCATTCGGATAGACCACTTCTTCCATAAATTCTTCCAATCGTTTGATAAGGACTTGTACTTTTTCGGAGTATGAAAAATTCACGAAACCTCTCCTCTCTTATTTACTAACCGGTCGGTATCTTTGTGATATAACCATTTATAAATTTCGTGATTAAAGTCTCAATCCCTTCTTTTCAACAGAAAATTCAAATTATTAAAAACAAATAAATCCATCTCATGATGGATTTATAAAATCTTTAATGGGAGCAAACGTTTTTCGGTGTTCCGGCAAAATCCCATGAGCACGTACTGCTTCTATATGTTCCTTTGTTCCGTACCCCATATGTCTTTCAAACCCGTACTCCGGATGCTTTTGTCCTAATTCTTTCATCATGCGGTCTCTCGTCACTTTTGCGACAATCGACGCTGCAGAAATAGACACGCTTTTAGCATCCCCTTTTATAATAGATGTTTGCGGAATGGAAATCGGCAGCTCCATGGCGTCGATAAGAAGATGTTCAGGTTTCACTGATAATTGTTTGATAGCTGAAAGCATTGCTTGTTTTGTAGCTCGATAGATATTCATATCATCAATGACTTGCGCGCTCATGATGCCCACACCGACAGCAACCGCTTCTTTGACAATGACATCATAATACTGTTCTCGCTTCGCCTCGCTCAGCTTTTTGGAGTCATTCAGACCTGCCAAATAAAAATCGGCCGGTAAAATGACGACAGCTGCCACGACAGGTCCGGCTAACGGGCCGCGGCCCACTTCATCTACTCCAGCAATAAGTTGAACTCCCCTGTCACGCAAAGCCTGTTCGTATTGAGACATTTGCAGGAACAATTCCCGTTCTTTTGCTTGGCTCCCTTGTTTTTTATACCACTGTGAAATCAGCTTCTGAACGCCTTTTCGTTCATCTTGAAGCAATTCCTTAAAAAGGGGATCATTTTCATCAGCAATCCCCTGCAGCAGCTGTTCTGCTTCTCTAATTGTCCGTTTTCGCATCTCTTTCTCCTCCAAAAAAGAAAAGCCCCAGATGCTGGAGCTCATTTATATTTGATAGACAACAGAAACACGTCTATTCTGTTTAGACTGTTTCTTCTGCAACAAGAGCTTCGCCTGGTTGTTCCAATGTCAGACGCCCGAGTTTTCCTGCGCGTAATTCACGAAGAACAAGCTCTGCTGTTTTATCATAATCCACTAGTCCGCCGCCTAAGAGACAGCCTCTTCGTTTCCCGATTTCATCAAACAATTCGACGATATCCTCAGGAATTTCAGATAAGTTATACCGCTCTTTTAAGCGCTCAGGATAGCGTTCTCCTAAAAAGCGAAGCGCATATACAGCAACATCCTGTAAATTTAAAATAGAGTCTTTAATAGCTCCTGTTGCTGCCAAACGCAAGCCGACAAGCTCATCCTCAAATTTTGGCCATAAAATTCCCGGTGTATCAAGAAGCTCAAGCTCTTTGCCAACCTTAATCCATTGCTGTGCCGTTGTCACGCCAGGTCTGTCTCCTGTTTTGGCAATATTCTTCTTCGCCAGCTTATTAATTAAAGTAGATTTTCCTACATTCGGTATTCCTACAATTAATGCACGGATAGCACGAGGTTTGATGCCTTTGGCAATCATTTTATCAAACTTTTCTTTCACTAATTCCTTGCATGCAGCAGTAATCTCTTTCATTCCTTGCCCTGCTTGCGCGTTGATGGCAACCGCTTTGTATCCTTGTTCTTCAAAATAAGCGATCCATTTTTTCGTTGCGCCCTCATCTGCCATATCCGCTTTGTTTAGCACGACTAAGCGAGGTTTATGAGCGATGATTTCATCAATCATCGGGTTTCGCGAAGAGGCAGGCAGCCTGGCATCTACAAGCTCAATTACGACATCAATTAATTTTAACTTCTCCGTTACTTGGCGCCTTGCTTTGGCCATATGTCCGGGGAACCATTGTATAGTCATGCTGTCACCTTCTTTTATTGTGGGTTTTTTATAATATGTATATCCTCAATCGGCCAATATACAATATTCGCTTTGCCGATTACTTCTTTCATGGAAATTGTGCCAATGGTGCGGCTGTCCTTACTGAAGCGGCGATTGTCACCTAACACAAAGAGCTGCCCTTTTGGAACGGTCTTTTCACCCGTAATTTCTTCAAGGGTAAAATCGTAGGTAAGCGGACCATCTGTTACTTCTTTTTTATATTGATCCAAATACGGCTCTTTATAAGGCTTTCCGTTCACATATAGTACATCATTTTTGTACTCAATATGATCTCCTGGAAGCCCGATTACGCGTTTTATATAATCTTTATCTTCGGTTGCTTTAAATACGATAATATCAAATCGCTTCGGCTTGCCAATTTTATAGCCGATTTTATTCACAATCATACGGTTTTGATCATGAAGCGTGGGCATCATGGAAACACCGTCCACCAATATTGGAGCAAACAAAAAGTATCGTATAACGACTGCAAGTCCAATCGCTATTAAAATCGCTTTAATCCATTCCCATGTTTGGCTTTTTTGCTCTGCCATCGCTTGTCCCCTCCAGCAAGTGCTATATATCACTTTTCCATTGTATCAAAAACGGAATGAGATTGGAAAAAAGGGAGCTTGTCAACACAAGCTCCCGTCTTTTCATTATCGAATTTCTTTAATACGTGCTGCTTTACCACGAAGATTGCGTAAGTAATACAATTTAGCACGGCGAACTTTACCGCGGCGGATTACTTCAAGCTTCGCGATTCTTGGTGTGTGAACTGGGAATGTGCGTTCAACACCTACACCGTAAGAAACTTTACGAACTGTAAATGTTTCGCTGATTCCACCGCCACGACGCTTAATTACAACGCCTTCGAATACCTGGATTCTTTCACGAGTTCCCTCAACAACCTTTACGTGTACACGTACAGTGTCACCAGGACGGAAAGCAGGTAGATCCGTTTTTAATTGGTCTTTTGTAATTTCTTCGATAAGCTTTTGCATTGTAATTTCTCTCCTTCCGAACAGATGCTCTTACAATTATTTTTTGTTGCAGCGGAACATCGTTTTAAACGACCTACTCTCATAAGTCACAAGTGTTATGATAGCACATTCCAAACATGGTTGCAATATCCTGAACACAACATTTTTTATAACTGTTAAGTTTTTTTACTTGTCTTGTTCAAATTCTTGAATCCACTGCTTTTCTTTTTTGGTGAGCTCCCTGTTTTCCAACAAATCCGGACGGCGGTTGAAGGTGCGCCGCAGCGATTCTTTATGACGCCATTCTTCAATTAATTTATGGTTTCCGGACAATAAAACATCCGGTACCTTCATGTCCCGAAATTCAGCTGGTCTTGTGTAATGCGGATGCTCTAATAGACCCGTACTGAACGAATCCTGCATATGCGACTCCGCTTTCCCCAAAACTTCCGGAAGCAGCCGGACTACACTGTCTGTCACCACCATCGCAGCCAGCTCTCCGCCGGTAAGAACATAATCGCCGATGGAGATTTCATCAGTGACTAAATGTTCACGGATCCGTTCATCATATCCGTCATAATGGCCGCAAATCAAAATCAAATGTTCTTCTTTTGCCAACTCCTCCGCTTTTTTTTGTGTGAATCGTTCTCCCTGCGGACACATGAGAATGACACGCGTTTTTTTTCCGGCTGCCAAATGTTCCACCGCATCAAAAATGGGCTGAGGAGCCAATACCATACCCGCTCCTCCTCCATACGGATAATCATCAACGCTTCCATGCTTGTTTTTAGAGAACTCTCGAAAATTCACAACATTCAGTTGTACCGCTTCTTTCTCTTGCGCTTTTTTTAAAATGGAGGAGCCAAATACACCCGTAAACATTTCTGGAAACAGCGTCAAAATATCGATTTTCATTATAATAGCCCTTCCATCAGATGAATGGTAACTTGCTTTTCTTTAACGTCAACATTCAGCACAATGTCTTCAATGTATGGAACTAATATATCCTTGCCGTTTTTCCCTTTCACTACCCACACATCATTCGCACCAGGAGAAAGAATTTCTTTAATCGTGCCAAGTTCTTCTCCTTCTTCTGTAACGACGGTGCAGCCGATGATTTCATGATAGTAATACTCGCCTTCTTCCAGTTCACCCAGCTGCTCTTCCGGTATCTTTAAAAGAGATCCTTTGAACTGCTCTACTTCATTTACATTGTGGTAACCCTCAAACGTTAACAAATCAAATGACTTATGTGTACGGTGAGACGCCACAACCACTTCAATCGGTTCTTTGCTCTTTTCTTTCCAAATATATAAAGTATTCCCTACCTTATAGCGTTCTTCTGGAAAATCTGTACGTGAAATCACGCGAACTTCTCCGCGAATGCCATGAGTATTAACGATCTTTCCCACGTTAAACCATCTTGTCATGCTTCTTTCACTCCTGTATGTAATATATCATTAGCTTCTCCAATAGAAGCTTACTATAACAAAAAAGGGAGAGGAAGAATCCTCGCCCTTTTTGCATTATTGAATTTCAAGAGTAATCTTTTGATTCAAATGATGTCCCGCTGCATACACAACGGTGCGAATCGCTTTAGCGATTCGACCTTGCTTTCCAATCACTTTTCCAACATCCTCAGGATGAACGGTTAAACGGTAAATGATCTCTCCGTTGTTTGATGTTTCTATAACCACTACATCTTCAGGATGGTCCACAAGGGCTTTTACAATAGTTTCGATTAACCCTATCATATAGGATTCCTCTAACTTACTTGCCTTGTTTTGCTAAATGGAACTTCTCTAAAATGCCTTGTTTAGAGAATAGGTTACGAACTGTGTCAGATGGCTTCGCGCCATTTTGCAACCATTTTAATGCTGCTTCTTCGTTGATTTTGATTTCAGCTGGTTGAGCAACCGGATTGTAATATCCGATTTCCTCGATAAAACGTCCGTCACGTGGAGAACGAGAATCAGCAACTACTACACGATAGAAAGGAGATTTTTTAGCTCCCATGCGTTTTAAACGAATTTTTACTGCCATTTATAAAGCACCTCCGAATTTGTTTCACACAGTTAATAATATTATCAAAAAGCAACACTCTTTGTAAAGTATAATTTCTTAACAGAGCATTTTCTTTTTTTACCATTAGAACGGAAACTTAAAGCCTCCAAAACCGCCTTTTTTCTTGCCTTTTTGCATGCTTGTCATCGTCTTCATCATCTTCTTCATATCTTCGAACTGTTTCAGCAAGCGATTGACTTCTTGAACCGTTGTTCCGCTTCCTTTTGCAATTCGTTTACGGCGGCTTGCATTAATAATTTCAGGATGTTCTTTCTCCTGTTTTGTCATGGATCGAATAATGGCTTCGACATGACTGATTTGTTTTTCATTCACCTGGACATTTTTCAGACCTTTAATTTTGTTCGCCCCAGGAAGCATATTCAAAATTTCGTCTAAAGGTCCAAGCTGGCGCACTTGTCCCAGCTGCTCTAAAAAATCATCGAGCGTGAAGGATAACGTACGCATTTTTTGCTCAAGCTCTTTCGCTTTTTCTTCATCGACTGCCGCCTGAGCTTTTTCGATAAGAGTCAGCACGTCGCCCATACCTAAAATACGGGAAGCCATGCGCTCCGGATGGAACGGCTCTAACGCGTCCAGCTTTTCACCTAAACCGACAAATTTAATCGGGGTGTTAGTAACAGCTTTAATGGAAAGCGCAGCTCCGCCTCGAGTATCACCGTCAAGTTTCGTAAGCACAACACCGGTTAAACCCAATTGGTCGTGGAAGCTTTGTGCCACGTTAACGGCATCTTGTCCTGTCATGGCGTCAACCACAAGGAAAATTTCATCCGGCTTTGCAATCTCTTTCACTTGCTGGAGCTCTTCCATCAATTGTTCATCGATATGAAGTCGTCCTGCTGTATCTATTAAAACATAATCATGATGGTCCTCTTTTGCTTTTGCAATGGCCTGCTTTGCAATTTCCACAGGACTTACCTTGTCTCCTAAAGAAAAGACAGGCATGCCCAACTGTTTGCCAAGCGTTTCGAGCTGCTTAATCGCTGCCGGACGATAAATGTCCGCCGCTACAAGAAGCGGTTTGCGGTTATACTTCTTGCGAAGCAAGTTAGCCAGCTTTCCTGTGGTCGTCGTTTTACCGGCACCTTGCAAGCCTACCATCATGATGACAGTCGGCGGACGATTGGCAACTGCAATTTTGCTTTGCTCGCCGCCCATAAGCTGTGTAAGCTCATCCTGAACCACCTTGATAACCTGCTGGCCCGGGGTTAAGCTT
Organism: Bacillus sp. (in: firmicutes); assembly: GCA_041920565.1. Classification (GTDB taxonomy): domain Bacteria; phylum Bacillota; class Bacilli; order Bacillales; family Bacillaceae_G; genus JAGHKQ01. Next base: position 13,943 of record JBHGXS010000004.1, on the reverse strand, counting down.
TTCATCACTTCTTGTCCAACTGCACGTTCAGATACACGCTTTACAAAATCTTTTACTACTTTGAAGTTAACGTCTGCCTCAAGCAATGCCAGACGCACTTCACGCATCATTTCTTTTACATCCGCCTCATTGACTTTCCCTTTTCCGCGGATTTTTTGCATCGTCTGTTGAAGTCGGTCGGCTAATCCTTCAAATGCCATACTTGCCGCCCTCCTAATCTAATTTTTCAATTGCTTCTACAACTTGCTTCACTTCTTCGTTCACAGACTCGTTTTCGAGCAGTTCCTTCAGGCGATGGACAAGCTGTTGACGCTCTTGAAACTTATTAAACAGCAACAATTTTTCTTCATATTCCTCAAGCATTGCTTCTGTTCGCTTAATATTATCATAAACAGCTTGACGACTTACATCAAATTCTTCAGCAATCTCACCGAGGGAATAATCGTCCAAATAATACAGCGACATATAGCTCCGTTGCTTTGGGGTTAACAACGACTGATAAAAATCAAACAAATAGTTCATTCTCGTTGTTTTTTCGAGCATGCTTCCTCATCCCCTTGTTAAGTGAATTGCCTTTACAAAAAACAGTTTACATTGTTGGATATTGGGTGTCAAGTTTTTTTCTTAACAGAAAAGCATTTCCACCCGCGGTCAGCTTCCTCTGGTCAACACCCCGCGCACAAACCGCGCGGTGCGGCGCAGATTATTCAGCGAAGCTTTCCTTGTGTTCTTTCGCACTAAAAGCGCTTTTGCTTTTATCCCGCTCTAACTGTCGATAAAATCCCAATTTTACAAGTGCAATCAACCGACACTAAGAGCCTGATTGGTTCAACTAACCATCGGTGAGAGGATGCCTCTCGCTGATGGTGTTTCACTGTATGTGCGGAAGGTTATTTTGTCGGCGGGAACTGGCTGATTTGGCTGGACACCATACCCGTGTATAGAATTTTCTATCCCGACAATCCCCAACCCAGATCGTGTTTAGCGGCTGATTTAAATTATTCTGCAGCCTCCTTCTCCACCATATCCGCAAATAAACCATATACGTATTGGGACGGATCAAACGGCTGCAAGTCATCCATTTTTTCACCTAATCCGACAAATTTAACAGGAACATGTAATTCATTGCGAATAGCCAATACAATTCCGCCTTTTGCTGTACCGTCCAATTTTGTAAGGACGATTCCCGTTACATTCGTTGCCTCTGAGAATGTTTTCGCTTGGCTTAAACCATTTTGTCCTGTTGTTGCATCGATGACGAGAAGGACTTCATGAGGAGCACCCGGAATTTCACGCTCAATGACACGCTTTACTTTTTCCAGCTCTTTCATTAAGTTCACTTTATTTTGCAAGCGTCCTGCTGTATCACATAACAGAACATCCACTTTGCGTGCTTTTGCAGCTTGGACCGCATCATACATAACAGCTGCAGGATCAGAACCAGATCCTTGCTTAATCACATCCACGCCGACACGCTCTCCCCACACTTCCAATTGCTCAATGGCACCGGCACGGAACGTATCGCCAGCTGCCAACAAGACGGACTTGCCTTCACTCTTTAGCTTATGAGCCAATTTGCCGATTGTCGTTGTTTTACCAACTCCATTTACGCCGACAAATAAAATAACAGTTAACGCATTTTCTTGCATGTTTAATTCGTTATCAAGTTCCCCGCCGTCTCCTTTATAAATCTCGACTAATTTTTCGGAGATAACAGCTTGTACTTCACGCGGATCTTGAATGTTGCGGCGTTTTACTTCATCCTTCAGTTCGTCGATTAAGTCCATTACCGTATTGACCCCAACATCAGCTCCAATTAAGATTTCTTCTAATTCTTCAAAGAAATCCTCATCGACTTTACGGTAGCGATAAACTAAGTCATTCACTTTTTCTGAAAAAGAGCTTCGCGTTTTCTCCAATCCTTGCTTAAACTTCTCTGTGACTGTTTCTGTTTGTCGTGAAATGGTTTCTTTTAACTTCTTAAAAAAACTCATTTGTTCCCTTCCTCCTTTTCCTACACAACAGCTTCTTTATCATCCAAACGCACTGATACAAGCTTGGATACGCCTGATTCTTGCATTGTAACTCCATACAACACATCGCTTTCTTCCATTGTTCCTTTTCGGTGTGTGATTACAATAAATTGCGTTTCTTTACTGAACTTCCGCAAATATTGGGCAAAGCGGGCCACGTTCGCTTCATCGAGCGCAGCCTCGACCTCATCAAGCACACAAAACGGAACTGGGCGGACCTTCAAAATGGCAAACAGAAGTGCAATGGCAGTTAATGCTCGTTCCCCTCCGGATAAAAGCCCGAGGTTTTGCAATTTTTTACCCGGCGGTTGAGCAACGATGTCAACTCCGGTATTCAATAAATCTTTTTCATCCGTCAGCACCAAATCTGCTCTGCCTCCGCCAAACAGCTCTTTAAAGACAAGCTGGAATTCTGTACGAATAGCTTGGAAAGTGTACGCAAACCGCTTTTTCATTTCTTCATCCATTTCATTGATGACTTGGCGGAGCGTCTCTTTTGCTTCCTGGAGATCAATGCGCTGCTCAAGCAAGAATTGATGTCTTTCAAAGACGCGCTCATATTCTTCAATTGCGCCCAGATTGACTGTTCCCAGCTCCTCGATGGAAAGTTTGATCAATTTCACTTTCTTCCGCGCCTCTTGCGCCGGCAATATCATCGGATATTTTTCTTTTGCAGCTTCGTATGAAATCGTATACGTTTCCCGTAAATGCTGCAAACGATTTTCCAGCTCCACGTCCAGCCGATTGATTTGCACTTCCTGATCCCGCAATACTTCTAGCAAATATTTATGTTGACGCTTTGCTTCTTTCAATTCGCGATCTAAATCCTCTAAATTCGTTTGCAGTTCCAGACGCTGCTCACGACGCAGGCTTATTAGTTCTACAGTTTGATTTCGGTCATGCGTCTTTTTCTTGAGCATCTCAGAAATCTGTTCCTCGCCGCTCGAATTTGAGCTCATTTCACTTCGCAGCAGCTGCAGGTCTTCTTTTGCCTTTTGTAAAGCGGCTTTTGCTTCTGCTTGTTCCCGTTTATAACGGCTGACCTTTTCTTTTTGATTGAAAAGCATTTGCTGCTTTTCAGCCTCTTGTACTTTTAACTCCGTAATTTCGGCTTGCAGAAGCTCTTTTGAACTATGCTGCTCCGTTTTTTGTTTTGTAAGGTCTGCAATGGTTTGATCCAATTCCGAAATGGAAGAAGCAAGCCGTTCTAGTTCACCCTTTAAATATTGCACACGATCCTTCATTTTTGTCTGATCTTGCAGAAAGCCTGCCATTTCTAAATCATAAATGGCCAATCGGTCGTTTAAGCTGCTTTCTTCCAGTTCAAGCTGGCGAATCTCCCCTTTTATACGCTGTTCTTCAATGCGGAGCGTTTCCATCGCTTGCCGTAACTCCGCCAGACTGCTTTCATGATATTGAATTTCTTTCTTTAAAGAAGATACATAGCTTTCCAGCTGCGCTGTTTTCTCTTCCATTTCTTTTAGTTTTGCAGCAAGAGTTTCTGCTTCCCTTTGTCGGCTCAACAAGGAACTTTTTGCTTGCTTCACTGCTCCCCCGGTCATAGAGCCGCCAGGATTTACAATATCTCCTTCAAGAGTAACAATACGATAACGGTATTGCAATGCGCGAGCGAGTTCGTTCGCCCCTTTTAAATCGCGCGTTACAATCACTGTCCCCAATAAGCTGGCAACTACCGCCCGGTACGTTTCATCACATTGAATTAAATCTGCTGCTATGCCAATAAAATCAGGGTGATGTTTGGCAATATTCAGCTGCTCGATGGAAAGGGATTTCCCTTTTATTACAGTCAGCGGCAAAAAAGTAGCCCGGCCGTATTGATGCTGCTTTAAAAAACTAATCGCCGCTCTGGCGTTCTCCTCCGTTTTCACGACAATGTGCTGCATGGCAGCTCCCAGCGCCGTTTCCACCGCAATTTCATATTGTTGGGGTACGGATATGAGTTCAGCTACCGCTCCTTCAATTCCGCTCAGCTTTTCTCCTCTTGCTTTTAAAATTTCCCGAACCCCTTGATAAAAGCCGGTGTAATCTTCTTGCATTTCCTCCAGCATTTCCTTGCGTGAACGGGCCTTTTGAACATACTGATATGCTTGATACAGCTTGGCTTCGTTTTCTTGATAGCTTTGCTTAAGCTCCTGCCAAGCATGTTCTTTCTGTTGAAACAACGCTCCTTTTTTAGCAATATCATCTTGCAAAACGGAATGCTTTGTCAGCATGCGAAGCTTCTTCTGCTCTATTTCTTTACGGAGACTTATATATTTTGCATTTTCGTCATCCAGACGCTGGCTTTTGGTTGTTTGCTGCTTGAGCTGTTCTTCCAGCATAGCCAATTCGTTTCGGTAACCGGCTTGCTTATTCAGCAATTCAATGTAATCACCTTTTAAATGTTCGATTTTTTCTTCTAAATTTTGTTCATATGAGGAAAGAGCACGAGCTTTATCTTTCAGCCTCTCACTGATGCTTTTCACATGAGATGCTATTTCATCCAGCTGTTTCGTTTCTTTTTCTATATCCTCTTCGTAACGGGACAGTTTATCCTTCAGTTCCTCGATCGTTTTTTCAAGCTGTGCGCAGTGCACTCCAGCATTTTTCTTCCGTTCTTTCAGAAGCTCTTTTTGTCCTTCCAACTTTTCAAGCTCTTTACTTGATAATAAAAGCACTTCTTGAAGAGATTCGATAGATTCATCGATTGCTTGCATTTTCTCTCTCATCTCTTCTACATCCGCTTCATTTTTTTGAAGCTTGGAGGATACAGTGATTTCTCGGTCTCTATTTTCTTCAAACTGCTTTGATAGAGTTTCCCATTTTTCATGAAGCTCTTCAATTTCATAAACAATTAAAGCAGCTTCAATTTTTTCAAGCTCTTCTTTTTTTTCCAAATAGTCTTTGGCAACGGAAGCCTGCATCTGCAGCGGCTCTAATTGACTTTGCAGTTCATGGATAATATCTTCCACTCGGTTCAAGTTTTCTTGCGTTTCAGCCAGTTTTGATTCAGCTTTTCTTTTTCGGGTTTTATATTTTAAAACACCTGCTGCTTCTTCAAAGATTCCTCTTCGTTCTTCCGCTTTACTGCTTAGTATTTCTTCTACCTTTCCTTGGCTGATAATAGAAAAGGCTTCTCTCCCCAAACCGGAGTCCATAAATAAGTCTACAATATCCTTTAAACGACAAGGTTGTTTATTAATAAAGAAATCGCTGTCACCAGAACGATATACACGTCTCGTCACGCTGACTTCATTATATTCGATCGGCAATCGCTGATCTTCATTATCAAGCGTTAATGTTACTTCTGCTACATTCAATGCTTTTCGTGAATCACTGCCGGCAAAAATGATGTCTTCCATTTTGGCGCCGCGCAGCGATTTCACCGATTGCTCGCCAAGCACCCAGCGGATAGCATCCGTGATGTTGCTCTTCCCGCTTCCGTTTGGGCCCACGACCGACGTAACTCCGGGTACAAAGTCGATGGAAACACGCTCAGCAAATGACTTAAATCCTACGATGTCTAATCGTTTGAGGAACATCGTTTTCCCCCTTTTCTATGCACAACGAATCCCCCTAAACTAGGGGGATTCCATTATGACTGATGTTCTCTTAGCTTTTTCAAGGCCTCTTCAGCAGCATGCTGCTCCGCCTCTTTCTTTGATTTCCCGCTTCCAAGACCAAGCGCTTCTCCATTTAAAGATACACGTGATACAAATTCGCGGTTATGAGCAGGTCCTCTTTCCTGCAAAATCTTATATTCAATATTGCCGCTGCCGTCACGCTGAATAAGCTCCTGCAACTGGCTTTTGAAATCCATCACATGAGAAAAAGCACCATTGTTAATTTTAGGGTATACAACATTCGTCAGAAATTCCCACACTTTTTCCAAACCTTGATCCAGATAAAGCGCACCCACAAATGCTTCAAATACATCCGCCAACAGCGCCGGACGTTCACGTCCACCTGTCATTTCTTCCCCTTTTCCCAAGAGCACAAGTTCTCCAAAGGAAAGCTCATGGGCAAATTGAACAAGGGAAGGTTCACATACAATCGCCGCGCGCAGCTTTGTCAATTCTCCTTCGCTCATCGTCGGATATTTTTGAAACAAATATTGCGAAACAGTCAACTCTAATACAGCATCCCCTAAAAATTCTAGTCTCTCATTATCTTCATGAGGTTTTTTACGATGCTCATTCACATACGATGAATGAGTAAAAGCTTGAATCAGCAGCTTTTCATTCTTAAATGTGACGCCTATCTGTTTTTGAAATTTTCTAAACGCCTCACGATACTTTGCTTCATGCCGTTTATCGCGAATTCTTTTATAATGTGGCATAGGTACCTCCCAACCTCAATCCAACGATCCATTGTATTTTTCGGCACCAGTGTTAACAAAAGACAAAGGTTTCCCGACCTGTATATATGGCGAGCAAGCCCCGCATAACACGGGACTTGCTCACTGTTCTTATAGGTTGCTCTCTATGTAGTTAACAGCGTCGCCAACTGTAGCAATCTTTTCTGCATCCTCATCGGAAATTTCCATTTCGAACTCGTCTTCTAATTGCATTACAAGTTCTACTACATCTAATGAATCTGCACCTAAATCTTCTTTAAAGCTAGCAGAAGGTGTTACCTCTGTTTCTTCTACACCTAGACGATCTACGATGATTTTCGTTACGCGCTCTAATACGTCTGCCATGATAAGTTCACCTCCCCTCAAGTCATTATATTAAATATTCTACAAAAAAACTAGGTGAAATCAATGAGATTCATCACTTTTCCTGTTTCTTTGCCGCTACATTGCCATGCCGCCGTCGACATGAATGGTTTGACCTGTAATGTAACCGCTTCGGTCAGAAGCCAGAAACGCCGCTGCATTGGCAATGTCGGCCGCTTCTCCAAACTTCGCAAGCGGAATCAGCTTTAGCATTTCTGTTTTGATTTCTTCTGTTAACACATCGGTCATATCAGTAACGATAAATCCCGGAGCAAGTGCATTCACCGTGATATTTCGGCTTGCTAGTTCTTTTGCAGCCGTTTTTGTCAAACCAATTACGCCGGCTTTTGCAGCTACATAGTTTGCCTGTCCAGGGTTTCCTGTAACACCTACAACAGAAGCGATGTTAATGATGCGGCCGTATTTTTGACGCATCATATAGCGGGACACGGCTTTTGTACATAAGAATACGCCCTTTAAATTCGTATTAATGACCGCATCCCACTCTTCTTCTTTCATTCTCATTAACAAGTTGTCTTTTGTAATCCCTGCATTATTTACAAGGATATCCACTTGTCCGAACACTTCTACTGTTTTTTTGACCATTTCTGTAACTTCTTCACCATTTGCTACATCCGCTTTTACAGCAATGGCTTGAGAACCAAGTTTTTTGATTTCATCCACTACTTCGTTCGCCTTCAGTTCGTTACCTGCAAAGTTTACGACAACTTTTGCACCCTGACGCGCCAATTCTAATGCGATGGCTTTCCCGATCCCGCGGGATGCACCTGTTACTAACGCTACTTTTCCGTTTAGCATGAGCCTTCTCCTCTCAATTTTGAAATGGTTGTCTCTATCGTTTCTTGGTCATAAACTGCATATACTTTAGCTGAAGGAGCAATGGACTTCATTAACCCGGCCAACACTTTTCCCGGTCCTATTTCAATAAATGTATCCACTCCCAATTCTACCATTCTTTCAATGGATTCATACCAGCGTACCGGAGAATAGAGCTGTTCAATCAGCTTTTCTTTTATCTCTTTGCTGTCAGTCACACAATCTGCCGTTACATTTGCCACAACTGGCACAACCGCATCTTGAATCGTGATGGAGTCCAGCACTTCTCTAAATTTTTCTGCTGCTGGTTTCATGAGAGAAGAATGGAATGGACCGCTGACTTTTAATGGAATAGCGCGTTTTGCACCTTTCTCCTTTGCTTGTTGACACGCCAGTTCTATCCCTTGTTTCGTTCCAGAAATGACAATTTGCTGGCAGCTGTTCATATTTGCTACTTGAACAGCATGACCTTGATTGGAAACTTCTACAGTCACATCTTGCAAAAGCGATGCATCCATTCCTAAGATCGCTGCCATGGCCCCTTGTCCTGCCGGTACTGCTTCCTCCATATACTCACCACGTTTACGAACTACATATACACCATCTTCAAAGGAAAGCGCACCTGCCGCAACCAACGCACTGTATTCGCCAAGACTGTGCCCTGCAACATAATTCGGCTGAATTCCAGCTGCTTCAAATACCTTTAATACAGCGATGCTAGTTGTTAATAAGGCAGGCTGTGCGTTCGTTGTTAATGTCAGTTCTTCTTGCGGACCCTCAAACATCAGCTTGGACAATGGTGCATTTAAAATTTCATCTGCTTTATGGAATATCTTTGCAGCAACTTCGTATGTCCCAGCAATCTGTTTCCCCATGCCGACTGATTGTGATCCTTGCCCTGGAAACAAAAAAGCTACTTTCCCCATCACTTACACTCCTTCTTTTTCTAGTGTCGGTTTCTCTTGTTCAACAATTTGCTGAATTGTTGGCGCCACATTCTTTTCAACCATTTCTCTTGTTTGACGAATCGCATTGAATACGGAGTTCGCATCTGATGACCCGTGGGCTTTAATGACAGGTGCTTTTAGACCAAAAAGACCCGCTCCGCCATATTCGGAATAATCCATTTTCTTTTTTAATCCTACTAATTTCGGCTTTAGAACTGCTGCTGCCATTTTGCTTGTGAAAGAGCTTGTTAACTGTTCTTTCAGCATGGCAAATACAGATAATGCGGTGCCTTCAATTGCTTTTAAAGCCACATTTCCTGTAAAACCATCGCAGACAACAACATCTGCAGCACCTTGAAGCAAGTCTCTCGCTTCTACGTTTCCGACAAAATTCAGCGATGAGCTCTTTAACATATCAAATACTTGCTTGGACAATTCATTGCCTTTACCATCTTCTGTTCCCACGTTCAATAGTCCTACACGAGGATTGGAGATTCCCCTTACTTTTTCCGCGTAAATGGAACCCATGATTGCATATTGATAAATGTGGAGCGGCTTTGCATCTACATTTGCTCCTACATCCAGCATGACGAAGCCTTTTCCGTCAAGTGTCGGAAGGGTCGGCGCCAATGCAGGGCGTTCAATTCCTTCGATTCGCCCGACAATGAACAAACCGGTTGCCATCAACGCTCCGGTATTGCCAGCAGAAATACAAGCATCAGCCAATCCTTCTTTTACTTGCTGCGCCATTAAAACCATGGAAGCATTTTTCTTTCGGCGCACGGCACGAACCGGCTCGTCCGTCCCTTCAATAACTTCGTCTGTATGCATGATTGAAATGCGTTCGTCATTTGTTAAATATGTTCGGATTTGTTGTTCATCTCCAATTAAGGTGATGGATATATCCGAAAACACTTTAACTGCTTCCATCGCTCCCAATACAATTTCCTTTGGGGCATGATCTCCGCCCATCGCGTCTATTGCAATTCTCATAATCTGTTACCTTCCTCATTATTGTTACTTGATCGATACATCTCAAATTTTCCGATAAAAACGATTTCTGTTCCAACAAAACTTTTTACATCAACGACAGTCCGCCCTTTATTGTTTTCAATATCTGTGACCTTTGCTTTCGCCACTACCCGTTCTTTCAGTTTAACAGGCCGTACATATTGAATGTTCGCTTTCGCCGTTAAAGCCAATTCATCATTTATAACTGCTACTGCAAGAGAGTTGGCTTGCGCAAATAAATAGTGTCCGCGGGCAATATTATTTCGCTTGAATACATGCTCTTGCTTGACATCGAAAATGGAAATGGCATGCTGATCGAGCTCAATATCAATAATCTCCCCGATAACTTCTTCAATCGGAAGAGACTTTACATCTTCAAATTGTTTTTCTGCCACGGTTTTGATTCGCTCTCGCAGCTCCGGAATGGATAATTCCAATCGATCCAATCGTATTGTCTGTATACTAACCTGAAATTTTTCAGCAAGTTCTTCATCTGTAATAAATGGATTCTCTGTTATTGTTTCCTGCAATAGCCTTTGTCTTTCTTTTTTATTTCTACGCATTTTTTACGCCCCTATTTTTATGACTAGGTCCTAATAGTAGTATATGATTAAAAAAAGCAGAATGCAATAAAAAAATGCATCTGCCTTTATTCATTCCCATTAATCGAGTTTTTCACCTTGGAATACACCCGTTTCTTCTAAGTAACCGCGAAGGGATGCATATTGGGGACTTTGCCAGAACGCTTGCGATTCAATTAAAAGGGCAGCATCCGCTCTTGCCGCTTCTAAAGCTCGGTAATCGTGCACCATATCCGCAATTTTAAATTCAGGCAGCCCGCTTTGTTTATGGCCAAAGAAATCCCCTGGACCACGCAGTTCTAAATCTTTTTCTGATAACACGAAGCCGTCATTGGTTTCCGTCATAATGCGCATCCGCTCTTTTCCTACTTCCGATTTCGGGTCTGCAATTAAAATACAATACGATTGTTCGCTGCCCCGGCCGACACGGCCGCGAAGCTGATGAAGCTGGGACAGTCCAAATCGCTCTGCATCATAAATGACCATTACGGTTGCATTCGGAACGTTCACACCAACCTCTACTACAGTAGTCGAAACAAGAACTTGTACTTCATTTTGGCTAAATTGACGCATGACTTCTTCCTTTTCTTGTGAAGACAATCTTCCGTGCATTAACCCAACATGACATTTTCCACGAAAATGATAGGACAGCATGCTGTGCAAATCGATTGCGTTTTGCACGTCCAGCTTCTCGGACTCCTCAATTAATGGACAAATGACATAAGCTTGCCGTCCTTTTTGAATTTCTTTTTCCACAAAACCGAGAACCCGTTCAAACATATCGTGCTTTGCCCAATACGTTTCGATTTTCTTTCGGCCGGCCGGCATCTCGTCAATAACAGAAACGTCCATTTCTCCAAATGCAGTAATCGCCAGCGTACGGGGAATGGGCGTCGCTGTCATAAACAGCACGTCCGGATTTTGTCCTTTTTCTCGCAGTACTCGACGCTGCGCCACACCAAAGCGATGCTGCTCATCTGTAATAACTAAGCCAAGAGCAGCAAAGTTGACTTCCTCTTGAATTAGAGCGTGCGTGCCGACAAGAATATGCACTTCACCTGCTTCCAATTGAGCAAGCACTTCACGCCTTCGAACTCCTTTGACAGAGCTTGTCAACAGCTCGACTCGCACATTAAAGGGGGCAAGCAGTTCTGACAAGGAATGAAAATGCTGTTCTGCTAAAATTTCAGTCGGTACCATTAATGCGCCTTGATAGCCCGATAAATGAGAAGCATATAGAGAAATTGCAGCCACCACCGTTTTCCCTGATCCTACATCTCCTTGCAGCAAACGGTTCATCCGATATGGTGATGATAAATCTTTTAAAATTTCCGATACAACTCGACGCTGCGCCCCTGTTAATGGAAACGGAAGCTTTTCAATAAATGCTTGCAAATCCCGCTCAGCAAAAACCTTTTTTGTTCCGCGAGAGTGTTCTCGCTGAACCTTTCGTAATGCCTGCATTTTCAGCTGAAACATAAAAAACTCTTCATACACCAACCGTCTGCGAGCTTGCTTCACCTCATCCTGACTTAACGGAAGGTGCAATGCCCGCACAGCCTCAAACCGGGGAAGAAGCTTATATTTTTGCAGTAATCCTTCCGGCAGCATGTCTTCCATATAAGCGCCGTATTGTTGCAGCGCTTGCGCAATATAACGGCGCATGGCTTTTACCGTAATTTTACCTCTTACAGAATACACAGGCTCCATTTCCTGTTTCCTTACAAGGGGTCCGAAATGAACATCAGAGGCAGCAATCGTTTGCCGATGCTGATCCCATTTGCCTGAAACAGTTACGGTCTCATCCATTTTTACCTTGTCTTTATAATACGGACGATTAAAACAAACAACATTAATTAAATATCGTCCGACCAACACGCGGAACGTCAGCCTTGATTTTTTCTTGCCGAAATATTGCAAAGAAGGGAAGCTGTGAATCTTCCCTTCGACCGTAACACGTTCTTCATGTTTGACTTCGGCCAAATCTTTCATGGAATAATCTTCGTAGCGGTATGGAAAATGTTCCAATAGATCCAAAACGGTTTCAATGCCCATCTCTTGAAGAATAGCGGCTGTCTCTTCTCCTATACCTTTTACGTTGGTTACCGATACTTGCAAGTCCACTATTTGCTCAGCGCCACACCGAAAATCTTCGCTTCCAGCTCGCGGCCGGTCGGTGTTGCCGCCAATCCTCCCTGCGCTGTTTCTCGAAGGGCAACCGGCATCGTCTGCCCGATTTTATACATGGCGTCAATTACTTCATCGCACGGAATTCTGCTGGACACTCCCGCTAACGCCATATCTGCCGCCACCATTGCATTGGCAGCACCCATCGCATTTCGTTTGACACACGGCACTTCTACAAGGCCCGCTACAGGGTCGCATACCAATCCAAGCATATTTTTGAGCGTAATCGCCATTGCTTCAGCCGCTTGACTTGGCGTACCACCTGCCATTTCTACGATGGCAGCTGCAGCCATACCGCTTGCAGAACCTACTTCCGCTTGACAACCGCCTGCCGCTCCCGAAATCGAAGCATTATTCGCCACTACAAAACCAAACGCTCCTGCTGTAAATAAAAACTCTATCATCTGTTCACGTGTCGGCTGCAATTTATCTTTTACTGCAAATAACGTTCCCGGCACAACACCGGCAGATCCTGCTGTTGGTGTGGCGCAAATTGTTCCCATGGCCGCATTCACTTCATTTGTGGCAACCGCTTTACTTACCGCATCTAAAATAAGGTTTCCAGAAAGCGCCTTACCGCTTTTTATATAGTTTTGTAATAAAACCGCGTCGCCTCCTGTCAAACCGGTAACAGATTGCACCCCTTGCAATCCGCGCTCGACCGCTTGCTCCATCACCGTCAAATTTTGATCCATCTTATTCATAATCTCTTCACGAGAAAGACCGGTCACTTTCATTTCCTGCTGAATCATAATTTCAGCTATTTTCACATTTTGACTTTCTGCCAATTCAACAAGTTCAGCTACATTTCGAAACATCATCATGCAACACCTTCTCTCTTAGTCTGCCATTCGCGTGACTTGCAATATATTTGGCAAAGATTGAATTTCTTCGATTACTTGATCATCAATATTATGGTCAACCTCAATGATCATAAGAGCCGTTTTTCCGACTTCTTTACGAGAAACTTCCATATGTCCGATATTGATGCGATATTTTGTTAAAATATTTGTAACGGAAGCGATAGCTCCGTAGCGGTCATTATGAACAACCAAAATAGCAGGATGCACACCGCTCAGCTTTAATTCAAATCCGTTCAATTCCGTAATTTCTATTTTGCCGCCGCCAATAGAAATTCCTACAACTTCCAGCTGATCTTTATCATCTGAAATGAGAATGCGAGCCGTATTCGGATGATTTGTTACAGCATCTTCTTTAATAAAAGTTACTTCTATTCCCGCTTCTTTTGCAAGATTCAGAGATTCGGGAATTCGTGGATCATACGTATCAAAATCCAGAATACCTCCGACAATGGCAACGTCAGTACCGTGCCCTTTATATGTTTGCGCAAAAGAACCGTACAGCGATACCTTTACCGTCTTGGGTTGTCTTCCGAATAATGTGCGGGCCACACGTCCGATACGTGCCGCACCTGCTGTATGTGAACTGGAAGGTCCAATCATAATGGGACCGATTATATCAAACACGGATTTGTATTTCATCAGTATACTCCCCCTTACAAACAAAATTCATTGCTGCATTTACCCCATTCTACTTTAGAGCATGGAGCGCACAGATGCAAGAACAAAAAATGAAAACGCTTCCTGTAAAAAAAAAAAAAAAAAAA
>JBHGXS010000096.1:0-19978 GCA_041920565.1 Bacillus sp. (in: firmicutes) | reverse complement strand
TGTGAAGGAGATTTACTTGGATTTTGACCAAGATACAATCTTAGTACGTGTAGAGCAAATCGGTCCTGCTTGTCATACGGGCGCGCGCACATGCTTTTTTACGAAGATTTTGTAAGGAGGGACAAGTGTGATAAAGGAATTGTATGAAGACATCGTAAACCGAAAAGAGAATCCTGTATCTGAATCCTATACAAATTACCTGTTCTCCAAAGGAGAAGATAAAATTTTAAAAAAAATCGGGGAAGAAGCTGCAGAAGTCATCATCGCTGCGAAGGGAAATAAACAAGAAGAGATTGTCAATGAGGTTGTTGATTTAGCTTATCATTGTCTTGTCTTATTAGCGGAAAAAAATATCTCTTTAGAAGACGTGAAACATGAAATGGAGCGCCGCCGCGGGAAATTGTCAAAGATAGGCGACCGCAAAGCGATAGACACATTGTAAGAGAGGAGAACTCCCATGAAGGTTGATTATCATCTTCATTTAGAAGAAGGACCATATTCGTTGCGCTGGCTGGACCGGACGAACCAAGCTCTTCAATATTTTCTGCCGGTCAGTGCTCCGAAGCACTCAATGGAATGGCTCCTGCAATCAAAGGAGTTGCTGCAGAAACGGTTAACTGAAGGAGCATTTTCAGCGTTTTGGATTGATTTGTATTTGAAAGAAGCAGAACGAAAAGGATTGAAGGAAGTCGGAATTGTTGACCATCTTTATCGATTCCGCGAAGCACGGGACTATTATTATCGTCATGTAGATATCAGTGATACTGATTTAGGAAACTTGCAGAAAGAGTGGCTGGACCAAGTAATGGTTGCTTCTATTAATGAATTTACCGCCGCTGTTGAGGAAGCAAAAGAGAGATGGGAAAAACGGGGTATAACACTGCGTTTAGGAATTGAAGCGGATTATTTTGTCGGGGGAGAGGAAGAGCTTCAACAATTACTTTCTCTTGGAAATTGGGATTATGTCATTGGTTCAGTTCACTTCATAGATGGATGGGGATTTGATAATCCGGACACACAAGATCGATTTAAAGGAAAAAATTTGCCGGAATTGTACAAACAGTTTTATGCTACTGTAGAAAGCGCGATTCGTTCCCGCATCTTTAATTTCGTTGCGCATCTCGATAATATGAAGGTGTTTAATTACCGGCCGGATGAAAATACCTTGCTTTCATACTATGAAAACATCGCTCGTGCATTGTTAGAAACCGATACCGCGACTGAAATCAATGCCGGATTATACTACCGTTATCCTGTAAAAGAAATGTGTCCGAGTCCGTTGTTTTTAAGCGTATTGGCCAAACATAATGTACCGATTACAATATCATCGGATTCCCATTTCCCGGATGATATTGGAAGCTATGTGACTCAAAATGTAGAAACATTGCTGCGGCATGGGTTTACCGAAATTGCTACGTTTGAAAAACGCAGACGCATCATGAAGCCGATTCAGCAAGGTGTTCTTCAAAACCGGTAATGATGACAGCACTGAAGCTTTCTCGAATCATAGTTTCGGCTTTGTATGAGGAGTTATCCTTAGGAGTTAAAAGGATAATACTGCCAGAAGTAAAAATCTCCTTTTTGTTCACAATAAGAATGGAGTGAAATTAAGGAGGTCATTACAATGGATAAAAAAGCACAGTACAGTGATCAAGGAAAGCTGACAAATTTTCATTACGGATCAGAAGAAGCAAGCAAGAACAATCAATTTATGAGCGAAAATGATGAGCAGAACATCACACAAGAGCAAATAAGCGATGTTTATGCAGAAGGAACTATTGACTTCGAGTTAAACAATCGGCAACAATCTTCACAAACAGAGTAAACTCCCGTTTTCGGGAGTTTTTATATTGTGTCATAATTTCACGCACTGTTTTATCAGGTGATCAGACAAATATTTTGAAATTTTAGGATAAAGTTTATACACTGAAGAAGAAAACGCTTTGCCGGAATGCTAATACAGAAAGAAAGGATGCTTATACATGGCAAAAATATTTGTGGCCGGAAAAATCCCGGAGAGTGGACTTCAGCTATTAAAAGGTCATGAAGTAGAAATGTATAGAGGAGAAGAATTGATCAGCAAAGCAGAGCTTCAAGAAAGAATAAAGGATAAAGATGCTTTATTGAGCTTGCTTTCTACAAAAGTAACAAAAGACGTCATCGATGCTGCTCCTAACTTGAAAATTATTGCCAATTATGGCGCCGGTTTTGATAACATTGATTTTGCTTATGCTGCAGAAAAAGGCATTGCAGTGACAAATACGCCTCATGTATCCACTGAAGCGACGGCAGAACTCACATTTGCCATTTTGTTAGCAGCAGCCCGCAGAATTCCAGAGGGAGACCAGCTTTGTCGTACCGTCGGTTTTAACGGTTGGGCGCCCTTGTTCTTTTTAGGAAGAGAAGTGTACGGAAAAACATTGGGGATTATCGGGCTTGGGGCAATCGGTCAAGCAGTTGCCAGACGAGCGCAAGCATTTGGAATGAATATCATCTATTCGGGACCAAACCGCAAGGCAATTGACATAGAAGAAGAGCTAGGTGCAGTATACGTGACGATGGAAGAGTTGCTGAAGACTTCTGATTTTGTTTCCATTAACTGTGCTTACAACCCATCGTTGCGTCATATGATTGGCTTAGAGCAATTAAAAAGCATGAAACCAACTGCTTATCTAATCAATGCAGCACGCGGACCAATTGTAGAAGAACAGGCTTTGGTTACAGCTTTAAAAGAAGGGTATATCGAAGGAGCTGCACTTGACGTATTCGAATTTGAGCCAAAGATAGGGGATGAATTGAAATCATTGAAGAATGTCGTTCTCACTCCGCATATAGGAAACGCGACGATTGAAACCCGTGCTGCAATGGCGGAAGTTGCGGCTAATAACATCATCGCTGTTCTAGAAGGAAAAGAACCGCTGACTCCAGTTAATCGCAAGAAACAACCCGTTACAGTGCAATGAAAATCTTATGACGCAGAAAAGCTCAATGTTTACATCAACATTGAGCTTTTCTAGTATTATTCGTCATCGTCCTTATCATTTGCCATTTTATTAAAATGTCTTTTGCGCAAAAGCTGGGACAGCATATAAAGGACATATAAAGGAATGGCGATAAACAAAAAGATAGAGATTCTTGCGTAATGTGTTTTATACATCGTATAAATAATCCCCAGTAAAAACAGCGTAACGATAATGCTGTAACGCGGAAGAGGAACGTCCTTTAAGCTTGGGATTTTAATACGGCTTACCATTAAAAAAGCAAATATAACGAATACTGTAACAAGCACGATATTAGGTATGATATGAGAAAATAATGTCAAGAATGCAACAAGACCGCCGGCTGCTGTAATTGGTACACCGGTAAAATACTTAAGAGATGTAGAGGTTGGTGTAACATTGAATCTTGCAAGACGGTAAGCGCCGAACAACGGGAATAAAGCGGCTATGTACAATCCCACAATTCCGTATGGCGAAAACGATGTATAATACATCAATAATGCAGGAGCCGCTCCGAAGGTTACCACATCCGCCAAAGAATCAAGTTCCTTTCCAAGAGGTGAATCAACCCCTAACAAGCGCGCAATCCGTCCGTCTAAACTATCAAGCATCATCCCGATTAAAACAAGAATCGCTGCGGATTTATAATATCCTAATGATGCGTAGCCGATGGACAAAAAGCCGCTGTATAAATTCCCGAGTGTAAATAAGTTAGGTATAGCTGCTCTGTACAAATTTATCACTTGCCTTCTTTCTTAGTTTTTCTTTAGTTTACTACAATCTTGCTATTTTACAAACAGGTTTTCTGTATTATTACAAAAAGGCGGGAACAGAATGCTAAGAAATTGGAATTCTGCATTCGGTTCGCTTAAAATATAAATTATGACGAATAAACTTTTGAAAGAAGTTACAGGTTTGGGGGATTGGTTATGAAAGTCTTTATAAAGGCGGTTACCGGAGGGGTGGCTTTTTTAGCGGTGTTAACCGGTTTAGGCATCTTCTTTACAAATAAAATTATGTATATAAAAAAGAAAACGGAAGAGGAAATTCTTCAAAACGAAATAAGAAGAAAGTTCTTTGATTGGAATGAATTTGAATCACTTAACAAAGAAGAGGTATGGATTGATTCATTGTTCGGTTATAAAATACACGGATATTACATTCCGGTTGAAAATTCTAAAAAATACATGATTATTTGTCATGGTGTCACTGTTAATAAAATGAATTCTGTGAAATACTGCAATCTTTTTTTGAGACGCGGCTTCAATGTGCTTATATATGATCATCGCCGTCATGGACTCTCAGGAGGAAAAACAACAAGCTACGGATACTATGAAAAGCATGACTTAAAATCGGTTGTGGATTGGATGAAATCTCGATTTGGAGCGGATATTATTCTAGGAATTCACGGAGAATCCATGGGTGCTGCAACGTTGCTTCAATACGCAGGGACAGTAGAAGATGGTGCAACGTTTTATATCGCTGATTGTGCGTACTCCGATTTTTATGAACAATTGGCATCGCGTTTGAAAATTGAATTTAAATTGCCGAAGTGGCCGATTTTACCGATTGCAAGCATAGTATTGAAGCTGCGCGACGGCTATACAATAAAGGAAGTCTCTCCTATTAAAAGCATCAAAAACATTCATAGTCCTGTGTTGTTTATCCATAGTAAGCCGGATGATTATATCACTTATAAAATGACGGAGCGATTATACAAAGAAAAAGAAGGACCAAAGCAATTGTATCTTGCTGAAAGAGGTTTGCATGCTTTGTCATATGTGGAAAATCGAGAAGAGTACGAGCAGGTAATTGATTCATTTTTAAAAGAGTATGTTCAATCTTAATTATAAAAATACAGAAAAAAGCTGTGACGGTTTCGTCACAGCTTTTTATTCAAACTTCGTTGTCATCGTGTTGCTGTTATGTTTGTTGCTTGGATCAAAACGAAGTAAATCTCCGTAAATCAGTTTGTCTGAATATTGAAGCTCCGCTTTTGCTTTTTCTAAATAGCGTGCACAATTTGTTTCGTCCACAGGCGCTTCTGTCTCTTTTGAATAGCACACGTTCTTCGTAAACACAAATCGATCGGTAACGAAGCTCCCATCCCGCATCACCGTAATTGGCTCTGCTTCTGGAGTAAATAAATCAGTTCCGAACTCAATGGTCTTCTTTGTAGAAATCCCCAATAAATGAAGAAGAGTAGGCTTCACGTCAACCTGTCCGGCAACTTTTGAAATGACTTGCCCTTTTTGGCCAGGTACATGAATGATAAGCGGTACGCGCTGCAATTGCATATTATCAAACGGCGTAATCTGATCTTTGCCAAGAAATTTTGCTACGGAAGGATTGTGATTTTCTGAAATACCATAATGATCGCCATATAT
This sequence comes from Bacillus sp. (in: firmicutes), assembly GCA_041920565.1. Lineage (GTDB taxonomy): Bacteria > Bacillota > Bacilli > Bacillales > Bacillaceae_G > JAGHKQ01. The sequence goes on along the minus strand of JBHGXS010000096.1, from coordinate 14,592 downwards.
GACAATGACTGTATTATCATATAAGCCCTCATCTTTTAAGCGTTTTACAAAATATTTTATGGCTTCATCTGTATAACGAACAGTAGGAAAATATCGGTTTAATATTTCGCTTTCCGAGTCGTATTCATCGATGAAACGGTCTTCTTCACTCAAGATAAACGGGAAGTGATTCGTTAAAGTAATGAACTTCGTGTAAAACGGCTGCGACAACGTTTTTAATTTTTGAATGGACTGCTCAAAAAAATCTTTATCCTTCAAGCCCCATCCAACAGAGTTTTGTTCTGTTCCCGTATAATCATCTTGATGGAAATATCGGTCGTAGCCAAGAGAAGGATACATCAAATCACGGTTCCAAAAGCTTTTATTATTGGAATGAAACACAGCTGAATAATAACCGTGATCCTTCAAGATTTCAGGTGTCGCTGTAAATTCATTATTGTAGTGAGTAAAGAAAACCGAACCGCGGTCCAGCGGATACAGAGAATTCTCAATAATGAATTCGGCATCGGATGTTTTTCCTTGTCCGGTTTGATGATAGAAATTAGGAAAATAAAAGCTGTCTTTAATAAATTCATTTAAAAAAGGTGTAATCTCTTTTCCATTTACTTTGTTGCCGATTACAAAGCTTTGAGTGGATTCCATTGAAATAATAATGACGTTTTTATTTTTAGCAATTCCAAACAATTCCTTATTTAGTTCTTTTTCTTTTGTTTTTACGTAGTTCTCGATTTCAACAAATTCATTGCTGCTCGCAAAAGCACGTTGGGCTGAAGACCTAGACTGCAATGCAATATCATAAATGTGATAGTTATAAAGCCCTAAATTTTTCACGATCATTTCTCTGTCGAATGAGCGTGAAAGAAGCTGCGGTCTTTGAATTTCTGCCAACCCTAAATTTATAATAAAAATACTGGTTACAGCCAAGAAAAAACCTGATTTTTCGTTGCGGGTTAATCGTTCTGTACTGCAAAAACCAGGGAATTTCCAACTGATAAACCATAAAATTATAACATCACAAAACATAAGCAGCGTTTTATATGTCATCAATTCTCGAATGCTGGTTCCTAAATCTGCCATGTTATTTGTTTGAAACAAGACGGGAAGAGTCATAAAATCATCAAAAAAACCATAAAAAATGGCATTTGCAAATAAAAGGACGGACAGCAAGAAGCTCGTAAATAAAATGAGGCGATTCCGCTTTTTATCGGCAAATAAAGCTAGTCCTATAAAGAACAGCAAGGAGCTTAACGGGTTGATAAATAAAATGAACTCTTGCATTGCATTTTCTATCTTTATATCAAATGCAAGCTTGTATACAATGTATGTTTTAATCCAAAGTAAACTGACCGCTAACAGGGCAAACCGAAGCTTCGGAAGCGCTGCTTTCATTTCTCTCTCTCCTTCTAAAGCGATACCCTATGTACCGAAAGTATTCCTTATCTATATGTATTTCTTGAATATTTTTCCTATTCCTTTACGAAGTGAAAGAATATTCCCATACTACTATATCACTTACAATAATAGAAGAAAATGAGTAAGGAAGTAAATAAAAAGAAATCTCTGCTGATGGCAGAGATTCCTTATGAAGCATCTAAAGTAGAGGAGTTGTTTTTATGAGCAAAAGCGAACATATTTTCTTCCTGTACTGCTGGTTCTTTTAATGAAGCAGGCTCATTTGCACTTTCTGAAAGGTTCACGGTCGGTCGAGCTTGCAATGCTTCCTTTATTCCTTCCGTCATCAAGTTTAAGAAGAAGATGGTTGCTGCAAAGGCGGCTAACGGCACCAGTACTACCCATGGCGCAAGATTTACTTCATGAAAGTCAATGCCGATTAGTCCGGACCATTCATTGGAAAGGGACACTTCTTTTTGAACCCCATCATCAATGTCGATCGTTTGACTTCCGCCAAAAAATAATCCGAGCAGTCCCAAGTGTGTAAATAAAATAAGGGTTTGGACTACTTGCTGCATGAACAGAACAAGCAATTTATCCTTTAGGAAGGGCCAAATGTGCTTCTTTAATAAATGCCATTTCGTTGCTCCCATAATAACAGAGCTTGTTACATATTCTTTTTGTAAAAACTCATCCACTTCGTCGCCGATAAAGACAACTATAGACGGTACTGCGAGCAAAATAATGACAGCTGCTTGAAAAAGCATGAGTGACAATTGCGGGTTTACAGGTTCGTTGTTTTCATTGACATTATAAAACACGGGAACAATTAACACGAAAGCTAAAAAAATTGTTGGAATGTAATAAAATGCTTGATTAAAGCCTTTTAAAAGCTTGATGAACTTTTTGGTGTATAACCCCATTACAATACCGAAAACGGATCCTGTCACAATTCGTAAAATGCCGATTAGAAGTGCAAGACCAATTGTATATTTTGCACCTTCCAATATTTTATAAATAAGAGGCTCCCCTAATCGATCTGTGCCAAGAGGAGGATATTCTAAGGGAGACAGCGGAGCGGCAGCAATGGCATGTCCTTTTGAATCATATAGAATTTTCTCTGGCTTCGGCAATGTATCCTTTATGTACCAACTATAAATAAAGCTTGCTGCAACTAAAGCTATAATATAGATGCAACCAATCCATAAGCGTTTTGATTTCCAAATGTTTCTCATAGTTCAATCCTCTCGCTTTGATTCATTCGCTTTACTAATAGGGCTCCCGCAATAAATAAGAGATAAAAAGGGAGAAACAGCATAACGATAACGATAATGCTAATATGAGGTTCTACATGAAACAACAAAAATCGCATAATTCCGTTTATATTGAAGACAAACTCCAGCACGAACAAATTCGACAACATAAACATAAAGATCGTTTTGGAGTGATGAAATAAATGAATCAGCACGTTTCGGAACAGATGGAAAACAATGATATGCAGCCGGGACAATCCTTTTCCTTTAGCAACTTCAACGTACGGGCGATTTTGTTCATCTTCTAAATAAAGAATAAGCATACGGAACAATTGAATAGTAGGCAATAACGATAGACAAAGAATAGGAAGCACGTAAGCTCTTTTATCTGCAAATGTAATGACACGAAACGGCATAAAGTCTGTTTGTTTAAAAAAACATATAAGAAGCAGTTGCAGTGAAAGAATGATCATGATGTCAGGCATGGATTCCAGAACGAATAGAATGGCTTTCCCCCCTTTTTTTATGACGGCAGGAGAAAGAAGATAAAAGGTGCTGAGAATGACTGCAATCAATAACGCTACAAGAAATGACGAAGTTAAAATAGTTAATGAATAAAAATAGGGATCAAGGATATCGGGAAAAAGCGGATGTTCGCGTACTTTCCCCATTACCCAAGATTGGTACGTAATATCTTTGTAGTGCATCATTTTTGTAAAAGTATCTTTTAAATACTCTATGTAAGCGCCAGGCTGAAAGGAGAGCTTGCCTTTGTTAGTAAGCAGAACTGGCAAGCATAGGATCAAACTTATAGAAACAATGGTAAGTAAAAACTGACCAAAAATGCTTCTCCATTTAAATTGCATAATGACCTCCTGAAATAACGATTTGCCCACAAATGATTCATAACATGTACTATTATACTAAAGAAAAGAAGGAGTGTATTTAATTTTTTGAAAATTAAGTCAAAATTACAGGAGGTTTATGCTATAGTTTTATGGCTTTGGGTAATACTAACTTTATGTACAGGGAAAGGGGGAAATAAAAATGAAGCGAATGGCAGGCATTATTATTATCTTGCTCACTTTAACAACGTTTCCATTTACAATACAAGCCCAACCGTCTTCTGCTATGCTGGAAGATGCATTTTATTCTGTTTTATTTCCAAAAATCAATGAATCCATTCAGAACTATTATGGCATTCAAAAAAAATATGATTGTCCTAAAATTGTCAGTATGAAGAAGGTATACAGCGGTACATATGTATTTGTTACAGTTATAGAAGTAACAAAATATGAAGGACCAGAAGATGGACAGCCCAAACCGCCATTCGATAAGGTTTCAATTACTTTTAATAATGAAGATGGAGAATGGCAGGTGCAAAAGATAAAAGTCACTCGTTTGCCGGATAACACAAAAATCAATTGCCGCAAACCAATATAAAAGCGCACCATCATTTGGTGCGCTTTTGTTACTCTACAATAATTTGTGCTGTATTCTATTAATTTTGCTTAAACTTGATTTTCATTGCTTTTGCCATTAAACCAGGTAAATCTGTATTCTCATTTACCCCTCTAAACAATTCTGATTTGGCCCCGTAAGAGTATAACGGAACATCAACTCCTGTATGCTGGCTGCTTGTCCAACCAACATATCCAATCCTAATCGAGAAATATTAAAGATATTGCAGCAAAAAGTAAAATAAAGATAACTTTTTATATTCGAATATAATGTCAATTCGTAAAAAGTGACATAAAATAATAAAAAGCATAATTGTCATAAAAATACATATTGTTTATTAATCTATAAAAAATTGTTTGACAAAGTCATCTTGTATCTGTTATCGTTTTAATCAACACGATTCTGTATAAAAATGAATATGTCAGCCTCATCGTTATCTCAAAGAGTAGAGGTTGCAGCAATTATGAGTATCTTACGGGAGACCTAGTGGGGTCGTTGAAAGTAATGTGAAAGGAATTGCTGCCGAAGCAAAAAGGAAACCACGATACCTGTTTGCTGGGACTGCATTGAATAAGTGCAGGACTGTCACAAGCTTATGTCTTGTGGGGAGCTATCTGGAGATGTTGATGCGGTTTCTTATCCTAAAAATACTTAAACTTTCGGTTATTGTATTGACAACAGCTAAGAAACGCGTGTGAACATTGTTCCGCGCGTTTTTTTGTTTAGTTCTGATATATAAGGGGGAAATAGAAATGTTTTTACACGGTACGAGCAGAATTAACGAAAAAGGTCATTTGGAAATTGGCGGATGTGACACAACAAAGCTTGCTAAAACATACGGAACGCCGCTTTACGTGTATGACGAAGCGTTAATTCGTCAGAAATGCCGTGACTTTAATAAGGCATTCCAAGAAAGCGGCTTTTCTTACCAAGTTGCTTATGCAAGCAAAGCGTTTTTATGTATGGAAATGTGCCGGTTGGCTGCGGAAGAAAATATGTCTCTTGATGTAGTATCCGGAGGAGAATTGTACACGGCATTACAAGCGGGATTTCCAGCTGAACGCATTCATTTTCACGGAAACAACAAGACGGAAGAAGAGCTTTCTATGGCACTTGAAGCAAACATCGGCTGCTTTGTAGTAGATAACTTTTTTGAGCTTGAAGTTCTTCATGATTTAGCGAGAGAGTACGGGCGCACCGTAAATATTTTGCTTCGTGTTACGCCGGGAGTAGAAGCGCATACTCATGAATATATCACTACCGGTCAAGATGACTCTAAGTTTGGCTTTGGCATTTCCAGCGGGCAAGCGATGCAAGCGGTGAAAATTGCATTGATGAAGCCTTATTATAAAGTATTAGGCATCCATTCTCATATCGGATCACAAATTTTTGAAACAGACGGCTTTGTACGCGCCGTTGAAATATTAGCTGCATTTTTGGATCTTGTTCGCACGGAAGCGGGATACGAAATGAGCATTCTGAACTTAGGAGGCGGCTTTGGTATTCGTTACACGGAAGGGGATACTCCGCTTCCGGTTGGAGAGTATGTGAAAGAAATGACGAATACGGTTCGAGAACAATTCTCTTTACGCAATTATCCGCTTCCGGAAATTTGGATTGAACCGGGACGCAGCATTGTGGGGGATGCAGGAACGACGTTATATACCATCGGATCGATAAAAGAAATTCCTGGAATTCGTAAATACGTAGCAGTAGATGGAGGTATGACGGACAACATTCGTCCGGCATTGTACGGTGCAAAGTATGAGGCCATGCTTGCAAATCGAGCAACTGAAAGTGCCGAAGAGATAGTCTCCATTGCCGGCAAGTGTTGTGAAAGCGGAGATATGCTGCTTTGGGATATTTCTTTACCGAAAGTAGCTTCTTGGGACCTGTTGGCGGTTTCCTGTACGGGAGCATACGGTTATTCCATGGCCAACAATTACAACCGTATCCGCCGTCCGGCAGTGGTATTCGTAAAAGACGGGAATGCTGAGCTTGTAGTCGAAAGAGAAACATATGAAGATTTAATTCAAAAAGATCGCGTTCGCGCGCAAGAACTTGTATAAGCTGAAAAAGCTTCTGAAACCATTCAGAAGCTTTTTTCTCATCTTTATTTTTTCGTAAATCCGAGCGTTACACCACCTGCGATGATAAGCAGACAGCCTATAATAACGAATACGATTTGTTTTTTTGATTTCTTTTCTCCCAAGAAAAAAACGCCTCCGAGAGTAGAAACAATAATTCCTGTTTGGGAAAGAGAGAAGCTTGTCGCAACCCCGATTCGGGGAATTGCAAGCAGCAATCCCAAGTTTCCGATGCCCCACAATATACCTGTAAGGATATTGCGCAAGGCATACTTGTTAAAAGGTTTATGATGAACGGATAACAGCAGCGATCCGGTCACCATCCCGATTCCTTGAGGAAGAATGGCTGACCAGCCGTTAATATTAAACGAGCGCACGATGATAACATAGCCTAAGAAGCCTGCGGTAGAAAGCAATAAGACAAGCAGTCCTTTTTTTGTTTTTCCTTCGCCATCTTCTTTTTTCTTATTTTCTTTTACTGTGAAAAATACACCGATAATAATAAGAAGAATAGCAATAGTTCCTATAATGATGGTTGTTGTTGTAGACCATTCTTTAAAGATAAGAACACCAAACAGTGTTGTTGCTACCAATTGCATTCCCGTTGAAAGAGGAACGGTTTTGGAAACCCCTAAGTACTCTACACTTCTGTATTGACTTCCTTGTCCGATTGACCAAGATGCTCCCGATAGAAATCCGATCAGAAAGATAAAAGGAGTAAGTTTAGGGGCGGCGTAAAAATACATCGCAGCTGAAAAGAGGAGGGCGCCAAATGCAGTGCCGAGCAATTGGCTGCGCGAATCTCCCCCCAGCTTTGTGCTGATAAATACAAGGCTGCCCCAACAAACCGCGGGAAGCAAAGCTAGCCATATATTCATAATGACATCCTTCTTTCTGTACATATCGTTTTTAGTAGTGTTTGCCTTTATTCCAAATAAAATAAGCAAGAAGCTATGTATAGCTAATGATTAACCATATTTAAAGTATGAAGGAGAAAATGATGTTTTTAGCAGGTTAAGGATCCGAGTTAATTACATTAGACAATGTCATAAAAAGTTTAGGAGGAATTTAAAAAAATAATTCATATCGGAAAAATGGTATTGTAAATTATCAGAATTGTGATACAATACAATATAATTAATACTTATCAAGAGAGGCGAAGGGACCTGGCCCGAAGAAGCCCGGCAACCTGCTCATCAGAGTAAGGTGCTAACTCCAGCAAAATGTAAACCATTTTGAAAGATAAGGTAAAATACGTTACCTCAACAGTCTTTTCGAAATGGAAAGATTTTTTTGTGCAATGTTTTATGAAAACCATTCCATAGTAAAAGGAGGGACTGAGGTGGTAACAGAAGAGCAGCTTCAAGTCGCGCTGAGCAAAATTAAGGCAATGCTCGGAGACATGAAATACGGATCTATCACCCTGATTATTCAAGACGGAAAAATCATTCAGCTCGAAAAAAATGAAAAAGTTCGCTTAAAATAAGAGCGCTGACTAGAGACACTAGAGGCGGTTTTAACTGTATAGTTAAGACTGCCTTTTTTTATTGTACTAAGGAGGAAAACCAATGCTGACTTATGATACATGGGATGAACATCCCCTTTCGTTTGCAGAGGATGATGGGACAAAAGGGGCGCTTTCGGTATTGCGCTGGGCATATGAGCATTATGGAGAGGAAGTTGTATATGCTTGCAGCTTCGGGATTGAAGGAATTGTTCTGCTGCATCTCATTCATCAAGTAAAGCCGAATGCCAAAATCTTGTTTTTGGATACAGGGCTGCATTTTTCGGAAACTTACGAAACGATTGAAAAAGTGAAACAACGGTTTCCGGATTTACAAATCATTTTACAAAAGCCAAAGCTGAGTGTGGCAGAGCAAGGAAAAGAATATGGCGAAGAGCTGTGGAAAACAAATCCGAACGAATGCTGTCGCTTAAGAAAGATTGTCCCGCTTGAAGAAGCGCTAAGTCAAGGAAAAGCGTGGATCTCCGGATTGCGCAGAGAGCAGTCGGAATCACGAAGTAAAACAGAGTTTGTCAATAAGGATAATAAGTTTAAATCTGTAAAGATATGCCCTCTCATCCATTGGACGTGGCGTGACGTTTGGAGATACGTTTCTAAACATCAATTGCCTTATAATCCGCTTCATGACAGAGGATATCCAAGCATCGGATGCCAGCCTTGCACTGTCCCGGCATATAACGAAGAAGATATTCGTTCCGGGAGATGGGCGGGAACGGGCAAAACAGAATGCGGGCTTCATCAATAAAAAACGGAGGTACTTCAAAATGAGTTCTATTCTTCCTCACGGCGGAGAGCTAGTAAATCGAATTAATACAGCTTATAACACTTCTCGTGTTGTAAAAGAAATTGAATTAGATGGCATAGCGCTGAGCGATTTGGAATTGATTGCAATCGGAGGCTACAGCCCGCTGCAAGGGTTTTTGACAAAACGTGATTATGAATCGGTTGTAGAGCGAATGCGCCTTGCTGATGGTATTGTTTGGAGCATCCCTATTACATTAGCAATCTCACATCAGCAAGCCGAGCAGCTGGAAACAGGGGAAACGGTTCGGCTTGTACACCACGGCATTACCTATGGAGTAATTCAAGTGGAAGATATTTACGAACCTGATAAAGAAAAAGAAGCAGTGTATGTCTATCAAACTGCTGACCGCAATCATCCGGGAGTGAAAAAGCTTTTTGAACGTCCTGATGTATACGTTGGAGGAACGATTACACTTACACGCCGGGTGCCGAAAACGAAATTTACTTCGTATTATTTAGACCCGAAAGAAACTCGTGAAAAATTTCGGGAATTAGGATGGAATACGGTTGTGGGCTTCCAAACAAGGAATCCTGTACATCGTGCGCATGAATATATCCAAAAAGCAGCGCTTGAAATTGTTGATGGATTATTTTTAAACCCGCTTGTCGGCGAAACAAAAGCAGATGATATTCCTGCAGATGTGCGAATGGAAAGCTACGAAGTCCTGTTAGAGAATTATTATCCGAGAGACAGAGTTTTTCTAAGTGTGTTTCCTGCGGCGATGCGATATGCCGGACCAAGAGAGGCAATATTCCATGCTATGGTGCGGAAAAACTTTGGATGCACACATTTCATCGTCGGTAGGGATCATGCTGGTGTAGGAAACTATTACGGCACATACGATGCCCAAAAGATTTTTACTAACTTTACAGCTGAAGAACTAGGGATTCAACCTCTCTTTTTTGAACACAGTTTTTATTGCATAAAGTGCGAGGGAATGGCTTCTTCCAAAACTTGTCCGCACGGCAGTGAATATCATGTAATTTTATCAGGAACGAAAGTCAGGGAAATGCTGCGAAACGGGGAGATTCCTCCAAGCACATTCAGCCGAAAAGAAGTCATTGAGGTATTAATACACGGCTTGCAAAAAGAACCCGTATCATCATGAGAGGAGAAAGAAAATGACGAACAATCTTCACCTTACATGGCATGAGGCGTTAGTTTCCAAAGAAGAGCGCCGCCATAAAAACGGGCATCATAGCTTTATTTTATGGTTTACCGGATTATCGGCTTCAGGAAAATCGACGATAGCCAATGCAGTAGCAAAAAAGCTGTTTGAAACCAATGTTCGAAATTATGTGCTGGACGGAGATAACATAAGGCACGGATTAAATAAAGATTTAGGGTTTTCCGAAGAAGATCGGAATGAAAATATTCGGCGCATCGGAGAAGTAGCAAAGCTGTTTGTTGACAGCGGCACAGTTGTATTAACCGCATTTATTTCACCGTTTCGCGAGGATCGGAATCAAGTTCGCAGATTGCTCGAAGAAAATGAATTTATTGAAGTATATGTGAATTGTCCTATTGAAGAATGTGAAAAACGCGATCCGAAAGGCCTATATAAAAAAGCTCGATCTGGACAAATTAAACAGTTTACAGGCGTCGATTCGCCTTATGAAGAGCCGCTTTCACCTGAACTGACCATCGAATCGCATCGTTTTTCTGTGGAAGAATGTGCTTTGCAAATTATCAATTACTTGAAAACGAAACAATTCATATAGAGGAGGACAACACAATGGCGTATGAGAAAATATGGGAAAACAATCCAAATCTGAATGCAACGGAACAGAAAAAGCTGAAAAAAGATGGATTGGAGATTTTTAAGGATATTCCGTATTACGCAGAACACGGATTTGATTCCATCCCGAAAGAAGAGTGGGATTTATTCAAGTGGGCAGGCCTTTACTTGCAGCGTCCGAAAGAAGACGGCTATTTTATGATGCGTGTGACGATCCCATCCGGTATTTTAACAAATGAGCAAGTTGAAGCGCTGGCTTCTATTGCCAGAGATTACGGTCGGGACGTAATCGATATTACGACTCGTCAAGCAGTTCAGTTTCACTGGCTGCGGATTGAACAAATTCCAGATATCTTTAACCGTTTAAACGCAGTTGGCTTATCAACTGCAGGGGCATGTGGTGATATTACGAGAAATATCGTGGGGAATCCGCTTGCAGGAATTGATCCAAACGAACTTTTTGATACAAGACCTATAGTAAAGGAAGTATATGAGTTCTTCCAGTTTAATGAAGAGTTCTCAAATCTGCCGCGTAAATACAAATTGTCTATTAGTGCGAATGTATATAATGCGGCAAACGCGGAAATTAACTGCGTTTCCTTTACGCCTGCAACAAAGGAACTCGACGGGGAAACAGTTCTCGGCTTTCATGTGAAAGTTGGCGGCGGATTATCAGCACGCCCATATTTGGCACAAACATTGAATCTATTCGTTCGTCCTGAGCAAGTGAAAGAGGTAGCCATTGCAATTACAACTATTTTCCGTGACTATGGTTACCGTGAAAAACGTCATCTGGCTCGTTTAAAATTCTTGATGGCGGATTGGGGTCCAGAGAAATTTACAGAAAAGGTATTAGAATATACAGGTCCGCTTCCGGAAAAAGGAGAGGATGCAATTAAGGGCTGGAATGCCGGCTATTTCTATGGTGTACGTCCACAAAAACAAGAAGGTTTAAATTACGCTGGTTTTAACGTTCCGGTTGGTCGCTTAAGTGCAGGTGAGTTTTTCGAGATTGCTAGAATTGCAAAACAATACGGAAATGGCGAAGTTCGTACATGTAACTCTCAAAACTTCATTATTCCAAATGTTCCTGCTGAGAATGTAGAGTCTCTTCTGCAAGAGCCATTATTCCAACGTATGAAAGAAAAACCGCAATCATTTATCGGTCATGCTGTTTCTTGCACAGGCATTGAATATTGTAATTTGGCGCTTGTGGAAACAAAAGAACGTCTGCGCCTTATTGCAGAATATTTAGATGAGCAGCTTACACTTGATGTTCCAGTTCGTCTCCACATGGTTGGTTGTCCAAATTCATGCGGACAACGTCAAATTGCCGATATTGGATTACAGGGAATCAAATTAAAAACAAAGGATAAAGGAATGGTGGAGGCATTTGAACTATACGTGGGCGGAACATTATTGAATGGGGGAGTGTACAATCAAAAGCTAAAAGGGAAAATTGACGGCAACGACCTTCCTTCCGTACTGCTGCAATTATTGTCTTATTTTAAAAAGGAAAAGCAGCCGGGAGAGCCGTTCTATGATTTTATTGGACGTGTCGGACTTTCAGCACTTCAGGAAAAGCTAGATGAGATTATAGAAAACGTTGCAGTATAGGAGGAGACATATGGGGCTTTATCGTTTTGAAGTGCTCATAAACAACGAGGTCGTTCATGTTGTGATTGTTGCCGAGAATGAAGAACAAGCATTTCGTCTTGTAGATGTAGAACTGGAAAAATATTTTTTGAAGATGCCGGAAATTGAAGAAATAACCTTGTATGAAGTGAAAAAAATCCGTAAAAGCGGAGGATTCGTGATACAAGGACAGGAAACGATTGTAAACAAGGTATAGAAAGAAGGGATTGTGGTGGGGAAAGTATATATTGTCGGTGCGGGCCCGGGAGATCCGGAGCTGATTTCGGTAAAAGGATTAAAATGCATTCAGCAGGCGGACGTTATTTTGTATGATCGATTGGTAAACAAGGAACTTTTGCAGCATGCTAAGGAAGATGCAGATTTAATCTATTGCGGCAAGCTTCCGAATTATCACACGATGAAGCAAGAAACCATTCAAGCCTTTTTAGTGAAGTACGCTAAAAAAGGAAGAGTGGTAACCCGTTTAAAAGGGGGAGACCCATTCGTGTTTGGAAGAGGCGGCGAAGAAGCGGAATATTTGGCAAAACACGGTGTTCCTTTTGAAGTGGTTCCCGGAATTACAGCAGGAATTGCAGCTCCTGCCTATGCTGGCATTCCCGTCACACATCGTGAGAACAGTGCCAGCTTTGCCATCGTGACCGGACATCGGCGCGAAGGAATGGAAGAAGAAACAAAATGGGAAAGTCTTGCAAAAGGAATTGATACTTTGGCTATCTATATGGGAGTAAGTAATTTACCTTATATATGCAAGCAGCTATTGAAATACGGGAAACATGAAGATACACCTGTAGCACTTGTGGAGTGGGGCACAACGAATACTCAGCGTACGGTAACCGGAACTCTCGGTACGATTGTAACAGTATTACAAAAAGAAAAAGTGCAAAATCCGAGTATGATTGTAGTGGGAGAGGTTGTCCGCTATCGTGAAAAAATACAATGGTTTGAACAGACGCTTATAGAGCCCGATATTGCCAATACTTATGTAAGCGAGGCATTATAATATGCAAGCTGTATTATATGTTTGTCACGGAAGCAGAGTAAAGGAAGCATGTCGCCAAGCTGTTTCCTTCGTGCAAGAATGCATGGAACAAATAGATGTGCCTATTCAAGAGGTTAGTTTTTTAGAATTGGCAAGTCCTTCAATCGCAGAAGGATTTGCCAATTGTGTAAGAAGGGGAGCTACTCGAATCGCGGTAGTTCCTGTATTATTATTGACAGCTGTTCATGCAAAAGAAGATATTCCTCAAGAATTAGCTCGTCTCCATAAACAATTCCCTCACATCACCATCACATACGGAAGACCGTTCGGTGTGCATAAAGACATCATTTCTATACTCTTAGAAAGAATCCAACTAGAGCGAATAGGTAACGATGCGATGGTATTATTGGTGGGGAGAGGAAGCAGCGATCCGGATGTAAAACGGGATTTAGGGCAAATTGCCGTATTGCTTCAAGAAGCATGCACGCTTCAAAAGGTAGAAACATGCTATTTAGCGGCGGCGAGTCCAAGCTTTGATGAAGGGCTGGAAATCGCGGCAGCATACGGTCATGAACAAGTATTTGTTGTTCCGTATTTACTTTTTACTGGTTTATTAATGAAAGGAATGGAGCGAACAATTCGTCAGCTGCAAAATGATGCTTTTATTCTTTGTCCCTATTTAGGATATCATCCGAATTTGCAAAAGGTGCTAGAAGAGCGAGTTCAAGAAACGATAAGGAGTTCAAGTCATGTATCCTATTTCAGTACGTATGCAAGGTAAAAAAGTAGTGGTAGCAGGGGGAGGTAAAGTAGCATCCTTTAAGATTGCTTTATTGTTAGAAGAAGGCGCAGACGTTACTGTAGTCAGTCCAGAAGCCGTAAATGAAATCCGGCAATGGGCGGAAGAAGAGAAATTAAAATGGATCAATAGACAAATTGAAATAAGTGATTGTGAAGATGCCTTTCTTATCATTGCTGCAACAGATAATCCGGAACTAAACGAGAAACTGGAACAAGCCATAAAGCCTAATCAATTGATAAACGTGATTACAGATCCCGAAAAAGGGAACGTCCATTTCCCTGCAGCATTAAAGCGAGGTAAACTGCTGATAGCAGTATCAACAGGAGGGGCCAGTCCGAAGCTGGCGAAGAAAATTCGAAACGACCTTGCCAAGCTGTATGATGAGTCGTATGAAGAATACCTAGAGTTTCTGAATGAATGCCGGGTTCTAATTAAATCCAAAGGATTAGAAAAAACTGCAAAGAATAAACTGTTGCTGGAAATTCTGGAGGATGAGTTTCGGGAATCAGAAGAGAAACGCAGGGAATTTTGGGAGAGTATTCATTAATCTGCTTTACAAATCTAGTAAAACATTTCCTCTACTATTCTATTACTGGAGGGCTATGGAATGGATAGGAACAATATGATGCATTGTTTAGTCAAACGATTTTTGACCTTGCGGATTATTTAGTAAGTAATATTTTACTGCTGCTGGGAGTATTTTGCATTTCTTTGTTTGTTCCATATAAGATTCCAAAAAACAAGCTGCTGGAAGAGCTGAGCATCGGAACAAAATATGGAAAGCAATGGTTTGTGGTATGGTTTTTCTTAATCCGCTATATTGTGCCTGTAACAGTATTAGTTGTCTTTTTAGATGTAATAGGTATTATATAAGCCTGTTGGATATCCAACAGG
>JBHGXS010000091.1:0-3110 GCA_041920565.1 Bacillus sp. (in: firmicutes) | reverse complement strand
TCAACCGGACAGCCGTGATGCGTACACGCAGGTTCGCCTGCGTTTCTTGTTTCTCATACGCTCGCAAGTCAGAAGGGGTCAAGCCGTGTGAGTGGGTAATGGTGATACGTCGTCTCATCTAAGATTCGCTCCTTGTTATCTTGTTCTCTTGTTCTAGTAAACAGTATGGACAATAACCAAGGAACGTAAACAATCAAAGATGGAAATGTTAGTCAGTTATATATAGAAGCGGTTGTAGTGGGTGTACCGGACGCATATCGAGGGGAGACGGTAAAAGCTGTGATCGTTTTAAAAGAAGGTATGACCGCCACAGAATCCGAGATTATAGAATACTGCCGTCCATTGATGGCTGCTTATAAAGTTCCGAGAATAGTAGAGTTCCGAACGTCTTTACCGAAAACAAACGTAGAAAAAATTTTACGAAGAGCTATTCGCGAAGAAATGACACAAGCATGAAAAGGGGGAGTAACTATGATAAAAAACATTTGTGTTGCAGGTGCCGGCTCTATGGGACATCAAATTGCTATGTTGTGTGCATTGGGCGGATACAAAACAGTGCTGCAAGATGTGAGCGAACAAGCCTTGAAAATGGCAGAAACAAAGCTGCATGATATTTTAAATAAATGGGTGTTAAAAAAGAAGATTTCCCAAGAGGAAAAGGACCAAGCTTTCAGCCGTCTCTCTTATACAGTCAGTTTGCAAGAAGCGGCTTCAGAAGCGGATTTTGTTATTGAAGCTGTTGTGGAAAAGCTGGACGTCAAACGCGAAGTATTTGCCCAATTAGATCGCATAGCGCCTAAACATGCCATTTTAGCAACAAACAGCTCTACTATTGTTAATTCCTTAATTGCAGATGCGACAAATCGTCCGGACAAAGTGTGCAACATGCACTTTTTCTTTCCGCCTCTTGTCATGGACTGTGTGGAGGTTGTTATGAGCGAACAAACGTCTGAAGAAACGGCTCAAATCGCAATGAATATATGCAAACAAATCAATCGAACTGCCGTACTGCTTCGTAAGGAGATTTCTGGTTTCGTTGCCAATCGAATATTAGGGGCGCTTATGGATGAGGCTTTGAACCTGCACGAACAGGGAATAGCAGATTTTAAAGATATTGACCTTATATGCAAAAAAGCGTTAAACCATCCGATTGGGCCGTTTGCAATTATGGATTTATCCGGTATAGATGTGATCTATTTTGTCCAGCAGCAACGTTATGCGGAGACGGGTAACCCGGCGGATAAGCCTCGTGCATGTGTCGAGGAAAAAGTAAAAGCAGGAAAGCTAGGCAGAAAAACGGGAGAAGGATGGTATGTGTATAAACAATTGGAAGAGGTGAAGAAGTAATGGCTCTTGTATCCGTACAAAAAGAGAATAAGATTGCAACTGTTATCATTGATAATCCGCCGTTAAACGTGATGTGCAAGCAAGTTGTCGAGGAACTGAAAGAAATATTTATAGATTTGTCAACAGACCGTGATGTGGTCGTTATCGTCTTAACGGGAACAGGGCGAAAAGCCTTTATGGCAGGAGCGGACATTCGCGAATTTCCTCGGCTGATGGGAAAAGAAAACATAAAAGAAGAATTTATGAGAACGCATGAAGTGTTAAATCTCATTGATTTTTTTCCGAAGCCGACCATTGCTGTTTTAAATGGATTGGCATTTGGCGGCGGATGTGAATTAGCTTTAACATGTGACCTTCGCATTGCAGAAGAGCACGCACTGATCGGACTTCCTGAGATTAAACTCGGATTATTTCCGGGCGGAGGCGGTACACAGCGTTTGCCTCGCTTAATAGGAGAAGCGAAGGCAAAAGAATTGATGTTCACGGGAGAGCCGATTTCGGCTTTAGAAGCAATGGATATCGGTCTTATCAATAAAGTTGTACCAATCGGGGAAGGATTGAAAGCCGCCTATGAACTTGCAGGCAAAATCAGTGGATATTCCATTACAGCGCTATCCCGCATCAAAAAAGCGGTAGATGAAGGAGTCAATCTGCCATTTTCACAAGCGATTGAGAGAGAATCAGAGCTGTTTGAAGAAGTGTTTCAAACAGAAGATATTAAAGAAGGGGTACAAGCATTTCTAGAAAAACGCCGTCCGCAATTTCAAGGGAAATAAGAAGGGAGCATAAGGAGATGGATGCAAAACAGCTATTTAATCTGGAAGGAAGGACTGCCATCGTAACCGGGGGCGGGAGAGGACTTGGAGAACAAATTGCGCTTGGCTTGGCGGAAAGTGGAGCCAATGTAGTCGTTTGTTCACGAAGGCTGGAAGCATGCGAAGAAACAGCGCAGCAGCTTGAAAAGCTTGGCGTCGGCACTTTGGCATTATCTTGTGATGTAACAAATCAAAAGGATGTTTTACATGTAGTAGAAGAAACGAAAAAGAAATTTGGAAAAATTGATATTTTAGTTAATAACTCAGGTATTTCATGGGGAGCGCCCGTGGAAGAATATCCGATTGACCGATTTAATCAAGTGATGCAAGTAAACGTGACCGGATTGTTCATGATGGCCCAAGCGGCGGGAAAAGAGATGAAAGCAGAAGGATACGGACGAATCATCAATATCGCTTCTGTCGCAGGTCTGATCGGTCAAGATCCGCATGTGATGGATGCTGTCGGTTATACTGCGAGCAAAGGAGCTGTCATATCTTTGACGAGGGATTTGGCTGTGAAATGGGGCCGGTACGGAATTACGGTCAATGCATTGGCCCCCGGCTTTTTTCCGTCTAAGATGGCGAATGCTGTCATTGAAAAAGCGGGTCAGCAGATTGTAAAAGGGGTACCGCTTGGACGCTTGGGAGGAGAAGATGACCTTAAAGGAGCTGCCATATTTTTTGCATCGGACGCGTCGAAATATGTAACCGGACAGGTTTTGGCTGTGGACGGCGGTACTACTGCAGTATAATAAAAATAACGAACAAAAGAGCAATT
Organism: Bacillus sp. (in: firmicutes); assembly: GCA_041920565.1. GTDB lineage: Bacteria > Bacillota > Bacilli > Bacillales > Bacillaceae_G > JAGHKQ01. The sequence goes on along the minus strand of JBHGXS010000091.1, from coordinate 170 downwards.
TCCTTATAAATAAAGGGAAAATTGCTCTTTTGTTTTTTGAATATTTTATATTCTTAACACTTTAGTATGGACAGTATGTACTACATTTTATACAATGAAAACGAAGTGTTTTTTACTTTTTGTCAAAACAGGGAGGATGGGTCATGAATATCCATGAGTATCAAGGAAAA
>JBHGXS010000089.1:0-53835 GCA_041920565.1 Bacillus sp. (in: firmicutes) | reverse complement strand
AAGAAATGAATATTGAGGTTGCAAACCATATGGCTACTTTAGATGATGATGTAATTGGAAAATTAGATAATAAATTAAATCCGCCTGCAAAATCAGCGGACCAAAATAAAAAAGCTCAGCCGGCAAAACGTTCTATCGTAGAACAATTTGATGAAGAGGCAGATGTGGTACAACAAGCTGTTCGCGGCAAGAAAAACAGCAACAAGAAGAAAAAGAAAGACAAAAAGCAAGGGCAAGATAATCCGCGTCAAGACCGTTTTATTCCAGGAAATAAAATAGGACAAAAACAAGGAAAAGAAAATGCCGGTTCCAATGAGCTTCCGGACAAAATTACTTTCAGCGGATCTTTAACAGTTGGAGAGCTTGCGAAAAGGCTGGGAAAAGAACCTTCTGAAATCATTAAAAAATTATTCTTGCTCGGCATTATGGCTACGATTAACCAAGATCTGGATAAAGATACAATCGAATTGATTGCCGGAGAGTATGGCATTGAAGTGGAAGAAGAAGTTGTGATTGACGAAACGGAGTTTGAAACATTCATCGATGAAGAAGATGATGAAGCAAATCTGGTAGAACGTCCGGCTGTTGTAACAATCATGGGTCACGTTGACCACGGAAAAACTACGTTGCTTGACTCCATTCGCAACTCTAAAGTAACAGAAGGCGAAGCCGGCGGAATCACTCAGCATATCGGTGCGTACCAAGTTGAAATTAACGATAAGAAAATTACATTCTTGGATACACCGGGACATGCTGCTTTTACAACAATGCGTGCACGCGGAGCACAAGTAACGGATATTACCGTTCTCGTGGTAGCTGCGGATGACGGTGTAATGCCTCAAACGATCGAAGCGATCAACCATGCCAAAGCCGCAGAAGTGCCGATTATTGTTGCGGTAAACAAAATGGATAAACCGACGGCAAATCCGGATCGTGTGATGCAAGAATTAACAGAATATGGTTTGGTCCCAGAGGATTGGGGCGGCGATACCATTTTCGTTCCGCTTTCTGCTTTAAAAGGAGAAGGAATCGATACGCTGCTTGAAATGATTCTCCTTGTGAGTGAAGTGGAAGAATTGAAAGCAAATCCAAACCGTTTGGCTACTGGTACCGTTATTGAAGCGCAATTGGATAAAGGAAAAGGACCTGTGGCAACATTATTAGTACAAAACGGTACTCTTCGCGTAGGAGATCCGATTGTGGTAGGAACAACTTACGGTCGTGTTCGTGCGATGGTCAATGATATGGGACGCCGCGTGAAAGAAGCAGGTCCGTCCACTCCGGTTGAAATTACCGGCTTAAATGAGGTTCCAAATGCCGGAGACCGCTTCATGGTATTTTCTGATGAAAAGAAAGCCCGTCAAATTGGAGAAGCACGCGCACAAAAATCAATGGCTCAGCAGCGAAGCGATAAAGCAAAGCTTAGTCTCGAAGACTTATTTGAGAAAATTAAGCAAGGCGATGTAAAAGAAATCAATCTGATCGTAAAAGCAGACGTACAAGGCTCTGTAGAGGCTCTAGCGGCTTCCTTGCAGAAGATTGAAGTAGAAGGTGCCAAAGTAAAGATTATTCATACAGGCGTAGGAGCCATCACGGAATATGATATTATGCTGGCCTCCGCTTCAAATGCCATCGTAATCGGCTTTAACGTTCGTCCGGACGTAAACGCGAAACGTACGGCAGAAACGGAAAATGTTGATATCCGTTTGCACCGCATCATATATAAAGTTATAGAAGAAATTGAAGCGGCGATGAAAGGAATGCTTGATCCGGAATTTGAAGAAAAAGTGATTGGTCAAGCAGAAATTCGCCAAACCTTCAAAGTTTCTAAAGTGGGTACAATTGCCGGATGTTATGTAACGGACGGAAAAATTACCCGCGACAGCGGAGTGCGTTTAATTCGTAACGGTATTGTTGTTTACGAAGGAAAGCTTGATACCTTAAAGCGTTTCAAAGATGACGTTAAAGAGGTAGCGCAAGGGTATGAATGCGGAATTACGATTGAGAAGTTTAATGACCTCAAAGAAGGCGATATCATTGAAGCCTTCGTTATGGAGGAAATTCAAAGATGATCATTGCCGCCCTGCAGTGTGAATGCATGATTTATGATGCGCATTCCTTAAAGGAGAAACGGGCGGTATTGCAGCGCATTATAACGCGCCTGAAGCAGCGTTATAATGTGTCTGTTTCTGAAATTGACCATCAAGACGTTTGGCAACGGACAAAGTTGGCCATCGTTTCTGTTTCGTCGAATCGGGCTTCTTCTGAAAAAGAAATTCAGCGGGCGCTCGAGATGATTGATTCATTTCCGGAAATCGAACGCACGATTACGACGATAGAATGGTATTAGGAACGAGGTGATAGTATGAAGTTACGTGCAAGTCGTGTGGGAGAACAAATGAAAAAAGAACTTGGCGATATTATCGGCCGCAAAATTAAAGACCCGCGCATAGGATTTGTAACGGTAACCGATGTACAAGTAAGCGGAGATTTACAGCAAGCGAAAGTGTTTATTTCCGTTTTAGGTGATGAAGAGCAAAGACAAAATACGCTGAAAGGCTTAGCAAAAGCAAAAGGCTTTATCCGTTCTGAAATCGGGCAGCGTATTCGTTTGCGAAAAACACCGGAGATTCAATTTGAATTTGACGAATCCATCGATTATGGAAACCGAATCGAGACATTACTGCATCAGTTAAACAGCGAATCTCAGAAGGAAGAATAATGGATAGACAGCATTGTCTATCCTTTTCTGCGTTTACATATCTGCAAAATGGCACAGGATAAACATAAAGTATGAGGTGAAGCATGGAAGGGGTATTATTATTAAATAAACCAAAGGGAATGACTTCCCATGACTGCGTGTTTAAAGTGAGGAAGTTATTACGAGAGAAGCGGGTCGGACATACAGGAACGCTTGATCCTGATGTGACGGGTGTTCTTCCTATTTGTATCGGACGGGCCACAAAAATCGCGCAATTTTTAACAAGTGAAACGAAAGCCTATGAAGGAGAAGTGACCATCGGCTATTCCACTACTACCGAAGATGCTTCCGGTGAGGTAGTAGAACGGAAAGAAGTCGACCGCTCCATATCCAGACAGGAAATTGAACAGGTATTGCATTCTCTAACGGGCACCATTCAGCAGACGCCGCCGATGTACTCTGCAGTAAAAGTAAACGGTAAAAAATTGTATGAGTATGCGCGCCAAGGAATAGAAGTGGAGCGCCCGGTACGTACTATTACAATTCGAAAATTCGAGCTTCTCACAACCAAAGATACCTTTACGGGACCGACTGTGTCGTTTCGCTTTCGTGTCTATTGCAGCAAAGGCACATACGTGAGAACACTAGCGGTCATGATAGGAGAGAAGCTCGGCTTTCCAGCTCATATGTCTGACTTGCAAAGAATTGCTTCCGGGCACTTTAAATTGGAAGATTGTGTTTCCCTGCAAGAGATTGAAGAACGTGTTGCACAGGGTACGATGGATGAGGTTTTACTAAGTATTGAGGAGGCACTGAGAGATTTTCCTAAAATCATCGTTAATGAAGAAAACGCAGAAAAGGTAAAAAACGGCGGGTTTCTGTATAATAACAATCGCAATGCTCCCTATTTTACTGTGTTTGATGAATCAGGGCATTGTCTTGCCATTTATGAAGTGCATCCCAAAAACGCAAAATTGCTCAAGCCGACAAAAGTTCTTGTGAATAATCAAGAGTTAAAGATATAATGAACAATTAGAAGGAATCTACAGGAAAAGGTGAAATTGAGCGTGAAACTTATTCATTTAACACATCCTCATCAACTTCAAAAAGAGGAGATAGAGCCGACTGTCATGGCATTGGGCTATTTCGATGGAATTCATCTCGGACATCAGCAAGTCATCCAAACCGCGAAACGTATAGCTGAGGAACAGGGGTATCAAAGCGCTGTTATGACGTTTCATCCGCATCCGTCCGTTGTTTTACGAAAAAACAATGCACATGTAGAGTACATAACTCCGCTGTCAATCAAGGAAAAAATCATTGCGGATCTAGGAATTGACACGTTGTATGTTGTAAAATTTGATGAAACATTTGCAGGCTTGCTTCCGCAACAGTTTGTGGATGACTATATTATTGAATTGAATGTAAAGCATGTCGTTGCCGGCTTTGATTATACGTATGGCCGCTTAGGAAAAGGGACGATGGAAACATTGCCATTTCATTCTAGAGGGGAGTTTACTCAAACCGTGATCGAAAAAATACAATTCCAGGACGAGAAAGTAAGTTCTACGCTGCTGAGAAAATTGATTCGCGAGGGAGACATGGAAGCCGTTCCCGCGATTTTAGGAAGGCCTTATACAGTAAAAGGAACAGTAGTCCATGGCGATAAAAGAGGAAGACAAATCGGGTTTCCGACTGCTAATGTAGCCTTAGCCGAGGAATATATCTTACCGCCGGTCGGGGTGTATGCGGTTCGAATGAATGTACAAAACAAATGGCATGCCGGCGTTTGCAATATTGGATATAAGCCTACTTTTAACCAAGAGGAAAAAAAGCTGTCCATCGAAGTACATCTATTTAATTTTGACGGGGATATATATGGAGAAACGGTAGAAGTTGAGTGGTATATCCGCATCCGGGAAGAAAAAAAATTCAACGGAATTGCAGAACTGGTGGCTCAAATCGCGAAAGACAAGCAAAAAGCAGAACAATATTTTGAAAAACAGAATAATACACTTGCTTTTTCAAGAGAAAAGTAGTATCCTTAAAGACGTACTTTATTAGAACCATTGCTTGGCATATCGAATCACCAACGTTATGCTAGGTAATAGGGGATTATTATAGGGAGGTGAATAGGATGGCTTTATCACAAGAACGCAAAAATGAGATCATCGCTGCTTTTAGAACTCACGACACTGACACTGGTTCTCCAGAAGTTCAAATCGCTGTCCTAACTGAGCAAATCAACACTTTAAACGAGCATTTACGTACTCACAAGAAAGATCATCATTCACGCCGCGGTCTTTTAAAGATGGTTGGTAAGCGTCGTAACTTACTTACTTACCTTCGTAACAAGGACATTACACGCTACCGTGAATTAATCAATAAGCTTGGATTACGTCGATAGTCAAAAAAGCGGGAGGATTCCCGCTTTTTTGTTAGGAAAAAATACATAGTCCTTGATATGATTGGAGTATTTAGGCAATAATAGTGAAGGAATATAGCTAAAAATATATAAGTACATATATTATCAATGTATGAGAGGGGTACTTTTGCAGATGACTCAAGAAAAACAAGTCTTCTCCATTACGTTTGCCGGCCGTGAACTTTCTATCGAGGTAGGACAGTTGGCTAAGCAGGCAAACGGCGCTGCCTTAGTTCGTTATGGCGATACCGTAGTATTGTCAACAGCCACAGCGTCTAAAGAAGCAAAGAAAGTAGGATTTTTTCCGTTAACAGTAAACTATGAAGAGCGTTTATACGCAGTAGGGAAAATACCAGGGGGCTTCATTAAACGGGAAGGAAGACCAAGTGAGAAAGCCATTTTGGCAAGCCGTTTGATCGACCGTCCGATTCGCCCGCTGTTTGCTGATGGGTTCCGGAATGAAGTTCAAGTAGTGAGCATTGTAATGAGCGTGGATCAAGATTGCTCTTCAGAAATTGCTGCAATGTTTGGTTCCTCACTGGCACTAACCATTTCCGATATTCCATTTGAAGGTCCGATTGCGGGTGTAATCGTCGGCCGTGTAGATGGAGAATTCATAATTAACCCAACAGTGGCACAAGCCGAGAAAAGCGATATTCACCTGGTTGTAGCAGGTACGAAAGATGCCATTAACATGGTAGAAGCAGGAGCAGACGAAGTTCCGGAAGAAGTTATGTTAGAAGCAATCATGTTCGGGCATGAAGAAATTAAACGTCTCATCGCGTTCCAAGAAGAGATTGCCGAAGCCGTTGGGAAAGAGAAAATGGAAGTTGAATTGTATGAACTGGATGCAGAGCTTGAGCAAAAAGTGCGTGAAATGGCTGAAACAGACATGGTTGCAGCAATTCAAGTGCACGAAAAGCATGCTCGCGAGGATGCAATCAGTGCTGTAAAGCAACGTGTTCTTGAACATTTCGAAGCACAAGAGGCAGATGAGGACACATTAGGACAAGTAGGCGAAATTTTAAGCAAGATTGTAAAACAAGAAGTGCGCCGCTTGATTACAGTGGAAAAGATTCGTCCGGATGGCCGTAAGCAAGACGAAATTCGTCCGCTATCTTCGGAGGTAGGACTGCTTCCGCGTACGCACGGTTCCGGTCTCTTCACGCGTGGACAAACTCAGGCATTAAGCATCTGTACCTTAGGTGCGCTAGGTGATGTGCAAATCTTGGACGGCCTTGGAATAGAAGAGTCCAAGCGTTTCATGCATCATTACAACTTCCCTTCCTTCAGCGTAGGAGAAACTGGTCCAATGAGAGGACCGGGACGCCGTGAAATCGGACATGGTGCGTTAGGAGAACGCGCATTAGAACCGGTTATCCCTTCTGAAAAAGATTTCCCTTACACGATTCGTCTTGTGTCAGAAGTACTGGAATCTAACGGGTCTACTTCTCAAGCAAGTATTTGCGCGAGCACGCTGGCAATGATGGACGCTGGGGTGCCGATTAAAGCGCCGGTAGCCGGTATTGCGATGGGTCTTGTAAAATCAGGAGAGCATTACACGATTTTAACGGATATTCAAGGAATGGAAGACCATTTAGGAGATATGGACTTTAAGGTGGCCGGTACATCTAAAGGGGTTACTGCTCTCCAAATGGATATTAAAATTGAAGGATTATCCCGTGAAATTTTAGAAGAAGCCTTGCAGCAAGCGAAAAAAGGACGCATGCAAATTTTAGAGCATATGTTGTCTGTCATCGATAAGCCGCGCAGCGAGTTATCACAATATGCACCGAAAATTTTAACAATGGCAATCAATCCGGATAAGATTCGTGATGTAATCGGGCCAAGCGGCAAGCAAATCAATAAAATCATTGAGGAAACAGGCGTGAAAATTGATATTGAGCAAGACGGCACAATTTTCATTGCCTCTGTTGATGAAGAAATGAACCAAAAGGCCAAGCGAATCATCGAAGATATCGTTCGCGAAGTGGAAGTCGGTCAACTCTACCTCGGGAAAGTAAAACGCATCGAAAAATTTGGAGCTTTCGTTGAAATATTCAGCGGAAAAGACGGTCTCGTACATATTTCCGAGCTGGCAGAAGAGCGTGTTGGAAAAGTGGAGGACGTTGTGTCCATCGGAGACGAAATCCTTGTCAAGGTAATGGAGATTGACAAGCAAGGCCGCGTAAACTTATCTCGCAAGGCTGTACTTAAGGAACAAAAAGAAAAAGAACAACAAGCCGGGCAGCAGTAAACAAAGTCAGGGGGGGGATCTTCCTCTGGCTTTTTTATATGGCTGGATTCATAAACTTTGTTGTAATGCATTTCGTTCTACTTCCGACAGTTTGTACATAATGTGTTACGAGGAGGTAGAATCGGATGAAAACAGGGATTAAAAGAATTACATTCATTGCGTTTATTGCTTTGTTTGCCTATATATTAGTGGAAAACTCATACATTACTCATTACATACAGCATATTAAAACGGATACTCTTGACGTTTCGAAAATAGAAGATCCGTTATACGAAGAAATTGTCCAGAAAGCAAAAAAATATAGTATTCCCCCTCAAGATGCCATGATAGATAAAGTATGGAAAGCTATGCCGGGCTATAATGGAATCCAAGTCGATATAGACGCTTCCTATAAAAAAATGAAAAAAGACGGAGTGTTTAACGAAAAGCTATTAGTAGTGAAAGAAGTAAGTCCAAAAGTTCATTTGCAAGATTTGCCTCCTGCACCGGTTTATCGGGGGCACCCAGATAAAAAAATGGTAGCTTTTACGATTAATGTTGCATGGGGAAATGAATATATCCCGGATATGTTAGAAATATTAAAAAAGCATAATGTTACAGCTACGTTCTTTTTAGAAGGAAGATGGGCAAAGGAAAATCCTGCATTAGCAAAGATGATTGCGGATGAACAAGAAGTCGGAAACCATTCGTATACTCATCCGGACATGAAAACATTATCGACAAGCTCGATTCAAGAACAGCTTGTAAAAACGAACGAAGTGATTGAAGCTACCACAAACAAGAAGGTCAAATGGTTTGCTCCGCCAAGCGGAAGCTATCGTGATGCAGTAGTAGAAATTGCTTCTGAGCTTGGTATGGGAACGATTATGTGGACAGTTGACACGATTGATTGGCAACGTCCAGAACCATCGGTATTAATCAATAGGGTGATGGGGAAGATTCATCCGGGAGCCATTATATTAATGCATCCCACATCGTCAACGGCAAAGTCTTTAGATGTACTTATTCGAGGTTTAAAAAAGCAAGGTTACGAAATTGCAAATGTGTCTACATTATTAGATGAAAAGCGTACGGATTAATGGGTTTTGCATGACATTGATTCGGAAACTTGTTATGATTAACTAATAGGGTTCTATCTTTGGTAGAACAGGGAATAAAGGCATATTACGTAATAGGAGGTTTGCACTTGATAAATAGATATACTTGTAAAAACGGAGTAAGAATTGTATTAGAAAAAATCCCGACTGTTCGTTCCGTTGCAATCGGAGTGTGGATTCATACGGGCTCTCGAAACGAAACGGAAAGCAATAACGGCATTTCCCATTTCTTGGAGCATATGCTTTTCAAGGGAACGACGACGCGTTCTGCCCGAGAGATAGCTGAATCGTTTGACAGCATAGGCGGTCAAGTCAACGCCTTTACTTCTAAGGAATATACTTGCTATTATGCAAAAGTATTAGATGAGCATGCTAAATATGCGCTGGATATTTTAGCTGACATGTTCTTTAATTCTACATTTGTAGAAGAAGAATTAAAGAAAGAAAAAAATGTAGTATATGAAGAAATTAAAATGTATGAGGATACGCCGGACGATATTGTGCATGATTTATTAACGAAAGTAACATACGAAAACCATCCGCTTGGCTATCCGATTTTAGGAACGGAGCAAACACTTTCTTCGTTTACCGGTGATACACTGCGTCAATATGTAAAAGAGCATTACACACCGGAGAATGTTGTCATTTCCATCGCAGGAAATGTAGATGAATCCTTTATCTCCACAGTAGAACAATATTTCGGAAGCTATGAAGGAAAGAGCGACCGACAAGACGTACATAAACCAGTATTTCATGCGAATCACACGGCAAGAAAAAAAGAAACAGAGCAAGCGCATTTGTGTCTGGGATACAAAGGATTGGAAGTGGGCAATGAGAATATATATAGTCTGATTGTCCTCAATAACATTCTGGGCGGCAGCATGAGCAGCCGTCTGTTCCAGGAAGTTCGTGAACAGCGCGGATTAGCTTATTCCGTGTTTTCTTATCATTCCTCATATAAGGATACAGGAATGCTCACGATTTACGCGGGAACAGGAAGCAATCAGCTCGAAACGCTGTATGAAACTATTCAGCAAACATTGGACCAGATGAAAGAAACGGGGATTACACAAAAAGAGCTGGACAACAGCAAAGAACAATTAAAAGGAAACTTAATGTTAAGTCTAGAAAGCACAAACAGCCGTATGAGCCGCAACGGCAAAAACGAGCTTCTTTTACGGAAGCATCGTTCTCTCGATGAAATGATTGAAAGCATTAACGCTGTAACAAAAGAAAATGTAGATGCATTAATTGGTCAAATCTTTACAAACGAATTTTCCGCTTCTCTCATCAGCCCGACGGGAGAACTGCCAAAAGCGCTTCAGTAGCCTGCGAGTTGTAACTCGCAGGCATTTTTTTTACGCAAGCGGAATAGGTACTAATATATAGGACAAAAGAGGTGAGCGATGTGCGGTTAAGCGAGTTAAGCGGAAAAGAAATTGTAGATTTGCAGCGAGCGGAACGCATGGGAGTATTGGGGCATGCGGATTTGGAGATTGATGAACAGGATGGAAAAATTCATGCGCTGATTATTCCAACAGGAAAATGGAATGGGTTTAAACGAAATCAACACGAGATTCGCGTTTCTTGGAGCCGCATTAAAAAAGTGGGGCAAGACATGATTCTGTTTGATTCGGAAGAGTAAAGATGGCCGTTTGGTCATCTTTTTTCTTTACCATGAATTGGTTCTTTTTTTCGGGCGGTCAATCACGTTGCACTCGTACGTTACATATGATGTTGAGGAAAACAAAGAGGTAGGCTTTTATACATGCAAGATACTCATACTGTTATTCCCTATTTTATAAAGGGATAAAAATACAGCAAAAAAAGAAGGTGAAGTAGGATATGTTAACTGACATGCACGTAGCTGTGATAGGAGGAGATGCGAGACAGCTAGAAGTGATTCGAAAGTTAACAGAATTGGATGCAAAGCTTTCCCTTATAGGATTTGATCAGTTGGATCACGGCTTTACGGGCGCGTCCAAAGAACAAATTGAGGAGCTGGACTTCACAAGCTTGGACGCTATCATTTTACCGGTAGCCGGCACCAATCTGGAAGGGCAAGTAGATACGATTTTTTCCAATGAAAAAGTAGTGCTTACACTAGACCAAATTGAACGAACCCCGAATCATTTCACCATTTATTCCGGAATCAGCAATGCTTATTTAGATACATTAGCTTCCGCTGCAAACCGCAAGCTTGTGAAGCTGTTTGAACGGGATGATGTTGCCATCTACAATTCGATTCCCACAGTAGAAGGCACAATCATGATGGTCATTCAGCATACAGACTATACGATTCACGGTTCCAATATTGTTGTGCTGGGATTTGGAAGAACAGGGATGAGCGTAGCAAGAGCGTTTCAAGCATTGGGAGCAAAAGTTAAAGTTGGAGCACGGCGTTCCGAGCACTTGGCACGTATTACGGAAATGACGTTTACTCCATTTCATTTAAATGACCTAGAAAAAGAGATACAGGATGTGGATATTTGTATCAATACAATTCCGCATATGGTGGTTACGGCAAGCGTCATTGCAAAAATGCCGGCGCACACATTAATCATTGATTTAGCTTCAAAGCCCGGAGGAACAGACTTCCGTTATGCAGAAAAAAGGGGGATTAAAGCGTTTTTGACTCCGGGATTGCCGGGGATAGTGGCGCCCAAAACAGCAGGTCAGATTTTGGCGAACGTATTATCCACCTTGCTGACGGATGATTTAAAGGTGAGAAAGGAGAATGCAACATGAGTTTAAAAGGGAAACGAATCGGCTTTGGGTTAACCGGATCGCATTGTACTTATGATGAAGTAATGCCTTATTTGCAACAGCTTATTGATGAAGGAGCCGAATTACTTCCGGTTGTCTCTTATACATTACAAACAACAAATACCCGATTTGGTGATGGAGAAGAGTGGATTAAAAAAATCGAATCGATTACCGGACAAAAAGTAATCGATTCCATCGTGAAAGCCGAGCCGCTCGGTCCGAAAATTCCGCTTGATTGTATGGTTATTGCACCAATGACGGGAAACTCCATGAGTAAGCTGGCAAATGCCATGACAGACTCTCCGGTTTTAATGGCTGCCAAAGCAACGTTGCGCAACTGGAAACCGGTCGTGTTAGCTATTTCAACAAATGATGCTTTAGGACTAAACGGCGTGAATCTAATGAGATTAATGGCGACTAAAAATATATACTTTGTGCCATTCGGGCAAGATGCACCTGAAAAAAAACCAAACTCAATGGTAGCGCGCATGGAATTGCTGCGTGAAACGATTGTAACGGCAATAGAAGGAAAGCAGCTGCAGCCTGTGATTGTCGAAAAATTCCGCTACATGAACGAAAAATAATCAAGAAATTTAGAAAAAACCCTCAAGATGTCATGAGAATATGATAAAATTATTCTAATAAAGATGGGGTGTTCCTTGATACCCCATCTTTTTAAAAGTACTATATAGAGAACTTGACCTAGAAAGGGGTATAGTGATGGAAAAGAAAACTTCTTTTCATGTCGCTGTAGTTGGAGCAACCGGTGCAGTTGGCGAACAAATGTTAAATACTTTGGAAAAACGCAATTTTCCGATAGGGAAATTAACTTTACTATCTTCGAAACGTTCTGCAGGAAAAAAAGTCTTGTTTAAAGGAGAAGAAATTGTCGTACAAGAAGCAACTCCGGACAGCTTTGAGGGAGTGGACATCGCTTTATTCAGCGCCGGTGGCTCTGTCTCGAAAGAACTGGCTCCTGAAGCGGTAAAACGCGGCGCGGTTGTCGTGGATAATACAAGTGCATTTCGTATGGATCCAAACGTACCATTAGTGGTGCCGGAAGTAAACGAAAACGATTTGCTTGCTCATAACGGAATCATTGCCAATCCAAACTGTTCCACAATTCAAATGGTGGTGGCACTAGAGCCGATTCGCAAGCAATACGGTTTAAATAAAGTAATTGTTTCCACTTATCAAGCGGTATCCGGAGCGGGCGCGTCTGCAATTCAGGAACTGAAAACGCAAGCGGCAGCTTTCTTGAACGGACAAGAAATGGAACCGAAGATTTTGCCGGTGGCAAGCTTAGATAAACATTATCCGATCGCATTTAACGCGATTCCGCAAATTGATAAGTTTGAAGAGAACGGATTTACGTTTGAAGAAATGAAAATGATTAATGAAACGAAAAAAATCATGCATCTTCCGGAGCTTGAAATAGCTGCTACATGTGTTCGATTACCGGTAATTGCGGGCCATTCGGAATCCGTATATATTGAAGTGGAACAACCAGGCGTTACAGTTGATGAAATAAAAGCATTGTTAGCGGAAGCTGAAGGTGTCGTGCTTCAGGATAATCCTGCAGAACAGCATTATCCGATGCCGTTGTTCGCAGCAGGAAAGAATGAGGTATTCGTCGGCCGAATTCGTAAAGATTTAAATAATGACAAAGGATTTCATATGTGGGTTGTATCCGATAATTTACTGAAAGGTGCAGCTTGGAATTCTGTTCAAATTGCAGAAAGATTAGTAAAACTAGGATTAGTGTAGACTTCTAAAGAGGTGCAATCATGAAGATTATCGTTCAAAAATTTGGCGGAACATCCGTAAGAGATGACAACGGAAGGAAGCATGCCCTCAAGCACATCTCAAAAGCTTTGGAAGACGGATATAAGGTGGTAACAGTTGTATCTGCTATGGGACGAAAAGGAGAACCGTATGCAACTGATACGCTGTTAAGCTTGGTAAAAGATAAAAAATCCTCTATTTCCAAGCGGGAGCAGGATTTGCTTTTGTCGTGCGGGGAGCTTATTTCGGCTGTCGTTTTTTCCAATATGCTGAACGAGCATGGCATTAAAGCAGCAGCTTTTACGGGTGCCCAAGCCGGCTTTGTAACTAACGAGGATTTTACAAACGCAAAAATTATTGAAATGAAATGCGACCGTATTTTGCGGGCATTAAAGGACCAAGATGTAGTGGTGGTCGCAGGCTTCCAAGGGCAAACGAAATCCGGTGATATCACAACGCTTGGAAGAGGCGGCAGCGACACTTCGGCATCTGCATTGGGAGTAGCTTTAAATGCGGAATACATCGATATTTTTACAGATGTAGAAGGTGTAATGACTGCGGATCCGCGTATTGTAAAAGATGCGCGTCCTTTAAATGTTGTTACGTATAACGAAATTTGCAATATGGCGTACCAAGGTGCAAAGGTCATTCATCCGAGGGCGGTAGAAATTGCTATGCATGCGAAAGTTCCAATTCGTGTACGGTCTACGTATTCGGATAGCCTTGGAACATTAGTTACTGTTTACGGTGGGGCAAGCAAAGGGCGTGACGTACAAGAACGGCTGGTTACGGGAATCGCTCATGTTTCCAATGTTACGCAAATTAAAGTATTGGCAAAAGATGCGCCGTACGATTTGCAAGCGCAAGTGTTCAAGCAAATGGCAAGTGAACAAATCAGCGTAGATTTTATCAATATTTCTCCAACCGGAGTAGCCTACACTGTCAGCGATGATGTAGCTGACCGCGCCATTGAGGTATTGCGAAGCATGAACTACGAACCGATTGTAACAAGACATTGCGCTAAAGTATCCATTGTCGGGGCGGGTATAACAGGCGTTCCGGGCGTAACTTCTAAGATTGTTACGGCTCTTTCTGAAAAGGGTGTGCAAATTTTACAGTCGGCAGACAGTTATACAACCATTTGGGTGCTTGTAAAAGAAGAGGATATGGTAGAGGCAGTTAATGCCCTCCACGATGCTTTTCAATTATCCGGTACAGACAAGAAGGCTTTGGAATATAAGGAGTGAGAGCATGATAGATTTTGGTACAATTGCAACTGCGATGGTAACCCCTTTTGATCATAAAGGAAATATCGACTTTGCAAAAACGACGCAGCTTGTAAATTATTTAATCAATAACGGTACGACTTCTCTTGTTGTAGCAGGTACAACAGGAGAGTCTCCAACGTTAACATCAGAAGAAAAAGTAGCACTGTTTCGTCATGTAGTTTCTGTTGCAGACGGAAGAGTGCCGGTGATTGCAGGAACAGGAAGCAACAATACACGTGCTTCAATCGAATTAACGAAAAAAGCGGAAGAAGCAGGCGTAGATGCCATCATGCTTGTTGCGCCATACTATAATAAGCCAAATCAAGAAGGCATGTATCAGCATTTTAAAGCGATTGCTGAGAGCACAAAGCTGCCGGTCATGCTGTATAATGTGCCCGGCCGTACTGTCGCAAACATATCGGTAGATACAGTGGTTCGTTTATCTGAAATTCCAAATGTCGTAGCTGTTAAAGAAGCGAGCGGAGATTTAATGGCAATGACAGAAATTATCGAGAGAACGGGCGACGATTTTGCGCTATACAGCGGAGATGATGGATTGACGCTTCCGGTATTGGCCATTGGCGGCAAAGGAGTCGTCTCAGTTGCATCTCACGTGTTTGGAAATCAAATGCAAGAAATGATTGCAGCGTTTCAAAATGGAGAGATGAAGAAAGCTCAAACGCTTCATCAGCAATTGGTGCAGGTAACAAAAGCAGTATTTATGGCTCCAAGTCCGACTCCTGTGAAAACAGCATTGCAAATGTTGGGATTAGATGTCGGCTCCGTACGATTGCCATTAGTACCGCTGACAGAAACTGAGCGTCAAGCACTGCAGCAAACGATCCAAACTATTCAAAAATAAAAAAAGCGATGGAGCAGTCCATCGCTTTTTTTATTGTACTTGGAGACAGCCAAAACATTAAAAACTGTTCAGTTCCGTATGGAAGCGATTGCTAGAATTAAGCTTGTATTCTAATTCTGCCATCAGTTATAATGAACCTAAGTGACTTAGTACGGGTTATTACTAGGATATTTTCGGGAGGAACAAACGTGAACTTAAAAGAGACAGAAACAGTAAAAGTGTTTGCCCTTGGCGGAGTAGGGGAAATTGGCAAAAACATGTACGTGGTAGAAGTAGATTCTGATTTATTTATCGTGGATGCGGGACTTATGTTTCCAGAAGAAGAGATGTTCGGAATCGACATAGTCATACCTGATATTACATATTTAGAAGAAAACAAGGAACGTGTGAAAGGTTTATTTTTAACACATGGTCATGAAGACCATATCGGCGGTATTTCGTACGTACTAAGAAAATTGTCCGTTCCTGTTTATGGAACAAGGCTGACGCTCGGGTTAGTAGAAGATAAGCTCAGTGAAGCCGGTTTATTAGGCAAAGTCACTTTAAAAACAGTAGACGCAAATTCGGTTGTTCGATTTGAAAATACTACTGTTACATTCTTTAAAACAACTCACAGCATTCCAGATTCTGTGGGAGTTTGCTTTCATACCTCACAAGGCGCTGTCGTTTACACAGGTGATTTTAAATTTGATCAAACTCCGGTCGATAAATACGGAGCGGATATCGGCAAAATCGCTCAAATCGGAAACGAAGGCGTGCTTTGTTTGCTATCTGACAGCACAAACGCAGAACGTCCGGGATTTACGGGGTCAGAGAAGCTTGTCGGGATGGAAATTTCAAAAGTATTCTATAATGCCGAGGGCCGAATTATCGTCGCTTCTTTTGCCTCTAACATTCATCGTATCCAGCAAGTGTTTGATGCTGCATACGAAAATGACAGAAAAGTAGCAGTAGTGGGCAGAAGCATGGTAAAAGTGGTAGACATCGCTCACAATCTCGGATATTTACATATACCGGACGACATGTTAATTTCCGTACAGGATATTGAGAATTATCCTGAAAAGAGGGTTGCTATCTTAACAACGGGGAGTCAAGGGGAACCGATGGCTGCCTTATCCAGAATGGCCAAAAACGCCCATAAGCAGGTGGCAATTCGAAAAGGAGATACGGTCATCATTGCTGCAACTCCAATTCCGGGGAATGAGACTTCGGTATCAAAAACGATTGATTTGCTGTTTAGAGCAGGAGCCAATGTGGTGTATTACGGTGAAAAGAAAATACATGTGTCCGGTCATGGCAGTCAAGAAGAGTTAAAACTAATGCTCAACTTGATGAAGCCGAAATACTTTGTTCCGGTCCATGGCGAGTTTCGGATGCAAAAAGCCCATGCTCATTTAGCTGAAGACGTGGGCATGGAACGTCATCAAATTTTTCTCGTGGATAAAGGTGATGTAATCGAGTTTCAAAACGGGAAGGCGAAGATTGGCGGAAAAGTACAAGCCGGTAACGTTTTAATTGACGGTCTTGGTATTGGAGATGTAGGCAATATTGTTCTTCGTGACCGCAAATTATTGTCACAGGATGGCATTTTAGTAGTTGTCGTGACGTTAAGCAAAGAAGCAAAAACGATTGTATCCGGTCCTGAGATCATTTCAAGAGGATTCGTCTATGTTCGGGAGTCGGAACAATTAATCGAGGAATCATCCAAAATCGTCAAGGAGATTGTAAATCGTTCTATTCAGGAGTACTCTATTGAATGGTCTACATTAAAACAAAACATTCGAGATCTTCTCGGACAATATTTATTTGAAAAAACAAAACGAAAACCGATGATTTTACCGATTATTATGGAAGTATAAAGAAGTGCTCTCTGGAAAGAGAGCACTTTTTCATATTTAAAAGCATGAAATGGGGGAGAAGACAAATACTATTCATATATTGTCGAAAGGAGCTTTTATATGAACCAATACATAACATCAAATGAAGAAACAGAACCGGAAAATAAACCGGAATCAAAAGAGGCGGGGGTACTGGAAAAAATTCAGCAGCTTGGACAAACGAACGTTCCGCAAATGAGCGAATCCAAAATCCATTGTCTGACAATCGTTGGACAAATTGAAGGTCACATGCAGTTGCCGCCGCAAAATAAGACAACGAAATATGAACATGTGATTCCGCAGCTGGTGGCTATAGAGCAAAATCCAAAAATTGAAGGGTTGTTAATCATATTAAATACGGTAGGAGGAGACGTGGAGGCGGGGCTGGCCATTTCAGAGATGATCGCTTCTTTATCGAAACCGACAGTATCAATCGTATTAGGAGGTGGACATTCAATTGGTGTGCCGATTGCTGTATCAACTGATTATTCCTTTATTGCAGAAACGGCAACAATGACGATTCATCCGATCCGTCTCACAGGACTCGTAATTGGGGTTCCGCAAACTTTCGAATACTTGGATAAAATGCAGGAACGCGTCGTTCGTTTTGTAACAAAGCACTCTAAAATTACAGAAGAACAATTTAAAGAATTAATGTTTGCAAAGGGAAATTTGACAAGAGACATCGGAACAAATGTCGTTGGTGGGGATGCGGTCAAGTACGGATTGATTGATGAAGTGGGCGGAATCGGGCAAGCGCTTCAAAAGTTAAACGAGCTTATTGAGATGCGCGCCAATACGAATGAGGAAGGCGGAGTGCTGCAATGATTTTATATACCATCATACCGGAGCACTTAATTTACCCGGCGGATGAAACACAGTTCCATAAACAAAAAATGGTCACCTATAACGGAGTTTCCATGCTGGTTGAGACGAGAGAAACAAATCAATGTGCCATTGTGCGAGTCTTAAGTAGCGATCCGCAGCATTATTTAGAGTATCATCCGGGACAAAAAGTGTGGCTAAATTATTGAAAGCAAGTAGTAAATGGTGGATAACCTATGGTATAATGAAGAAAAAATGCAAGCAGCCCTATATGGCTGCTTTCTTCCGTTTAGATGGTATTCGAGGTGAAGAAATGTCAAAACAAAAAAAGAGAAGAACGAAAACAAAGCAGCGAGAAGCAATTAAAACAACCTTGTATTACGAGATGTTTGGGTTGCTTATCTTTGCCCTCTCCTTGATTACTATTTTACAGCTTGGAATTGTCGGAAAAGCGCTTGTGTTATTTCTTCGCTTTTTCTTCGGTCAATGGTATATGATCAGCTTGATTGGCTTGATTGCACTGTCGCTGTATTTTGTCGTTAAGCGTCAATGGCCGAATGTCTTACATAAACGATTGATTGGCACCTATTTGATTGTCTTGGCTATTTTAATGTTCAGCCATATTACGATGTTTAACTTGTTAACCAAAAACGGCACGTTTCAAAGCCCTTCCGTCATTTTAAATACGAAGGATTTGTTTTTCCTTGAAGCAAAAGGAAAAATAGGATCCGTCAATTTAGGGGGCGGCATGATCGGCGCCGTAATGTTTGCTTCCTGTTACTTTTTATTTGATGAAATGGGAGCATATTTAATTGGAGTGATCCTTGTTATTCTTGGAGTTTTATGCATTACGGAAAAGCAGCTTGGGGATGTGTTGTATAAGCTTGGCTGGCCGGTCTTTCGTCTGTTGAAGGGACAGTGGATGGCTTTTCGAGAGGATTGGAAGGGCTGGAGGGAAAGTCAAGCAAGCGGTCGCAAAGAAAAGCCGGTTAAAATCAGAAGTGCAAGACATAACACTGAGACCCAAGAAGAAGGTATGGAACAACAGGGAGAGGGAATGGATGTTACTCCGCCAATTATTTCGAACTTTGCAGAGCGATATGCTGAGGAAAAACCGGAACGTTATGTTCAAGAAGAGCTGGAATTGACAGCGATAGAACCGATTGCAGAACAAACCAAAACTGCAGCAAAACAAAAAAGGCCGGAGAAGGTAAAAGAAGTTCTTGACATCAGTCCGTCTATGCAATTCGCCAATGTAGAAAATAAAGATTATATGCTGCCGCCGCTTGATTTGCTGCGGCTTCCGAAAAACAATCCTGTTACGGACGAAAACGAAAAAATCTATGAAAATGCCAGAAAGCTGGAACGCACGTTTCAAAGCTTCGGTGTAAAAGCGAAAGTTACGAAAGTCCATAAAGGTCCTGCGGTAACGAAATATGAGGTATATCCGGATGTAGGGGTAAAGGTGAGCAAAATTGTAAATTTAAGCGATGATTTAGCGCTTGCCTTGGCTGCAAAAGATATTCGTATTGAAGCCCCGATACCGGGGAAATCCGCAATCGGAATTGAAGTTCCCAATACAGAGGTGGCAATGGTCACCTTAAGAGAAGTATTGGAAACGAAGGAAAACAATCGACCGGAAGAAAAACTCTTGGTCTGTCTCGGCCGGGACATTACAGGGGAAGCTATCTTTGCTGCGTTGAACAAGATGCCGCACCTATTGGTGGCAGGAGCAACAGGGAGCGGAAAAAGTGTATGTATCAATGGCATTATTACAAGCATTTTAATGCGTGCAAAGCCGCATGAAGTAAAAATGATGATGATCGACCCGAAAATGGTAGAATTAAATGTATACAATGGAGTACCGCATCTTCTTGCCCCCGTTGTTACAGACCCAAAACGGGCGTCTCAAGCCTTGAAAAAAGTAGTGAGTGAGATGGAACGGCGATACGAATTGTTTTCTCACAGCGGCACCCGAAATATTGAAGGCTATAACGATTATGTTCAAAGCTACAATCAAACTGCTGAGGTAAAGCAGCCGACTCTTCCGTATATTGTTGTCATTGTAGACGAGCTTGCGGATTTAATGATGGTAGCTTCTTCCGATGTAGAAGACTCCATCACCCGCTTGGCCCAAATGGCGCGTGCTGCAGGCATCCATTTGATTATCGCTACGCAGCGTCCGTCCGTTGATGTCATTACCGGGGTCATCAAGGCAAACATTCCGTCACGTATTGCATTTGCAGTGTCTTCTCAAACCGATTCCCGCACGATTTTAGATATGGGAGGAGCAGAAAAATTGCTTGGCCGAGGAGATATGCTGTACATGCCTGTCGGGGCTTCTAAACCGATCCGTGTGCAAGGAGCGTTTCTCTCAGATGAAGAAGTAGAAAATGTGGTGAATTTTGTTATTTCTCAGCAGAAGGCACAATATCAGGAGGAAATGATTCCACAGGATAACGGAGATACCGGTCAAGAGGTAGAGGATGAGCTGTATGAAGAAGCGGTGGAGCTTGTTGTTGAAATGCAAACCGCTTCCGTCTCCATGCTGCAGCGAAGATTTCGCATCGGTTATACACGAGCTGCTCGCCTCATTGATGCCATGGAGGCAAATGGGATTGTCGGACCTTATGAGGGAAGCAAACCAAGAGAAGTTCTTATCAAAGCAATAGAAGAAAGAAGTTCATAAAAAAGAAAGGAGTTTCTCCTTTCTTTTTTATTGTCGAATTATGTTGACAGCATCTGTGAACCGTGATATTATTAGCACGGAATTAAGAAACGAACCTCATATAAATTTGGAAATACGGTCCAAAAGTTTCTACCCGGCAACCATAAATTGCCGGACTATGAGGGAAAGTCAGTTGCATAGGATACATACAAACCTTATGCTCACAGCTTTCTCATCATTTGAGAAGCTTTGAGCATAAGGTTTTTTTGTGAAACAATATACTTGTAAAGGTTTTGTAAACTTCTTATAAAAAATCACATTTATTCGACAAATTTTTAACTTTTGTATTTTGATTTTTGGAAAATCATGATATATTATGTTTGACGACAGAGAAAAGGTCTTACATCAGAGGTCGAATAAGGGGAAACACTGGGGGAGTAACATGTCAATAAAGTCAGACAGCAGACATTTATATCTTCGGGTTATAGACAGATTAAAAGAAGATGTAAAAAATGGTGTTTACAAAGAAAAACAAAAGCTTCCATCTGAATTTGATCTCGCGAAAGAATTGGGAGTGAGCCGGGCCACTCTTCGCGAAGCACTTCGCGTACTGGAAGAAGAAAACGTTGTCATCCGCCGTCATGGTGTTGGAACATTTGTAAATTCCAAGCCGTTGTTCTCATCTGGAATTGAGCAACTATGCACCATCACCGAGATGATCAGCAATGCGGGGAAGAAGCCGGGCACAATTTTCTTAAAATCTTCGCTGATGAATTTGACAGAGGAAGAAAAACAAAAATTCAATGCCAAGGAAGATCTAGAAGTCATGGCTATTGAGAGGGTTCGTACCGCTGACGGAGAACCTGTCGTATATTGTGTCGACAAGGTGCCGAAAGATGTGTTATCGGATTTGTCTGAATATAAAGAAGAGTCTTTGTTAAATATCATTAATAAAAAGACGAATAAAAGGATAACTTATGCAGTAGCATACATTGAACCGCTCGGATATCATCAAAAGGTGTCTCCTATACTGGAGTGCGATCCGGAAACGGCTTTGTTAGTGTTAAAGCAAATGCATTATGACCAAAACGACGAGCCGATTTTATACTCCATCAACTACTTCCGGGCTGATAAATTCAGCTTCCACGTTCTTCGCAAGAGAGCGTAACATATATTTAGTCTTTAGAGACAGGACATGCAGTCGGGAAGCAGCACTGCTGTCTGATGCTCTAGAATATTTTTCAAAAAACTCAGGAGGGTTTAAAGTTTATGAAGAAAAAAGCTGGTTTATTACTTTCTCTAACTTTGGCTGCCAGCACAATTTTAGGTGCTTGCGGAAACGCTGACAAAGCGGAAGACAAAAAAGAAGGCGGCAAGGCTTCCAACTTCAAAGTAGGTATGGTTACTGACACTGGCGGTGTTGATGACAAATCTTTCAACCAATCCGCTTGGGAAGGACTAACAAAGTTTGGTAAAGACAACGGCTTAAAAGAAAACGAAGGCTATCGTTACCTTCAATCTGAGAAAGAAGCAGATTACATTCCAAACTTAACAAAGTTTGCTGAGTCCAACTACAATTTAACCTTCGGTATCGGATTTTTAATGGCTGATGCTGTTGGTAAAGTAGCAGATCAATTCCCTAAAAATCAATTTGCAATCGTTGACATGGTAGTTGACAAGAAAAATGTAACGAGCATTACATTTAAAGAAAACGAAGGGTCTTTCTTAGTGGGTGTAGTAGCTGCGTTAACGACAAAAACAAACAAAGTCGGCTTTATCGGCGGAGTTGAGAGCGATTTAATCAAAAAGTTCCAATACGGATTTATCGCGGGTGTTAAATCTGTAAACCCTGACATCGAAGTAGTATCTCAATACGCCGGGGACTTCAATGCCGCTTCTAAAGGTACTCAATTAGCATCTACAATGTATGGACAAGGCGTAGACGTAATTTACCATGCAGCAGGCGGAACTGGTAACGGCGTATTCACAGAAGCGAAAAACCGCAAGAAAAAAGGTGAAACCGTTTGGGTAATCGGTGTTGACCGCGACCAGCATCAAGAAGGTATGCCTGAAAACGTAACTTTAACTTCCATGGTTAAACGTGTAGACGTTGCGGTTGAGGAAGTTGCGAAAGAGGCGATGGAAGGTACACTAAAAGGCGGTTCTATCAAAGAATTCGGCCTTAAAGAAGAAGGCGTTGGCATCGCTCCAACAACTGATAATGTAAGCAAAGAAGCATTAGCAAAAGTTGATGAATACAAGCAAAAAATCTTAAACGGTGAAATTAAAGTTCCTGGCACTGAAAAAGAGTATAAAGAATATGAAGCTTCTCTGAAAAAATAAAAGCAGAGATATGCAAAGGTTAGTTCGCTGAACTAACCTTTGTATGTATATGAGATGGACTATTAAATTTTCATCCTATTATTAGGAGGTAACCGCATGGAATATGTAATCGAGATGAATAACATTACAAAAATATTCCCTGGTATTGTTGCGAACGACAATATTACGCTCCAAGTAAAAAAAGGCGAAATTCATGCTTTATTAGGGGAAAACGGAGCCGGTAAATCTACATTGATGAACGTATTGTTCGGATTGTATCAGCCAGAGCAAGGGGAAATTAAGATTAAAGGAAAGCCTGTCAAAATTACAAATCCAAACATCGCTAACGATCTTGGAATCGGAATGGTGCACCAGCATTTTATGCTTGTTCACAATTTTACGGTAACAGAAAACATCATTCTTGGCAGCGAACCGACAAAAGGCGGAAAAATTAACATTGACGATGCTGCTAAAGAAATTAAAAAGCTTTCTGAACAATATGGGTTGGCAGTAGATCCGTACGCTAAGATTGAAGATATTTCCGTTGGTATGCAGCAACGTGTGGAAATTTTGAAGACGCTGTATCGCGGTGCGGAAATTTTAATTTTCGACGAACCAACTGCTGTATTAACTCCGCAAGAAATTCAAGAATTAATCGCAATTATGAAACGGTTAGTGAAAGAAGGAAAATCCATCGTTCTTATCACGCACAAGCTGAAGGAAATTATGGAGGTATGCGATCGCTGTACCATTATACGCAAAGGAAAAGGAATCGGTACAGTTGATATTGCCAATACAAATGAAAATCAATTAGCTGCTCTCATGGTTGGCCGTGAAGTCAATTTTAAAACTGAAAAGTCAGACGCCCAACCACGTCACGATGTACTGAAAATTGAAAACTTGGTAGTTCATGATTCGCGTAATCTTCCTGCAGTAAAAGGACTTGACTTAACCGTTCGTGCAGGGGAAGTTGTAGGTATCGCCGGTGTTGACGGAAACGGGCAAAGCGAATTGATCGAAGCAATTACGGGATTACGAAAAGTTGAGTCAGGTTCTATTACGTTGAACGGGAAAGACATTACGGGTATGAAAACTCGTCAAATCACAGAATCCGGGGTTGGACATATTCCGGAAGACTGTCATAAACACGGACTGGTTCTTGATTACTCAATCGGCGACAACATGGTGCTCCAAACATATTATAAGGAACCGTTTTCGAAAAAGGGCATTTTGAACTTTGGTGAAATCTACAAAAAAGCAAAAGCTTTAATCCAAGAGTTTGACGTTCGCACACCAAGCGAACACACTCCTGCCCGCGCGTTATCAGGTGGTAACCAGCAAAAAGCCATTATTGCGCGTGAAGTAGACCGAAGCCCGGATCTGTTGATTGCGGCTCAGCCGACACGCGGATTGGATGTAGGTGCTATCGAATTTATCCATCGAAAGCTGATTGAAGAACGCGATAAAGGAAAGGCAGTATTGCTTGTGTCTCTTGAATTAGAGGAAATTTTAAACGTAAGCGACAGAATTGCTGTAATTTACGAAGGAGAAATCGTAGGCATCGTAAATGCAAAAGAAACGAACGAAGAAGAACTTGGTCTGTTGATGGCCGGGGGTAAGCATAGAGAGAAGGTGAACACTCATGAGTAAGGGGATTTTCACTCCTCGTATGATTAACATAATTGTGCCTGTATTATCCGCGATTTTCGGGCTCCTTGTCGGTGCTGTCGTTATGTTAGTCAGCGGATACGATCCAGTATTGGGGTATCAGGCTCTGTTCGATGGGATGTTTGGTACTCCTCGTGCAATCGGAGAAACCATTCGTGCAATGATTCCGCTTGTACTTGCCGGGTTATCGGTGGCGTTTGCTTTCCGCACAGGTCTATTTAATATCGGGGTAGAAGGACAACTGCTTGTCGGCTGGCTGGCTTCTGTTTGGGTAGGATATGTTTTTGATTTACCGGCAGTTATTCATGTGCCTTTAGCTATTATCGTCGCAGGATTAGCAGGCGCATTTTGGGGATTTATTCCGGGTTATTTAAAAGGACGCTTCAAGGTTAATGAAGTTATCGTAACCATCATGTTGAACTATACTGCACTATATGTAACAAGTGCACTTATTAAAACATTCATTTATGCAGGAAACGAAAAGTCTTATGATATCAAACCATCTGCTTCCTTAGCATCAGAATGGCTTTCAACCTTAACAGGCGGATCTCGTCTGCACTGGGGAATTATTATAGCACTGATTGCTGCTGTTATTATGTGGTTTATGTTAAATCGTACAACGCTTGGCTATGAATTAAAGGCGGTTGGTTATAACCAGCATGCTTCACAATACGCGGGAATGAAAGTGTCTCGAAACGTAATTTTATCTATGTCTATTGCTGGTGTGTTTTCCGGAATTGGCGGTGCGATGGAAGGATTAGGGACGTTCCAAAACATGACGGCTCTTTCTGCCTTCACAGGAATCGGATTTGATGGCATTGCTGTAGCGTTATTAGGTGTAAACAATGCATTTGGTATCATTTTATCCGCTTTATTGTTCGGCGGATTAAAGAGCGCCGCTCCGCAAATGAACTTTGCAGCGAACGTGCCGTCCGAGTTAATTAACGTTATCATTGCGTGCATCATTTTCTTCGTAGCGTGCAGCTATTTGCTTCGTTGGGCACTGTCTCGCTTTAATAAGGAGGGGAAATAAATGAGCTTCCTGGATGTATTAGCGATTATCGTATCCGGTACTTTATATACAGCTGCACCGCTTATCTTTACGGCGTTGGGCGGAGTGTTCAGTGAGCGTTCCGGTGTAGTAAACATCGCATTAGAAGGTTTAATGTTGTTCGGAGCATTTATTGGAATTGTTACAACTTTATTAATGGGAGATACATGGGGAGCAGCAACTCCATGGATTGCTATTCTGTTTGCGGCAGTGGGGAGTGGATTGTTCGCATTGCTTCATGCATTGGCATCCATTACGTTTAAAGCTGACCAAGTAGTCAGCGGGGTTGCCATCAACTTCTTGGCTCTAGGATTAACGGTGTTTGCCATCAAAAAGATTTTCGGAAAAGGACAAACAGACTTTATTAGCTATCGTATTGACAAAATTGATATTCCGGGCTTGTCCGATATTCCGGTAATCGGGAAAATCTTTTTCTCCTCTGTACCGTTGACATCCTATATCGCTATTCTTTTGGCGTTTGTTGTATGGTATGTAATCTATAAAACTCCATTCGGCCTCCGTTTGCGCGCAGTAGGGGAACACCCTATGGCGGCTGACACGATGGGAATTAACGTGTATAAAATGCGTTACATGGCAGTTGTCATATCCGGTATGTTTGCGGGAGTCGGGGGAGCAGTGCTTGCGACATCCATTTCCGGCAACTTCTCCGGCGGAACAATCAGCGGTCAAGGGTTCTTGGCGTTAGCAGCGATGATCTTCGGTAAATGGCATCCGATCGGCGCCCTTGGCGCAGCCTTATTCTTTGGATTCGCACAATCATTAGGAATTACGGGCGGAAGTATTCCATATTTAAAAGAAATTCCTCCAGTATTCTTAACGATTTTGCCTTATGTCTTTACAATTTTAGCGTTAGTGGGCTTTGTAGGACGTTCTGAAGCTCCAAAAGCATTGGGAACTCCATACGAAAAAGGAAAGCGTTAAAACGAAAACCCGCACACTTTTGTGCGGGTTTTTCTTTATGTCAACAAAGTATAAATTGAAAAAATTGTATCATATTTTCTTGCTCCCTTAAGCGCCAGACACGCTCGGAGCATTCCATCGCACGCAGAAAAAGCAAGTCTTGGCGTCAGCCGATTTTTCTTTATCTATCATCTTTATTTCATCCAATTAAACAAATAATACAGATTTCCCTTACATACAATAGGTTTATAAGTACAGGAGGATTGCAAAAGTTGAAAAGATACCGCCAAAACATGTATATTGGAAAAAAGATGCAAAAGGAGGAAGCATGATATGGAAGGAATTCAGCACGATGTGCACCAGTTAGATGGATTGACGCTTCATGTCATTCCGACAGCCAAGTATAAAACGAACACGCTTATTTTGCGTTTGAAAGCTCCGCTAACGGAAGAAACGGTTACATATCGAGCGTTATTGCCGTATGTATTGCAAAGCGGTACAAGCAATTTACCATCGGCAAAGGCTGTCCGGCAGCATTTAGAAGATTTGTACGGGGCTTCTTTATCCGTTGATGTAAACAAAAAAGGAGAACACCATGTTATTTCTATTTACATGGATGTTGCCAACGAAATCTATTTGCAAGACAGTCCCCCGTTATTAGAAAAAACGATTGCTATGCTTGCAGATGTTTTATTACATCCCGCGTTGGAGCAGGAAGCATTTGTAGCATCTATCGTGGAGAGCGAAAAACGAGCATTGCTGCAGCGGATTGAATCTACGTTTGATGACAAAATGCGTTACGCGAATCAGCGCTTGCTTGAAGAAATGTGTAAACATGAAGCTTATCATCTCAATCCAAACGGAAGAAAAGAAGACATTCAGTCTATTACGCCGCAGACGTTGTATAATTACTATCAAAAAGCGATAGCGGAAGATGAAATTGACCTATATTTAGTGGGCGATATAAAGGAAGATGTGGCGCCGTTGATCCAAAAGTATTTTTCGCTTGCAAAACGTGAAGTCAGCCGCCAGACACCACCTAAAGCTTCTTCTGTTGGAGAAGTCAAAGAAGTAATTGAAAAACAAGATGTGAACCAAGGGAAGTTACACATGGGATACCGTACGCATATTACGTATGGGGACAGCGATTACTATGCTTTGCAGGTATTTAACGGGTTGTACGGAGGATTTTCGCATTCCAAACTTTTCATTAACGTTCGGGAAAAGAACAGTCTTGCCTATTATGCAGGATCCCGTTATGAAAGCCATAAAGGATTGCTACTCGTCATGTCCGGGATTGAAGATAAAAATTATGAAAAAGCTGTTACCATCATTAAAGAGCAAATGACCGTAATGCAAAAAGGAGAATTTACGGAAGAAGAACTGAGTCAAACAAAAGCGGTCATTAAAAATCAGATTTTAGAGGAAATTGATACAGCTCGAGGTCTTGTTGAAATATTATATCATGACGTTGTCGCGCATTATGAACGCCCGATGACAGAAGGGTTGACAGAGATTGATAAAGTCACAAAAGAAGAAGTCGTCGCTGTGGCCAATAAAATGGAACTCGACACCATTTATTTTTTAAGAGGATTGGAGGGAGCATAAGCAATGGAGAAAATTGTGTATGACCAGCTGAAAGAAGAATTATATTTTGAAAAGCTGCCAAACGGGCTGCATGTATACGTGCTTCCGAAGAAAGGGTTTAATAAAACATATGCCACCTTTACAACGAAATATGGTTCCATCGATAATAGCTTCGTGCCTTTAAATAAAAGTGAACGAGTTCGTGTGCCGGACGGAATTGCTCACTTTTTAGAGCACAAATTGTTTGAAAAAGAAGATCGAGACGTGTTCCAGGATTTCAGTAAACAAGGAGCGTCTTCGAATGCGTTTACTTCGTTTACCCGTACAGCTTACTTATTTTCCAGTACGTCCAATGTGGAGAAAAATTTAGAAACGCTGCTGGACTTTGTTCAAAGTCCCTATTTTACCGAAAAAACGGTGGAGAAAGAAAAAGGCATTATCGGACAAGAAATTAAAATGTATCAAGATAATCCGGATTGGCGTCTTTATTTCGGAATGATAGACAGCTTATATCAAAATCATCCTGTCAAAATTGACATTGCCGGTACAATCGAGTCCATCAGTACGATTACGAAAGACTTGCTGTATGAATGCTATAACACATTTTATCATCCAAGCAACATGCTGTTGTTTGTTGTTGGACCAGTAGACCCGGCTGCCATCATGGCTTTCGTTCGTGACAATCAAGCCAAGAAAGAATATACAGATAAACCGGAAATCCAACGCTTTTTTGATGAAGAGCCGGAGGGAGTAGCCGAAAAGAAAAAAGTCATTCCAATGACAGTTCAAACACCAAAATGCTTAGTCGGTATCAAAGCGAAAAATCCTAAAAAGTCAGGCCGTGAGCTGTTGAAGTATGAAATTACAGTGACCCTGCTCATGGATTATTTATTCGGCCGCAGCTCTAACCATTATGAAGAGCTGTATAGAGACGGATTAATTGATGATACGTTTTCTTACGATTATACAGAAGAAAGCAGCTTTGGGTTTGCCATGGTCGGCGGCGACACAAAACAGCCTGATGAATTAGCGAAGCGGTTAAAAGATATTTTTTTACAAACCGACTATGACAATTTATCTGAAGAAGCATTAACTCGTGTAAAGAAAAAGAAAATCGGCGGATTTTTACGTTCCTTAAATTCACCGGAATACATCGCCAATCAATTTACCCGTTATGCTTTTAATGATACCAGTTTGTTTGAGGCTCTGCCGATCTTGGAGGAAATTACGGTTCAAGACTTACAGACGATTGCCAAGGATTTCGTCGATGAAACGCGTATGAGCATTTGCCAAGTTGTGCCCAAACAGTAAGAGCATCCTTTTTAGGATGCTTTTTTGTTATAATTAAGAAAAAAAGTACAGGAGAGGAAACATGAAACAATTTATATTAGTAACAGGCGCAAGCGGGGGAATCGGAGCAGCTGTCGCCGCAAAATTGGCAAGACGAGGATATTCGTTATATTTGCATTACAATCAAAACAGAGAAGCGGTGGAACAATTACGTCAAAATCTGCAAACGGAATGTGCAGAAATACATTTGGTGCAGGCGGATTTAAGTGAAGAAAACGGGGCAGACTTGCTTTGGGAGCAAATCCATCATGAGCTGGAAGCGGTTGTATATACTGCAGGAAAAAGCGTATTCGGCCTTGTTACGGATACCTCAGACGAACAATTGCGCAGTATGATTACCCTTCACTTGAGCAATTTATATAAAATCGGGAATAAAGCGCTGCCGGCCATGATTCGAAACAGGAGCGGATCCATCATTGTTATATCTTCTATTTGGGGAATTACGGGAGCTTCGTGTGAAGTGCTGTACTCAATGGTAAAAGGCGGGCAAAATGCATATGTAAAAGCGCTGGCAAAAGAAGTGGCGCCAAGCGGGGTACGGGTAAATGCTGTTGCCCCCGGGGCAGTAGACACGGAAATGCTGAGCATATTTTCCGAGGAAGAAAGACTCGAAATTGCACAGGATATTCCGCTCGGACGATTGGGATATCCAGACGAAATTGCGGATACCGTTTCTTTTTTAATCTCAAAGCAAGCCTCTTATATAACAGGGCAAGTTATCGGAGTAAACGGCGGATGGCATTGCTGATTTGCGAAATGTTTGTATAAAAACTCCCTAAACAGTACATAGTAAAATCGACACAATACTACTGTAAAGGTGGGGTACAACATGTCAGTTTTAGATAACTTTGAGCAATGGAAGCAGTTTTTAGGGGAACGGTTAGACCAAGCGCAAGCTAACGGTATGGACAACGGCGTAGTTTCCGAAATGGCGTATCGTCTTGGCGATTATTTAGCAAATGAAGTGGAGCCTAAAAACGAGCAAGAAAGAATTCTGGCTGAGCTTTGGAAAGTAGCTGATCAAGAAGAACAGCACACAATCGCTAATCTCATGGTCAAGCTTGTTAAAGGAAGAGCGTAAAAGAGAGGAGTTTCCTCTCTTTTATTTCGATTTTAAAACAGCCCCAAGAATCAGCATAAAGACAGCCTACGGATAATTTTCGTTACATAAATTGGAAATTTTCGCGATTTATACACAATTGTAAAAAGTTATAGTATAATTTAACTTTCTTATTGACAAGAAATCATATAATATAATACATAAGTGTTTAGTAGGCAAGGGGGAGAATAAAGCATGATTGAATGGTATTTTGAGTATGAAATACATAAAAATCGACCTGGCTTGCTTGGGGATATATCTTCGTTAATCGGTATGCTGGGCATCAACATTATGACCATTAACGGCGTGGACGATGTGCGCCGCGGACTTTTATTGCGCTGTGAAAATGAAGAGCAAATCACGAGACTTGAATCAATCCTCAATACGATGGATAATATAACGGTAACTAAGTATCGTACACCAAAGCTGCGCGACCGTTTGGCTGTCAGGCATGGAAGATACATACAAAGAGATGCGGATGATAAAAAAACATTCCGTTTCGTTCGGGATGAATTAGGTCTGTTAGTAGATTTTATGGCGGAGCTCATGAAAAAAGACGGACATAAACTGATCGGCATTCGCGGAATGCCTCGCGTCGGTAAAACAGAATCTATTGTAGCTTCCAGCGTGTGCGCAAATAAGCGATGGCTGTTCGTGT
The DNA here is from genome assembly GCA_041920565.1 of Bacillus sp. (in: firmicutes). GTDB lineage: Bacteria > Bacillota > Bacilli > Bacillales > Bacillaceae_G > JAGHKQ01. The sequence goes on along the minus strand of JBHGXS010000089.1, from coordinate 22,648 downwards.
CTTCCACTTTAATTAAGCAAACGATTCGCAGTCAATTAATCGAGGATGAATACAGTGAAAATAACATTTATATTATTGATGGAATCGTATCTACTAAGCGAGCAAATGAGCGTCATTGGCAATTGGTTCGCGAGATTATGCAGCTCCCAGCAACAAAGGTTGTGGAGCATCCTGATATTTTTGTAAACCAATCAGAATATACGCTGGACGATTTTGATTATATCATCGAACTTCGTAACGACTATGACGAAGAAATCACATATGACTTAGTAGATGAAATTGAGCTTAATAAAAAGAATAATTTTTCAATGTTTGATTTTTAATTGAATATCGAGGTGTTATCATTGACAGAATTAGGAAATCGCTTGAAGGAAGCTAGACTGGAAAAAGGACTTTCGTTGGATGAATTGCAAGAAGCGACGAAAATTCAAAAACGGTACCTAATCAGCATTGAAGAAGGGAATTACAAGGTACTGCCGGGGGATTTTTATGTCCGTGCATTCATCAAGCAATATGCAGAAGCAGTAGGGCTTGATCCGGAAGGTATTTTAGAAGAGTATAAATCAGAAATACCTGTCACCGCTGCACCGGAAGTATCGCAATTGTCGCGTGTGAAAAGGGCAAAAGAACAAGTGAGCGGTCCGACTTCCAAAATTATGGATTATATGCCGAACGTGTTAATTTCCGTAGTAGTTGTGAGCGTCGCAGTCGGAATTTGGTTGCTGTTCCAAGGCTTAACGACCGGCAGCGAAAAGGCAAAAGAACAAAATATAACGCAATCTGAAGCTGAAGTGGAAAAGGCAGAAAACTCTCCTTTAGAGAAAAAAGAAGAGAAAAAAGAAGAAAAAAAAGAAGAAGTTAAGCCTGCAGAAAAGCAAGAGAAGCCAGCGGCACCAACCCAACAGGCGAAGGTTGTAGAAACAAGAGGGAAATTTTCCACAATTGAAATCAGCGACACAGATTCATTATTGGTGGAAATCACATCAAAAGGACTGAGTTATGTCGATATTAAAAATGGTGCTGGCAAAAAGTTTTTCGCAGGAATGTTAAAAGCCGGGCAAACACAGCAGCAAGATTTAACCGCGGAAGACATTGTTCGGTTAAATATCGGACGCACTCCGGATGTCGAAGTAAAGATTAACGGACAAGTCTTGCAGTTCCCGCAAAATCCGAATGATTACATCCAGCAAATTATTACGATTAAGCATGTACGCACTGCCCAGTCATCCACGTGATGACTTTTTTCAATGACAGTATTTGTGTAAACAGTATGGAGGAATAGTTGTGAACGTACCTAATAAAATTACCATATCACGGATTATGTTAATTCCGTTGTTTTTAATTGTTATGCTTGTACCGTTTGACTGGGGGATTTTAACAGTTGGAGATGTGACTTTACCTATTGCCCATTTAGTCGGTGCTTTTATTTTCATTTTAGCTTCCGCAACCGACTGGGTAGACGGACATTACGCGAGAAAATATAATCTCGTTACGAATCTGGGAAAATTTTTAGATCCGTTAGCAGATAAGCTGCTTGTGTCCGCAGCGTTAATCACCCTTGTTGAGATGCAATATATAGCGGCTTGGGTTGCCATCGTTATTATCAGCCGTGAGTTTGCTGTAACGGGATTGCGTCTTGTTTTAGCCGGTACAGGGGAAGTGGCGGCTGCCAAAATGCCAGGAAAAATCAAAATGTGGATGCAGGTTGTGGCTATTTCAGCTTATCTGCTTCATGATGTACCGCTGAACTTTTTACCGTTTTCCGTTGCGTATGTTACTATGTGGATCGCTGTTGTTTTTACCATTTATTCAGGATGGGATTATTTCTGGAAGAACAGAGAAGTGTTTGCAAATTCTAAATAGCGGCATTTGGGGGAATGGGAGATGAACGCAGAAATCATTGCGGTTGGTACAGAGCTGCTGCTCGGTCAAATTTTAAATACAAATGCTAGATTTTTGTCACAAAAATTGGCGGCTCTTGGAATTGATGTGTACTTTCAGACAGTGGTAGGGGACAATGCCGGCCGGCTGAAAAGCGCTATTGAAATTGCACAAAGCAGGGCTGACATTTTAATCTTCACGGGAGGTCTTGGACCTACTAAGGACGATTTAACAAAAGAAACGATTGCAGCTTGTATTGGTACAGAGCTTGTATATGATGAGAAAGCGATGCAATACATACAACATTATTTCAAGCGCACGGGACGCATCGTTACGGAAAATAATAAAAAACAAGCCCTTGTACTAAAAGGAGCAGCCGTGTTTGCGAACGATCACGGCATGGCGCCAGGCATGGGCATAGAAGCAAACAAGAAGCTGTACATTCTTTTGCCTGGTCCGCCGAAGGAAATGAACCCGATGTATGAATCCTATGTAGAACCGTTTTTAATAGAAAAGGTAAACAGAGAAGCGCAATTATATTCTCGCGTCCTGCGGTTTTTCGGTATCGGCGAATCTCAGCTTGAAACTGAGATCGAAGATATTATAGATAATCAAACAAATCCTACGATCGCACCGTATGCATCAGACGGCGAAGTTACCTTGCGAATTACGGCAAAGCATGCTTCTCCGGAGGCTGCCGAGCAGCTGATTCAAGAGACAGAGGCCCTTATTTTAAGCCGTGTCGGGCAGTATTTTTACGGATATAACGAAGATGAACTTCATGTAAAAGCAGTGCAATTATTAAAAAATAAAGGCTTCACATTGTCTTGTGCCGAAAGTCTTACCGGGGGGTTTTTCAGCCAGCGGATCACAGAAATCCCGGGTGCTTCGTCCATCTTTAACGGCGGGGTAGTTTGCTATAATAATGAAGTAAAGCGGCACGTGTTGAGCGTTCCCGAAACTGTATTAGAAAATGAGGGTGCCGTAAGTTCCGCATGTGCCGGTCATCTGGCGCAAAATGTGCGCAAGCTGCTTCAAACAGATGTAGGCATCAGCTTTACAGGTGTTGCGGGTCCTGATGCTTTAGAGGGAAAAGCTCCGGGTACTGTTTATGTGGGAATTTCCATCGGAGAACAGCCTCCGTTTACTGTAGAGCTTTCCCTTGCAGGAAGCAGGCAAGTCATTCGCGAGCGCACGGTCAAATACGGGTTTTACCACTTGCTCAAAAAACTGGAAGAGATGTAATGTCTCTTCCAGTTTTTTGTTTTGATAAGTTGAAAAAGAAGAAATTAGAGGAAGAAAAGAAAAAACGAATAAACGTTCGATTTTTGTTGGCATTTTTTATGCAAAACAGGTATAATAAAGATAGTTTCAAAGAAAAAGGAGGAAACAGAGTGAGTGATCGTCAAGCAGCCTTAGAAATGGCGTTAAAACAAATAGAAAAGCAGTTCGGTAAAGGTTCCATCATGAAGCTTGGGGAGCAATCCGAACGTCAAATCTCAACGGTGCCGAGCGGATCTTTAGCGTTGGATGTAGCTTTAGGTGTAGGTGGTTATCCGAGAGGAAGAATAATCGAAATTTATGGTGAACGAATCGCTTAAGTTATGCGAAGAATCGCCCGCTTATTGGGAAACCAATAAGAGGAAAGGGGCAAAATCGGAAGACATCTCACATAAGAGACAATTCCGAGGTAACTATGTGAGTTAAAAGGCACATAGCACCGTAACGCGTACCAGGTGAAACTGCCGATTAGCAGAATATAATCCTGGCAAGAGTGTCCCTTCCCTAACAGGTTATGCTGAGGGATAATATGTACGCTGAGCTGAGTTGGAATTGACCAACTGTAGTTATACGTCTGCCAGAACGTATAATGATGAGGGTGACCTCCAGAAGCAAGGATAAAAAGCCTTGTGTATAACAATCCTGCCTGAATCATCTGGTAAAACCACTGTAGCATTGCATGCAATTGCAGAGGTGCAAGCGCGCGGAGGACAAGCAGCGTTTATCGATGCTGAGCACGCGCTTGACCCTGTATATGCACAAAAATTAGGTGTTAACATCGATGAGCTTTTACTTTCTCAGCCTGATACGGGTGAGCAAGGATTAGAAATCGCAGAAGCATTAGTGCGCAGCGGCGCGATTGACATTATCGTCATCGACTCCGTAGCGGCGCTTGTTCCGAAAGCCGAAATCGAAGGTGAGATGGGTGACTCTCACGTTGGTTTGCAGGCTCGTTTAATGTCTCAAGCATTGCGCAAGCTTTCCGGCGCGATTAACAAGTCTAAAACAATCGCAATATTTATCAACCAAATTCGTGAAAAGGTTGGAGTTATGTTTGGGAACCCAGAGACAACTCCAGGCGGGCGTGCGTTAAAATTCTATTCCACAGTACGTCTGGAAGTGCGTCGTGCCGAACAGCTTAAGCAAGGCGCTGACATTGTCGGAAACAAAACAAAAATCAAGGTTGTGAAGAACAAGGTAGCTCCTCCGTTCCGCAGTGCTGATGTTGATATCATGTACGGAGAGGGAATTTCGAAAGAAGGAGAAATTCTTGATATGGGTTCTGAGCTGGATATCATACAAAAGAGCGGCGCTTGGTACTCTTACAATGAAGAGCGATTAGGACAAGGGCGCGAAAATGCAAAGCAATTCCTGAAAGAAAACGCAGCGGTGCGTGAGGACATTGCGGCGAAGATTCGTGAGCATTACGGCATCAATAAAGATACGCATCAAGTAACGGAAGAAGATGAAGGAGAATTTTCTCTTCTTGATGAATAAAACAGGTTTACACCTGTAAAGCAAAAGACACAGCGATGTGTCTTTTTGTCTATCATGACACTAAATTGTAACATTCTTTTCGGTTGACAAGAAAAGAAAGGAATCTGAGACAACCCTTGACAATGAAAATGGGCAACTATACAATGAAAATGTATATTCTTTTAACTATGATGTGAAAAGCGTAAAAGCCATTATGCTGTACGTTGAAACGTCTAAGTAACAATGTACATGCCGACATTTTATAAGTTTATAGCAAGAGGAGGTGAAATCATGGAAACAGTAATTCTGGTCATCTCCATTTTGCTTGCCACAGTCGTCGGTGCAGTTGTTGGATTTTTTGTTCGCAAATCCATTGCAGAAGCTAAAATTAACGGTGCGACAAACGCAGCGAATGCGATTTTAGAAGATGCGAAGCGCTCGGCAGAAGCTTTGAAGAAGGAAGCGCTGCTAGAGGCAAAGGATGAGATTCATAAACTTCGTACAGAGGCAGAGTTAGATATTCGTGAACGAAGAAACGAGTTACAAAAACAAGAAAATCGATTAATGCAAAAGGAAGAGAACCTTGACCGAAAAGACGAATCGCTTGATAAGCGGGAAATGATGCTTGAAAAGAAAGAGGAGTCTCTGACATTAAAACAACAGCAGATTGAAGAGTTGGAAAGCAAAGTGGATGAACTGGTTCGTAAGCAGCAGGAAGAACTTGAGCGAATTTCAGGATTAAGCCGTGACGATGCAAGAAGCATTATTTTAGAAAAGGTTGAGAACGAACTTTCACATGAAGTTGCGGTAATGATCAAAGAAAGCGAAGTACGTGCAAAAGAAGAAGCCGATAAAAAAGCAAAAGAAATTTTATCTATGGCTATCCAGCGTTGCGCTGCTGATCATGTTGCCGAAACAACAGTTTCTGTCGTGAACCTTCCGAATGATGAGATGAAAGGGCGAATCATCGGTCGTGAGGGCCGCAATATCCGTACGCTGGAAACATTGACAGGTATTGATTTAATCATTGATGATACGCCGGAAGCCGTTATCTTATCAGGATTTGACCCGATTCGAAGAGAGACTGCTCGCATCGCTTTAGATAAGCTTGTTCAAGACGGCCGCATCCACCCTGCACGAATTGAAGAAATGGTTGAGAAATCAAGACGTGAAGTGGATGAATACATCCGCGAGGTTGGGGAGCAAACGACCTTTGAAGTAGGTGTGCACGGGCTGCATCCGGATTTAATTAAAATTCTGGGACGCCTTAAATTTAGAACAAGCTATGGTCAAAACGTGCTGAAGCACTCCATGGAGGTTGCTTACTTAGCAGGTCTTATGGCTGCCGAGCTCGGGGAAGACGAGAAACTTGCACGCCGTGCGGGACTTCTCCATGATATAGGAAAGGCAATTGACCATGAAGTAGAAGGAAGCCACGTAGAGATTGGTGTGGAACTGGCAACAAAATATAAAGAACATCCAGTTGTTATCAATAGTATCGCCTCACATCATGGTGATACAGAGCCGACGTCCATCATTGCCGTCCTTGTCGCTGCAGCGGACGCATTATCTGCCGCAAGACCGGGCGCAAGAAGCGAAACATTGGAGAACTACATTCGCCGCCTTGAAAAGCTGGAGGAAATTTCAGAATCCTATGAAGGTGTTGAAAAATCATTTGCGATTCAAGCTGGACGTGAAGTGCGCATCATGGTAAAACCGGATGCTATTGATGATTTAGAAGCACATCGTTTAGCGCGTGATATTCGAAAACGTATCGAAAATGAACTCGACTATCCGGGCCACATTAAAGTTACTGTTATTCGAGAAACACGTGCAGTAGAATATGCAAAATAAAGTGGTGAAAGCCACTTTATTTTTTTTCATTCAGAACCATACTATAGAAAAAGAGATAGAAAGGGATACTGCCATGAGAATTTTGTTTATAGGCGACGTAGTCGGATCACCCGGAAGACAAATGATTCAAGATTACATATCCAAGTTGAAGAAAAAATATGCCCCGACTCTTACGATCATCAATGGAGAAAATGCCGCAAACGGAAAGGGGATTACCGAAAAAATTTATCGGGGTTTTCTTGAAAGCGGAGCGCAAGCTGTGACGCTTGGCAATCATGCTTGGGATAACCGGGACGTCTTTACGTTTATTGATGACGCTAAATATTTGGTGCGCCCGGCAAATTTTCCGGAAGGCACACCGGGAAAAGGCATGATTTTTGTGAACTCTAACGGAACAGAAGTAGCCATCGTTAATTTGCAGGGACGGACATTTTTGCCGGCTATCGATTGTCCGTTCAAAAAAGTCGATGAATTGATTGAAGAAGCAAGAAAACGTACACCGATTATTTTTATTGATTTTCATGCGGAAGCGACAAGTGAAAAGCAAGCCATCGGATGGTATGTGGACGGCAGAGCAACAGCGGTTGTAGGAACGCATACACACGTTCAAACAGCGGACAATCGTATTTTGCCAAACGGGACAGCTTACATAACGGATGTGGGCATGACAGGTCCGTATGACGGTATTTTAGGAGTGCAGCGAGAAGCGGTATTAAAACGGTTTCTGACAAGTCTGCCTGTCCGGTTTGAAGTGGCAGAGGGACGTACGCAACTAAGTGCCGTTATTATCGATGTTGATCCGAATACCGGAAAAGCAAATGCTATAAATCGTATCTTAATTAATGATGATCAATCTATGTTTGAATGAAATTTTAGAAAAAAACAATATACTTAATTTTTTTCTAAAAATTGAGAAAAATTAGCAGGAATACAGAATCTTCCTCGTGAATATATGTAAAGTGAACTGAATCGAGCTTATATTTTTGAAAATACGAGGAGGAAACCAGGAATGGAAATATTAAAAGTTAAAGCAACTTCAGTCCCTAACTCTGTAGCTGGTGCACTTGCTGGGGTAATTCGCGAACGCGGTTCCGCAGAAATCCAAGCAATCGGTGCGGGTGCATTGAATCAAGCCGTGAAGGCAGTAGCGATTGCAAGAGGATTCGTAGCGCCTAGTGGAGTGGATTTAATTTGTATCCCTGCTTTTACTGACATTATGATTGACGGCGAGGAGCGTACAGCAATAAAATTGATTGTAGAACCTCGTTAATTTTAAAACCTGTTTGCCGATGCAAACAGGTTGTTTTTATGTGTTGTTGTAGGACAGAAAGGAAGGGGAGCAATGAAAATATTTGATGCTCATTGTGATGTATTGTTCAAACTTTGGATGAACAAAAAATATCGCACTCCCAATCGTACGATGAAGTTTGATAACGATCCTGATTTGCATATCACGCGAGAAGAATTGCAAAAAGGAAACAGCAAGATTCAATGCTTTGCCGTATACATACCGGAAATCGTTCCTCACGAACAGCGTTTTCAAGCAGCGCTTGAGATGGTAAACATTTTTTATGAGGACATTTTAGAGACATCTTCGAATATGAAACTCATTCTGTCCAAAGAAGATGCCAAGAGCCTTAAAGAAGGGGAAATCGGGGCATTATTAACGCTTGAGGGCTGTGATGCAATTGGACAAAGCATGACAAGATTAAAAACGATGTATCGCTTAGGTGTACGTTCTGTTGGATTAACATGGAATTACGGCAACGCTGTAGCGGACGGGATATTAGAAAAAAGAGGAGCCGGGCTGTCATCCTTCGGGGAACAAGTGGTGCAGCAATTAAACACGTTTAAAATTTGGACTGATGTGTCCCATTTATCAGAGAAAGGGTTTTGGGATGTAATGGAGCAGGCAGCTCATCCGATTGCTTCTCATTCGAATGCATTTTCTCTTTGTCCGCACCCCCGCAACTTAAAAGATGAACAAATAAAAGCATTGATAGAACGCAATAGCATTATCGGGGTTACATATGTTCCGAGCTTCTTGGCCGAAAATGGACAAGCAACACTATCCGATATTTTGAAGCATATTGATTATATTTGCGGCATGGGCGGCGAAAAGAACGTTGGCTTTGGTTCGGATTTCGACGGAATTGATCATACGATCGAAAATTTTAAATCCTTCGGACAATATGAAAATCTCATAAACGAGCTGCTGAAGCACTATAGTGAGGAGCAGGTCAGATCCTTTTCATATCAAAATTTTATTGATCGAATTTCGTTTTAAAGTATAATCATATCAAACTTTTAATTATTATTACACAATAATTATAAAATTTAAAAAAATGTTAATAATTTTGTTTCAAATTCTTGCATTTTTTCGTTAGTAGGTCTAGAATTGAAAACGAATTAACACTATGCGAAAAATTCGAGCAAATTTATAGGCTTAATTTGCAATCATTGTAGTTTCTTTTCTCATAAAGTGATAAACTGAAAGTGTAAAAAAATACGCTACAATGAATGCAGTTCAAAGGGGTGTAGGAGATGATTAGTCAGCTTTCCTGGAAAGTTGGAGGACAACAAGGTGAAGGTATTGAAAGTACAGGTGAAATTTTTAGTATTGCGTTAAATCGTCTTGGTTACTACCTGTACGGCTATCGCCACTTTTCATCACGTATTAAAGGCGGTCATACTAACAACAAAATTAGAGTTAGCACAACAGAAGTTCGCGCAATCTCTGATGATCTAGATATATTAGTTGCGTTTGACCAAGAAACAATCGATGTCAACTTCTATGAGTTACGCCCAGGCGGAATTGTAATTGCGGACTCTAAATTTAATCCGACAATTCCAGAAAACACAGAAGTAACTTTGTATGCGGTTCCATTTACGGATATTGCTACTGAGTTGGGTACTTCTTTAATGAAAAACATGGTGGCTGTCGGCGCTTCCAGTGCAGTATTGGGCTTAAGCGAAGCAGTATACCTTGAAGTGGTAGAAGAAATTTTCGGCCGCAAAGGTCAGCAAGTAGTGGAAAAGAATATGGAAGCGATCAAGCGCGGCGCTCAATATATTAAAGAGCTGCTCGGCGACAAAGTGAACATGATGCAGCTTGAAAAAGCGGACGGCAAAAAGCGCATGTTCATGATCGGCAACGATGCAATCGCGTTTGGCGCATTAGCAGGCGGTGCTCGTTTCATGGCAGCATATCCAATCACACCTGCTTCTGAAATTATGGAGTATTTAATTAAAAAGCTTCCAAAGGTCGGCGGTACTGTTATTCAAACAGAAGACGAAATTGCAGCATGTACAATGGCGATCGGCGCAAACTACGGCGGTGTTCGTACATTAACAGCATCTGCAGGACCTGGTCTTTCCTTAATGATGGAAGCGATTGGTTTATCCGGCATTACGGAAACGCCTCTTGTTATCGTTGATACACAGCGCGGAGGTCCAAGTACGGGATTGCCGACAAAACAAGAGCAATCTGACTTAATGGCAATGATTTACGGTACGCACGGTGAAATTCCGAAAGTAGTAATCGCTCCAAGTACAGTAGAAGAAGCATTCTACGATATGGTGGAAGCGTTCAACATTGCGGAAGAGTACCAAGTTCCGGTCATCGTATTAACAGACCTTCAGCTTTCTCTAGGCAAGCAAACAGTTGAGCCACTTCAATTTGAAAAAGTACAAATTCGCCGCGGCAAGCTTGACTTGAATGCACAATTGCCTGAAATTGAAAACAAAGGATATTTCAAGCGCTATGAAGTAACTGAAGACGGCGTGTCACCGCGTGTAGTTCCTGGCATGAAGAACGGTATTCACCACGTGACAGGCGTAGAGCATGACGAAACAGGTAAACCGTCCGAAGTGGCTGCAAACCGTAACGCGCAAATGGATAAGCGTCTTCGCAAATTGAACAATTTGAAATTTAACACTCCTGTTCATAAAAACGTGAAGCATGCAGAGGCTGATTTATTATTAGTAGGTTTCAACTCCACTCGCGGAACAATTGAAGAAGCGATGGAGCGCTTAGAGCAAGACGGCATGAAAGTGAACCATGCGCATGTTCGTTTAGTGCATCCGTTCCCGACAGACGAATTGCTGCCGCTTGTTAAGAGCGCGAAGAAAGTCGTTGTAGTGGAAAACAACGCAACAGGACAACTTGCAAATCTTATCAAGATGAACGTCGGTTATGCCGAGAAGATTTCCAGCTTCTTGAAATACGACGGAAATCCGTTCTTACCGAAAGAAATTTACAACGAGTGCAAAAAAGGAGTTGTTTTAAATGGCAACATTTAAAGATTTTCGTAACAACGTAAAACCAAACTGGTGTCCTGGTTGCGGAGACTTCTCCGTTCAAGCTGCAATTCAGCGTGCGGCAGCAAACGTCGGCTTAGAGCCTGAAAATTTAGCTGTCATTTCCGGTATCGGATGCTCCGGACGTATTTCCGGTTATATTAACTCTTATGGCTTACACGGTATCCACGGCCGTGCATTGCCGATTGCACAAGGCGTAAAAATGGCGAACCGCGATTTAACAGTAATCGCTTCCGGCGGTGATGGTGACGGTTTTGCTATCGGCATGGGTCATACGATCCATGCGATTCGCCGCAACATCGACATCACATACATCGTAATGGATAACCAAATTTACGGTTTAACAAAAGGGCAAACTTCTCCGCGAAGCGATGTTGGCTTTAAAACGAAGAGTACGCCGCAGGGTTCTGTTGAATCTGCTCTTTCTGTAATGGAAATGGCGTTAACAGCGGGAGCGACGTTCGTAGCACAAAGTTTTTCCAGTGATTTAAAAGAGCTGACAACTTTAATTGAAGAAGGAATTAAGCACAAAGGATTCTCTTTAATTAACGTATTCAGTCCATGTGTAACATACAACAAAGTAAACACATATGATTGGTTCAAAGAAAATCTTGTGCGTTTAAGCGATGTTGAAGGATACGATCCAAGCAATCGTATGACAGCGATGAAAACGCTAATGGAAAACAGAGGTTTAGTAACCGGACTAATCTATCAAAATAAAGAACAAAAGTCTTATCAAGAGCTGATTAAAGGCTACAGCGAAACTCCGCTTGTACATGCAGACCTTCAGCTTGATAAAGCGATGTTCGACGAGCTTGTTGCAGAATTCATGTAAGATTGAAAAGTCCTTTTACCTAAGTAAAAGGACTTTTTATATGGAATTTATTTCTTGGGAAGCGTTTACTTTACCACAATAATATAGAATGATAGAATAAAAGATGTAATCAGCTATACAGAGGGAGTGCTTACAGTGTCAACGAGAAAAATGAAAGTAATCGTAAAACATCATCGCGGTTACGGCGCAGAATTGCAAATGGTAGATATACCGACAATTAAAGATGACGAAGTGTTAATAAAAGTAAAAGCAACTTCGATCTGCGGTACAGATGTGCACATATATACATGGGATGATTGGTCTGCAAGCCGCGTTAACCCTCCATATGTATTCGGTCACGAGTTTGCTGGGGAAGTTGTAGAGGTGGGACGCAACGTAACAAGTGTAAAAGTAGGAGATTATGTATCCGCTGAAACGCATATCGTTTGCGGAACATGTCCACAATGCTTGCGAGGCGACTTCCATATTTGTAAACATACAAAGATTATCGGCGTAGATACACAAGGCTGCTTTGCAGAATATGTAGCGATGCCGGCGTCAAATATCTGGAAAAATCCGAAAGAAATGCCAAGCCATGTCGCTTCCATTCAGGAACCGATGGGAAATGCTGTGCACACAGTGCTTGCCGGTGACGTAGCAGGTAAAAGTGTGGCAGTTATCGGATGCGGTCCAATCGGTCTCATGGCAGTAGGTGTGGCGAAAGCAGCAGGAGCTTCCCAAGTCATTGCCTTTGATGTAAACGAATATCGTCTGGAGCTGGCGAAGAAAATGGGTGCAACAACGGTTGTGCATTCCTTACACGAAGATCCAGTTGAGACAGCCATGAAGCTGACAGATGGAAACGGCATCGATGTTATTTGTGAAATGTCCGGTCATCCGGTTGCTATGAACCAAGGATTTGATATGGTAACAAACGGCGGACGCGTTTCTATTTTGAGCTTACCGGTTCGCCCTGTAGAGGTTGATATTACGAACAACGTTGTATTCAAAGGCGTTACCGTACAAGGCATTACAGGACGAAGAATGTATGAAACATGGATGCAAGTATCCAACCTGTTAAAATCAGGACAAGTCGATGTAGAGCCGCTTATTACACATCAGCTTCCATTAGAAGAGTTTGAAAAAGGCTTTGAATTGATGATTCAGGGAAAATGCGGCAAGGTAGTATTAATTCCGTAAAGGAGGAAATTCCGTGAAGGGCTTTGAACATTTACAAGCAGAATTAGATCAAATGAAGGAGCAAGGAACGTTCCGTAGCTTAACGCTAATTGAATCCGAGCAAGGTTCCAAAGTAATTATTAAAGGAAAAGAAGTTATCCAGTTGTCTTCTAACAATTATTTAGGACTGACCAATCATCCGCGTTTGACAAAAGCGGCTTTAGAAGCAGTTGAAAAATACGGTGCGGGTACAGGATCTGTTCGTACAATCGCCGGTACGTTTACTATGCATGATGAGCTGGAAAAGAAATTGGCGGAATTTAAGCATACGGAAGCGGCGCTTGTATTCCAATCCGGCTTCACAACAAACCAAGGTGTGTTGTCTGCCATTTTATCTCCGGAGGACGTTGTTATTTCTGACGAGCTAAACCATGCTTCTATCATCGACGGCATCCGTTTAACGAAAGCAGGCCGTCGTGTGTACAAGCATGTTGATATGGAAGATTTAGAAAAAGCATTGCAAGAAACGCAAAGCTATCGTAAACGTTTAATCGTAACAGACGGCGTATTCTCCATGGACGGAAACATTGCTCCGCTTCCCAAAATTGTTGAATTAGCAGAGAAGTACGATGCAATTGTTATGGTGGATGATGCTCACGCTTCCGGTGTACTTGGGAACAACGGCCGTGGCACGGTAAATCATTTCGGGCTTGACGGCCGCGTTCACATTCAAGTAGGTACATTAAGTAAAGCAATCGGCGTTCTTGGCGGCTACGTAGCAGGTCCAAGAGTGCTAATCGACTACTTGATTCATAAGGGAAGACCGTTCTTGTTCAGTACCTCTCATCCGCCTGCAGTAACGGCTGCTTGCATTGAAGCCATTAACGTTCTGTTAGAAGAGCCGGAGTTAATTGACAAGCTTTGGGACAATACAAAGTTCTTTAAAGAAGGGTTACAAAAGCTTGGCTTTAATACAGGAAAAAGCGAAACGCCTGTTACGCCTGTTATCGTAGGGGAAAGCGCGCTTGCGCATAAGTTTTCTGATAAACTGTTTGAATATGGTGTGTTCGCACAAGGAATTACGTTCCCGACGGTTGCTAAAGATGCAGCGCGCGTTCGTACCATCGTGACAGCTCAGCACTCTAAAGAAGAATTGCAGCAAGCACTTGATGCATTTGAAAAAGCAGGTAAAGAGCTTGGCATTATTCAGTAAAGTGAAAATTCCGTCAGCGGGGGCAACTGCCTTCGCTGATGCTTAATGCAATCAATGTGTTTCTAACTTTCGATACATTTAAAGTTCATGAATAATATTCCTTCTTATTGTTTAATTCAGCCGAAAGCCTTATACTATGATAATGTGTACAGATAAATGGCCTTATTTAGGCGAAAAGTATAAAGAGAAATGTACATGACGAGACTGATGATTCATATTTAACCTGGAAAGGAGATTATTCATGAACGAAAAACAACGATTAGAAAGCACACAAATTAATCCTTCGGACAAAAAATCCGATAAGGATTACAGCAAATATTTTGAAAAAATTTATCAACCGCCTTCCTTAAAGGATGCAAAAAAGCGCGGGAAAGAAGAAATCAGCATTCATCGCGATTTTGAAATCCCGGAAGACATGCTTGGAATCGGCTCAGGCCGCAAGTTTTACATTCGTACGTACGGATGTCAAATGAACGAGCATGATACAGAAGTTATGGCCGGTATTTTAACAGGCCTTGGCTTTGAAGCGACAAATACAACGGAAGATGCGGATGTCATCCTGTTAAACACATGTGCAATTCGTGAGAATGCGGAAAATAAAGTGTTTGGTGAAATCGGGCACTTAAAGCCGCTGAAGCAAAAAAATCCAAACCTTTTACTTGGGGTTTGCGGATGCATGTCGCAAGAAGAGTCTGTAGTCAATAAAATTTTACAAAAATATCAATATGTGGACATGATTTTCGGTACGCATAACATTCACCGTCTGCCGTTTATTTTAAAAGAAGCGATGTTCTCAAAAGAAATGGTAGTCGAAGTATGGTCTAAAGAAGGGGATGTAATTGAAAACCTTCCGCGAGTGCGTCGCGGCGACATTAAGGCTTGGGTAAACATCATGTACGGCTGCGATAAATTCTGTACGTATTGTATCGTGCCTTATACTCGCGGCAAGGAGCGCAGCCGCCGTCCAGAAGATATTATTCAAGAAGTACGGCAATTAGCAGCACAAGGCTATAAAGAAATTACTCTTCTAGGACAGAACGTAAATGCATACGGTAAAGACTTTACTGATATGAAGTACGGCTTAGGCGACTTAATGGACGAACTGCGCAAGATTGATATTCCGCGTATCCGCTTTACAACAAGCCACCCGCGCGATTTTGATGATCGCTTAATCGAAGTGCTGGCAAAAGGCGGAAACTTAGTGGAGCATATTCACTTGCCTGTTCAATCCGGAAGCACTGAAGTGTTAAAGCTGATGGCTCGTAAATATACTCGTGAGCAATATTTAGAGCTTGTTCGCAAAATGAAAGCTGCAATCCCTGATGCTTCCTTTACGACAGACATTATTGTCGGCTTCCCTAATGAAACAGAGGAGCAATTCCAAGAAACGCTGTCTCTATATCGTGAAGTAGAATTCGACGGTGCGTATACGTTCATTTATTCTCCGCGTGAAGGTACACCTGCAGCGAAAATGCAGGATAATGTGCCGCTTGAAGTGAAAAAGGATCGTTTGCAGCGCCTAAACGCGCTTGTTAATGAAATTTCCGCAAAGAAGAACTTGGCATATCAAGATCAAATTGTAGAAGTATTAGTAGAGGGCGAAAGTAAAAACAATCCTGATGTTCTAGCAGGATATACACGTAAAAATAAGCTGGTTAACTTTATCGGTCCAAAATCCGCGATTGGTCAAATTGTAAAAGTAAAAATCACGGAAGCAAAAACTTGGACGCTAAACGGGGTAATGGTAGAAGAGCCAATTGAGGTGAAATAAGAATGGGTCACTATACAAAAGACGAGATTGTCGCACGGGCAAAAGAATTGGCGAAGATGATTGCCGAAACTGAAGAAGTCGATTTCTTCAAACGTGCCGAAGCGCAAATCAATCAAAACGAAACGGTTCGTAAAACGATTGATCAAATTAAATCCCTTCAAAAGCATGCGGTAAACTTGCAGCACTACGGGAAAACAGAAGCTTTAAAGAAAGTCGAAGCTCAAATTGAGGAATTGCAAGATAAGCTTGATGAAATTCCGGTAGTGCAAGAATTCCAATCTTCTCAAACGCATGTAAACGATTTGCTTCAGCTTGTAGCCAGCACGATCTCCAATACGGTAACTGACGAAATTATTTTGTCAACCGGCGGAGATTTGCTGAAGGGCGAAACAGGCTCTCAATTACAAAATAAGTCAGGCTGCGGAACTGGGTGCGGCTGTTAATGGAAATGAGGTGCTCAAAACGAGCACCTCATTTTTTTAGGGTAAGAAAATAATGGTAGTATACTTTCTTGTTCCCTTAGCGACATAAAGAATATATGAGAACATTACCCCGCAAGAAAAAAGTTCGCTTTTTCAAAAAATAAGAATGACGCCTGCTTGGCGCCAGCCTAAACCAACCTTACCGCATTTGAGTAAAAAATACGAACATATTTGGGCATACGTGCATAAAATGAACTATACCTGTTTTTATTCTTTTCTTGAATAGGCGTTTTTTTTACAACAATGACACATTAAACGATTGTCTTGCATATGATTAATTGAATATTGATTGAGGAGGGTTTATTCCGTATGTCCGAATACAGAGAGATTATAACGAAAGCGGTCGTTGGAAAAGGACGTAAATTTACGAAATGCACTCATGCAGTGGATCCGAATCACCATCCTACAAGCATTTTAGGATGCTGGGTGATCAACCATGCATATGAGGCGAAGAAATGCGGAAAGTACGTAGAAATCGAAGGTTACTATGATATTAATACATGGTATTCCTACGATCACAACACAAAAACAGAAGTAGTAACGGAACGGGTGCGTTACACGGATGAAGTGAAAATCAAGTATCGCGATAAAAATTTTACGGGTGAAGATTATGAAATTATCGCACGTGTCATTCAACATCCAAACTGTTTAGAAGCGATTATTTCTCCAAACGGAAATAAAATTATTGTTACAGTAGAGCGTGAATTTATTGTGGAAGTGGTTGGAGAAACAAAGGTATGCGTCAAAGTAAATCCGGACGGGTGCTATGACGATGACGACTATTACTATGATGTTGATGATGAAGAGTTTGAAGATTTAGATCCAAACTTTATTTTGGATGCCGAAGAAGAATAATAAGCGGCTAGGAAGGCTTTCTTCCTAGCTTTTTTAAATACCTTAAAGTTCAAATCAGGTTTGTATGGTATTTTTCTGAAGTAAGGTTGATGTCTAGCTTTGGGAGTTTCCAACCCCAAATAACCTTTCCTGTACAAACGCATAAGGCGCCTTTGGCAGGAGGGAACCCAAGGAACGCCTCTTTGAATAAACTGCGCCACGTCGCACGATTTTTATGCAAGGTGTTGGGGCAGGGAGCTTGGCAGGATGAAAAAGCCTTTCTATATGTGTTATAATGACAAGGGAATACGTAAATGTGGAGGAAGACAATGGCACAATATACGCCTATGATACAACAATACTTAACCATTAAGGCAGACTATCAAGATGCCTTTTTATTTTTTCGCCTCGGTGATTTTTATGAAATGTTTTTTGAGGATGCCGTAAAGGCCGCGCATGAATTGGAAATCACGCTGACAAGCCGTGACGGCGGGGGAAATGAACGCATTCCGATGTGCGGTGTTCCCTATCATTCTGCTAAAAACTATATTGAACAATTAATAGAAAAAGGATATAAAGTAGCCATTTGCGAGCAAGTGGAAGATCCGAAAACTGCCAAAGGGGTGGTCCGCCGGGAAGTTGTCCAGCTGATTACTCCGGGTACAATGATGGAAGGAAAAGGGATTGAAGAAAAAGAAAACAATTTCCTTGTTTCTCTATCTGCTTTTGAAGACGGTTCGTACGGACTTGCCTGCAACGACTTAACAACCGGACAAAACTCGGTGACGCTTTTGACAGGCTCCATTGAAGATGTATTGCTGGAAGTATATTCGTTGGGAGCGAAGGAGCTCGTTGTTGCATCTGATTTTTCGAATGAACTGCTGCAGTCCATCAGCGAGAAGCTCAAAATTACCATCTCTTATGAAGATGAAACATCGATTCCAGAAGGGTTTGACCATCTGACGGAGAATCTGACGCAAACGAAGCTTATTGAAACGTTTGGACGTCTATTACGTTATGTTTTACGTACACAAAAGCGGTCATTGGATCATTTACAGCCTGTAGACATTTATTATACAAATCAATTTATGAAAATTGACGTTCATTCCAAGCGGAATTTGGAGCTGACCGAAACAATTCGAACAAAAGAAAAAACAGGCTCTCTTCTTTGGTTGTTAGATAAAACAAAAACGGCGATGGGCGGACGGATGTTGAAGCAATGGATGGAGCGCCCGCTTGTTGTAAAGGAAGAAATCGAACAACGGCTAAGCATGGTCGAAACATTTGTGAACAATTATTTCTTAAGAGAAGACTTAAAAGAAAAATTAAAAGAAGTATATGATTTGGAACGATTGGCTGGAAAAGTAGCGTACGGCAATGTCAATGCGAGGGACTTGCTGCAATTAAAACGTTCCTTGCTGCAAGTACCGGACATTTTAACGATCGTTCAGCAGCTGGACAATCCATACGTATCTCAAATTGCAGAAGGAATCGACCCGTGCGAGAGTCTGGCTGCGTTGTTGGAACGCGCCATTAAAGAAAACCCGCCGTTATCGGTAAAAGACGGCGATATTATTAAGGACGGGTACGATGAAAAGCTGGATGAGTACCGTTACATCAGCAAAAACGGCAAAACATGGATCGCTGACTTAGAAAAACGTGAACGCGAGTTAACTGGCATTAAATCCTTAAAAATCGGCTACAACCGTATTTTCGGCTACTACATTGAAGTCACAAAAGCAAATCTATCCCTTCTTCCGGAAGGACGGTACGAGCGAAAGCAGACATTGGCAAACGCAGAACGCTTCATAACGGACGAGCTGAAGGAAAAAGAAGCGATGATTTTAGGAGCCGAAGAAAAAATTGTACAATTGGAATATGATTTATTCGTTTCCATCCGTGAAGAGGTGAAAACGTACATTCCGAGACTGCAAAGATTGGCGAAAGCAATCAGTGAGCTCGATGTATTGCAAGGGTTTGCCACTGTGAGCGAGGAAGAGCATTTTGTGAAACCGGTATTAACGTCCAAACGGGAAATTTTCATCAAAGACGGACGCCACCCGGTAGTGGAAAAGGTATTGGAAAAGAAAACCTACGTTCCAAATGACTGTGTAATGGGAGAAGACTTAGACGTTTTTTTAATTACAGGACCGAACATGTCCGGTAAAAGCACGTACATGAGACAGCTTGCCTTAATTGCAGTCATGGCGCAAGTAGGCTGTTTCGTGCCGGCAAGTGAAGCTGTTTTACCTGTATTTGATCAAGTATTTACACGGATCGGAGCGGCAGACGATTTAATTTCCGGTCAAAGTACCTTCATGGTGGAAATGCTGGAAGCGAAAAACGCCATTGCAAATGCGACAGAAAAGAGCTTGATTTTATTTGATGAAATCGGACGCGGTACTTCTACGTACGACGGGATGGCGTTAGCGCAAGCCATCATAGAATATATCCATACCAACATCGGCGCAAAAACATTATTCTCAACGCACTATCATGAATTGACGGTGCTGGAAGAAAGCTTGGACAAGCTGAAGAATGTTCATGTATCTGCGATTGAGGAAAACGGAAAGGTTGTCTTTTTGCATAAAGTTAAAGAAGGGGCTGCTGATAAAAGCTATGGCATTCATGTGGCGGAATTGGCAGAATTGCCGCCTGCGCTCATTGCACGCGCAAAGGAAGTATTAGAAGCTTTAGAGAATAGCAGTGCAGCTGGAAAAATAGAAGAAAATTTAGAGAACAGCAATCCTGCCGGAAAAATAGAAGAGAAACAAGAAGAGATGATTGTTTCGGCAGCAAGCGGCCAATTAACCTTCTTTGAAATCAACGAGCCAGAGCCGGTGAAGGAAAAGAAGAAGCCGTATACGTTATCATCATCGGAAAAAGATGTATTGGAAACCATCAAAAAGATGGACTTATTGGACATGACACCGCTAGAAGCACTAAATGAGCTCTACCGCCTTCAAAAAAGTTTAAAGCAAAAATAGAAGGAAGTGAGTAGATGGGGAAAATCAGAAAACTCGACGATCAGCTTTCCAACTTGATTGCAGCAGGAGAAGTTGTAGAGCGTCCTGCCTCCGTGGTAAAAGAATTAGTGGAAAACTCAATTGATGCAAACAGCACCGTGATTGAAATTGAGCTGGAAGAAGCTGGACTCTCAAAAATACGCATAGTAGATAATGGGGACGGCATACAAGAAGATGATTGTCTTCTTGCCTTTGACCGTCATGCCACAAGCAAAATTAAAGATGAAAATGATTTGTTCCGCATCCGGACACTCGGCTTTCGCGGAGAAGCCTTGCCGAGTATCGCTTCGGTGAGCCAGTTGGAGATGGTTACAAGCACGGGGGATGCTCCCGGTACGCATCTTGTCATTAAGGGCGGAGAAGTCATCAAACAAGAGCGGACATCGAGCCGAAAAGGGACAGATATTACGGTAGAGCATCTGTTTTATAATACTCCGGCACGCTTAAAGTATATGAAAACCATCAATACAGAGCTAGGAAATATAACGGACATTGTCTATCGCATCGCGCTAGCGCACCCGAATGTATCGATCAAATTATTGCATAACGGCAAAAAGCTTCTTCATACATCCGGGAATGGGGATGTTCGTCAAGTGCTGGCAGCCATTTACGGAGTAGGGACGGCCAAAAAGATGATTCCGATTCGAGCGGAATCACTTGATTTTACTGTACAAGGCTACATCACGTTGCCTGAGATAACACGTGCGTCCCGAAATTATTTGTCCACGATTGTAAACGGACGGTATATCCGCAACTATTCTTTAATTAAAGCGGTCCAGCAGGGGTATCATACATTGCTTCCGATCGGCAGATATCCAATTGGCTTCTTTTCTATCGAGATGGATCCGATGCTCGTGGATGTCAACGTTCATCCGTCGAAACTGGAAGTTCGTTTTAGTAAAGAGGCGGAATTGCTGCAATTGATTGAGACAGCAATTAAAGATGCTTTCAAGAAAGTGCAGCTCATTCCGGCTGCTGCTATTCCGGTGCGAAAGGCGGAGCGGGAACAAAGTGAACAGCAAACGTTTCAGCTTGAACATACTAAGAACGATCAGCCAAAACCATTTAACTTTTCGCTTCAGCCGGTCATAAGAGAAGAATTACGCCCTGCGCCTGAACCTGTTGCTACAGTTCCGCGAGAGCAGCCGATATATGAAGAAGCCGTTTGGGAAGAAGAGGAATCTCCGGAGTTTCCGGATGAACCGATTCTGCCGCAAGAAGCTGTCACAACCAAAGCAAACAAGCTGCCGCCGTTGTATCCAATTGGACAAATGCACGGTACGTACATTTTGGCGCAAAACGATAAAGGACTGTATATTATCGACCAGCACGCAGCCCAAGAGAGAATCAATTATGAATATTATCGGGAAAAAGTGGGACAAGTTGCTTCGGAGGTACAAGAACTGCTTGTACCATACCGAATTGATGTTTCCTTAAATGAATATTTACGAATTGAAGAACAGTTAGAAGAACTGAAAAAGGTCGGTTTGTTTTTAGAGCCGTTCGGGCAGGCCAGCTTTATTGTTCGGTCGCATCCGCAATGGTTTCCGAAAGGGCAGGAAACGGAAATCATTGATGAGATGATTCAACAAGTATTAAAACAGAAAACTGTAGACATTAAAAAGCTGCGCGAAGAAGCGGCCATTATGATGAGCTGCAAAGCATCCATTAAAGCCAATCAATATTTAAAGCATGAAGAAATTTTTGCTTTGTTGGAGGACTTGCGCAAGACAACCAATCCGTATACTTGTCCGCATGGCCGTCCGATTGTCATTCATCATTCCACATATGAGCTTGAAAAAATGTTTAAACGGGTCATGTAAATGCAAAAGCGCTGAAACCCTTGCTGTATCAAGGTTCAGCGCTCTTTTTTTTGCACTTTTGACCACATTGCTCTAATTTATCTGCCGAAATGCCTTCTCGAAACGGTCGGCAGATTCTTTTTGCATATCGAATGTGACGTGAGAATACGTATTCATCGTCATCTCAATAGAAGAATGACCCAAACGTTCAGAAACCACTTTTGGATGCTCTCCCAAGAGTAACAGATATAAATTCGCTAGCTTAATAAGAATAAAACGAATTTTATTTAAAACTCATTACATAGAGATTCAAGCCTGAATAATTTCTTACTTTAAAGATAAAAAACCTACTTTTCATTAAAAGTCAAAATTG
Source organism: Bacillus sp. (in: firmicutes) (assembly GCA_041920565.1). GTDB lineage: Bacteria > Bacillota > Bacilli > Bacillales > Bacillaceae_G > JAGHKQ01. The sequence continues at coordinate 342 of JBHGXS010000089.1, read as the reverse complement.
TCAGGGTCTGGACCGACTCGATAATTCTGATTCAATCCATCAATTCGTTCCATATCTTCTGTCGTTAACTCAAAATCAAATACCGTTGCGTTTTCAATAATTCGATGTTCTTTTGTGGATTTTGGAATAGTTACAACGCCATTTTGTAAGTCCCAACGTAAAATGATTTGAGCAATAGATTTGTCATACTTATTTGCGATTTCTTGTAGGACCTGATTATCTAGTAATTGCCCTTGCATTAATGGAGACCAAGCTTCTAGCTGAATTTTATGTTCCTGACAAAACGATTGAAGTTCTTTTTGGGTTAAACGTGGATGGTATTCTACTTAGTTTACCATTGGT
>JBHGXS010000029.1:0-5115 GCA_041920565.1 Bacillus sp. (in: firmicutes) | reverse complement strand
TGTCGATTTACAATAAAAACTGACCCACTTTTATCATTGAAAATTGACCCACCTAAATAAGAATAATTACACTAATCTCATCAGCTAGATGAGAGGAGTTTCAGGGGGATGATTTCAATCGATAAGTGGACTACTATTCGCGCTTTGCATAAAGAAGGACATTCCAAGCGAGCCATTGCGAAGATGATGGGAGTATCGAGAAACACTGTAAAGAGGGCATTATATAAATCCAAATTAATCCTCGGACATCTTGTTTATTTCTTATCCAAACGGTCTACACTGAGACTATCAAAGTCGTGTAGGAGTGGTGGAAATGAAAATACTGCGAGTAACAGAGACACACGGATGGACAGTGGAAGAGTTACGCCAACAAGAAAAACGAGTAAACCAGGCATGGCAATATAAGCGTATTGCTTCCGTTCGCATGGTGATGGAAGGACTACACGGAGTTGAAATTGCGTCTGTACTTGGCCTAAACCGCAAAAGCGTCTCCGAATATGTCCGTCTGTTCACAGAAGGCGGATTGGATAGACTCTTGAAACGAAAGACTCCACCTGGAAAACAACCGTATTTATCCGAGACAGAACAGAAAGAATTGACTGCCATCCTACGGAATCAGACACCATGTGAACTGGAACTTGGACAGGAAACCTATTGGAACACCAAACTCATACAAGAGCTCATCAGCGACCGTTTCGATGTTGGTATGACACGGGAAGCCATTCGTCAGTTGCTCCATCGTCTAGGATTCCGGTATACACGCCCAACTTATGTGCTCATGAAAGCCAACGCGCAGGCTCAACAGAATTGTGAACGCGAGTTAGACATGATAAAAAAAACGTGATGACCGACTCATGTGTACTTCTGTATGAAGATGAAAGCCATATCCGTGATGTACAAACGCTGCACGCTACATGGCAAGAGAAAGGAAAACAGAAACAAGTTCTCGTGTCTGGACCGCAAACCATGCTCCACCTATTTGGTGCGGTTAATCCCGATGCTGGCGACGTCTTTTGTATGGAGGCCGAAACTTGTAATGCCCAGACGTTTCAACAGTTTTTAGCGTATTTACTACATCGTCACTCGAAGAAACATGTGATTCTTGTGCTCGACAATGCCCGGTATCACCATGCTCGCGTGCTACAGCCGTTTCTTACCAAACACAAACAACGACTCACGCTCTTTTTTCTACCGCCGTATTCTCCAAACCTGAACCTCATGGAACGGATTTGGAAATGGCTCAAGGAGATCGTGTTGTCTAACCGTTACCATGCAAACCGTTCTACCCTGCGAGAATCCATTGAAGCATTCTTATCCTACCTTTCTGAAAAAACAGAGGAGGTAAAGCAACGGGTGAAGAGAGTCCATATGTCCGTACACTAACTTGGATTTATATAAAAGCGTTTGACTCCACTTCGTTCGCATATTGTTTCTCTCTTGTTTTTCTTTAACCCAAATTTTAAAGCTTAATTTTCCTTCTTCTAACTGCAAGTATTGCTGGCACTTCTCATCACCTTTACCGCACCACCAAAATCCGAAAAAGCCACCATTCCGATTTGGTACATATCCATAGTTTCCTTCAATGCCGTTTTCTTTTAACTCTTCATAAAACCCTTCCTACATTTCGCCTTCCCAATCTTGTAACGGCAGAAATTGATATTGCTTGTATCTGTCATCAATTTCTTTCAGACGCAAATAGTAGTCTTGAAATATATCATTTTGAATTCCCATATCCATTCCTTTTCCTAAAATTTCTAGCATATCTTTTCTTGTAAACAGAATGTATCCTGCAGTTGTGACAGCTGTATAATTGCCTTGATTGCCTGTTTTAAAATAAATTGGCAGCTGACTTTTAAAAGGGTATCCCATTTTTCTTACAAATGTTCGATATCTTATTAACCGATCAGAATGCTCGCTTGTATACGTTTTATCTTCAATAAGAACGGCATGCTTCCTATTTATTTCAACTAATATATCTAATCCACCGGGTTGCCTTGTTATATCAAGCTTTTCAATAACAGCAGGAAACGGAAAGTTATGTAAGCTGTATATTTTTTTGACAAGTTCTGTCCCTGCCTTATGCAGTTTATAATCTGCTTCTTTGTACTTTGGATGAGCCCACTCGATTAACCAACAAATAAAAGCATCTTGAGATAGTTCACTCGTAGTATATCGAAATAGATTAGGCGTATTTTTCATTTTCTATCTTCTTCCTAAACGAGTATCTTTACATCTAAAAGTATTTAAGTTTCATTTTTTGAAATAATTACCATATTGTAAAATTCGACATCATTCTAATTATTCCCTTTATTTGGTTACACAACCTGGTTAATCTTCCTTATACTTAAAAGGTTGTATCATTTAATAACGAAAGGGGAATGACTATGAAGCTATCACGTTTGCTTAGTGCTTGTTTCTAGGTTCCTACAATATTGCTTAGCCTCAAAAGTAGAAATTGGTGATGAAACGACTTTAAAAATCGGTACACTGCAAGGCTCATATGAAGTAGAAACGATTGAAGCGAAGAAAGGCCAACACGTAACTGTTATGTATGACGCCTCAGTAAAAGAAGGAACCCTTCTTCTCCAATTGGCTCATGATGATGAAGTCTTGCTGCAAGAAGAAATCACTCCAAAACTTTTCCGTTCATTGCAGAGGAAAGCGGTTCTTATGATATTATCGTGCATGTCAAAGGCGAGAAGGAAAAAGCGAAAGGAATTGAGATCCATCTCACTCGATAAATACATAATAATGAAGAAGAAAGGCAGGAGCTATTGCCTTTCTTCTATTTACAAAAGCAACAATCTTTTTAAAATGAGTTAAAAACACCGAACCCAAAATCAGGTTCGGTGCCGTAATTAATACTGAATATCAAAGGTATACTCAGAAAAATCTAATTCATAATTGTCTGTGTTGCCTTCAATCAAGAATTTTAATTGTCCGCTCTCTGCCACTTCCGGGAAGGCAATGACAGCTTCGGAAGTGACACCCGGCAAAACTTCACCCGGGAATTCAGGATACTCAGCATCATAATTATCTTGTACTTCCATTTGTTGAGATCCTTGCAGCAGCTTCGCGTTATAGTTATAAATGTTAAATTTATTTTGTGTATTGTTTACTGCAGTAACATACAATCGTGTTTCACCATCTGCAATTTCAATTTTGTTAAGCTTTACAACTGCCCCGTGCTGATTTACTTCTTTATTTACCTCGATTGTTTTCTTAGCAGGAGAGAAAGCTGTGACGTAATCTGTTTTTTCTATTTTATCGGCATGAATGATCGGTAATGTCAGTTTTGCGCCCATAGCATTTTCTCCATCTTCAGAACCTTTCAAAGTTCCGACAATATGAATGATATCTCCTTCTTTTACATCTAAGTCAGGATCTTCGATGCCAACAAGCGCATTGCCGTCTGTACCCTTTTTATCAATGAATACCTGTAAGTACGTGCCGTCTTTATCACGTTCCGGTGTTACAAAGATTTTTCCGTATACTTCAACTTTAGCGCCTTTATGGTCATCAGCCGTTGCGTAAAATTTTTCTACATCGTTTGGTCCGAAAGAAGCTTTATTTTCTTTCTTGGATGATTCAGAGGACTTTGCTTCTTTGGATGCTTCTTTGGATTCGGTACCGCAACCTGCCAAAACAAGTGTTGCCGCTACTGACAAACCTAGTAATTTACTAAACAATTTCATAGATAAATTCCTCCTAATATTAAAATAAAATGTTCCTGCGGCATGTTTATGGCCACAGCTCTCTTTTGTATCTGTTTTTAGTATAGCGGCCTACCTTGTAAAATTTTTTCATACCTTTTTAAGCCTGCCCATGCAGTACGAGATTGCGAAGTAGTAAAAATGAAGATAATACTGTTCATTTAAAATGTACGGAAAGTACCGTTCGCTTTTGGTACTTTTCACAAACAGGTTCCTACTGAAAATACACTAAACAAAAAAGGAGCAGCTCCGCGCGTGGGAACTGCTCTTCTTTACATAGTTGTCCATCAGTTGACATTCCCCATACCTAAAGGAAGGGGTTTTCTCGGTGCTGAAGATATAATATTTATCGGTACCGATAGCATAGGATTTCAATTCTTTTTCCTCTTTTTTTCTCTTCGCTTTTCTTCCTCCTGTTAACATAACGCGGGATTTTGGAAGTAAATACATATGGTTTACTTAACTAACATTGGTACCCATTTGTCGAATAATAACCAGAAGAAAAGATAATGCCTCCGACGGGATTCGAACCCGCACTCCTTTCGTAAGCATAGGCTAGGGAGAACACGCTTCCCTACGGAATTTCACCGACAGGAGTTTCACCTGCCTCAGCTCATTTGCTTTTCGGTGCTTCTGAAACCCTTACCTTGCGACCCGGTTCTACAATGTTTTCCGGCGCTCTTCCCTTCTAAAGCTACAGAGGCATTTTTAAAATTATATGTTGGATATAAAGGGGGAACAACCGCTAGTTACCATAAAATCTGTTCTCGGGAGTTAAACTCCTATGTTTTTTATAGTCTTCTTCCTTATGGCTAGAGAACGTTTCAAGAGTCTTCGGCGAACGATAGGCCTTTGGCGGCGAGAGCGCGACGAATCTGATCCAACGCTTTTGGCCCCATACCATGCAACTGCAAGACTTCGGACTCACTGATCTTGGTAAACTGCTCAAGTCGCAAGTAGCCCACCCCTACAAGTGCTCGTCGTGCTGGCTTGGCTAACTCGGTCGGAAGGTCGCTTTCTAGTTCAACTCGATTCAACTGCTGTGGAGCCTTTGTATTTTCATTCTGTGTCATAATGATTTCTCCCTTCTTTGGCAATTTGACGACCACCCTTTACATAGATTTTAACATTGCTCTATTCTTAAGGATTATAAATCATTAAATTCTCCAATATTTTTCTCACTTCCTTCTTCAACTGATCCATTAATCGAAGAAGGAACATTGAATACCTTATTTACGTCCCGTTAACATATCGTCTCATCTGTCAACAACGATTTAAAATTCCCTAATTTCAACGAAATGAAATTCCCCATTATGAACATCTAATTAGGTAACTGGGCAGGATAAACTCCTGCTTTTTTCTTTTCTCGTAGACGATAAGAATCGCCTTTGATATTAAAGGT
>JBHGXS010000082.1:0-2287 GCA_041920565.1 Bacillus sp. (in: firmicutes) | reverse complement strand
TTAAACTTCCATAATTTCTTTTTCTTTTGCCTTTGTTACTTCGTCGATTTTTGCAATATATTTATCAGTTTCTTTTTGAATCGTGTCGGTGTGACCGCGAAGTGCATCCTCAGTGATTTCACCGTTCTTTTCTAATTTTTTCAATTCATCGTTTGCATCACGGCGAACATTGCGAACCGCTACTTTTGCATCCTCAGAATACTTTTTCACTTGCTTAACAAGGTCGCGGCGACGTTCTTCAGTTAATGCTGGGATTGTGATGCGAATAACAGAACCGTCGTTAGATGGCGTTAAGCCTAAGTCAGATTTTAAGATTGCTTTTTCGATTTCGCCAAGAACAGACTTATCATATGGCTGGATTACCAATAAACGAGCTTCCGGAACTGTAATTCCTGCTAATTGGTTTACCGGAGTTGGAGCGCCGTAGTAATCTACTGTAATTTTATCCAATAAAGAGGCGCTTGCTCTTCCTGCACGTACGCTTGCTAGTTCTTTTGAATATGCCGCAACAGCTTTTTCCATTCTGTCTTTTGCATTTTTAATTACTTGTTGTGCCATGGTTTATTTCCCCCTAACTATTGTTCCAATGTTTTCGCCGCACACTGCGCGCTTAATGTTTCCTTCTTCCATAATAGAGAAGACAATTAACGGGATATCATTATCCATACATAATGAAGAAGCTGTAGAGTCCATGACTCCCAATCCTTCTTTTAACACATCTAAATACGTCAAGGTTTCATATTTTGTTGCTGTTTCATCTACAGTCGGATCTGCAGTATACACGCCGTCCACATTATTTTTCGCCATTAAAATCACATCTGCTTCAATTTCAGCCGCACGTAAAGCAGCAGTAGTATCTGTGGAGAAGTAAGGGTTTCCTGTTCCTGCTGCAAAGATAACTACACGCTTCTTTTCCAAATGGCGAATCGCTTTTCTGCGAATGTAAGGTTCTGCAACCTGTCTCATTTCAATAGATGTTTGTACACGAGTTTGAATCCCTAAATTTTCTAAGCTGTCTTGCAGAGCTAAAGAGTTCATGACTGTCGCAAGCATTCCCATATAGTCTGCCGTAGCACGGTCCATCCCCATTTCGCTGCCGATTTTGCCGCGCCAAATGTTCCCGCCGCCTACTACTACTGCCACTTCTACACCCATTTCAGCAATCTCTTTTACTTGCTTTGCAATGGATTGAATAACAGACGGATTAATCCCGAAGCCTGCATTACCCGCTAATGCTTCACCGCTCAGCTTCAGTACTACACGATTGTATTTTGCTTGACTCATAATGAACCTCCGATTTTCATATGCTTATTTTAAAAAAGGGAACACCATGTGTCCCCTAGCTTGTATTAGTTGTTGCCTTTTACTTGGTTCATTACTTCTTCAGCAAAGTTGTCTTGACGTTTTTCAATACCTTCGCCTACAGCGTAGCGTACGAAAGATTTTACAGTTGCACCTTTAGACTCTACGAACTTGCGAACTTTCATATCTGGATCTTTTACGAAAGCTTGATCAAGCAAACAAATTTCTTCGAAGAATTTGCCAAGACGGCCTTCTACCATTTTCGCAACGATATTTTCAGGCTTGCCTTCGTTTAGAGCTTGTTGAGTTAATACTTCACGCTCGCGAGCAATTTCTTCTTCAGTTACTGCATCACGGTCGATGTATTTAGGGTTAACAGCTGCGATGTGCATTGCTACATCTTTTGCAACAGCTTCGTCAGCAGTTCCTCCAAGAACTGTTAAAACGCCGATGCGTCCGCCCATATGCAGGTAAGCACCGAATGCATCTCCAGCTTCTTTAGAAACGATTTCAAAGCGGCGAAGAGTAAGCTTCTCACCGATTTTAGCAATTGCAGAGTTGATGTGCTCTTCCACTGTAGCGCCGTTGTCCATTGTTTGTGTAAGAGCTTCTTCAACAGTTGCAGGTTTTTTAGCAAGCAAGTGAGCTGCTAATTCTTTTGTAAGAGCTTGGAAGCCTTCATTTTTTGCTACGAAATCTGTTTCAGAGTTTACTTCTAAGATTACAGCGTCGTTGCCGTCAACTTCGATGTAAGTTAAGCCTTCTGCAGCAATACGGTCCGCTTTTTTCGCAGCTTTTGCAATACCTTTTTCACGAAGGTAATCGATTGCTTTTTCCATGTCGCCGTTAGTTTCTGTTAACGCTTTTTTGCAATCCATCATACCCGCGCCAGTTTTTTCGCGAAGTTCTTTTACCATTTGAGCAGTAATTGCCATAGTTTTCATCCTCCTATATATGTATACCTTAAAAAAGGTGATAAAAGGCT
>JBHGXS010000080.1:0-14648 GCA_041920565.1 Bacillus sp. (in: firmicutes) | reverse complement strand
CAGAACGAGGTGTTTTTTCTTTCAAAATGTGTTTTGTCAAGGAACAAAATGAAATAGCCATGACATCAGTCATTTCAACTAAGCAGAAGGATATCGATGTGCGAAAGTTGAGTTAATTATAATAATTTATTACATATTTGTAATTATTTTTCTTCCTGATTGAAACTGACACCATATAGCGATACAATGATAACAAGCATTTAACATTGTGAAATATCAAAGGATATTTTTACATATTCATGATTAATTACCAAAAAATAACTAATACTATTAAATGTATGTATATTAAAATACTGGAGGTGAAACCATGAAATTTGATTCCGTCATTTTAGGGCTCTTATCATTTTTTGCATCTATAATGATTTTATATTCGTTTGGAAATATGCTTTCCATTGAATGGCTGCAAATAAACAGCGGACATTCAATGTTTTCTATGGGTGTTTGGCTTCCTTTAATTCTTGCACTTATTATCGGATACTTAATTGTACGGAAATACAAATCAAGACTTGGCTGATGCCAAGTCTTCATTTTTGCCTTTCCATCTTTTCTCCATATTCTTTTACGAACTGAATGATGTTAAAGAATCTTCCTGTTTCTTCTTTCTTTTCATTCCAAATAGACAGATTGTATCCTTCATAATATTTGAGAATTGCTTGCTCTTGTGAACTAGTCATATTTGCAGGTTTTTTTACGGAAAAATGAACTTCATACGTTTTATAGCCGCTTTCCACTTTTTCACCAAGTATTAACCTGCTCTTCTCTTGCAATAAAACCGGCTGAACTTTTTCAGGAATCTCCAGTTGAAAATAATAGGATTTTTCTTTTTCTAACATATTATATAGCGAATCGGAAATAGTGTAAAAAACAGTATATTGAATATGGTCTTGGTCAGAAGTAATATGAAACTTTGTAATTTGCAAATCTTGCTTTGTTATGCTTTTTACTTTTGTTGATCCCGAGCTGTTGGTTGCAGGATGCGGATCGATTAAATCAATGAGCTGCTTTGTTGTCTCTTTTGAGAAGCGATACAAAGAAGTTTCTTCTCCTTCTTTCACCATCCACCCTTGTCTGCTTTCATTGTGCAGCCATAAAAATAATTTCTCCTGTTTTTTTTGTTTAAATACTGTAACTTTATATTCTGCCTGAGATAAGCTGAACATTGCTTCTGCTCGTTTAGCCTGCTGCAAAAGAGTCTCTAATGACACAATTCTTGTTTCATCAGTAAATTCCTTCCATACAGCAGAACCCTTCATTACGACTATTTTTTGTGTTTCTTCCATATAACTCACTTCTTTCGTCTTCCGCTCCCCGCATCCTGTTAACATAAATAAGGAAAGCGACACAATAATCATTATCTTTTTCATGTTCATCTCCCTATCCTCTTATGTTCGGGATATATAAATAGCCTTCGATATCCTGTTTCAATATCCTTCTAAGTTACAAAAAAACAGTTTATAAAACCGGTTTCCCTTACTTGTATTTTTTCTTGCGCCAAAAGATGTACATACTCCCTCCTCTTTTGCACAATCATTTTCTTACTTTCTCTGCCATTGCTTTTGTTTCCAATTTTTCAAAGACACAACATTCCGATGTCCGTTATTATAAAATTATTGTTTGTTATGAACATAGTCATTACACGGATGGAATTCCCACTTGTTTCCATGTAGAATATATATATATATCCTGAAAGGATGATTGCCATGCCGATAGATTTCCATTCTGAAAAGAACCGAAGAACTTATGCTTCAAGAGAAGCCGATCCATCTTGGTACGATTTTCTTTCTAACCTTATAGATATACGGGGAAAAAAGATTTTAGATGTTGGATGCGGGGGTGGAATTTATACAAAAGAATTAGCAAAAGTGGGAGCTTATGAAATTACAGCCTATGACTTTTCTGAACAAATGTTGGAAGCTGCAAAAGAAAACTGCAACGGCCACAATAACATCTTATATATGAAAGGAAATGCCCATGAGATTAATTTACCGGACGAACAATTTGATATAGTTATTTCTCGGGCCGTCATTCATCATTTAGACGATGTTTTGCAATTTTTTCACGAAGCCTATCGAGTATTAAAGCCAAACGGTGCAATCGTGATACAAGATCGAACCATTGAAGATTGTACTTTACCGGGAAGCGAAGAGCACATTCGCGGCTATTTTTTTGATTGTTATCCAAAATTAATTACAAAAGAAAATGAGCGCCGTCCACACAGTCAGGCGGTGCAGCAATGGTTTGCCGAAGCAAACTTTCAAGATATTACAGAGCATAAGCTGTGGGAAATAAGAAAAGTACACTCTTCTTTAGAATCCCTTCTTGAAGACTTGTCCCCCCGTACCGGACGTTCTATTTTACACGAGTTGACCGATCAAGAGTTGGAACATTTACTCACACATATTCGTGCCGAGTTGCAAGGTTTGAAAAAAGAAACGTTTACTGAAAAAGATCGATGGACTATTTGGTGCGCAAAAAAATAAAACATGCCTCATCGTTTATAGATGAGGCATTTAAATTAGAAACTACAGTCTCGACTTGCAACACTCTTGATATCCACTCTGCCTTTGGTGAGCCCGTCCGCATTTATGACACACTAAAAATCTGGAATTGTTATGAAACAAACTTGCCTTATGAAAGAGCAACACTTCCGCTTGCTTTGTAGAACGAAAATAATAAGAGCAGCTAATCAACATTATCATTCCTGATACAAGTAAAAGAATTGATACAAGCATTGCAGTCACCTCTTACAGTTTGTTTTTCATCCAATTTAGTGGATATTATTTCATTCTATGCAATCCCTTCCATTTCCTGCAAAGAGTACATATTTTATCTAAAAATAAAGAAAATAAAAAATTATCAAATCCGATCCGACAGATATGGAAGCTGTACTTGAACATTCAATAAGTGAACGAAATATGAAAATATGGTTTCTCCTGTAATAGACGGACGAATTCAAAAGACGCGCTGAAGCATTTTTATTTACATGCTTGCCCCTCAAAAAAGAAGCTGTTGAAATTTCAACAGCTTCTTTTTTATTAGTTTTTTGAACCGCTAAAATCTATATATTCATTCGTTAAACGGTCGTATGACACGTACGACCATTTTTGAAACTCTGGATTATAGTAACGGAAATAAAGATATCTGATATTCTCTTGCAGTTCAGGAAATCGGGAGGCAATTTGGCTTTCTAAGCATTTAAACAGCTTTTTATTGCTCTCTTCGTTTCTTATTATATTTTCATCAGATACAATAAAAGAAAGGGTTCCTTCATCTACGTGAGTAATGTTGTAATCATAAGTTACTTTTTCATATCGCAGTTGATGTACTGTGCTCAACCATTCTTTTTGCCTTTTATTAAAATATGACTCTATTTCTTCCATCGGTTTTGCTTGTTTCACACTTTTTTTCACTTTTTTCGGAACATGCTCAAGAGACGAAAGCTTTTCAAAATAATCATTTCGTACTGAAAAGTCTTCTTGGGCGGCCGCTAACTTGTATAAATCAAACGAAGCTGCTTCCATCAAAATCTCGCTTTGGCTGTTTTTATCGTTTAAGTTCATTGCTTTATCAAGCCAAACAATAGCTTGGTGCAATTCATACAAATCAGTTTGCTGCCAATTTTCATCTATAGAATTTAAATAGGAAGTTTCTGCAAGACTCATATACATTTTCTCTAATTCTTGTTTTGCTTGTTGAGTGACATTTTTGGGCACCCCGTATGTACAGCAGAGTAAAGAATAATACTTTTCTGCTGCATAAATGTTTCGTTGGTCTCTCTCTTCTTTTGCTTCAGCAATCAATTGTCGTGACACCTTGTTCATAAAGTACCGGACGTTTTTTCCTTTATAACCGTCTTCTAAAGCCCGTGACCCTAGCCGAACAGCATCATAATAGTTTCCACGATTATCGTAATACAACGCTCTCTTGTACTGAACTTTCCCATTTTCACTATCTGCTGCAACAGTGAACAAAGTAAAACTGTATGCTAAGATGCCAACAAGTATTGCAATAGCTTTCTTCATGGTAATCTCCCCATAATCGTTTCTAATCCTCTCACATTATACATGGAAAATGTCGAAACAGGAAGATTGCATGACAAAACGATTACAAACATGTAATATTCAAACAAAAAGCCCCTGCCATGAGGAGCTTTTTGTTTCATTATTAAGAGCACTCAAAGTAATCAATGTTATTTAAGTCTAAGCCTGTATACACCCATCTATACTGGTTTCTTCTCCAACGGTAACCTGCAATAGAAGTTCTTCCCACATAGACCGGATAAAACCAAAAACTTCTTCCATTTTGCAGCCAAATATAAGTATAACGATATAAACAGCGGCGGATTCCTCCTGGATCTACTGCATATAAACCAACTTGCGGCTTTTGCGGAGTGTATGAAGGAGGCGGTCCTTGAGGCGGTCCCTGCTGTCCTTGCCCTCCGGGTTGACCTCCGGGGTAATATGGAGGGTATCCTCCTTGACCAGGCGGAAATCCCGGCGAATACCCTCCTTGACCAGGCGGAAAAGGAGATCGTCCGTCTCCATAATAACCGTATGGATTATAATTCATCCCTGTCACCTCTTTATAAAAAGATGGTATATCGATTACCCCTCAGCGGGAAGAAAAATCCCACGCTGAGAGAAGTTTCACTTTATATAGTGTATGTTGCCGGTACTTGGTCATTGTACTTTTTGTAAAAATAAAAAATCCTCTTCATTGAGGATTTTCATTTAGTCAACCGATGACGAAAAGCGTAAATGACTGCTTGAGTTCGGTCACTGACATTTAATTTGCTTAATATATTACTGACATGTGTTTTGACTGTTTTTAAGGCAATAAACAACTCGTCTGCAATTTCTTGGTTGGATTTGCCTTCTGCCATTAACAAAAGAATTTCAAGCTCTCGCTCCGTTAGCTCTTCATGAAGGCTATGCTCTTGCTTTTGTCTCATTTTTGTCATCATTTTTCCGGTGACTTTAGGCTCTAATACCGTTTCTCCATTGTAAGTGGCACGAACTGCATCAGCAATATCATTGGCTCTAGAAGTCTTTAACAAGTAACTGGCGGCACCTGCTTCAATTGCTGGATACAGCTTTTCATCATCAATAAAACTTGTGACAACGACAATTTTTGCCTCCGGCCATTTCTTTATTATTTCTCGCGTTGCCTCAATTCCGTCTACTTCATCCATGACCAAATCCATTAAAATGATATCCGGCCTCAAAGAAAGTGCCAGCTCGATACCTTTTCTGCCATTTTCCGCTTCTCCGATAACCTCAATATCTGGTTGAGTGGATAAGTAAGCAGAAACCCCCATCCGCACCATCTCATGGTCGTCCACAAGCAATACCTTAATCATGATGTTCCTCCTCTCTTGTAAGAATAGGCACCTTTACTTCAATTTGTGTACCTTTATTCGGCAAGCTGATAATTTTGAGTGTTCCTCCGATTTCATTCACTCGCTCTTGCATGGACTGCAGACCGTAAGAACCTGTTTTTCTCTGGTGGATATCAAATCCGACTCCATCATCTATCATTTTTAAAATAGCGTATTGATTAATTTTACGAAGTCGAACTTCCATTCGTTTTGCCTTTGAATGTCGCAGTGTATTGGACAACGCTTCTTGCAAAATACGAAATAAGTGGTCTTCGACTCCCCGTTCAAGCTCGACAGGCTCCAAATGCCATTCCATTTTCATCTGCTGTTTTCTTTCAAGCTCCGTTAATAGCTCTTCAATGCCTTGGATCAGCTTTTTGCCTTCTAACTGAACCGGCCGCAAATGCAGCAGTAATGCTCGCATTTCTGCTTGCGTGTTGACAATCATCTGTTCCACAAGCCGGAGTTGTTTTTTTACTGTTTCATCTTCTATATTCCTTTGCTCATTTACCGCAGACATCATCATCGACATAGCAAACAGCTGCTGACTGACCGAATCATGCAATTCACGCGCTAAACGATGACGTTCCTGTGTTATGGCTTCTTGTTTCATCTCTTCATTCCAAGCTGCCCTTTCATTCGTCAGCGTTTGAAATTGCTCTGCTTGTTTTTCAAATCGTTCCGCCAGCAACACAATACGTTCTGCGATTGATGAGAACTCGTCTTGCTCTGCGAAAGCAAAGTGATTATTTAGATTTCCTCTCTCAATTTCCAACAGCACTGTATTCATCTCATCTACACGTTTTTTCATTCGATGACCGAGAGCATAGCCGATCACTGCTCCAATCATTGAACTGACTCCAAGAGCAAATAGGGAAACCGGAACAGAAGCGATTGTGTCTTTGAATAAAAAAATATAAAGGTCTTCTCTGCTTTTCCAAGCATATATACCTGTTGTTAAAATGGAAACACCAAGACAAGTTAATATGGAATAATTTAAATACGTCCACTGAATACTCGTTTGCTTATTCATTACACATACCTCACTTCTGTATCTCCAATAAGAAGAGAAGAAATGATTTTAATGCGTCTCGACGCTTCGTTGTACTGTTCTGTTTTTAAAATGATATTCTTATTAAAACCGCCTGTCTGATGACCGAACATCGTAATACTGCCAAACAGAACCGAATTATTTAAAGACACTTCTGCGTCATATGGAACAAACAAACGAATATTCCCCACTAATCCATGGATGACAATGACCGTTTCGCCTTCAGGTATCATCGCCATGGTCAAATCAATTTGAACATCTCCAAGGCCGTAGCGAATATTAATATCACGAAGCTCATATACCTGATCGATCACTCGATGATTGCCGACAAGGATGTTGTTCATAAAAGGCTGTTCTTGCACAACAGACTTTGAGTCTGTTTCCTTTGTTTTTAAAGCAACCTCAGTGGGCTGTTGTTTGCTTATAAGCAGTTGATATCCAATGTAACCAATAACGGCTACAAGAACGAACTGAAAAGCTACGGAAGTAAATACGCTTACACAAACGAGAAATGCACCGATAATAAGAAAAATGTTTCCTCGTATGCGTCTTCCTTTATTCCGGAAATAACGGCCAATCATAATCATCACGAAGGCAAACACGAGGGCCATCGGCTCAAAACGGTCTGTTGCAATATCAACTATAATTCCGATACCAAAAATCACAGCAAGAAATCCCATCATTTCTGTTTTTGAAAATTGTTTTTGCATCTTATGCCCCCTTTCTATTTCGTGATGATGAAAGGCAGAAAAGGCATTGCAGACTGGCAACACCTTTTCAAACCATCTGTCCTATATCAATATATCACAAGTGAATTACAGTACAACATCCTTTTCCTTCAAAGTCGATTTTTCTTTTAATTGCTTTTCCAGCTTCACAATTCGCAAATCAAATGTGTCACGCTCATATTCTTCGTTTACACGAAATTCTAAATCTGAAATATACCGCTCGATTTCTTCAAATCGTAAAAATGGATTTCCCACGGATACTTTATGGATTGTGTCATTAATGCGGCGGTTTACATGAGCTATATTTTCACGAGCCATCAATGCCATACGTTTCGTATGCATTTCCTTCAATTTATTTCTCATATCACGCAATCTTTGGTGCAACTCTTCTATCTGCTCTGCTGTTTGTGTGTATAAGTTATGCAATCGAGTTGCCTGTTCTTCATAATATTCTGCTTCTTGCAATGCACGTGCTTCTAATGCTGCTTCATTTGCTTCGCTGGCAATCTCCGCTTGGCGCTTTCTTTTTGTTGCAAGGTAACGCGCCTGCTCCGTTTCACGATAAAAATCTGCTTTCAACTTTTGGTGACGTTCAATCAATCGCTCAATTTTTTGTACTTCTCTCTCGCTGTCGCGTAAGTATTGGTTTAATAATGCAATCGGATTTTTCTTTTCTTTCTCATCTAATATTTGATGAACATCAGCTAATACTACATCTCGCACTCGTTGAAATAATGATTTTTTCATGTTCCTCATCCTTTCTTTATCGATGTTTCATAATGCTTTCCCATTGTTCTTCAAAGTTTTTAAACGAGTTGTACTCTGCGTCTGCATGATTGTAATGACACTCTTTTTTCCATTCGCGATAGCCGTAGTACAACAATGCAATGGCAACGATGCCGATAATGGCCGGAAAGTTTCCGAACACGATTGACAGTCCAATCAATCCGACAATTCCCCAGGAAAACTTTCCAAGTAAGGAACTCGATTTGAGGAATGACTTAATGCTCCAATACGCTAATGCAATCCCGACAGCCAGGCCGATTAAGTGTCCAAGGCTGGCAAGGGCAATGATGACAAGCACTCCGGCTGCTAAAAATGTAAGAAACTTTTTCATTTTTTTGTTGCCTCCCTTCTATTTGATACCTCTATCCTACCTAACTTTCTTATTTCTCATAACGAACCGGGGATGTGTTTTCTGCTAGGTCTTAAGTCTGAGCAGAAACAGGACTTTAGAAATTCTTTACAATTATAGTTAACAAAGCTCTCGTTTCTCCAGCACAAAAAGACCTCACGAATAATCGTGAGGTCTGAGATCAAAACTGTATATTAAGATGCTTGTTGTACTTCACTCATATACTCTTCGCCTTGCTTAGCGTCGTATTGTCCTTCCCATTTCGACATTACAACAGCTGCCAATGAATTTCCGACTACGTTTACAGCTGTACGAGCCATATCTAAAACACGGTCGATACCGGCAATAAATGCAAGACCTTCCGCCGGAATACCTACTGCACCTAAAGTCGCTAAAAGGACAACGAATGATACACCCGGAACGCCTGCAATCCCTTTTGAAGTTACCATCAACACAAGAAGCAATGTAACTTGTTCAGATAGGGATAGATCAATTCCGTACATTTGCGCTAAGAACAGAGCCGCAATGGCTTGATATAATGTAGAGCCGTCCAAGTTGAATGAATAGCCTGTAGGGATAACGAAAGACGTGATGGCTTTTGGACAACCGAACTTTTCCATTTTCTCCATAATTTTTGGTAGAACCGTCTCTGAGCTTGCTGTAGAATACGCTAAGATTAGCTCGTCCTTTAAAATTTTCATAAATTGGAAGATATTCACTCCAACCATCTTAGCTACAATACCTAGTACAACAACAACAAAGAAAATCATGGAACCATAAACAACCAATACTAGCTTCCCTAATGGAATTAAAGATTCTACACCAAATTTAGAAACCGTTACGCCAATTAGTGCAAATACACCGAATGGAGCAAATTTCATAATTTGATTTGTTACATAGAACATGGCATCTGCCGTCCCTTGGAAGAAACGTAAAACCGTCTTTCCTCTTTCTCCGACTGCAGCCACTCCTAAACCAAACATAACAGAGAAGAAAATAATGGCTAACATATCCCCCTGAGCCAATGCATTAATGATGTTCGTCGGTACAATATTAACAAATGTATCAGCAAATGAATGACTTTGCACTTGTTCTGTTGTACCTAAATAAGAAGAAATATCTGTTTTCTCCAAATTTTTCATATTGATGCCGGCACCCGGGTGAAATACGTTAGCAATCAATAATCCAACAACAATCGCAATTGTTGTAATAATCTCAAAATAAAGAATTGTTTTTCCGCCTAACTTGCCAAGTTTTTTAATATCGCCTACTCCCGCTACACCAACAACAATACTGGATACAACAATTGGGACTACAATCATTTTGATAAGACGAATGAAGATGTCTCCGATTGGCTTTAAATACGTCTCAACCCCAGGATTATTGTAGAATGCGGCACCAACAGCAATACCTACAACAAGTCCGATCAGAATTTGCCATGCTAGTCCTATTCTTTTCAAATCTATTAACCTCCTTCTTAGATGTTGAGTAGTTCCTCCCACTCCCATAATTCGCAATCTGCTTTTTTAAACTAATGAGAGTCTATTCTATTTTTCTCCCTACAAAAAAATGATATAGCAAAAATACAAATCTGACAATCCTAATGCTTTTAAACTATGAAAAAAAGATTATTTTTGTTAAATTCAACCATAAGAAACTACTGCTCCTGTTCTCTTTATGTTCGTTTTTTGTTTCCATATGTACGATTTCCAATACGCATTGTTACGTTGCTGCTATTGTTAATATCTGTGACGATTCCGCTTCTTGAAAGAAGCTATCCAATCGCAAGACCTAGCAAAAATATTTTTCGTGTTCTTTCAAAAAATCACATTCTGTTTTTTCAGTATAATCAATGTTCCGTTATGGTCAACTTAGTCTGCCCTTTTACTGCAAGCAGCTTAGCACGACCGCCAATTGGGAAGGTAAAAGATGGAGTTGTATGCCCAAAGTTCAAATTTGCCACAACTGGAATATGCGCAATTTCTCTCTTCGTTTTTATAATTTTAGTTAGTAATTCATCGCTAATTTGAGACGCTTTTTGAAATCGGCCGATAACAATTCCCTTTATGCCGTCTGCATCAGGCATATGAAGAAGCGATTGCAAATCTCTGTCGAACGTTCTCGGACAAACAGCATAATCGTCTTCTAAAAACAAAATGGCGTTTTTTAAAATTGGCATATATTCTGTACCTTGCAGTAAATTTAGCGTACATAAGTTGCCGCCCAGGATTGTCCCTTCACATTCTCCTTCTTGTATCACTAAAGGGCCTTCATTTTTTATAAATGTTCGATTTTCTTGATCTATATACCAAGCATCATCACTCCATGTGTCGGAGTGCTCAACAGCTAACGGTCTCTCTTTCATCACACATTTCTCGAAATACTCAACCGTGTACTCAATTCCCTTTTTCATCCCGAATGTAGAGAAGTGGGGACCCGAGTAAGTAACAAGACCCGTTTTTTTATAAATAGCATTGCTTAAAGCTGTGATATCCGAATATCCGCATAACACCTTAGGATTTTGTTTTATAATGTCATAATCAATGTATTTTAATAACTGATTAACATTAAAACCTCCAAGTGTCGTTAAAATGCCTTTTACATCGGGATTTAAGAAGGCTTCATGTAAATCTTCAATACGCGATTCAATAGAAGAGGAAAGAAATTCATCCATTTCCTCTGCATGCTTGGAAAACGTGACATGAAAGCCCAGCTGTTGCAATTTCTCGCATGCATACTTGCGTTGCTCTTCAGATAAAACACTTAAGCTCGTAGAAGGAGAAATGACACGAACTTCATCTCCTTTTTGCAGCTTTGCT
This sequence comes from Bacillus sp. (in: firmicutes), assembly GCA_041920565.1. Taxonomy (GTDB): domain Bacteria; phylum Bacillota; class Bacilli; order Bacillales; family Bacillaceae_G; genus JAGHKQ01. The sequence goes on along the minus strand of JBHGXS010000080.1, from coordinate 3,538 downwards.
GGAATCATAAAATTCTCCTCCTTAAAAATAGTATGACTAGTTATATTCTGTAAATATGCTTACTATTCCTTTTTAAAACTTATATGTTCTTTATATACAAATAAAAAGCACAGCGCCGGCGCCGTGCTTTTTATCATTAGTTTTTCTTTAATCGAAGCTCTTTTAATTGTTGCAAAATCATATGATACTGTTTATCTAATTCTGTTACATTATCTTTTTTGGAAGGCATGCTTAATCTTCCAATAATATCGCTTAATTGCGTTTCTAATTTTAAAATTTGTGATGCTATGTCTCCCTGCTCTGTATTTCCCTGTTGTTTTTGTTGCCATTCGTTATATGTGCCCTGATACTGAGTTAACACACCATTTTCTAGAACAAGCAACTCATCCGCCAATTCATTTACAAACTGCCGATCATGAGAAACAAATAGCACTGTTCCTGCATATTCCTTTAACACTTGCTCTAACGCTTCTAATGATTCAATATCCAAATAGTTAGTCGGCTCATCCATAACAAGTACGTTCATATCGCTCAAAAACACTTTTGCAAATGCGACTTTTACTCGCTCTCCCCCGCTGAGCACTTCTACTTGCTTATAAACATCTTTGCGCTTAAATAAAAGACGGGCCAAAATAGTGCGGACTTCTTCTTCTGAATATATACTGCTCTCCATTACATTTTCTAGAATGGTTTTCTGCGGATCGAGTATATCAAGATTTTGGCTGAAATAGCCCACTTTGACGCCATGAGCACGTTCAATCGCTTTGTCGCCTTCAAGTATCATTTTCAATAATGTTGTTTTTCCGCTGCCATTATTTCCGATTAAAGCTATCTTTTTTCCATTGGATACACGAAACTGAGCATTACGCAATAAAATTTTGTTTGAAAACTCTTTATTGATTTTGGTTCCGGAAATAACGATTTTGCAGTGCAGCTTTAAATGATCTGGGATATCGATTTTCGTTGTTGGCAACTCTCTTGGCTTTTCTACTTTTTTTAGTTTTTCTAAGCGAGTTTCCATTACTTTTGCCGCCCGCTCCACACTGGCTTTTTTTGCTCCTTTTTTAGCCGTGTATAAATGGTATTCTTTGGGACTCATTCGTTTCGGCGGTTTATCCATCCTGCTTGCTCGTTGTTCTCGTTGTCTTTTCACTTCTAGCAAACGTGCTTTCTCTTTTACATATTGCTCGTATTCGAAACGGTGGCGTTTTAGTTGCTCTTCCTTTTGCAGACGATAATTTGAATAATTCCCTTCGTACTCATTTATTTTCCCATCTTCAATCTCCCATATTTTAGTACATACTGCATCCAATAGGCTGCGGTCATGAGAAATAAGAAGAATGGCGCCCCTATACTGCTTCATTTCTTGCTCAAGCGATTTAATACCTTCAATATCTAGGTTACTCGTCGGTTCATCCGCAAATAAAAGATGAGACGACTGATTAAACGCATGCGCTAATTTCAATCGTGTTTTTTCCCCGCCGCTCATTGTTTCTTTATATTGACTAGTAACATTGTATTTTTCTGCAAGCTTCCCTTCTACTTCAGTAAGCATTTCCTCAGCAAGCTGAGAAATATAAGAAAACAGTCCGTATCGTGAAACAGTTCCCTCATGAAATTCCTCTTTCCCAGCTAAAATACGCAACAACGTTGTTTTTCCGGCGCCGTTTTTTCCTACAATCCCAATTCTGTCCCCTATATATAGTTTTGCATGAGGCAGCTCAAAAAGCGTTCTATCCCCAATGGTTTTCTTTATATTATGTGCTTCTAAAATAAGCATAAAAAAACCTCCCTGTTTCATTCCAGAGAGGATGGTTTGCTCGAATGGTATGCCCAAAAAGATGTACGTATTCCGTATACATGAAAAGACATAACTTGAGCGTGATGCACCGTCTAAAAAGTGCAGACCAATCCCGTCTAGAACTGAAAGAAATTTATATTTCTTTTTGCTGTTCTTCATAGGATTAGTTGTCCATCGCTCCAAAGTTCATCCTTTCTAAAGTGGAATACAATTTAATTTATTCACATTTTCCATCTTATGTCAATGTTTTTTTAGTCTCCTGGAATAATTCACAGACCTTTCAATCTTTCCTCACAAATGACAGCTATATTTAAATCTGCGGATGATTAAGAAATGAAGCTTTTGTTCATTTCTCACGACGCTTTTCAATAAGAATAAATATTCAATCCTTTATTTTCAAACTGTCCAGCCAACGTAACATGGCCGCAAAAAAAATGACATGTTTCCTCTTTTTTATTACATCTTTTTTACATTATGAAAACAATGACTCAGTATCTTTCCTTTCTGTGGTATAACCTTTTCAGAAAGGAAGGATTACAAAACATGAAGAAAAAAACGACATTTTTCAGTCTATTCACCGCAGGTATGCTCCTTGCATCACCTGCGATCCCATATGCACATGCCGAAAGCGCTCAACAAAAGTTAAATAATATTCAAGGTCAATTAAAAGATAAAGAAGCCGAACTGCATACAAAACAAGCTGAAAAACAACAATTAGAAAACGAGATTGCAGAGTTGCAACAAACAATGAAAGAGTTAGACGAAGCTGTTGCGAAAAATCAAGAAGAACTTGATAAAACAACTCAAGAAATAGAAGAATTAAAAATGACTATTGAAGAGAAAAAACAAAAAATTGAAGAGTTGCAGATTCGCATTGCAAATCGACAAGAGATTCTAAAACAAAGATTAACATCTCTTCAAGAACAACCGCGTACAAGTCTTGTAGCAGAAGTATTGATAAATGCCAAAAACATTGTTGATCTTCTTCAAAACATGTATTCTGTTAATCTTATTCTGAACTCTGATACTGCTATTTTAAAAGAACAACAAAATGACCAAGAACAATTGGAAAAAGAAAAAAGAGCAATAGAAAATAAACAACAGGCTCTTTCTCAACATGAAGCTGCGCTGCAAACGAAGCAAGCAGAATTACAACAGCAGCAAAAACAAAAAGATGACATTGTAAAGCAATTGGAAGCAAAGCTTGCAGTAACAGAAGCGGAAATGGAAAATGCTGAAGAAGCAAAAGCAATATTAGAAGCCCAACAAAAAACGTTACAACAATCCATGCATGAGGAACAAACAGCTTCATCTGCAGGTTCATCACTGGCAGTAAATCCAGGCGGTTTTATTAAACCTGCTTCCGGGGCCATTACATCGGGATTCGGGTCAAGATGGGGCAAATTGCATGCAGGAATCGATATTGCAAAACCAGGAACAGTTCCTGTGGTTGCTGCTGCATCCGGAACAGTTATACGAGCTTATTATTCTAGCACTTATGGCAATGTTGTATTCATTTCACACCGTATTAACGGCAAAACATACACAACCGTTTATGCACACCTGCGTGAAATGAACGTTTCAGCCGGCCAAGCCGTAAAGCAAGGACAGCAAGTCGGACTTATGGGCAACACCGGCCGCTCATCTGGGCAGCATCTGCACTTTGAACTGCATGCGGGTGAATGGAACCAAGCAAAAAGCAATGCAGTTGATCCTATTCCTTATCTAAAATAACAA
>JBHGXS010000024.1:0-12316 GCA_041920565.1 Bacillus sp. (in: firmicutes) | reverse complement strand
TCAGATATAGTATCATCAATCACTTTTCTACGATATTTCACGACCAAAACAAGGTGATAATACAACAAGAATACTGAATGATTATTGTTATCTAATTTCATTGATATAATAGCCTTTCTTTTGTCTAAGACTGATTATATCGCAACGCAAAAAAGGAAACAACTTTAGGCTACGCCTAACCGAAATTCATCTCCCACTTTCACTGATGCTGTCGCACCTTCACGTTTAGAAGTGGGAGACTTCTTTCGGGACAATGTTAAAAAATTTATTAATATTGAAATGCCTCAAAATTTCATCCAAATGTATTTACCCCAAAACTCATCTATTCCTACAATAGGATAATTAAATAGATACTCTATATAGTATAGTAAACGTTGTAATATTAAAGGAAAATAACTCCTATCCAAACTGTTACTGATAAAATGAAAATATGAAGTGTTTGAACTCTTCTATCGTGCAGGCAAATCACGAACTCTGGCAGCAGACTGCACGAAATATTTATATATCAATATATAAAAAATACTTATATTTATTACGCACAGCTGTAAACGATGGACTAACCTTATAATCATCCTAATATGATAAAAGAAAACAATTATTACCTAGGGAGTGAAGAGATGGATCTGTTTATGCTACCGTTAACAGCGGTCACATTTGCATTTGGAGGACTTCTGTTTGGAGGAATTGTTGGATTTATTACAAAACAACTAATAGAGGAAAAAATGTACGGATTATACGCCTTCTGTGGCGGGGCATTAATTAGTTTACTCTGTCTAGAACTCATCCCGGAAACGTTCTCTGCATATCATTCTGCTGGTCCGGGTCTGGGCATTACATTTGGATTGTTATTTATGATGTTGATCGATACATACTTTCACAGTTCAACTGCTGAAAGAAGAAGTTTACAAGCATTTCAAGCTTTTTTATTTTTAGCGCTCGCTATATGCATTCACAACATCCCTACAGGAATCGCTCTCGGATCTTCCATGGTTACAAATGAAGAAACTTCATCCTCCTTGCTGCTGGCAGTTGTTTTTCATCATATCCCAGAAGGATTAGCATTAATTATTCCTTTCCTATTCACACCTTCAAAACTTACCTCATTCCTTTTGACAATTCTGATCTTATCTTTCGTGTTAGGAATGGGAGTATTCATTGGCGGGGCCATCCAAACAAAAGCCAATCACTTACAAGGTATCATCATGGGAAGTGCTGTGGGGACTCTTAGTTATGTTGCAATACATGAAATGTTGTGGAAAGCAAAACAGAAATTGTTTTTTCTTCCATTTCTCCTGTATTCTTCTGCTGGAGCAATCATTGTAAAACTATACTTTGATTTATTTATGCACCATCATTAAAAAAGACATGCGAGTGCTCCCTTGAATGTCTTTTGTTTCTGTATTTATTTATGCGCTCGTCATTGGAGTCGGTGTCGACTTTGCATATCGCTCTTTATACTGTTCATCAATATATTGACGAATTTCTAAAGTGGACGCACCTTTTATTTGAACCGCATTCTGCAATAACTAATAGTATACTTCAACCGATACCAAAAAAGAACGATAGTGCTCCATTATCTTTCTACCCTTTTTCAATTTCATCATTCGTATTGCAACAAAGCATCAACTATATTTGAATTATCATTTAGTACGAAAGGACGAACAATAATTACACCGGCTGATTTAAAAATTTTGACAGTCTCCCTCTTTCTTTCATTGACACATTAAAAAGTAAAAGCATATACTAAATATATGAACAATTGTTCATATATTCATATCCGAGAGGTGAACGACAATGGTTGAAGATAAAGCAGAAGTGTGCAGCGAGTCCTGCAGTCAAACTGTGATTCATGAAGAAGTCATCGCAAAAGTAAAAGAAACCCTTCCAAACGAAGAAAGCTTAAGTAATGTAGCCGAACTCTTTAAAGTATTAGGCGACCGTACACGCACACGTATTTTACATTCTTTATTCACATCAGAGATGTGCGTTTGTGATTTAGCATATTTACTTGGCATGACACAATCGTCTATTTCTCATCAATTGCGTGTGCTAAAACAAGCAAAGCTGGTGAAAAACCGAAAAGAAGGAAAAGTTGTGTACTACTTTCTGGCAGATCATCACGTGAAAGAAATTTTCGATCAGGCATTCCAACACGTCAATGAGGAGTGACAGCAACCTCAAGGGAGAGAACGAGTATGGCAGAAAAAGCAAAAAAGAGAGAGCTTATATTAGAAGGTTTGGATTGCGCAAGCTGTGCCACTAAAATTGAAAATGGCGTCAAAGGAGTTGATGGCGTATCATTTTGTTCCGTCAACTTTGCTACGCAGACATTGACGCTCGAAGCAGAAAAAGAAGAAGTGGTGGCGGAAGCGAAGCAGATTGTAAAAAAACTGGAACCGCACATTCATATAAAAGAAAAAACGAAGAGAACAAGTTCTTCTAATAAACAAATATTTTTACTGAAAGGATTGGACTGTGCTAACTGTGCTTCTAAAATTGATGCACAAGTAAAAAACATACCGGGAATAACCGCAAGCGGGTTGGATTTTGTATCCAAAAATCTTACAGTTGAGGTTGCAGATTCTAATCAAATGGAAATTGTTACGGACCAAGTAAAGGCAATTATAAATCGGCTGGAGCCGGATGTGGAAGTCGTAGCGATTAACAAAGAAACGCACAGGAATCACGATCATGGAACAGGAGAGACAAAGAAAACCATCTGGAAGCTGGCTATTGGCGGTGTACTTACCGCTATCGCTGCTTTTGGAGGTCTGCCGGAGGCATTCGAAATTGCACTGTTTGTAGTAGCATATTTCATTGCGGGCGGTGATGTGGTGGCCCGTGCACTAAAAAATATTACTCGCGGGCAAGTGTTTGATGAGAACTTCTTGATGGCTATTGCGACTCTTGGTGCGTTTGCGATAAAAGAATTCCCCGAAGCGGTTGCAGTTATGCTGTTTTATCAAGTCGGCGAGTTATTCCAAGGAATCGCCGTGAATCGTTCCCGCAAATCCATCAGCGCTCTTATGGACATCCGTCCTGACTATGCCAATGTAAAAATAGGGAATGAAGTACAACAAGTGTCTCCCGAAAAGGTAAATATCGGTGAAATCATTATTGTAAAACCTGGTGAAAAAGTGCCGTTGGACGGAAAGGTGATTGACGGAAGTTCTATGGTCGACACGTCTGCGTTAACCGGTGAATCGGTACCGCGCGAAGTGGAACCGGGAGAAAATGTATTAAGCGGATTTATTAATAAAAATGGTGTCTTGACTGTACAAGTAACAAAGGAGTTTGGAGAATCCACTGTTTCTAAAATTTTAGATCTTGTGCAAAATGCAAGCAGCCGAAAAGCGCCAACGGAAAGCTTTATTACAAAGTTTGCCCGTTACTATACACCGGTTGTCGTCATTACCGCTGCGGCATTAGCATTCCTCCCTCCTCTTATTGTAGAAGGAGCTTCATTTGCAGATTGGATTTATCGTGCATTAGTATTCCTGGTTATTTCATGTCCATGTGCACTTGTGGTTTCCATTCCTCTCGGCTTCTTTGGAGGAATTGGCGGTGCTTCTAAAAACGGTATTCTCATAAAGGGAGGAAACTATTTAGAAGCGCTAAACGACGTAAAATACGTAGTATTTGATAAAACCGGAACGTTGACAAAAGGCGTTTTTGATGTGACAGGCATTTATCCTGCAGGAAACAGTACTGAAGAAGAGTTATTGGAGTATGCGGCATTGGCTGAAGTTCATTCTAATCATCCGATTGCTCTTTCCATTCGTAAAGCATATGGAAAAGATATAAATGAAAGTGCGCTTGAAGATTATAATGAAATTTCCGGACACGGCATTCAAGTAACAGTAAATAACAAAGAAATATTAGTCGGAAACGCCATGCTTATGAAAAAAGAAGGGATTTCATTTGAACAGCCGAATGTGATTGGAACCTTAGTTCATATAGCTGTTGACAAGGAATACGCAGGATATATTGTCATCTCAGATAAAGTAAAAGAAGACTCCACTGAAGCAATCCGCATGTTAAAAGAACTGGGCGTGAAAAAGACAGTTATGTTAACGGGAGATGCAAAAGCAGTCGGAGAAGCGGTCGGACATGAACTTGGTTTAGATGAAGTGCATGCTGAATTACTGCCTCATCAAAAAGTAGAAGAGGTGGAAAAACTCGATTTGCAAAAATCGCCAAAAGAAAAATTAATCTTTGTCGGTGATGGTATTAACGATACACCGGTTCTCGCAAGAGCGGACGTTGGAATTGCAATGGGCGGACTCGGTTCGGATGCTGCAATTGAAGCGGCTGATGTGGTCATCATGACAGATGAACCTTCCAAAATCGCATCTGCCATTAAAATCGCCAAACGCACCCGCACAATTGTATGGCAAAACATTATTTTTGCCTTAGGGGTAAAAGGAGTATTTCTTTTATTGGGCGCTTTTGGAATTGCGACTATGTGGGAAGCTGTATTTTCAGACGTAGGCGTGACTGTCCTGGCTGTCCTCAACGCCATGCGCGTACTGAAAGTAAAAAGCATATAACATCTATGAAGCCAACTATTGTAAAACCATATAGTTGGCTTTTTCTTAATGGAAATTACAGAATCATTATTTTGAAACGAACAGCATGAATCCACTGTGGAAAAGGCAGAGGATTCATGTCCTTTTAGCCTTCAAAAGTTGAATTTGTAATAAAGACAAGCAGGCAAAGCAGTAAAAACAGCCCAACAAGAAGTTGGATGAAAGGCAGTTTCCTCTCCTAGCGACATGAAACCCACTATTTTACCATATAGGTATGCATGTTAATATTTGCATTTTATATCAGCTTCTTTTACATTCGTATTTTCTTCCTACATATTATCTTCTTTTGTAACAAAATATTAATAGTATGGAGTTTTATCCGTTTCACTTGAACTGCCTGCTTCCTACTATATAGAAGATACATCTCATTACGAAATCTAGGAGTGATGTATGTGCGCTCAAGCAAAATTGCCGGTCTTTCTGTTGCCAGCAATACATTTGTAGTATTATTAAAGCTTGCAGTTGGAATTGTTACGGGATCGGTTGCGGTTATTTCAGAAGCCATCCATTCTTCTTTGGATCTGGCAGCATCTGTTATTGCTTTTTTTGCTGTTAGAATCGCGAACAAGCCGCCCGATCCAAAACATCCGTACGGACATGGAAAATTCGAAAACGTATCAGGGACGATAGAAACACTTCTAATTTTTGTAGCCGGTGTTTGGATTATATATGAATCTGTACACAAAATTATTGAACCGACACCTATTCATCTTCCTTGGTTAGGAATTATCGTAATGTTAGTCGGCGCCGCACTCAACTTTACTGTGGGGAAAATTGTACAAAAGGCAGGACAGGAAACTCGTTCTGTAGCTATGCAGTCTAATGCCCTTCATCTTCTTACGGATGTCTATTCTTCTTTAGGAGTTGCCGCCAGTTTATTGCTTGTCAACATTACGAACTGGACCATTTTAGATCCTCTTATAGGCATCGCTATTGCCCTGTACATCATGAGAGAAGCCTTTGAATTAGTGAAAGAATCCTTTAATCCATTAGTTGACACCGGTCTGGCAGAGACGGAGGAAAAGGCAATTCGCGATATTCTTCAATCGTACAAAAATCGTTATATTGAATATCACGACCTTCGAACACGCCGTTCAGGTTCTGAAGAGCATATAGACTTTCATCTCGTCGTACCGTCAAGCATGAACATCGAGATGGCTCATGAATTGTGCGACCAAATCGAAAAAGACCTTCAAGGAGCGCTTCACAATGCTAAAGTATTAATTCATGTGGAACCTGAGCACGAACGCCTGTTATGCGTTGATAATAGCAATACTCCCGATACCTAAAAAGCGAACCCAAATATAAACAACCTCTGCAGAATTCAATCTGCAGAGGTTGTTGTTTCCTTCTTATGTTCGTTTCAAGTTTAAATAAGAGATATACCAACAGCCTCTCCTATCCCCATTCCATTCCTCTTATTTTTCATAGCTGTACCATTGCCGGATTGCTTTCCCTACTGAATCATCCGTATCCTTCAATTTAAATGTGGAGCTTCCCAAACCTGATTTCACATATACTTTAATCGTACAAAGCATGGGTGTTTCCTGAAACATGGTTTTGTATGTTTGCAATGACTGAATACGACTTCGCTTTATAATCACAGTTGTACGGATAAAACGCCGTGTGACAATAAAGAGCTGCTGATTGAACAACATCCATCCCGTGTCTTTGAACTGTCGATATCCAATCACAATAGAAGCTCCTATTAAAAAGGGCGCAACATATTTCGTCATAGGGAAAAAATAAAAACAAAGTAAAAAAAGGAGTATCACTGGAACAGCAGCCCGGAAAAGGTATGGTTTTACCGATCGTTTTGGAAGAGGTTGAATAAAAGAACAAAACATATAATCAGGGAGATAATGCTTGAAGATGATAGGAAGGTCTTTCTTTTTTACAAGCGGAAAACAAATAAAGCTGAGTTCCTCGTTGGTATCCGCTCCTCCGCTGGCGCTTAGAAGACGAACGGTCACAAAGCCAAACCATTGCCGTATAATGTTCTCTTCTACTTTGACTGCTTGAATGCGCTGCAACGGGATGGTCAGCTTTCGCTTCTCAATTAATCCTCTTGTAATGATTAAATCCTCATCGTTTCTTGTTATTTGGAAATCATAATATTTTTGGTACAAAATCAATATTCCTGTTATCCAGACAAACAAAGCAAGCAGCAAAATGGAACTTATATAAAATGAAGGGGTTTTGGCAACAAAATTTGCAAAATCCAACGAAATATTCACATAATCGTCAATCTGAAAATACATTCCGATTACTGCCGATAAGGCAATTCCCATGCCCCCGGATGTAGCCGAGAAAAATAGCAACCGCCTGGTGGACAGACGAAATGAAACCAATTGTGCCTCCATGTGCTCCTGCCTGTCTTTGTAAAGAAAGTGATGAGAAAGCTCCTTCCGAATTTGTTCTGCTTCTTCTCTTGTAACTGCTCCTAAAACAACTTCCGGTTCTCCGCTCCCTCCTGCTGTTTCAATTTGTAATTTTACTAAACCAAGCAAGCGGTGAACAATATCCTCAGACTCCTGAATGGATTGAATACGTTCTTTCGGAATAAATCGCCTTTTTCTCATAAATAATCCATGTTCAACACTTAATTGATCTGTTTGGATTTCATATAAGAAACGCTTCCAGCTGATTACCGAAGCAATGCTGATGCACGCCAGAAACGTCAGCAACAGCAAACTTGTATTGATCACTCGATTAAAAGGCAATATATCATATGAATTAAATAGTATAATCATGTAAAACGGGAGAAGAGCCCGCACATATTTTCCTATAGTAAGCAAAATAACTGCTGGATGCAGCCGATTTTGTTTATACATCTTCTGTCGCCACCCTCGCTAATTTTGATAATTGATCCCGTAACCGTTCTGCTTCCTCGTACGCTACTGCCGGTATAACATGAGTTGTAGCAGCGGTCGTAATATCCACAGAAGCTAATCCGTATCTTCTCATAATCGGACCTTGCCGCACATCCACATGCTGTACGCGAATCATTGGAATTAACGTTTTTTTTGTTACAAACACACCATGATGCAAGTCGATTTCCTGAGAATGAATAGCATATCTCCATCGTTGCCATCTTAATTTCGGAAGAACAAATACCGTAAAAATAAAAACGATAACCAATATCACTGCAATGCCTATTTGTAACGGCAGCGGCTGTCGAATCTTTTCAAACAATACCCATACAATTCCATATACAAAAAACAATATGACATTTATAAGAAAAGCAGTAATTCTCCAGACTTTTACTGCACGTCCGTCAATATAATGTTCCAATCGGGAAAACAAGAACATGCACCTCTATCCGCAAAATTTCCAATTATTTTACAATCAAATACAAAAATCAGCAAATTAATCTCACTATAATCTAACCACACTTTTCACCAAAATTATGTAACAATTTGTTAACAAATTCTTGCATGCTTAATTCTGCTTCTCCCGTCGCAAACTAAACTCAACTCCTGAATGAGGAGGTTTACGATGTACAATTATTCCGATTATGATAAAGCATTGTATTATACGTATTGCTGTAACTGGGAGCAGTTGTTAATCTTAATGGTGCAAACACAGGATGAAGTGTTCTCCAAACGAATTGAACATTTTTTACATGCCTATAAATACGAACGCGATTTGGCTGCTGTCGATAAGCAATTGCAGCTCATGTTTCAATATATAGATCATGCCTCTCAAAAGATAAATGCAGAGTTGGCTCAGCAACTTCAATAAAGTCAGATTATACCAAAGTTTTATCATGATAAAAGCATTCGTTCATTGGAACGAATGCTTTTGCACTAAGTAAGATATTGAATATTTTACTTTTTCCTGCACATACTAAATTTATACTAAAAGGTACAGCTTATTAAGGATGTGATACAAATTGAAGCAAAAGTGGATTACCCTTATCCTTATGTTTTTTATGATAACAGGCTGTAGTCAATTAAATGAAAATGCCTCTCCTGATCATTCTAATAATGTGAAAATAGAAGATATGACCAAAGGATATAAGCGTGTTCCCTTTCACGGAGTAAAGGATAAACAAGGACGATTGAACGTCTTAATTGTCGGTGTAGATTCCAGAGGAGAGAAACAGTCTCGCTCTGACGCAATAATAATCGCGCAATATGATCCTAAAAGCAAAAAAGCAAAATTGGTCTCCATTATGCGTGATTCTTATGTAAAAATTCCAAATTACAGCAAAGGGTACAATAAAATTAATACTTCTTATTACTTGGGAGGTCCGGACCTGCTTCGCCGAACCATCAAGGAAAATTTCGGCATCGATGTAGAACACTTCCTCGCTATCGATTTTAAAGGATTTGTAAAAGTTGTCGATATGATTGCTCCTCAAGGAATTGAAGTAGATATCAAAAAAGAAATTATTGAAGATATGGGCCTAAAGATTCAACCAGGAAGACAACGTCTTCACGGAAAGGAGCTACTAGCATATGCTCGTTTTCGTCACGATTCTGAAAGTGATTTTGGCCGAGTCAAACGGCAGCAAGAAGTACTCACTGCACTAAAAGATACTTTTACAAGCGAATTAAGCACGTTAGAAGGAATGTTCAGGCTTCCTGGAGTGGGACAGGAATTGATGAGTTATATTGATACGGATATGGACTTTCAAACCTTAGTCGCCATTGGCGGAAGCGTACTCTTAAACCCGATTGCGGAAGTGGAAACAATGCGTATTCCCCTCAATGCTTCTTACGAAAACAAACGGTATGACCATGCAGGAGCAGTATTGCAATTGGATTTCGGAAAAAATCAAGAAGCATTGAAAGAATTTTTAATTAATGAGCCGAAACCGGTTAACGAATTAAATAAATAAAAAAACAAGGTCGAAAAATCGACCTTGTTTTTTTATGCTTTATTCATCAAACTGTTGTTTACTTTTTCCATGAAAGCCGCAGATACTTCATTTAACTTGGCTTCGCTGTCTTCTAAGCTGCTTCCTTTTACCCCAAAGTAGAATTTTACTTTCGGTTCTGTTCCGGAAGGACGTAAGCAAACCCATGTGCCGTCTTCCAAGTAATATTTCAATACATTGGATTTTGGCAATTCAATTTCTTCTGTTGTTCCCTCTGCAGCTGTTCTTATACTTGTTTTATAATCCTCTACTACAGTTACTTTGCGGCCCGCAAATTCAGTCGGAGATTGTTCGCGGAAAGATGTCAACAGGTTCGCAATCTGCTCTGCTCCATCTTTTCCTTTCAATGTTAACGATTTTAATCCTTCACGATAAAAACCGTACTTTTCAAACACTTCTAACAGTCCTTGGTATAACGTCATGCCGCGTTTCTTGTAATAAGCAGCGACTTCGATTGCCATAAGAGCAGCTTGGACAGCATCTTTATCACGAACGAAACCTCCAATTAAATAGCCGTAACTTTCTTCATATCCGAATTGGAAAACATATTCGCCTGTTGTTTCATATTGTTTAATTTTTTCACCGATAAATTTGAAGCCGGTAAGAGTATCAATTGTGTCAAGCCCGTAAGCTTTAGCAATCTCACGGCCGATTTCGGATGTAACAATCGTCTTCAATACAACGCCGTTAGCAGGCAAGATGCCTTTTTCTTTCTTTTGTGATAACAGGTACTCAAGGAAAAGAGCACCGGTTTGGTTTCCTGTTAATACTACGTATTCACCTTCTAAGTTCTTTGTCGCCACTCCTAAACGGTCTGCATCAGGATCTGTTGCCACAAGAACATCCGCGTCAATTTCTTTTCCGTATTTAATTGCTAACGTAAATGCTTCGTGCTCTTCCGGATTTGGCGACTTAACAGTAGAGAAGTTTGGATCCGGCAGCTCTTGCTCTTTTACAATTGTAACATTTTTATATCCAAGTGCTTCTAAGCCCATGCGTACTGGTTTATTTGCAGTACCATGCAATGGGGAGAACACAATTTTTAGCTCGTTGCCCATTTCTTCCGCAAGTTCAGGATTTACGGAAATAGTTTTTAATTTCTCAACGTAGGCAGCATCGATATCTGCGCCAAGCATTTTAATAAGGCCTTTTTCCTTTAATGCTTGTTCTGATTCTACTGAAAGCTCCAGTTCATTTTCCACTTCATATACTTTGGCGATTACTTCATCTGCTTCTTTCGGAGGCAACTGACCGCCGTCTTCTCCGTATACTTTATATCCATTATATTCAGGCGGATTATGGCTTGCTGTAATTACGATTCCTGAGAAAGCGTTTAAATAACGTACCGCAAAGGATAGCTCCGGTGTTGGGCGAAGCTCTTCAAACACATATGTTTGAATGCCGTGTGAAGCCAAAGTTTTCGCTGCTTCCATTGCAAACTCCGGTGATTTATGACGAGAATCATAGGCAATGGCAACCCCGCGTCGTTTTGCTTCTTCTCCATAGGATTCAATGAAACGAGCTAATCCTTCTGAAGCTTTACGAATAGTATAGATGTTCATACGATTCGTTCCAGGTCCGATTTCACCGCGCATACCGCCGGTGCCGAACTCTAAATTTTTGTAAAAGCAATCTTCCAACTGCTTTTCATCCTTGCTGATTTTTTCTAAGGATTGCTTAAGTTCCTCGTCTAAATGCGGCGTATTGATCCAACGCTCGTAAGTTTGCTTCCAATCCATGCTTTTATCCTCTCCTGTATGAAAAAATTTCTAGTTGTTGAACGCAAAACCGTTTCTTTAATCTTAATTCTGTATATGTTTTGTCATTTCCTGCAATGTTTTGTATGAAAACGCTGTATTTTACGTTCTTTCCCTTTTTCATATCTTCATCATACCATTATTTTTGCGAGCTTCAACCCCGCTGAAAAAGTAAAAATACTCAGTGCATATTATAGACTCTTTTGGATTATGCAACAAGTTCTCACTTTATGCGTTAAAATGTTCCATATATTTTTTGAAAAAACTAAAAATGACATTCATCTCCCTCGTTCAATTAGGGGGGCCTTTCTACCATATTTATCGTAAAAAAGGAACACATAAGGCATGTAAGCTTTGCCTACACTACTAAAGAAGGAGGAATGCTTCATACCAGACGTAAGATGTTCTGTTTCTAATTGTACTTATTGGGGGCAAGGCAACTATTGTCAAGCTGCTTCTATTATAGTACAGCCGGATGGAAAAGCATTTACAAACCTTTCTGATGATTCATATCAAAATGCCGTGTTGGAAGGACAGCAAATGGACAGCTTGGCTGCGAATAGTGCAGAAACATGCTGTCAAACCTTTGAGCCGAAATATTAATAAAAAGAGGGTGTCCCCATAGCCATCAAGTTAAGGTTCAAAAGCTTTCAGCTTTTGAGCCTTTTATTAACGTATGTATTTCCAATCATTATTTTTCCATGCCAAATAACCCCCCTATGATTTCTCTTTTTTTAATCGGCTACAAACTGGCGATCAACTAAAATGGCAGTGATTTTAAAATATCCAATGGACTTCTTTTCTTGAATCGTTTTGATTTTTTTTCCATTTTTTCTAATGAGTTCGTATAATCCGTCTAAAAAAGACACAGTGTTCCCGTTTGGTTCAAACAAGCCAAGCAACATTGGTACGAACGCTTCTCTTACCATGTACATGGTTTTATATTCACTGAGCTCCCTTTTTTCTTTTTGATAGAGAATCTGTCGCATTTTAAACGTCATACTGGATGATAGGAGAATGCAAATCAAGGTCCCGTATAAGTGGCAGTCCAATCGTTCTCGTTTCATTTTTTTCACTCGATGAAT
>JBHGXS010000063.1:0-16544 GCA_041920565.1 Bacillus sp. (in: firmicutes) | reverse complement strand
TAAACAATGGAATCGTGAAGATGATGTGATGGAATTTGAAACATTGAGTGCTACAGTTGAACAAGCAGCCGACACAATTGGTGTCATACCTGCTCGAATTGCGAAGACATTATCCTTCAGGGGAGAAGAAAAAGCTATCTTGATCGTGGCTGCTGGAGATGCAAAAATTGATAACAAGAAATTTCGTCATACATTTGGTTTCAAAGCACGCATGCTCACTCCTGATGAAGTGCTAGAGCAAACAGGACACGTCATAGGCGGGGTTTGCCCGTTTGGGTTAAAAAGTGAACTCGATGTCTTTCTGGATGTCTCAATGAAGCGCTTCGAGACCCTTTTCCCAGCTTGCGGAAGCACGAACTCTGCCATTGAATTGACGTGTGATGAAATATTTCAATATTCATTTGCCAAGAAATGGGTAGATGTTTGTAAAGATTGGGAGGAAGTTGAGTTTAGGGAGAGGGTGGCTCTAAATAACGATGAACTTTAAGCTAAACCGAATTAAATAAAACAAGTAGTCGTTTCTACATGCGATTGCTTGTTTTTTGCTTATTTTATTCCATATTTTGTAATCTTTATCTTATTAAGCTAAGGCTTTTTAGCCCCAAAACGAACTTGGACACTCTAAGATGTGATTCTTTATACTTAGAGTAACGAGTTAGAGGGGATTTTTTATGAAGAGGAAATCCAATTAGCCTACTTATTGAGGAAAATTGCCTTTGATTCAAGGGTTACAAAAAACCAACCTTACATATTCTTTGCAGTACAGAATCTTTCAATAAATGGCTGATGATTAAAAACAAGCGATAAGGGGAAAGTAACACTAGATATATTACCGACATAGGAGAGATATATATGAATCAGATTCCTATTGGTGTTTCTAATCGTCATATTTACTTAACAAAAGAAGATGTAGAGAAGTTGTTTGGAGAGGAATATGAATTGACGGTTAAAAAGGAATTATCACAGCCTGGTGAATTTGCGGCTGAAGAAACGGTCACCATTAAAACCGAAAAATCGGAAATTGCAAAAGTGCGTATTCTCGGCCCGATTCGAAAAGCAACGCAAATTGAAATCTCAAAAACAGATGCTTACCATCTTGGTATAAATCCGCCCATTCGCCCATTGGGCAGCATTGAAGGAACACCTGGTATAACTATTATTGGTCCAAAAGGTGAAATGACCGTTGAAAAAGGTGTAATCATCGTGGAACGTCACATTCATATGACACCAAAGGATGCCCAAACGTACGAGGTTCAGGATGGACAATATGTGAGTGTAAAGGCAAATGGAGATAGAGAACTTATTTTTTCTCGTGTATTAATTAGGGTCAAAGACACATATGCTCTTGATATGCACATTGATACAGATGAAGCAAACGCAGCTGGTTTAAAAACAGGTGACACGGTCGAATTGCTGAAATAGATAGAAAAAAGCCAAGGTTTCCTTGGCTTTTTCTTATATAGGAAGCAACGGTTAGCGGGGGAGGTTCATCATTCACAACAGCAATCAATACAAACAAAGCACCACTTTTTCGAATCCGCTGCACTTACCCGCATAACAGAATAGAGCACATATATTCCAACATACGCTTCCGCACCCAGAAAGAATGGATTCAATAATACCTCATGTATTTTTGTCATAAACACAGCATGCTCTTTTAATACATCGTAAATGGAAAGGGATAAAATGATTCCGAATACATACAGGCATATGTAAGCTGCGATATCAAGAAAAAGACGCAGTTTACGGGACTGAAAGGATAAAAAAGAAACAGGAACGAAAATATAACAGGGGCCAGTATAATGATGCTTTTCAATGTTTTCACCTCAATGGAAAATATATCCGTTTTCAATTGGTTTTAAACGTAAAATTTGGCAGCGCATTAGCAAAGGCTTTTCGCAAATACTATACATAACGGTTAAGTTCTGAAGTTGTTGCATTTTAACAGATACTTTGCAAAAAGATCATTCTAAACATTGAAGTCGCATATCACATCAAACGAGTAAGGAGCACCGAAGATGGAAAGCCGCTGGAAGCGAAATCGAAGAAAACGAATGATTGGATATTGCACGTATTGTTTGCTGGCCGGAATTTTTTTAGCATCAGCTTGGCTGTTTGCCTCCAGCCGTCCAGATGAAAAGGTATATGATGTTCATTTTGTCAGCGCAACCAGACACAGCATGCAAGTGAAAGAATTTAACGTACCGGAATTAATGGAAGCTTTTTCTCCTACCCCGAACATGCTGCTTATTTTGAATCGTTTTGTTAATAAGCTGGCGCTGTTTGAAAACGGTCATCTTGTAAGAGAGTTTAAAGTGGCCACAGGGAAGCCGAGCAAGCCGACCCCGAGCGGAGAGTTTCCCATCGCAAATAAACTGAAAAATCGTCCATATTATAAAAAGAAAATTCCGGGAGGCGATCCGAGAAATCCGCTTGGAACACGGTGGCTGGGGTTGAAAGTGCCGGGAACAAGGGGAATTGTATATGCGATTCACGGAAACAGCAACCCGAGATCGATTGGAAAGTTTGTCAGCGCAGGATGTGTCCGGATGCATAATGAAGATATCGAATGGCTGTATGAGAAAGTCGATGTGAACACACCGGTCATTATTCAAGATTTTTTTGTAAGTTATTATAAAGCAGCATTACAGTACGGATATAAAATAGACAAGGATGTATCTACTAATATAAGAAACTAAGAAGGCGTGAGGATTCACGTCTTATTTTTTTGGAAACAAGGAATTTCCTGTTCAGCCGCAGAAATCATTTACTATTCAAATTGAAGAGGTGGACAGTTTGTATTTCAGAAAAAATGCAGCTTTTTTAGAGCAGCTTACATTAGAAAAAATTCAGCAGTATGTCAATCAGTTTCAAATAAATGCTGTGATCGATGAGTATACTGTTTCTTCAGAAGGGCAAGAAAACATCACTTTATTTTTGCATGAAAAAGGGAAGGCCCGGTTCGTGTTTAAAATTTATTCGATGCATGAAAGTCATTTTGCGGCTCCTTTTATAGAACAAATCATGATCCGGGAATTTGCTTTCAGCCATTATCTTCGTGAGCAGGGGGTTCCAGCTCCGGAAATCTATCAAACGATACAAGGAAACTATTATATGAAAGAAACACAAGAGGAGTATATCTTGTTTTTTACCTTATCTGAATTCATTATAGGAACCATCCAGCACTACTCCCCTTCGCAAATCATGGAAATGGCGAAACTCCAAGCGCGCCTGCACCAATTGAGCAAAGCATTTCCAGCTCATCAGTATTACCGGGAAAAAGAAGAACACTCCATGCTTTCCTATCGGATGAAACAGCCGTTAACCATAGAAGCGAATCCCTTTCCTTATCAGCTGTACAGGCAAATGAAAGAGTTATATAACGAAATTCAGCCTGTTTTGCTGGAATTTTATCATGCCAATAAAAAAATCATCATTCATTGCGATATAAAATATGACAATATTTTAATGAATAAATCAAGAATAGCAGCCCTTTTAGATTTTGGTGATATTCGGTATTCGACCATTCATGAGGATTTAGGCGCTTCCCTTTTTTATTTGTGCGAGTATTTTTCGGAGAGAAAAAGAGAGTTTTCCATGCTTGTGCCGCTTTATTTAAACGCGTACAGCAAAGCAAGCGGCAAAGAGTTATCATCGCACGATAAACAAATCATACTGACTTATGCAATCGAACGGTTTTTAATTTTAAATTTATATTATTTGTGGGAAGAACAGCATGATCAAGAAGAACTGCAGTTTCAAACGGGAATAGCGAAACGGCAATGGAACATCGTAAAAAAGCTGATGATTTTGCAGAAGTCCTTTTAGATACGATAATTATATTATGTAAACTAAAGTATCATAATTATAAATCTTTGAAAATAGAAGCAAAATGAAGATATAACCGCATGAGCGAAATATAACAGGCAAACAAGAGTTTTTCACCCCCCCGGGGGTAGAAGGGAGAAGAAATGCAAAATAGAATTCTTTCTGTCAGTCTTGTCGTTCTATCTTTCTTGCTTGTCGGTGTTGTGCTTCTAACAAGAACCAATCTGCTTCCTAAGCAAGGTGAGGGCCAAACGCAAATCGTCAAATCGCATTCGAAAAAGGAAGAAGTCAGATTTCCAAGCTATACAAAAACGATAAAAGAGCAATTAGGAGATATGCATGTCGTCAACAATCCAACTTCCATGTTGGTGCTGGTCAATAAAAACCGGAAGCTGCCGGACTTCTATGCGCCTCCTGATTTAGTCATTCCCAAAGTCCGTTTTTCGTATGAAGGAGATAAGGAAAAGATGAAAATGCGAAAAGAGGCAGCAAAAGCTCTGCAAAAGCTGTTTCAAGCAGCCGATAAGGATAGGATCTATTTATTTGCAGTGTCTGCGTATCGCTCCTTTGAACGCCAAAGCGCCCTTCACGCCATGTATAAAAAGAAAGAAGGAGAAGCTGTGGCAGCGACATACAGTGCCGTACCGGGAACAAGTGAGCATCAAACAGGGCTTGCGGTGGACGTTACTTCCCAATCGGTTAAATTTAAGTTGCAGCCGTCGTTTGGTAATACAAAGGAAGGAAAATGGCTGGCGAAACACGCACATGAATACGGATTTATTCTTAGATATCCGAAAGACAAAACAAAAATTACCGGCTATTCGTATGAGCCTTGGCACATTCGATATGTAGGAAATCCGCATGCAACGTATCTGTATCGGAATGATTTAACGTTGGAAGAAGCGATGAAATAAGATGGGAGAAACTGCTATCTTAAAAATATAAAATCCGCATTTTCTTAAGCGCAAAAGGAACTAAGGTTGGCATGGGAAGTTTGATGCCGGCCAAGTTTTCTTTACTGTGCTTATATTATTTATCTGAAAATTTATAATTTTTCTGGTATTTTTCGCGCGGTACTATATTTATATTAATGACATATTCTTTTTTGTCTTGTCCCATTTGCTTCAGCACGGACATCCATACATAAGTTTTAGCATTTTCGTATACGTATAGAGGGGGTGTGAAGCTTGGCAGGCTGGGTGATTTGGCTGTTGATTGCAGGCGGTTTGTTCATTGCAGAAATGCTTTCCTTAACATTTTACTTACTATGGCTTAGGATGGGTGCTCTTTCAGGGGCTTTTGCAGCATTTGTCGTGCCGGATTCGCTTTGGATACAAGTTGTTATTGCGGCGATTGTAAGTTTGTTGCTTATTCTTTATTCCAAACCGATTTCCAAAAAAATTCGCATGGGAAAAGGCTATCGTGATGCCGTTGATACATTGGTTGGCAAAACAGCAATTGTTACACAAGATATTGAAAACGGGGTAAACGGAATTGTCAAAGTAGGAGGGGATGAATGGAGCGCCACTGCGGACGAACCAATTGCACGGGGGGAAACTGTGACGATTGTGGAGCGGCGCAGCACCGTTTTATATGTGAAGAAATATAAACAATAGAGCATAGGAGAGTGAACTTATTGGTTGGCACGATTATATCCATTTTAATAGTTGTCTTAGTTGTTGTATTTGCAGCGCTTTCTGTGAAAATCGTTCCGCAGCAGAAAGTTGGAGTTGTAGAAAGGCTGGGGAAATTTCATCGTGTCATGCGCCCCGGTTTGAATATATTGATGCCGGTTATTGAAAAAGTGCGCGTGTTTCATGATTTGCGCATTCAACAGATCAGCGTACCGCCGCAAGGGGTTATCACCCGTGATAATGTGCAAGTATCGATATCCACCATTATCTTTTATCAAGTGATTGAACCGGAAAAAGCAACATACGGAATTTCAGATTATGTGCTTGGCGTGCGGAACGTAACGAGCGCGACAATGAGACAAATCATCGGTAAAATGGAGCTTGATGAAACGTTATCCGGCCGTGAAAAAATTTCGGCTGAAATTCGTGTTGCGTTAGATGATGCTACTGAAAAATGGGGAGCCCGCATTGAGCGCGTGGAAGTAGTCGATATTAACCCGCCGGAAGATGTTCAAGCAGCGATGGATAAACAGATGAAGGCGGAACGAAACAAACGCGCCATCGTATTGGAGGCGGAAGCAGCGAGACAAGATATGATCCTTCGTGCAGAAGGGGATAAGCAAGGAAAAATCTTGCGTGCAGAAGGGGATAAGGAAGCGGCTATCAGAGAAGCGGAAGGGATTCGCCAAGCGAAAGAGTTAGTAGCGGAAGGGGAAGCGAAAGCCCTTGAAATCGTGGCCGCGGCAGAGAGAAAACGAATTGAAGCCTTGCGGGCGTCCGGACTGGATGAGCGGGTTCTTGCTTACAAATCGTTCGAAGCATTGGAAGAAGTAGCTAAAGGACCGGCCAATAAAGTGTTCATTCCCTCCAATGCTGTGGAGACATTGGGAAGCTTGGGCGCAGTCGGAGAGATTTTTAAACAAAAACATCAACAATAAAAGTCGTGACCATTCTTTGTTATATGGAGACAAATAGTTTGGTGTAAATCATATATCGCCGCATGGCGGGTATGATGAAACCGATAAAGAACTGAGTACGGGGCTACCCGTACTCAGTTTTTTTATGACGTTTGTTCCTCTTCTACATGAAACGTTTGTGCCGGAAACGACTCCGCTTGCAGTTTATTTGAAAATAGATCGTGTTCCACTGTGTAGTGAGGGCGCCGCTTTACTTCTTTATATATTTTCCCCACATACTCTCCACTCAGTCCCACCGCCATTAAATGAATTCCCCCGATAAGCCAGATGGAGGTCATTAATGAGGTCCAGCCGCGTGTGGTATGTCCCAACAGCCATTGAACAACCGCGTAACTGCCGAATAGAGAACTGATTAAAAAGGAGCACACCCCAAGTAAAGTAACGAAGCGAATCGGGATGGTGCTGAATGATGTAATGCCTTCTATCGCAAACGAAAGCATTTTCTTCAGCGGATATTTTGTTTCCCCGGCAAAGCGTTCCTTCCGGTCGTAAAAAACCGTTGCAGAACGAAAGCCAAGCATCGGAATGATGGCGCGCAAAAATACATTCCGCTCCTGATATTGGCTTAATTCTTCTAAAGCCCGTTTGCTTAAAAGTCGGTAATCAGCATGATTATAAACAATAGACACTCCCATTGCCTCCATTAAACGATAGAAGCATAATGCAGTATTGCGTTTGAAAAAGGTATCGGTCTCCCGCTTGTTTCGCACCCCGTATACGATGTCATAGCCTTCTTGAAATTTTTCAATAAACTCACGGATAACCGAGATGTCATCCTGTAAATCTGCATCTATTGATACGACACAATCAGAGGCTTCCGCCGCTTTATGGAGCCCTGCCAATAACGCATGTTGATGCCCCACGTTTCGCGCCAATTTAATCCCGGTCACAAAAGGGTTGAGCTGGCTGATTTCTTCAATCAGCTTCCATGTGCAATCCTTACTCCCGTCATCGACAAACAACAGCTTGCTTTTTGGATGGATCATTTGCTGCTGGATGAGCTTGGATAAGGTGACAGACAGCTGTCCGATGGTTTCTTTTATTACCTTTTCTTCGTTATAACAAGGAATAACAATTGTGAGAATCGGTTCCTTCATGGTGCATCCTCCTTGCCTAATGAATGACTTTATATACATAAACGCGCCAAGGAGCGTTTTCATCTTCAAACGACTTCAGAAGTTGGAGCTGATTTTCTTTTGCATTGACAACAGGGACAGTTGAGAATATGTATCTGCCGCCCATTTCATAAAATGAATCCGTATCGAGGTTGAGATGCTGGATCTTCACCTTTGAGTCTTTTCGAAATTCATACCATTTCCCTAGTTCATCCACGAATAGGTAGCATCTGCCGCCCCATGTATCAAAGTATTTCTTCAATTGTTTATTCTTTTCTAATTCACCTGCAATAATGCGCCGAAACTTATGCTTGTAGGTTAACGGATAAAAATTGTTATATGTATCCAATGTGTAATAGCCGTTGTATTGTGTAACGGCAGGATGAAAACCGATGCTTGCAACTCTATATTCGTGTTTTGGGATGCCGATGTATCGATCGATTTTTTCAAATAGAGAGACCGCATAAAACTCCCTAAAGGAGGGGGATCCGAAATAGCGATACCGGATTTCATCATTAAAAATGAACAGCACTATGACTTGCAGTATAATCATCCATTTTGAAATGGCCGCCCCTTTGTTGATTTTTCTCCACAGCAGAGAAAGAGATAATGCAAAGAGCACATAGATAACTAAAGGGCGTAAAAAGTGAAATCGTGCAAAATTGAATGTATTAAGCAAAGAGAAGGCTTCTTTAAGCGGCTGCCAGCCTTTGTGAAACCAGAAAGCGTACCATGCAGATAAAACAAAATTCAATATGAAAAAGAATAAAAAGTATTTTTCAGACTTCCATAGTTTTTTATATAGAATCAGGGCAAGTCCGAAAATCTGAAGCGGCAGAATGATAATGGTGTGAATCGTCATGACATGGCCATGACCGAGAGCAAAGTTTTTAAATATAAGTCTGATTGTTCGCCATAAACCTAGGCGCGATGAAATAAATTCGCTTCGGCTTGTCGGTTCATGCGAGAATAGCAATGAATATACAAATCGATAATCGATCAGAAGGTATAGACAGGTCATCAGAAGGATTCCGCCTAAAAAAGGGAGATTTACTTTTTTATACCGTAATGCATCCCAGACCCATAACAGCCCCATTGCTGCTAAGAAAAAGAAAAAACCAAGAACAAAGCTTGAATAAAACGGCAATAAGATGATCGTGATCCAATGCTTCCAGGAAGAATGGTGCGACCGGATATGCAAAAAGGCCCATAAAGCGAGCGGATGTCCCATCGTGCTTAACATGCCTGAAGGCCAAAATGGTGTCAGAGAAAAAGCAAGAGCGACCCCGATTCGAATCCATCCGGACTTCACCGGAACGAAATAGTCCCGCAACAGAAGATACATGCCAAGAAAAGCTATATAACGGACAATTGCTTGACTGATTGCATAAGCCGCCATAGATGGAAATAAAGCATGGAGCCAAATCAATAAGCTGAATTCGGTACCGAAAACATTGCGCGGCAACCCGTTCATGACTTGCGGAATTGTTGCATGAACAGATCCGAATATTTCACCGCTTTCCTTTAAGACTTTGTACCAAGCGATATTTGAATCCAAGTTATCGTGCACGCGAACGTGTGCATTTTCACCCAGGACAAAGAGAGGAAGAAGATAAAGCGCGATAAGGAAACAGGCTAAGAAGACAGCTTTTCTTTCACTATTCCTGTTGATTTGCATAATAAAAACTCCTTTTGCCATCTTTTGTCACCTACCTAT
Source organism: Bacillus sp. (in: firmicutes) (assembly GCA_041920565.1). GTDB lineage: Bacteria > Bacillota > Bacilli > Bacillales > Bacillaceae_G > JAGHKQ01. The sequence continues at coordinate 7,273 of JBHGXS010000063.1, read as the reverse complement.
ATATTGAAGCAAGAAAGAAAAAAGCATACACGAAAATTGTGTTTGTCCACAGGAAAACAATCAATTTTTGTAGAAATAGGGACATAAGATAAGAAAGGAGATCATCATGAAACAGTGTCCATTTTGCCGTATCGAAACCTTTGAAAATCAAAAAGTAATGCTTGAAAATGAGTATTGTCTATTTCTGCAAATGCCCCAAGATGTACTGGAAGGTTCAGGTGTAATTGTACCGAAGAAGCACAGAGAAACTGTTTTCGATCTCACTGAAGAAGAATGGACGGCAACGCATCAGCTGCTGCAGGAAGCCAAACAGCTGTTGGATACCAAGTACAAGCCGGATGGATATAATGTAGGATGGAACAGCGGCGAAACAGGAGGACAGCATATTTTTCATGCCCATCTCCATGTTATCCCCCGTTTTGCAGATGAACCGTATGCAGGGCGCGGCATTCGCAGCTGGCTGAAGCGTGAGGAAAATAAGCGGCTGTCATTAAAAGAGAATAGTAATGCAGAATAAGAGAATTTGATATAATATTTTTCTAAAAATTAAATATTTTTATGTGTAAAGATAAAAGCGGAAGAGGGGAGGAGAACCATGAAGCAGTACTTGGAGCTCGGGGCTTGTATTGCTGCCGTTGTGGGGATTATTTCAGTACTGATCCAGGATTGGTATATCATATATCAATTTTCAGGGGGCATCGGCATTACAGCTATTTTATTGGGATGCGCCTTATTCGCGTTTACAAGAAAAAATTCGCAAACAGGAAGGAAAGAGTATGCGTACGGATTGTTTATGATCAGCATTCCAAACTTGCTGGCAGCGGCTCTTTATCTTATATTGCAATGATGAAATTATAGAGGGAACCTTGTGTTTAGGTTCCTTTTCATTTTTCAGGAAAAGATGTTTAGTTCTATCTATTTAGGAAAAACTAGGAAATGATAAGAATAAGCAAAAGGAGGAACGACAAGTTATGGAACACCCAATTCAAGGCTTAATGAAAGCGGCGATGGAAAACTTAAAGGAAATGGTCGATGTGAATACGATTATTGGAGAACCGGTACAAACAGCAGACGGCGGTGTGGTCATCACGGTTTCTAAAGTGGCGTTTGGCTTCGGGGCGGGAGGAAGCGATTTTTGCAATGACAGACGCCATCATGACCATGAAGATGCACACGCATTTGGTGGAGGAAGCGGCGGCGGAGTCTCCATTTCTCCGGTAGCGTTTCTAGTAGTAAACAAAGACGGCGTGAACATCATGCATCTGCAGCAAACGACACACTTAATTGAAAAAGCAATCGATTTAGCTCCGCAAACGTTAAACAAGCTGCAGTCCATGTTCTCGCAAAACAACCAAAACCAATCAGGGACTCAAAGCATCAGCGACCAAGATTTAATCTAAATAAGAAAGACCTGTTTATGACGGGTCTTTTTTTAGTTAAAGAATGATGGTTAAGGTTTGGTAGATGTCTAGCATTTTCACCCTAAGCGCGGATGAAAATGTTTTTCTTTTGTGTGTAAAGGATTTGTAATAGAAGAAACGAAAATGTAATTATAATTATATGCAATTATAACGTTATTTTACTAGGTTTATCATTGCTTTCATGATAAAATAATTCTTGTATATTGTATTAAATTGGAAAAAGGTGGCTAGTTGCTTTGGCTGGAGGATCTGACCATATAAAAGAAATTATATACATCAACGGAGACAGGCGAAACAGTTGTTTCCTTACTTCCGGTATAACATTTCAGGAGTTCGCAAACAATATTCCTTCTCCGCTTCAAAATGTGCTCCTGTTAAAGCACGATTTTGACTGGACTGATTTAAATTATCATACCCTTTTTGAATATGTTGAGGAAGAAAACATGCGAAAGCTCGTCGATGCGGATGTCGCCCAGTACGGAGAGTTTTGCTGGATCGACTTCGACGACGTGAACGATTTAGATGAACTAGAGCCGACGGAAATTGCGGAACTCTTATATTTGGCGCATAAAAAAGAACCGATTGGAAAACCGTTTTTTCCGCTGTTAAAGAACAAATATGTCTACTTATCTCATGAAGACGGATGGCATAATAAAGTGTATTATCGAAGAACGCAGGATTTTGCCGCTCTTCTTGCCAAAGTCATTCCTTATAAATTGGGAATGAGCATGAAAAAGCGTTTTCCTCTTTTCCAGAAATCTAAAGTGTATCCGGCCGTTACAAGGGAAGTTACCGAAAAACTGATTCCTTATACAGAAGATGGTCTTTTAATCGATTTAAGTGAAAAAACGGACTCAAGAAAAGGGCTGGAAATTCCCGTTTATGTCATCGGAACATTCGAGACCACAGATGAAATTATTGAAAATCTCCGCGAGCATAAACGTGACGCCTATAACAAAGGCTGGCTCGTATACGATAAAAAAGAGCAGGATTGGAATTTTGTATTAGAAAGATAAAACTTGGCTTTCATCGGTCAAGTTTTTATTTTTGCAACGAGGGAGCGATTGGTGAAAAACTAAGCCGATTTTACAAAGGAGGGATAGTCTTGAACAAAGTGTTTTTAACGATTGGCGCCATTAGTCTGACAATTGTGGCCCTGCTCATTTTGACGTGCCCGACGGAAGCCGACTTTGATCGGTATCTTGCGAAAGAACATCGCATACAATGTACGAACACGGATTTTACATGTGTGAAAAAAGAAGAGGGGGAGAACGTTAAACTGAATCTTGTGGAAACAACGGTGAACAACCGCGTGTTTTATACAACCATCCAAAAAACGTTTCAAGCTGAATCTGGCCGCACTATTACTGTAAAAGCATGGGGAGTATTAAACATGTTCATAAAATTTTCCTTGGAACAACAATAGACACATGTTTCCGATTTTTCCTCATATAGTGGTTAGTAGACAAGCTGCTGGCAAGGGGGAAATTATATGACTGAAAAAACATGTGTACTCTGTAACGGAACCGAATTTTTTAAATCAACTTTGTATGCCAGATCCAGGAAGGACTTCGGATTGGCCCCAAACATATACAAATTTGAAAAGGTATTCATCGAACAAAGCGAAGAAGAGAATTACCCAGTATTTCAAGAAATCACATCTTATCATTGCAAAAATTGCGGATATATTATGCTGTTCCACAGATGAAAGTCACCAAGCTGTATGGCTTGGTGACTTTTTGTTAATACAGGAGCGATAGAATCAACGGATATAGTATAGCGAACAGAAGCGAAAAACCCCCGAAGCCTATAGCTGTAAACCCGAGCGTTCTCGCCCCGTAGCTTACTGCAAGCAATCCTAAAGCAACGCCTAGCATACCGAAAACAATCGGATAGAACGCTATGGAGAATAAAGAAAGAAACAAGGCAACGTAGCCGATAATTGAGCCGGCATCAATCCTGTCTGAGTCGTAGGCCCGGACTGCTTCCCGCTTTCGCAAGTGGAAGCGGCTCGGAGCAAACTCAGCTGCATATTCTTCCTTCTTTAACCCGTTCTCGCGATGATGAGTTCTTCTGCGTTTTCCATCCATTGTTGGAATCCCTCACTTTCATTCTGAGGTATTCATTAGTATTTGTTGTTTTCGCTATGCGATAAGTGTTACTTTATCCCAATCAGAACGAAGGATGGTTATCCAAATTATTTGACGGGTCACCATCTGCGATTCCGCGCATATATAGTTCTCCATCTTTGCTTTTAAACGCCGTTGCGCCGGCAATCATTCCGTTTTGTACTTCCTGCAGCGCTTCTTCATATAGCATTATTAAATAATGCTCTACATGCTATTAAAAAAGCGTTAAATTTTGCTTCTCATGTGGCTTATACTAACAATTTGTTATGTTAGAGTATAAAGGTCGTTTGAATCATGTAAAAGTTGCGGCGTTTAACCCTGCCTATACGAGTCAAAAATGTCCAAAATGCGGAAATATAACAAACGAAAACCGCAACAAAAAAACACATACATTTTGTTGTACGAATTGCAAATACAAATCGAATGATGACTGCATTGGAGCAATGAATCTAAACAAATGGGAATGGAGTACCATCACAATATGACAAAAGAAGCATGAATTTTTTTGTTGGGTAGCTTGTCAGCCTGCTTAAAGTAGCCTGCGTTTGAGGTCAGAGGTTGTAAAACCGTTTATATGACGTGTAGTAGAGTTACAAGCTCCTAGCTCTAAGTGTTAATGTAGGTGGGAGTGGTTGACACAAGGAAATCGAAAAACTGTGTCGAATGAAAAGAATGAAGCAAAAATGAAGCAAAGGCGGGGATGATGGATGGAGTCGTTTAACTGGCATAAAACAGCGCAAGTCAAGTGGGACGAGCGGGCTGACTTTTGGAATCAAAGCAGCCAAGAAATGTGGGATACGGGCAGCCGCAGCGAGATCGTGCCTTTTTTGGAAAAGTACGTGGGAAAAGGCGCAACAGTATTGGATATCGGATGTGGAGACGGATACGGAACATATAAAGTGAACCGCGCAGGATACATTGCGACAGGCATCGATTTATCAGAGGAAATGGTAAAGCGGGCAAAAGCAAGAGGAGAGCATGAGGGATTATCCTTTATGCAAGGGGACATTAACTCCCTGCCGATCCAAGATGAAAGCTTCGATGTTGCAATGGTTATTAACGCATTAGAGTGGACCGAACATCCTCTCGCAGCGATCCAAGAAGTGAAGCGAGTATTAAAGCCGAATGGATTGGCTTGCGTCGGCATTTTAGGACCGACGGCCGCACCGAGAGAAAACAGTTACATGCGTTTATATGGAAAGCCTGTCATTTGCAATACGATGATGCCGTGGGAATTCGAGAAGCTTGTAAAAGAAAACGGGTTTGATGTTGTAGATGGATTAGGAGTATACAAACGAGGCGTCAGCGAAAAGCACTTGTCCAACCTCTCTGCGGATTTAAAGCAAGCATTGACTTTTATGTGGGTATTTATGCTTCGTAAAAATTAATGGTTGGGCCTCAGCGTACGCTGAGGCTTTTTGTATGCAGATAAATATCTTATGTCTGGCGCAAACGTATGCTGATTTGGTGCAATTATGATGAAATTGGTGCAATTTAATGATGGTTTAGTGCAATTAGTATCTTTTATGTGCAATTCTATTCCATTCAGGTAAAACATGCACATTATGAGAAACCAACATATAAAGACATCACGCGTGAGATGGATGCGCTGGAACCAAAAAAGGACTGCCCCGTGCTCAATTTTTCTTAGGAAAAAAGAGTATAAAAGGGGAAGAATTTCTTGAAAAAAAGCTTCCATAAATTATTCCTCCTGTAACGTATGACAGCGCGGATAGAATGGTTAGGTCTCTCGAATAATGAAAAGGATGGGAATTGAAAAATATACGGTAAATTCCGAAAATATGATACAATCAAAAGGATTACAGCATAGGAGGCTTACGGGGATGACAGTGGAAACAATAGTGAAATCAGACATTGAAATTGCACAAGAAGCAGCCATTAAACCGATTACGGAGATTGCAAAAGATTTGGATATTGAAATGCAAGAGCTCGAACCGTACGGACACTATAAAGCGAAGCTTTCTTTACATATTTTAGACCGTCTCAAGGAAAAGCAAGACGGCAAAGTCATTTTAGTGACAGCCATCAATCCGACTCCGGCGGGAGAAGGAAAGTCTACTGTAACAGTAGGCTTAGGTCAGGCATTTAATAAAATCGGCAAAAAAGCGATTGTCGCGTTGCGCGAGCCTTCGCTTGGCCCGACTATGGGCATTAAGGGCGGAGCTGCCGGCGGCGGATATTCACAAGTAATTCCAATGGAAGACATTAACCTTCATTTTACTGGAGACCTTCATGCGATTACAACGGCAAACAATGCTCTTGCCGCTCTTATTGATAACCACATCCAGCAAGGAAATGAACTGCAAATTGATACGCGTAAAATTGTATGGAAGCGATGTGTGGATTTAAACGACCGTGCGTTGCGCAAGGTTGTCATCGGCCTTGGCGGACCGTTACAAGGAGTGCCGCGTGAGGATGGTTTTGACATTACGGTTGCCTCTGAAATTATGGCGGTTTTCTGCCTTGCAACAGACTTAGAAGACTTGAAAGCGCGATTGTCCCGTATCGTAGTTGCGTATAACATTTACAATAAACCGGTTACGGTGAAAGATTTAGGAGTAGAAGGCGCGTTGACATTATTATTGAAAGACGCCATCAAACCGAACTTAGTGCAAACATTAGAGCACACTCCTGCAATTATCCACGGCGGACCGTTTGCGAACATCGCACATGGCTGCAACAGCGTCATCGCTACAAAAATGGCGGCAAAATTAGCGGACTATGTCATTACAGAAGCAGGCTTTGGCGCAGATTTAGGTGCAGAGAAGTTTTTAAATATTAAAGCTCGGCTCGCGAATATCAAACCGGAAGCTGTTGTCATTGTGGCGACGATCCGCGCTTTAAAAATGCATGGGGGAGTAGAGAAAGATCAATTAAAGGAAGAAAATGTGGCGGCTCTTGCAAAAGGAATGGAAAATTTGCAAAAGCATATTGAAACCATTCAATCCTTCGGGCTTCCGTTTGTTGTTGCGATTAATCGCTTCATCACGGACACAGAGCAAGAAATCACATACTTACAGCGATGGTGTGATGAAAGAGGCTATGAAGTGGCCCTTACCGAGGTTTGGGGAAGAGGAGGACAAGGCGGCGTGGAGCTCGCTGAAAAAGTCATCCATGCCATTGAAGCAGGGGAAAACAAATATGCTCCGTTATATGATTTGGATCTTCCGCTGGAAGAAAAAATCCGCACGATTGCCCAAAGAGTATACGGTGCGGACGATGTAGAATTTACTGCGCAAGCCCGCAAGCAAATTGTGCAATTTGAAGGAGAGGGCTGGGGGAACTTGCCGGTATGTATGGCAAAAACGCAGTACTCGCTTTCTGACGATGCGGCGAAGCTTGGCAGACCAACCGGTTTTACGATTACGGTCCGTGAATTGAAACCGTCCATCGGTGCTGGATTCATCGTCGCTCTGACAGGTACGGTATTGACTATGCCGGGCTTGCCGAAAAAGCCGGCTGCGTTACATATGGACGTAAATGAAGATGGAAAAGCGGTCGGATTATTTTAACATTGTCCCGAAATTCATCTCCCACTTCTAAACGTGAAGATGCGACAGCATCAGTAAAAGCGGGAGATGAATTTCGGTTAGGCGTAGCCTAAAGTTGTTTCCTTTTTTGCGTTGTGATATAATCAGTCTTAGACAAAAGAAAGGCTATTATATCAATGAAATTAGATAACAATAATCATTCAGTATTCTT
>JBHGXS010000059.1:0-2679 GCA_041920565.1 Bacillus sp. (in: firmicutes) | reverse complement strand
ACGACTTCTTGTAGACGTTTTACTTTTAATCACGTCTATTTTATAAGTAAGATCATGCTTATTTTTCCTCTTCAACCCATTGTAAAAAAACTATGTTTGATCCGTTTCGGGAAGCTTCTTTTTTTTCCATTAAGCCAACACCCAAGCTTCATCAGCTGGATTTTCACGCCACTGAACAAGCTTCTCCATGTCTTCTTCTGAAATCATTCCTTTTTCTGCAGCTACTTCTACTAAAGTAGTATAATCACTTAAAGAATAGTTTGTAATGTTAACAGCTTCTAACTTCTCTTTTCCTGCTTCAAGCTCATAAGTGAATATGGACACGACTCCTAATACTTCACAGCCTGCTTCGCGCAATGCTTGAACGCATGTGATGGCGCTGCCGCCCGTAGAAATTAGATCTTCTACGACAACCACTTTTTGTCCTTCTGTTACTTTTCCCTCAATTTGGTTTCCTTTGCCGTGCCCTTTTGCTTTGCTGCGCACATAGCACATCGGCAAATTCATCAAGTCGCTTACCCAAGCAGCATGTGCAATTCCTGCTGTTGCCGTACCTGCAATGACTTGTACTCCCGGGAAGTGTTTTCGAATTAAACCTGCTAATCCATTTGCAATCTCTTTGCGAATTTCCGGATAAGATAGCGTCAGGCGATTGTCACAATAGATCGGCGACTTCATTCCGGAAGACCATGTAAACGGATTGCTTGGCTGCAAGAAAACTGCACCGATTTCTAATAAGTGAGATGCGATGGCTTTTTTCATACACGAACACCCTCCCATTGTTGATGAATTGTTTCATATGCTGCAAGCGGGTTTTCCGCTTTCGTGATGCTGCGGCCTACCACGATATAGCTGCATCCGTATTCCCGTGCCGTTTCCGGTGTAGCCACGCGAACTTGATCATTTACTTCATCGGACGCAAGACGAATGCCTGGAGTCACTGTAACAAAATTTTCCCCGCAAGTCTCACGAATGCTCGGCACCTCTAATGTTGAGCAAACCACGCCGTCCAGACCGCTTTCTTTTGCCATCTTGGCATAATGAAGGACGGTTTCCTCAAGCGGTTTGTCAATCCACAACTCTTGCTGCATTGTTTCTTCCGATGTGCTTGTCAACTGTGTTACTGCGATACAAATCGGACGCTTCTTTCCTGCTGGAGTGCTTTCTTCCAATCCTTCTAAGGCAGCTTTCATCATTTTTGTTCCGCCTGCTGCGTGAACGTTTACCATGTCCACTTCCAGGTTTGCTAAGCTTCTCATAGCGCTTTTCACTGTATTCGGAATGTCATGAAGCTTTAAATCTAAGAAAATAGCATGTCCTTGCTTTTTTAAATACGTGATAATGCTTGGACCTTCCTTGTAAAACAATTCCATGCCCACTTTTACAAAAAGCTGTTTTCCATTAAATGCTGCAAGAAATTGTTCCACTTCTTTTTTGCTTGGAAAATCAAGCGCGACTATTAGCGATTGCGGCACGTTGCTTCCAGCTCCTTCCTTGACATTCAGAAATGTGCTCATATCCGTATCTATCTAATACTTGAGGCAGTTCTTCTATAATTGTCGGACAAACGAACGGATCCACGAAGTTTGCCGTTCCTACTGCGACCGCGCTTGCACCTGCATAGAAGAATTCCAAAACATCTTCTGCCGTTTGCACTCCTCCCATTCCAATAATCGGGATATTCACCGCTTGACTCACTTCATAAATCATGCGAATCGCAACCGGCTTTACGGCAGGACCGGATAAACCGCCTGTACCGTTTGCCAGAATCGGCTGCCCAGTTTTTAAATCCAATCTCATACCGAGAAGCGTGTTAATCATCGTTAAACCGTCTGCTCCTGCATTCTCGATGGCTTTTGCAATTTCTACGATATTTGTAACGTTTGGCGATAACTTAACGTACACAGGCACTTCCGAAACTTCTTTTACTTTTCTCGTTAGTTCAGCGGCAATTTCCGGTACTGTTCCGAAAGCGATGCCGCCTTCTTTTACATTCGGGCAAGAAATATTCAACTCCAACGCGTGAACGTTAGGCGCTTTTGAGATTTCTTGCGCTACTTGAACATAGTCTTCTGTTTGAGAACCGGCAACGTTGGCAATGATCGGCAAATCAAATCGCTCGAGCCAGCGCAGTTCTTCATGAATCACTTTATCAAGACCCGGGTTTTGCAGCCCAATCGCATTTAGCATGCCGCCCGGCGTTTCTGCTACACGAGGCGTTGGATTTCCGAATCGCGGTTGAGCTGTAGTTGCCTTAATCATAATGGATCCAAGGATGCTCAGGTCATAAAGATTGGCAAACTCACGCCCGAATCCGAAGCATCCGGATGCCGGCATGATCGGGTTTTTTAAAGAAAGTCCCGGTAATTCTACATGTAATCGGCTCACAGCACTACCTCCCCAATCGGAAATACTGGCCCGTCGCTGCAAATCTTTTTATACGAATGACCGTTGGGATCGTTTTGTAAATGACATACGCATGCAAAGCAAGCCCCGATGCCGCAGCCCATGCGCTCTTCAAGAGAGATAAAGCCCTTTTTGTTTTGGTAGCGGGATTCTAACGCTCGAAGCATCGGTGTCGGTCCGCAAGAATACAGTACATCGAATGTGATGTCATACTGTGTAAGGACATCAGTAACAAATCCTTTTGTACCGTAAGAGCCATCTGCTGTTGCTACA
>JBHGXS010000010.1:0-2622 GCA_041920565.1 Bacillus sp. (in: firmicutes) | reverse complement strand
TGGAAACCAGCAGCCACTTGGCTTCGGAGAATCGAGACAAAAACCATTCCCTAATAAGGAAACTGTCGCTGTCACTCCAGTCTAATTGTAAATAAAAACCAAATGGATAGGGCACCTTTATTGAAGATTTACTTTTTTGGCTCTAAACCATCAGAACAAATAGATTGAATTTTCAAACAGAATTTATGCAACACCAGTGATATCTTATAATTATAATATTCCTCTTAATAAACTAAAATTCCTTTCTTTTCAAAAGCAATAGTATTTGCGAAAACAGCCTTTTGAAAAAGGAAGAGCTGCGAAAGTCACACATGCCTCGTTTCAAATTCCGAACATTGCGTTATCGATTTACTTAACATTAACAGCTTTTTATTTAGGAATACCCGCAGTGCAGAAATATGTGAACACCTTATGTGCAGATGTAGATCCATATGACGTTGTAGTGTCATTGAACTTACTAGCAATTTTTTTATCAAGCGACTTGTGTTCTAAAAAATTAGAATATACAATAAAATTAGATCGCGAGAAAGAGGGATTCCATGGATACTGAGGGCAATGAATTAGTCATTTCGGTCGATCAACAGAAGTTGATAGCGAATGCTTTGCGAATCAAGATCCTTCATCTTTTAAAAGAGGAGCCGTTAACCGCAAAGCAAGTGGCCGTACGGTTAAACAAAACCCCCGGCAGCGTGCATTATCATATCCAATTGCTGCATAAAGGCGGCATTGTAGACTTGGTTGAAACAAGAGAAAACGGGGGCATCATTGAAAAGTACTATAAAGCAAAAGCAACGCGATTTATTGTAAAGCAGGCTCAAACAGACGGTCAATATAACGCTAATGTTGCCACGCATGTATTACTGAATGAAACAGAACGCGAACAATTTTTATGGGAGCTCGAACAACTGTTGATGAGATGGGAGAATAGGGTCCAAAACGATGAGGCGGACCGGCAGGAATACTCTGTATCTTGCATTCTGAAAAAACAATCCGAAGATAAGGGAGAGAAGCAAAATGACGCCTGAAGCGCATTTTCAAGCTCGGGATTGGAAGAGGATGGGGTTGCTGTTATCGGGGATAGGGATATCCACTTTAGGGGATTTTGTGTATCTTGTGGCTCTTAATCTTATGGTGTTAAACCAAACAGGATCTCCTGCAGCAGTGGCAGGATTATGGATTATAGGACCGATTGCGGCAGTATGTACGAAATTTTGGTCGGGAAGCTTGATTGATCGAGTCAATAAGCGCCGTCTCATGATGAGTACAGATATGATTCGAGCGTTGCTTGTTGCTGCTATTCCGCTTATTTTGTCTTCATCGCTATGGGGGATGTACGTTTGTCTCTTTATCATCAGTATGGCTAGTTCGTTTTTTAATCCAGCATCCACTACATACATCACCATGTTTGTTCCTCCTGAGAACAGGAAACAATTCAATTCACTTCATAGTTTACTCACAACAGGATCTTTGGTAGTCGGACCTGCCATTGCAGGAATCTTGCTCGTTTATAGTTCACCTGATATAGCAATCTACTTCAATGCCGTATCGTTTCTCCTTTCGGCGATCATCATTTCCTTATTGCCTGATCTTGAGAATCAATCTTCATTAACTGTTGAAACAACATACTTGCTGGATACGTTGCGAAAGGATTGGAAACTTGTATTTCAATTTGCATCACGTGCCAAACATTTCATTATCATTTATGTCTTATTCCAAGCTTCCATCATTTTTGCGATAGCGTTAGATTCACAAGAAGTAGTGTTTACCCGGCAAGTCATTGGCCTGACGGAAGCAGAGTACAGCTTGTTAGTAAGTATAACAGGAGGCGGATATGTAGCAGGTTCCATTTTGGTTTCCCTTTTTCATAAGCATATGAAAACGAAATATATGATCGGCATAGGAATGTTGCTAATGTCAATCGGGTATCTTGTATATGCTTTTTCATCTGCATTTTCAATTGCGGCGCTTGGGTTTATTGTATTGGGCATTTTTTCATCCATCGCGAATACAGGGTTTATGACGATGTATCAAAATAATATTCCTGTTGAAATTATGGGGAGAGCAGGAAGTGTCTTCGGCCTGTTTCAAAGCGTCATGCAAGTGGTGATGACGATGACGGTAGGCTTTGCGGGCCAAGTTGGGAATGTAAGTGTAACTGTATCCATTGGGGCAATGTGCATCACGGGATTTTCGTTCGTACTATGCATGTGCACAATGTTGTTTCAAAGAGAAATATTTGATGCTGAGCCATCTATAACCAAGCATCAAGGGGTACAAACAGATGCTGTTCAATGAAAAGGGGTAACACGAGAACTGGTGTGGACGCAGCTAAAAGAAAATGCCGCCATACTATGAATGGTTGAGCGCATCTTTCTATGTATTATTCTAAAAGAATAAAACCAAGAGGAAGGAAGCTCTCTTGGTCAGAAGAGAAGAATGAGATAACCATCAACAATGCACATAGGTAGAGTTTCTTTTGCATTGGTTTCCCTCCAAGATTTTTATGCAGCTTATATAGAATGTCCTAAAAAATTAAGTTTATTAAGCTTGGAGGGGAATTGTTGCAGTTCGTATTATAAGGTCAGCCAGATTTTTCTGGTTAACCATTTTAGTTAAAGAAGG